>JAFAAN010000111.1 GCA_023426545.1 Pseudomonadota bacterium
GCCTGAGAACATCGACTCAAGGAAGCTCTCCAGCTCTCCCTCCAGTCGCTTCATTTGCCTCGGCGTCATGCATGGGGAACAGTCCGCCCACCCTCACGCATTCTTGAAGTGACCGGGTGGTGTTAGAGCGCCGAACAGGTTACGGCGAGGGGGCAGGCAAGGACCAGGATAGCGACGTCAGCGCTTGGAGTGTGCAGGTAAGTCCATGGACGAGAGGAGCGAACATGGACCGGTGGACGCCTGAGGTCGGGTATAGCGAGAGGGAAGAGCGGCTGCTGAAGCTGGCTGGAAAAAGCCGCAAGCTTCTGGTCTTCCTTCGCAGGCATCGCCACGAGCTATTCGATGACGCTTTCCAGGAGGAGTTGGAGAGCATGTACCGGCAGACGGGCCAGGGAGAAGCGCCCCAGCCTCCGGCCCTGCTGTGCATGGCGTTGCTGCTGCAAGGCTACCTGCAAGTGTCCGATGCCGAGGCCGATGCGGCACGGGCGTAAGAGTCAGAGCAAGCGTCTCATTGGCTACAAGCAGCATATTGGCACGCACCTGGATGCCAAGCTGGTGCTGGCGTGTACGGTGACACCCGCCAACCGCTCCGAAGAGGAGGCCACCCCGGCGTTGAAGGAAGACTTGCGGAGGCTGGGCCTGGAGCCGGACGCGGTGTTCATTGACCGGGCGTATGTGAATAGCGAACTGACGGACGAGGTGAAGCAGGCCGGTGGAGAGGTGGTGTGCAAGCCCTGGCCCGGGCGCGGCGCCAGGCTGGGCCTGTATGGCAAGAAGGACTTCGCCGTGGACGTGAAGGCCGGTACGATTACCTGCCCGGCCGGTCAGGTAGAGGCCTTCGAGCCCGGGCAGGTCGTGCAGTTCGCCCCGGAGGCGTGCGGCACGTGCGCGCTGCGCGCCCAATGTACGCACGCGGCCTCTGGACGCGGCAGGCGCGTCCGCCTGGGCAAGGACGAGGGCCTTCAGAAGCGACTGCAGCGGCTGCAAGGCACCCGCTTGGGGCGGGCGAAGCTGCGGGAGCGGGTGCCCGTCGAGCACCAACTCGCCGACATCAGCCAGCGCCAAGGCGCGCGCGCCCGCTACCGCGGCACCCGGAAGAATACCTTCGACCTCCGCATGCTCTGCGCACTCCAGAATCTGGAGACCGTCCACCGCCGCATCGACGAGCAGCGGCGGATTGCAGCATGAGGTTCCGCTAACCTGTTCGGCGCTCTAGGGGAACGGCTCCGGGAGCTGCGGTTGCAGCGGGGGCTCACTCAGGAGCAGGCCGCCGAGGCCATTGGCGTCCACCCGAAGCACATCATCAAGATGGAGCAGGGAGCCGCAAACGTCACGGTGGCCACCCTGGTAGCCGTGTCCGTGGCTTTCAGGGTTCCACTCCGCGATCTGTTCCCTGATTCCGCTGAGGAGGCCACCAGCAGCAAGTGACGTGATGAGGCTACCTCCATTCCAGGGGCATGTAGCTCATGAACTGTGTAGCTCAAGAGCGACCTTGGATAAGCCCGTAGCGTGCCCACAGGGAAGCCCCCCGGTAAGCGTGGTCGTTCGGAGGTCTGGACACGAGGTCCAACAGCCCGTGCCATCAAGCGGGAGCTACAGCGTCTCGGGGCGCGGCTCCGACAGCTCCGCTTGGAGCAGGGGTTCACTCAGGAGCAGGCTGCCGAGGCCATTGGCGTCCACCCGAAGCACATCATCAAGATGGAGCAGGGGGCCGCGAACGTTACAGTGGCCACCCTGGTAGCCGCCTCCGTGGCCTTCAAGGTGCCACTCCGTGACCTGTTCCGGGAAGCCGAGGACGAGGGTGGCGGTGAGTGACGAACGAGGCGCCATGATCCGAGGTACCCCAGATAGGTCCACATGGTCATGGCTAAACCCTGCCCGGTAGCCCCCACGCCAGAAATGGATCCGCCGTCACCATTGAAGTCGTGGTCCAGCCTGCCGGAGAGCTTCACGCCGCTGCTCGTAGTCCGGGATCGCCTGGCCCAGCGCGGCCCAGAACGCGCGCCCGTGGTCGTCATGAAGCAGGTGAACGAGTTCGTGAACGACCACGTACTCGACCAGCCGCATCGGCGCCTGGATGACGCGCCAATTGAACCGGACGATTCCTGAGCCACAGCTACCCCAGCGGCGCTCCTGCTCCTTCACGAGAACTCTAGGAGCAGCTACGCCGACCTTCGGGGCCCAGCGCGCCACCTGCTCCTGGATCCGCTCAACGGCGTGTCGGCGGTACCACTGGAGCAGGAGGTCTCGGACCGCGATACGGCGCCCATCTGGCGATGACCGCCTGGCCGTGACGACGAACCGGCCATGCTCCAGGCGGACCTGCGGGGTACCGGAGTGGACCGTGAGGCGGTACTGCCGGCCCAGATAGAGGAAGGTCTCGCCCGTTACGAACTCGCGGCTGGGGAGTGCCGGTTCGACCGAGCGAACGAGCCGAAGCCGTGCCACGATCCAGCGGGCCTTCTCGTGGACCACGCGATCCAGGCGATCCACCGGAGTGTCCTGCGGCGCTGCCAGCACGACGAGGCCAGGGGGAGCGACGGTCACTGCCACCGTGCGCCTGCGGCTGCTGCGGCGGATGTCATAGCTGATCCGGGTCCGCCCGAACTGGACCTCAGACCACTCGCGGGCAGCACTCACTTGCCCTTTCTCACTTTCGCCAGGTCCACGATCCTCCCGGCCAAACTTTCCACCTTCTCGGCCTCGTACTTCGCCGCGCGCAGGTGCCGCTTCACCTTCTGACGCATCTGCCGCTGCACATCATCCTTCCGCGTCCAGTCGATGATCTGCGTCTCGGGCTCGATGGCCTCCTGGATGAGGGTTGCCAGCTCCCGTTCGGCTTCGTCTCCATAGGTCGCATGTGGTTCGGCGACCATCGGCACGCGGCCGTCGTTGAGGACGCCGTAGATCGCATAGGCGAAGTCGCCGAGGCCCAGCCGCTGGGCCGCACCAGCTTCATCCCGGACCTCCCTGATAAGGTTCTGGAAGAGCTGGAGCTGCCGGGCCGCGTCGATGCGCTCCTGCTTCCGCTCTTCGATGATCTCCTCCAGGCGCTGTCGGAGCGACTGGTAGAAGGCGGGGTTCTCCTCCAGTTTCACGTGGATCTCATGGCGGATGGCGTGCTCCATCTCGCTGGCCTTCGCCTCGGGAGACTTCAAGGCCGCGATCTTCTCCTCGAAATCCTTCGAGAAGATGGAGACCTCCTTGACCAGCAACTGGATGCCCTCCGCCACTACTACATCCTCGATGAGCTTCCTTACTTTGGCGCCGGCATCGGAGATATCGAGGCCAGGATCCCGGTACCGCGCCCGGGCAGCACCCCGAATCTTCCCGAGCCAGCGCAGGTCATCGACATAGGGAAGTGCCCGTGGGTCCGGCAGGAGCGTGTCCAGGGACTGGCTGAAGACCCGGAACGCTTGGTCGAACTCGGCACGCACGTCCTCGGGCTCAAGGACGGCCACACACTCGTCGAGGTCGTCCCTGTTCTTCACCCTCGCGAAGAACCGAAGCGCGGCCTGGTGACGGGTCTGGAGGCGCGGTAGCTCATCCACCTTCGGTTGCATGGCCCCCTTCACGTCCAGCGGCGAGAAGATCGCCAGCGCCTCCTGGAGGGCATCGGACACGCCCCAGTAGTCCACGACCAAGCCGTAGGTCTTCCCATCGGCCTTGCGGTTCACGCGCGCGATGGCCTGGAGGAGCGTGTGCTCCTTCAACGGCGAGTCCAAGTACATGACCTGCTCGATAGGCGCATCGAAACCCGTCAGAAGCATGTCGCAGACGACGAGCATCGCCAGCGGGTCGCTCGGGTCGAGAAAGCGCCGGATCAACTCCGCCTGCTGCTGCTTTGAGGTCTTGAAATTCTGGAAGCGGGCACCGTCGTTGTGGCCCACGGTCATGATGACGGCAGCCTCGGGGCCGTTGAGCCGGTCGAGGGTCTCCTTGTAGGTGACCGCCGTCTCCCGATTCACAGCCACGACCTGGGCTTTGAAGCCGTTGGGCCGGATGAACTTCGTGAAGTGGTCGAGCAGGTCCAGGCAGATGGTCTCGATCCGCTTCGGGGCGGCGGCGATGGTCTCCTCGGTCGCGTACTTCTGCTTGATCGCCTCGCGCTCCTCGACTGTCCGGTCCGCAAACACGTGGTCGAACACCTTGTCGAGGCTGTTGCCGATGATCCGCAGTTCTGGGAGCCGGCTCTCGTAGAAGATGGGGACTGTCGCATCGTCCCCTACGGCCTGCTCGATGGTGTACGTGTCGATGTACGGGCCGAAGGTCTGGAGCGTGCTCCGGTCCTGCTTGTCGATGGGGGTTCCGGTGAAGCCCAGAAAGCAGGCCTGAGGCAGGGCCCGGCGCATGTTCGCAGCTAGGCTGCTGTACTGGGTTCGATGGGCCTCATCGACGAGGACGAAGATGTTCTCGGCCTCGGACAGGACTGGGTGCGATTCCCGCTGCGCCCGTTTGGCGTTGTTGCCACCGGCGCCCGTCAGCTCCTGGAACTTCTGGATGGTGGTCGTGACGGTCTTGCCGGTGGGATTCAGGAGTATGTCCCGGAGGCCCTGGACGCTTCGTGCCCGCTCCGGGTTCGGGAAGCCGCAGCGGATGAAGGTGTCGCTGATCTGCCGGTCAAGGTCGGTCCGGTCCGTGACGATGACGATGGTCGGGTTCTGGAGTCGTGGGTCGCGGCGCAGCTTCAGCGCCAGCCAGAGCATGGTCAGGGACTTGCCGGAGCCCTGCGTGTGCCAGATGACGCCGCCGCGCTCCTCGGGCCTCTTCGCCGCGTGGACGCGATTCAGGGCCCGGTTTACGGCCGAGAACTGCTTGTACCGGCAGACCTTGCGGATCGTGCGGCCACGCTCGGCCTCGAAGACCACGAAGTTCCGGGTCAGGTCGAGGAGGTTCCGGGGTTCGAGAAGTCCGAAGACCAGCATGTCCTGGGCGCTGGGCTTCCGGCCAAGGCGCTTCTCCAACGCCTCGGCCGTGGCCGGGTAGGGCTCCTTCCACTCGGCCCAGAACCGCTGTGGTGTCGCGACGGTGCCGTAGTAGGCGCTCTGGCCGCAGAGCCCGATGACCAACTGGACTGTCTCGAAGAGCTTTGGGGCGCCGAGGTCCCGGTACTCGTCGCCGATCTCCTGGTACCGCAGGACCTGACGCACGGCCTCATCGAGCCACTTCCCGCCTAGGGTGGGGCTCTTCGACTCGATCATCGCCAGCGGGATGCCGTTGACGAACAGCGCCACGTCGGCGCGGACCTGCTTCTTCGTGCCGAGCACCCGGTACTGGCGCGTGACCAGGAACTCGTTCTGCTCGGGGCGCTCGAAGTCGATGAATCGGACGGTCTGACCCTTGGCGCCGCCTTCGCCATCCTGGACGAGGCTAATGCCGTGGGTGAGGGCCACGTAGACTCTCTCGTTCGCCTCGATCAGGCTCGCCGCCGCCACGTGGGTGATGGCCCGGATCGCCTTCTGGACGTTTTCCGGCGCCAGCCAAGGGTTGAGTTTGGTCAGCGCGACCCCCAGCCGCTTCGCGAGCACCGGCTCGCGGAAGCTGTCGCGTTCAGCTTCGAGGATCTCGGCGGGTACGTAGCGGTGCCCGAGCTTCTCCAAAAGGTCTACGGCCGGCACCTCCGACTGGTGCTCCTCGTTCCAATCGTGGGGAACCGGCGGCGTCACGCCGCCTCCTGCGAGGGGACGTTCACCCGGACGCGACCGGAGAACAGGGCGTCGCCTAGTGCGCTCCGCAGGTAGTTCAACTTCACCAAGAACTCTCGGTTACTGGCAATTGCGGGAGCGAAGGAGCCAATCGCATCTACGATCTCACGCTGCTCCCCGACCGGTGGCAACACGATAGGAAGCCGAAGAAGCGTCTCCTTCTTCAGCTTGTAGCGATTGGCGCCTTGTCGAGTGAGATCCTCCGTGATGTCGCGGTGAAGGAAGAAGAGGTGAAACCACTCAGTCATGCACGTGTCGGTACCTCGGACCACATGGGCATGATTGTTTACGTTGAAGTAACCTGAAACGAGCTGGGTCATTGGCCACTGCGCAAACTTTAGGAAGTGATCGCCATCTTCTCCTATGAGTGCATAAGTGCCTTTGATGCGGAACTCGTTGATGTAATCGAGTACCTTCGTCGGGCCGTAATACGGAAATGGCCCCGCGATGGACGCTCGTTGCTCTCGGTTGATCGGCTTGCGGAGGTTGTTCTCGACGACACAGCAGTTGCCCACATGGTCGATCTTCCATGAGCGAGGAAAGTCTCCCATCTCGGTCTTCGCGAACTCCGTGTGCCGTCCGGGAACTCCACGGCTAAGTAACTCAGAAAGCAGGCTCTTCTTGACGACTTCAAGTTGGTCGATGACCGCCTTGGTCTTCTCGGTGGTCTCCTCTAGGCAGGAGAGGATGGTCGCTATCATGCGCTGCTCACGAAGAGTGGGGAGCGCAACGGCGATGCGGCCGAAGTCCGTGAAGCTCGCCTTGCGGCGGCGGACATTGGTTCCCTGCGAGATGTCCCTGTAGAAGGGGAGCATCGCGTCTCGGCGGAGTAGAAACTCTAGGAAGTCGGCATCGACCGACGCATCAGCCTCAAACACGTAGTACGCGGGGCTGATGATTCCTTCCGGAACTCTCTTCTGCCTGCCGATGCTACCGCTCCAAAGCAGCATGGGGTCATAGGCGAATTGACCCAAGCAGATCCGCTTGTACCGACTCGTATCCGCGCTCGCCACGCGGCGCTTGAACTTCTCCGTCTGAGGCTTCAGCCCGTAATTCTTGCCGACGGACAAGATCGGGAGTTCCGCACCCTCGCCGCGTCGTACGACCTCTTTGCAGAAATCCCCCAGCCGCCGAACCTGCCAACCATCAGGGATCATAGCCAAGTTCCTTCAGAAAGCGGTTCATCGTGGCCTCCGCCGCAGACCGCTCAGCCTGAAGCTGCCGCAACTTCCCAACGGCCTCACCAACGTCCACAACCGTGGTGGCTTGTGCCGTGTCCACATAGCGGCTGATGTTGAGATTGAAATCCCGGCGCTCGATCTCATCGACCGAAACGACTCGCGCGTAGCGATCCACGTCGCTGAAGGCGTGAAATGCGGCAGCGGCCTTCTTCACATCCCTGTCGCGCAGATAGTTCTGGGCCCTACCCTCCTCGAAGTCGGAGACGGCATTGATGAAGAGGACCTTGCCCCGTCGGTCAAGAGCCTTGGACCGGTTCATCACCAGAACTGCTGCCGGGATACCGGTTCCGTAGAACAGATTTGGAGGCAATCCGAGTACGGCCTCAAGCAGGTCCTCTTTGATGAAGCCCCGGCGGATCTCCGCCTCGCTGCCGCCTCGGAACAGCACGCCGTGGGGCATCACGACCCCGAGCTGACCCCGCTCGCCGTTGAGGATCGCAATCATATGCTGCACGAATGCTAGGTCGCCCTTGCTCTTGGGCGGGATGCCGAACCGGAACCGGCCGTAAGGATCTGCCTCGGCTGCCTCAACGCCCCACTCGTCGAGGGAGAAGGGTGGATTGGCGATCACCCGGTCGTAGAGCAGGAGCCCGCTGGCATCTACGAGCTTCGGCGACCGGATGGTGTCGCCCTTCTCGATCCGGTGGTCGGAGAGTCCATGCAGCAGCATGTTCATCTTCGCGATGGCCCAGGTCCCGAGGTTCTTCTCCTGGCCATGCAGCGAGAGCTTCCGGGGGCTGCCGCCGTGGCGCTTCACGTAGTTCGCGCACTCGATCAGCATCCCGCCGGAACCGCAGGTCGGGTCGCAGATGCGCATGTCCTCGGTGGGCCGGAGCAACTCGACGATCAGCTCCACGACCTTCTTAGGCGTGTAGAACTCGCCGCCCTTCTTGCCGGCATCGTCGGCGAACTTCTCGATGAGGTACTCGTAGGCGCGTCCCAACATGTCCGGCTCGGCGAGCGACGAATTCCTCAACGAGACCTTGGAGAAGTGCTGCACCAGCCGCGACAGCACCGTGTCCCGGTTCTTCGTGTCCCCGAGCTTCCGCTCGTCGTTGAAGTCGATGCCAGCGAGGATGCCGTCGAGGGCGCTATTCTGCTCCTCCAGCTTGGCGCACGCCTTGTTCAGCGCCTCGCCGATGTTGGTCGCGACCTTCTGGATCTCCGACCACCGGGCCGGCTTCGGGACGAAGAACTGGTGCTCGTCCTTGTCCTCCCAGGCGACCTCCGGCGGGTGGCCCTCGGCGATGAGCTTCTCGGCCTCCTCCTCGAACACGTCGGAGAGCCGCTTCAGGAACAGGAGCCCGAAAATGAAGTTCTTGTAGTCGGAGGAGTCGATGCTACCCCGGAGGATGTCGGCGGCGCTCCACAGGTACCGTTCGAGCTGATCTACCGTGAGCTTGCCGGTGGCGGGGAGGTCAGGCGTCATCTGCGCGGCGGCTCTGGTGCCGTTCTTATGGCTCTTGCCACTGCTGGAGTCGGACTCGCCGCTGCCGCCGAGGATCCGCTGGACCAGGACTTCCTTCTCGCGACCGCTGCGGTCCAGGCCAAGGGCCTCGCAGATCGCCTGAAGCTCCTCGCGCTTGAGCAGCCCCAGCAGGACACCGAAGTCCACGGACCGGGACCGGACGATGGCGTTGACGTGGTTCTGGATGATGCGACGGTCGCCGACATCGAGCCCGAAATGGTCGGAGAGGCTGGTCAGCCGGTCCCTGGAGAGCTGCTCAAGGGCGGCACGTCGCTGCTGTGGGGTCAAAGGAAGCGGGGGAGCCATCGACGCCCAGAGTACCGCAAGCGCTGCTCGGTCCGTTCCGGATTACGCGGCTTTCGGAGGCGGATCCGGTCCATCTGGACCGCACGTCGCCTCACACCTAGCTCGGCGATGAGCCTCTGCACGCCTTGCAGTAGCGCTGCTTGGCGATCCGCGTCGGTACACCTTTCCCATCCCGCGCCATCACCCGCAGCCCGAAGGCGTCCTTCGTTGTCGACTTCTTGCAGCGGGGGCAGACGATCCGCTTCGGAAGCGCCTCGAAGGCGGCGACGAGGAGCGCCTTGGTCTTCTTCTGGGTGGCGCTGGTGGTCTTCTTCATAGCGGTCTCCGCTACCGGCATCACCGGCCGCTCGCGTCCTTCAGGTGCTCGCCGAGCGCCATCCGGGCCACAACGTCGTAGAAGCTGGTGCTACCGGGGAGCGTGGTCCAGAAGGCGTTGATCTCCGCCTCCTCGTCCTTCGTGTACTGCCAGCCCACCTGGGCGCAGCCATGGGCGGCCCAGATGGCCCGGCGAATCTCCTCGGCGCGGGCGGCGGTCATAGTGAAGCGCCGGGTCGGGGGTTTCCGCGCGGTCATGTCGCTCCTCCATCACCAGCGACAGTCGGCTGGGAACGCTGGGCGGTTCGGAGCGCACCGGGGTTGAACCCCAGCACGGCTAGGGCGGCCTCGCCCCGGGCCTCCACGGCTCGGAGTTCGGCGAGGGCCTGGAGCAGATCTGCCCGGGCCCGGGCACGGCGGTCCCGGACATCGGCGGTAAGGCACCGGGCCGAGCAGCACCGTCAGCCCTTCCTCACCTTCCCGGACCGGGTCACCGGGACCGAACCGCCACAACAGGCACAGGAGGGGCGAGCATCGCCAGGGGTTGTCTGGTCGGTCTGGACTGGCAGGCGTGCGCGGCACGCAAGCCAGGACGGCAGAACCTGCCTCCTCGCTCGGGTGGGCTCAAGGCCCGTAAGAGGAGCGGTCAGAGCTGCGCCGCCATGGACTGGGGAGGAGCATTCCTCGTTGTGAGCTGGGCTGGATCACTCTCGACCGGAACGCGCAGGCGGTCTGCGAGAAGGGAGGAGAGGCAGCCAGGCAGTTGGTATGCCCGTGCGAAGGCCGACATGGCTGTCGCTGAAGCCGAAGCCAGCGACTGCTGGAGCACGACTGAAACCGTATGGATCCTGTTCGAAGGTCGGCCGGGGGAGGGGACGGCGATTCTAGGAGGCGATTCCGTACGTAATCCGTACGTAACCGACCGGACTCCAGCGAACCCCTACGAACGGTTCAGCCCCGTAAGTACCCTCTGTTTCCGGGTACTTACGGGGCTGTTCCTATGTCCCCGACGGGATTCGAACCCGTGTTACCGGCTTGAAAGGCCAGCGTCCTGGGCCTCTAGACGACGGGGACGACACTTCAACGGCATGAGTCGCGGGGGGCTCGAACCCCCGACCCTCGGCTTAAAAGGCCGGTGCTCTACCAGCTGAGCTAGCGACTCGCACTATTCTTTTTTGAATTTCTGCACCGACCGCCCCGGAAGCCCTCCGGGGCAGGCGCTTCCTACCAGTAGTCGGCGGCGCTTTCCACTGGCGAGCGCATGGGCTGTTCCTGACAGCGCCTCGTCCGCCATCCGGTGAACGTCCCCGTGCGGCCCGTCCCAGCATGTCACGCCCTGGCGGTATACAGGGGGCATGTCCCAGGACGTACAACCCGACGAACCCGAGGCCGAGGACGACGCCGAGCGCGCGCCGTTCCGCCGCTACCTCACCCGGGCGGGCGCCGAGCGCCTGCACCGCGAGCTCGTCCACCTCCTCAACGAGGAGCGCCCCAAGGTCACTGCCGAGGTCTCCGCCGCCGCCGCGCAGGGCGACCGCTCCGAGAACGCCGAGTACATCTACGGCAAGAAGCGCCTGCGCGAAATCGACCGCCGCCTCCGCTTCCTCCAGAAGCGCCTGGACACCGCCACCATCGTCACCCCCTCCGAGCAGAGAGACCGCTCTCGCGTCTACTTCGGCGCGACGGTGTGCCTGGAGGACGAGGACGGAGCCCGGAGCACCTATCAGCTTGTCGGTTCGGATGAGATCGACGCGTCTGGAGGCCGTATCAGCGTGGAGTCTCCCATGGGCCGGGCGCTCCTTCGCAAGGCCGTCGGGGACGCGGTCGAGGTGCGGCGGCCCCGGGGAGAAATCGAGCTCACGGTGGTTGACATCCGCTACGAATGAGGAGGGGAGCGCCATGCCTCGGATACAGCCCGTCAATCCCCGCTACCGCCGCATCTACCATGCGCTGAGCGGCCCGGACCTGGCCGTCTCCGAGAACTCCGGGCTGTCGCTGGAGGACCTCGGACTGGCCAACGCCGAGGCCTCGCGCGAGGACCTCGTGTTTGGCACCTACAGCCCCGAGGGACTGGAGCGGGCCCTTCGCGCCTACGGCTTGTTCCAACGGGTCGAGGAGCGGGTGGGGCCCCTGGAGCTGCGCGTCCGCTGCACCGACCCGTTCCGTCCGCGGATCACCTTCTGGAGCCGCCGCTACTATGCTCCCGTGGCGGACCTGGAGCTGCGGCGGACGACTGGAGCCGAGGTGGGGCTCGGCGATGCGCTCGCGGCCACGCCGCTGCTGTACCTGGACTCGCTGCTGCTCCAGAACCCCGGGCGGGCCTTCGACTGGCACCGGCCGCCGCTCCCGGGGCAGAACCACCCGGGCCTCAAGCTCGCGAGGCACATCCTGGACGTGCTCCTGCTCATGGCCCGACGCATCGGCGCCGAGGCGCTGGCGCTCACGCCGTCCACCTTCGCCTCCGCGTGCGTCTACGACCGCCGCTTCCTCTTCGTGGACGGCGCCGCGCAGGGCCGCTTCCTCGCGCTCCGCCAGGCCGGGCAACACCTCCCGCGCTGGCTCCATGCCTGGGCGGTGGAGCTGCGGTGCATGCGCGATGAGCAGGGACAGACGGCCGCCTTCAAGCCCTCGCCCATGCTCAGTCCACAGACGGCACGGCTGGGGCAGTACTTCGACGCGAACGCGTGGGACGACGCGCTCCAACTGGAAGCGCGGCGGCAGCTCACGCTCGACGTGGAGGCGCTCCAAGGGTGCTTCCCCTGGAAGCGGATGCCCCCGGGGCCGCCGCCCGGGCGGGTGGCGGAGCTGCTCGGGTATGATCCGCTCGCGCCGGTCGTGGCGCACTGAACGCGCGAGGGCTCGTGCTACAGGGATGATCCATGGCCGTGTGCATGGGCCGTGGGGTATCGGACACCGGCATGTCCCCGCGACAAGCAGGCTGCTTCCCCTGGAGCGGGTGCCTATAGTGGTCAGGAGAAGCGCCGTCGCATGGTCCCTCGCGGTCGCAGCCGAACCTTCAGGTCGCGCAACCCACGATGCGTAAGAACTTCATTCTCGATACCAACGTCCTGCTTCACGATCCCCGCAGCATCTACGGATTCAAAGACAACAACGTCATCATCCCCATCTACGTCATCGAGGAGATCGACCAGTTCAAGCGCGACCTCTCCGAGCTGGGGCGTAACGCGCGGCTGGTGGCGCGGTACCTGGACTCCTTCCGCGCGGAGGGCTCGCTGAAGGAGGGCGTCCCCCTGCCGCACGGTGGCATGCTCCGCGTGAGCTTCACCGAGCGTGCGCTTCCGTCGTCCATGGCGGACAGCAACCTGATGGACAACCGCATCCTCGGGGTCGCGCTCGACCTGATGGAGACGGAGCCGGAGACGCAGGCCGTCTTCATCACCAAGGACACCAACCTCCGCATCCGCGCGGACGCGCTCGGCCTCATCGCCGAGGACTACGACACCGAGCGCGTGGAGATCACCGAGCTGTACACCGGCTTCGCGGAGCGGCTCGTCCCCAAGGACCTGGTGGACCAGATGTACCGCCAGGGCGCGGAGGTGGAGCTGCCGGACGCGGAGTCCCTCTTCGCCAACCAGGTGGTGCTGCTCAAGGACGAGACGAACCCGTCCCACACCGCCATGGGCCGCTTCAACGCCACCAAGGGCCGGCTCATGCCCCTGGTGCGGCATATCAAGGACGGCACGTGGGGCATCCGGCCGCGCAACATGGAGCAGGCCTTCTGCCTGGACCTGCTGCTCAACGATGACATCAAGCTGGTGACCATCGTCGGCAAGGCGGGGACGGGCAAGACGCTGCTCGCCATCGCCGCGGGCCTGCAGAAGGTGACGGAGGAGGGGCTCTACCAGAAGCTGCTCGTCAGCCGGCCCATCTTCCCGTTGGGACGGGACATCGGCTACCTGCCCGGCAGCGTCGAGGAGAAGCTCAACCCCTGGATGCAGCCCATCTTCGACAACGTGGAGTTCCTGATGAACCTCAGCCGCGCGGACAAGAAGGCCGGGCGCGGCTATCACGAGCTGCTGGACCTGGGGCTCATGGAGATCGAGCCGCTCACGTACATCCGCGGCCGCAGCCTCCCCAACCAGTTCATCATCGTGGACGAGGCACAGAACCTCACCCCCCACGAGGTGAAGACCATCATCACCCGCGTGGGCGACAACACGAAGATCATCCTCACGGGAGACCCATTCCAGATCGACAACCCGTATGTGGACGCGACCAACAACGGTCTGGTCCACGTGGTCAACCGCTTCAAGAGCGAGAAGATCGCGGCGCACATCACCATGTCCAAGGGTGAGCGCAGCGCCCTGGCCGAGCTTGCCGCCAACCTGTTGTAGCGCTGGTACGTGACATGACGAAGGAAGACGCTGGAAGCCCCTCCGCCGCGGAGGGGGAGAAGAAGCCCCTCATCGAGTATCCCTCGGTCTACACCTTCAAGGTGATGGGCGCGCAGGACGCCGGCTTCGTGGAGCACGTGCGGGACCTGTTCAAGCAGCACATGGGGGCGGAGCTCCCTCCGGACGCCATCCAGGAGCAGCCCAGCAGCAAGGGCAAGTACGTGTCGTTGAGCGTGTCGGTGTACCTGCTGTCCGAGGAGCAACGCCGCGGCATCTACGACGCCCTCCACAAGGACGCGCGCGTCGTCTACTACCTGTGACGGCCTCGCCCGCCGGGCCCAGTTGCATTCGGGCCCGGCCATGGCTGGAAGTCTCCGGATGGGGCGGGTATATCAGGAGGCCATGAGCCCCCCCGAGCCCTTCCCGCTGTATCACCCCGCGGACGTCCGGCGCGCCTTCAGCTCGGATGATGCAACGCGGCGCTTCGCCAAGGTGGCTCAGCTGGAGCCCGGCTCGCGCGTGCTGGTGCTCGGCGCCGGCCCCGACGCGGGCGCGGCCCTGTTGCTGGCCCGGGAGATGGGCTGCTCGGTGGTGGTCGCCGACACGGACGACGCCGTCCTCAACCCGGTGCGAGAGCGCGTGCGGGCACAGGGGCTGGCGGAGCAGGTCGAAGTCCAGCGGGTGGCGCTCGATGCGCTGGGGCTCCCTGACAGCGCGTTCGACGGCATCCTCATCCAGGGCCGCGTGCTCTACCCCCTGAAGGCCACGCTGGCGAAGATGCGGGGCCTGCTGGCGAAGCGTGGCCGGCTGGGCTTCACGTTCCCCGCGCGAGTGGGGCGCTTCGCGCCGAAGGCCACGCTGGACTTCTGGGAGCGCCGCGTGTCGGGGCCTTTGCTGCTGCCGCGCGAGCTGTTGCAGGTGGTGGAGGGCGCTGGCTACGAACCCGAGTCCGTGGAGACGCTCCACGACGCGGAGCTGGACGCGCACTACCGGGACATCGAGGGGTTCCTGGCCTCCATTCCCGGCGCGCAGCCGGCCGCGCTGCGCGAGGAAGTGGCGCTGCACCGCGAGAGCAACGGCAAGGCCAGCGTCAGCTACGCCTTCCTGGTGGGCCGCCGCAAGGAGCCGGGGGAGAAGCCGCCGGCGTCCAGGGATCGCGGATAGCCGCGGCGGGCCTTAGTTCAGCGCGCCGGTGAAGTCGACCAACTCGACGGACTCGGGGGCCACGGACAGGGTGACCTCCTCGCGGTAGCCCGCCGCGTCGCCGCCCACCTGGAACGGCATGGCGTGGTCGAAGCGGATGGTCACCTCGCGGGCGTGGAAGTCCATGATGCCGTCCGGGAACCACCGGCCGTTCCACAGCTTGGGCAGGTGGGTGAGCACCTGCGTGGGCGTCACCTGGCCCAGCCGCAGCTGCATGAAGCCCTGGCGCAGTCCCGCGAAGGGGAACATGCGGAAGCCGTAGCCGTAGAAGGGCATGGTGCCCGCGGCCGCCATCATCAGCCGGCCACGGAACAGCGTGGCGCCCGGCGCGAGCGGCTCGCCCACCGCGCTGCCATCCGGCCCCAGGCGGTAGGCCTCGCTGGAGGGGCCGTTGACGACCTCGCACTCCACCCAGGTGGAGTGCGTGAGGTAGTGGGGCACCGTCTTGCAGGCCACCGCGGAGAAGTAGCCCCCGCCACCGCTCAGGACGCTCTTGAAGAAGCCCTTGCCCAGGTGCTCCTTCACCCAGATGTAGTCGTTGAGCACCTTGCCATCCACGCCCAGCCCGGCGAAGGGCGCGCGCTGCCCATCCACCATCAGCAGATCCATGGGGCGGTAGCCAGGCACCTCGCCGGTGCGGGCGCGTAGCACGTCATTGAGGATGCCATCGCCCCGCGTGCCGGAGGCGTTGACGTAGGCGGCCAGGCCGTTGCCCGTTCCCAGCTTGAGGATGCCGAAGCGGGGGGCCGTCTGGCCGGTGAAGCGGCCGCGCGGGCCGACCTGATGGAGGACCTCGTTCACGAAGCCCATGAAGGTGCCATCTCCGCCGCCCGTGAAGACCATGGGGTAGCCGCGCTCCAGCACCGTCTGGATGATGCGCCGGGCGTCCAGCGGTGAGCGGGAGAGGAACAGGTCCTGCTCCGGCACCACATGCGACAGGGACTTCACCACCCGAGCGTCGACCTTCCGGGCGTTGGCGTTCAGCAGGACCGCGACCTTGGGCTCGGCGGCTACGTCCGATGTGGGCGCATGGCGGAGATCGGGAGAGCGGAGGGGCTGGACCAGCATGCGTGCGGCTCCGAATGTTGGCGCCGGTGGGGGACCGGGCGGCGACCCGGTGGGGCAGTGCACAATCCTCGCCAACCTCTGACGCGAAGCGTCAGCGGGCGAGCAGGCTCGGAGTTTCAGGGGGTTGAATCGTTCCCTGCCGTTCAATGGCCCGCCGGGTTGCTACCGCGGGGTGACGGAGGTGTAGAGCGCGTTACGCACCCGTGGCGTCCGGGTGGCGCGGCTGTGACGCAGTGCGTGTGCTTCCTGCGCACTGCGCTACGCAGCGCCGAGCACCACCTTCAGATGTGCGGCCCGGTCGCCCATCCCGTTTGACAGCCTGGGGTGGGTGGTTACGTTGGGCGTACATCAGAAGCTTTCAAAAAAACGCAGTCTTTTCCGGAGGATACGAACCGTGGGCAAGATTATCGGGATCGACCTGGGCACCACGAACAGCGTGGTGGCGATCATGGAGGGTCGCGAGCCCAAGGTGATCGTCAACGAGGAAGGCAGCCGCATCACGCCCTCGGTGGTTGCGTTCACGAAGGACGGGGAGCGCCTGGTCGGCCAGGTGGCGAAGCGCCAGTCCATCACCAACCCCGAGCGCACCATCTACTCCGCCAAGCGCTTCATGGGCCGCCGGCACGACGAGGTGCCTGAGGAGGCCACGCTGGTGCCCTACAAGGTCGCCCGGGGCCCCAACGGGGACGCGCGCGTGGACATCGACGGCAAGCAGTACAGCGCGCCGGAGATCAGCGCGCAGGTGCTGCTGAAGCTGAAGCGCGCGGCGGAGAACTACCTGGGCGAGAAGGTGACGGAGGCGGTCATCACCGTCCCGGCCTACTTCAACGACGCTCAGCGCCAGGCCACCAAGGACGCGGGTGAAATCGCGGGCCTCACCGTGCGGCGCATCGTGAACGAGCCGACCGCCGCGGCGCTCGCGTACGGTCTGGACAAGAAGAAGGACGAGAAGATCGCCGTCTACGACTTCGGCGGTGGCACGTTCGACGTGTCCATCCTCGAGGTGGGCGAGAACGTGGTCGACGTGCTCGCGACCAACGGTGACACGCACCTGGGCGGCGACAACATCGACCAGCGGATCATGGACTGGCTGATCTCCGAGTTCAAGAAGGAC
Source organism: Pseudomonadota bacterium (assembly GCA_023426545.1). Taxonomy (GTDB): domain Bacteria; phylum Myxococcota; class Myxococcia; order Myxococcales; family Myxococcaceae; genus Myxococcus. Next base: position 16,776 of record JAFAAN010000111.1, read on the forward strand.
ACCGGGCTCGACGTCAGCAAGGACAAGATGGTCCTCCAGCGCCTGAAGGAGGCGGCGGAGAAGGCGAAGATCGAGCTGTCCAGCGCGATGGAGACGGACATCAACCTTCCGTTCCTCACGGCGGACGCGTCGGGTCCGAAGCACCTCAACGTCAAGCTGTCGCGCGCCAAGTTCGAGGCGATGATCGACGACCTCGTCGAGCGCTCGCTGGAGCCCTGCCGCAAGTGCCTGAAGGACGCGGGCGTGGAGCCCAAGGACCTCAACGAGATCGTCCTCGTGGGCGGCACCACGCGCATCCCGAAGGTGCAGGAGGCCGTGAAGCGCCTGTTCGGCAAGGAGCCGAACCGCTCGGTGAACCCGGACGAGGTCGTGGCCGTGGGCGCCGCGGTGCAGGCCGGCGTGCTCTCCGGCGAGGTGAAGGACATCCTCCTGCTGGACGTGACGCCGCTGAGCCTGGGCGTGGAGACGCTGGGCGGGGTGATGACGAAGCTCATCGAGCGCAACACCACCATCCCCACGCGCAAGTCGGAGACCTTCTCCACGGCCGCGGACGGCCAGACGCAGGTGGAGATCCACGTGCTCCAGGGCGAGCGCGAGATGGCCGGTGACAACCGCAGCCTCGGCCGGTTCCACCTGACGGGCATCCCGTCGGCGCCGCGCGGCGTGCCGCAGGTCGAGGTGACGTTCGACATCGACGCGAACGGCATCCTCAACGTCAGCGCCAAGGACAAGGCCACGGGCAAGGAGCAGAAGGTCACCATCACCCACTCGTCCGGTCTCGCGAAGGACGAGGTGGAGAAGATGGTCGCCGACGCCCGCTCCAACGAGACGGCCGACAAGGCCCGCCGCGAGCTGGTGGAGGTGAAGAACCAGGCGGAGAGCCAGGCGTATGCGGCGGAGAAGCTGCTGAAGGAGAACAAGGACAAGCTGTCTGCGGACACGGCGAAGGCGCTCGAGGACGCGGTGGCGGAGCTCAACAAGGTCCGCGAGGGCCAGGATCAGGCCGCCATCAAGACGGCGCTCGATACGCTCCAGGCCGCTAGTTACAAGGCCGCCGAGGAGATGTACCGCGCCACGGGCGGCGCGCCGGGCGCCGAGGGCGCGCCGGGCGCCGGTCCTTCCGCGGCGCCGGGCTCGCAAGCCAGCCCGAAGAAGGACGACGTGGTCGACGCCGAGTTCCGGCAGTCGTAGCGCCGGAGCGGTGAGCCGCTGAAGTGACGCAGAGGGCCGGTTCCCCACACGAGGGGGCCGGCCCTCTTGTCTTGCGGGGCCTGGGGCGAGGCGCTCCGCCCGCGAGGACGGCCGTACGAGGAGCGGGACCTCACGGCGCGGCAACCGGTTGATGGGACTGGGCGTGGCGTTGGTGGTGGCGGTGCAAGGGCTGGCGTGGCCTTCCTCCCGTGAAAGGGCACCCCATGTCCCGCATCCCGTCGTCGCTGTCCTCGCTTCCACCTGGCACCACTCCCACCGGAGGCGCGACGCCGCCTCCGCGGCATCCTCCTGCCACCCACACGGCGCAGTGCCGGCCGGCATCCACCTCCGGCGCATCGACGGTGGAGCCCTACCGGGGGCCCGCCCTGGCGCGAGAGCCGGAGCCACGGGTGCCCGGGCCTCGCTCCGGGCCCCGGGCAGGGGCCGACAATCACTTCGATTTCGGCGTGGGAGGCGCGTTTCCTCCCAGGCCCACGGGCAACCTGATGGAGCAGCTGCGGCAGGGGGCGCTGACGGTGGCCCAGTCCGAAGCCGCCGCGCTCAGCCAGGTGATGGGGGACAGCACCGCCATCGATGCGTATGCGCGCGCCCACCTGGACCACTTGAAGCCCAGTCCGCCGTTTCAGGGCGCACCCACGTCCCTGACGGACTACACCAGCGCTCTTCCGGGCGTTGCGCCAGAGCAGGCCTATGCGTACTTCGTCCGCCACCCGGCGGCGGTGTTCGAGGCCGCCGGCATCCGCATCCGGCCGGCGACCGCGTCGCTGGTGGATGGGGCGAAGCTGTTCCTGGAGGAGAAGGGGCTTCCCCCGGTGTGGGCGCCCATCACCGTGCGCCTGGAGCCCGGGGCGAACACGCTGCACATCACCACGCTGGACGGGCACCCGCTGCGCGGGACGAACCGCTTCGTCTTCGAGGGGGACAGCCAGGGGGGCACCCAGGTGCGTCAGTACTCGGCCTTTCAGGGCAGCTCGCCGGCGACAACCGTGGGCATGAAGCTGATGGACCCCATCGAGCGGCAACACGACATCTGGCGCGAGGTCCACGCGCACCTGCATGACGTCCTGCGGCCTCGCTGACGTAGGCTCGGGACTCCGAACTGCTGGCGTCGTTTCCTGGGGGCACCCCTGACCGCTGCGAGAAGGCCACGCAGCTCGTCCTTCCGGATGGGCGGGGTGGAGGGGCTGGAGGCCCTCGTCCGGGCGCTGGGCCGGCGGCCGCTGGGGAGGTTGCTCGCGGGCCGCAAGTGTCCGGACGGCGCGTGTGGGGTCCCCTTCAAATAGGGGGAGGGCGGCGGCTAGCATGTCCTCTCCCCGCAACCTCGGGTTTGTCCGTGCACGTTCAACCGTCCTCATACGTCCAGGCCGCCCGGGCCTTCCGTCAGTTCTTCAGTGAGCTCCGGGAGGCCTATCTGGAGCGGGAGACGCTCTTCACGCAGCTCGAGCTGGCGTTGCTCGGGCGGGAGCACGTGCTGGTGGTGGGGCCGCCAGGGACCGCGAAGAGCGCCATCGCCAGCGCCGTCCTGGGGCGCATCATCGACGAGCGCACGGGGCTGCCCTCGCTCTTCTCCAAGCAGCTCGCCGAGTCCACCGTCCAGACGGACCTCATCGGCCCGGTGGACTTCAAGGTGCTCACGGAGACAGGGCGCACCGAGTACCTCACCGACGAGGGGATGCTCGGATCGGAGCACGCCTTCCTGGACGAGGTGTTCGACGGCCGGGACATGCTGCTGCGCTCCATCCTCAACGTGCTGTACGAGCGCGAGCTGAAGCACGGCCGGCGGGTGACGACGGGGCGCACCGAGTGCGCGGTGATGACGAGCAACCGGTACCTCTCCGAGGTGCTCGCGCGCTCGCCGGAGCTGCTCCTGGCCTTCGCGGACCGGCTGAGCTTCATATGCTTCGTGCCCAAGTCCTTCGCGCGCCGGGAGAGCCGGGCGGCCATGCTCCACCGCTATGCGCACGGCGCCCGGCCGGACCTGCGAGCGCAGCTGTCACTTCAGCAGATGGACCTGCTCCAGGACGCGGTGACGAGGGTGGTGGTGCCCAGCCACGTCATGGAGGGGGTGGAGCTGTTGACGGAGGCGCTGGAGCGTGCGTTGGCGGTGCAGGTGTCGAAGCTGCCGGACTACGTGCCGACGAAGTACTTCTCCCAGCGCTCCGTGGTGAAGGCGCTCTGGGCGCTGAAGGCCGCCGTGGTGCGGGACCAGATCTACCGGCGACCCGACCGGGCGCTGGAGGCCACGGTCGATGACCTCGACTCGCTGCGCTGGTTCTTCCTCCTCGGCGGGCCGACTGCGGGGGAGACGGAGGCGCTCCTCAAGTCCGTGGTCGACCCCCGGGAGCGGGCGCAGCTCGAGATCGTCCGGCTGGAGCAGCGGGCCTTCGACGAGTCACTCGTCAAGGTGCGGCAGGAGCTGGCCGGTGGTGTGGAGCGGGAAGCCCAGGCGCTGGCATCCTCGGATGAGGCGGCCGCGGCCGAGTCCCTGACTCGCAACTGGCAGCCCTCGCTCGTCACGTCCACCGCGCGTTCCCTGCTGACCAAGCTGGTGCCGGGTCCCCGGCACGCGCAGAACCGGGCGCCGCTGCTGGCGGCCGCGCGTGCGCTGATGGCGGCGCAGGAGCAGCGCCTGGCGCGAGGCATGGCCGGGAATGGGGAAGGGCGGGGTGGTGTCGCGCTGCTGTCCTCCTTCGGAGACGTGCTGGCGCTGTGTCAGAGCGTCCCAGAGCTTCGGCCGGCCTTCGCGCACCTGTGTGAGGCGACGGCGCGGTTCCTCGAAGGGGCGCAGGAGATGATTGCTCTCTCCGCGGAGAGCGTGGACTTCGAGGACGGGCTCAAGCTGGAGGGGCTGGTCGGGCTGGCGGACAACCTGGAGGAGGAGCTCTCCCAGATGGTGGAGCTGGCGGGTGTGCTGGCGGAAGGGGCCCCCGCCGCGCTGGAGCACCTGCGCGCGGCGGAGGTGGGCATCCGCTCACGCGTGGTGGGCGCGATTCGACGGCGCGCGGTGTTCGCGTTCCAGGGGAACCTGGCGCGAGGCCGTCGCGAGCCGCTGGAGGCGCTGTCGGCGGATTCGCGGCGGCTGTCGCAGCTGGAGAGCTCCCTGGCCGTGCTGGACCCGTCCCAGCAGGGGCTCAAGCAGGAGCTGTTGTTGCCCCTGGGCATCGCGTACGCCCGCGAGATGTTGTCCTCCGCGCCCTTCGAGCGCATCGAGCAGTACGGGCGCGTGGCGCAGTCGGTGGCGGAGAACCTCCGGCGCGAGGGTGTTCCCGTGGAGGCGGTCTTCGCCGAGTGCCGCGAGGTCATCGAGTCCCGGCTGCGAGAGCACGCCCGGCGCCTCATGCGTGACGTAGCCAGCCCCCCGCCTGCCTCCATGTCGGTGCTCAATGGCGACGCCTACGTCTTCTACCGGGGCGAGTTCGCCGAGAACGCGCTCGACGGTGAGCTGGCCGCGCTCCTGGGGTTGGACGGGCAGCTCGCCTCGGGCCTGGGGGACGCGGCGCCGGGTTTTCTCTCGGAGGCCGTGCGCGTGGCGGTGGCCCAGGCGGAGCTGGCCTTCGTGCAGACGCGCGTGAAGTACCTGCGGAGCTGGCTGACGCAGCTCCTCACGTCCCTGCCGCCGCCCGAGTCGCTGACCGAGCGCGTCGAGGCCGAGCGCGTCGTGGACCGGCTGGTGCGCAGCCGCTTCCCGATGCTGGCGCTGAAGGAGGGCGAGCTGGTGCGGCTCCGGGGCGTCCTCTCCCTGCTGGGCAGCATGCCGGGAGACCTGGGGGATGGGGCCCGGCGGTTGGAGCAGCAGCTCCGGGGCATCGACGACGACTTCGGGCGCTTCAGCCGGCTGGTGCTGGAGCGGCGGTCGGAGTCATGAGCGGGGCCCCGGGCGTGTGGCGCACTGAGCCGGACTGGAGGCGCTGAACGTGCTGGCGCGGCGGCTCGCGGACTTGCGGACGCGCGTGGACGCGCTCCAACACCCCGCCCCCGCTCGCGGAGGGTGGTGGTCGTTGCTGCTTGGGCGCCGGGTGCGCGGCCCGGAGGACCTCGCGCTGCCGACGCTCACCGCGTTGGACCGCGACCTGGACCGGGTGGGCGTGCACACGTCGGCGGACGCGCAGCTCCTCAAGGCACTGGGCCTTCGCAAGGGGCGGGCCGGAGCCCTGGCGCAGGGGCTCCTGGAGCGGGCGCATCAGTCCCTCGAGGAGGTGGAGGCGTGTGTGCAGCGCGTCGAGCGGGCGTGGCGGGCGGGAGCGCTGCCTCCCGGTGCGCGCGCGGTGCTGGAGAAGGCCTTCATCCAACTGGCGCGTGTGGTGAAGGTGGCGGAGCTCTTCTCCCGGCCTTCCACGGCTCCGGAGGCGCCGGATGACGCGGTGCTCGACATCTTCGCGCGCCCGGAGGCGCACCGAGAACGTCAGGCCCCCTCCAGCGCCCGGATGGCCGTCGCGGAGTTCTTCGCGGACAGGGCCCGGGCCAATGCCTCGGACGTCATGCAGAAGCGCAGGGACCTGGACCTGGCGCACGAGCTGTTGCTCCGCCTGGGCGCGGACCATGACCGCGAGCGGGGCATGGCGTTGCGGCGCGAGGTGGTCGAGTCCCGGGAGCGGGTGCGCGCCGTCCCCGCGGTGCGCTCGCTGGACGAGCTGCTCCGGCACGTGCGCCACACGGCCCGGCGTGAGCCCGAGGTGGCCTACCGCTCGCTGAAGGGGCTCTACGAGCGGTCGCTGGAGGCCGGAGATACGGCCATGGCGAGCGCGGCCCGCGCGGCGCTGACGCCGCTGTTGCCCGCGCCCGCGCGGCTGTCGGCCCTGGTGGAGCGCGCAGAGCTCGACACACTGTCGTACGGGTTGGGCGAGCTGTCCCCGGCGCATGATGCCTCCTCCGGGGAGCCGGGGCACGAGGAGCTGCTGGCCGACCTGGCCTTCTCCCTGAAGCCCGAGCACCTCGCCACGTTCGAGCTCGCCGCGGGGTGTGCCCGCTACTTCGATGTGGAGGACGCGCTGGCGGAGGAAATCGTCCTGGCGGACACGCGCGCGGCCCGGCCCGTGGCCCGGCGTGTGCCGTATCCGACGCAGACGATGACCTACGAGACGACGGGGAGCCTCGACGAGCTCCACAACTTCGTCTTGACGGACCCACGCATGTTGCTGCGTGACCTGGCCGCCAGCCACCAGTTGGTGCGCGCCTACCTGGACGACGCGCCGCCTCCGCGTCCCCGGAAGGTCAAGCGCACCGCGGTCCGTGTGTACGTCTGCGACGCGTCGGGCTCGATGCACGGCGCTCGCGCCCGGTTCCGGGACGCCATCGTCATCGCGGAGCTCAACAACCTGCGCGTCAAGGCCCGCCGGGGGGAGCACTTCGACCCGCTGTACTTCAGCTTCTTCAACGACGTGCCCACGGAGCTGGCGCGGGTGGACTCGGCGCTGGAGGCCACCCGGCAGCTCGAGAAGCTGTTCCGCGACTCGCCCGCAGAGGGCCAGACGGACATCACGCTGGCGCTGATGTCCGCCTTCGACTCCATCCGGGCGGCGCAGGGCAGGGACCCCTACCTCGCGCGGGCCACGGTGGTGCTCATCACCGACGGCGAGGACCGCGTGGACCTGGACCTCATCCGCCGCACCCGCGCCCCCATGGATGCGCTGGACATCGCATTGAGCTTCATCTCGCTGGGGGAGGAGAATCCCGACCTCCGCGTGCTCGTGCGCGAGCAGCGCGCCGCGGGAGGCCGCGCCTTCTACCACCACCTGTCCGACGAGGAGATTCTGTGGGCGCGCACCGAGTTCGACACGCCCTGGCGCACGCTGCTGCCACGTGACGTGCCGGTGTCGGGTGACGTGCTCGAGCAGCTCGCGCCCCACCTGGAGGCGCTGGAGGCCGTGGCGGCGGGGAAGGCCGCTCCCGAGCCCGTGGCCGTGGAGGCGTCGTTCGACGCGCTCTTCCCCGAGCAGCCCGAGCGTCCCCCGGGCGCGGAGGTGCCCGGCGCGGACGTCGTGCACCGGGTGTCGGACATCCTCGGAGCGCTCGTGGAGGCCGCGTCGCTGGCCCCCGCGGACCGGCGCGCGGCGGAGAGCCTGCTGCTGCTCCAGCACCTGCTGGGCGTGTACGGAATGACCCCGGCGCGCTACCTGGCGGCCCTGTCATGCGGAGAGCAGGCCACGCAGGCCGCCCTTCAGCGCGTGCGGCTGCTGTGCCGGCCCTTCGGGTAGGCTTCGGGCCACGCCATGTTCTTCGGCCTGTTCGGGAAACGAAAGAAGCAGCCGTCGCGTCCAGCGGACCCGCTGGCCGCGTTCGATCAGCTCATCGAGGACCTGGACCGGCAGGCCGCGGAGGTTCGCAAGTCCGCGGCGACGCTGCTGGCGCTCAAGGCGGACCTCTCGCGCGCCGAGGAGCGCTACACGCGCCGGCTGGCGGAGCTGACCGAGCGCCGGGCCACCGCGAAGGAGCGGCAAGACGCACACGCCGTGCGCGTGCTGGAGAAGGACCTGGCCCAAGCGGAAGAGTGGCTCGCCACCACGCGGGACTCGCTGGAGCGGGCGGAGGCCGACGGGCGCCTGCTGCTGGAGGCCGCGGGGGAGCTGGGGGACCGGGTGGCGGAGCTGCGCCGCGAGCGCGCGAGCGCCTCCGCCCGGCTCACCGTGGGGGGCCTCGTCTCCGAGGCTCTGCGCGAGCGCGTGGCGCGCTTCGAGCAGGCCCTGGTGGTGGACGCCGCCCGGGACGAGGTCGAGCGCGCGCACGCCCTGGCGGACATCTACCGCGAGGACCGCAGGGCGCAGGGCGACTGAGCGCGCCTCAGGTGCGGCGCGCCGTCTGGTGCAGCTCCAGGACGATGTTGCCGCCCTTGAAGAGGCGCACGGCGCCCGACGTCTGGCTCACCACTAGCGCGATGCAGCCCGTGGTGGACGTCATGCCCGCGGCGGCCGCGTGCCGGGCACCCAGGCCGAGTGGAATCTTCACCGCCTCGTCCGCCGCGGAGAGGTAGCGGCCGGCGGCCAGCACCACGCCGTCCTCGCGGATGACGAAGGCCCCGTCGAGGACGGAGAAGTTCTTGATGGCCTCGCGAATCTTCGGGTCGAGCACGTTCCGTTCCGCCTCGGAGAGGCCCTGGAACGGGTTGATGGTCATCTGCCGGCTCTTCTCCAGCACGGTGGTGTGGGCGCCGATGGTGATGATGGTGCCGATGGGGTGGCCCTCGAAGCCCTCCTGGCCAATCTGCAGCGCGAGCTGGATGAGGGCGTCCACCACCTGCGAGTTGAACTCGTCGCCCAGCTTCACGCCTTCGATGGCGAGCCGGTCATCGAGCGAGCCGCCGATGCGCATCTGCATCAGCGTGTCCGGCGCGCGGCCCACCTTGCCCGTCATGCACAGGACGAGGTCGCCCTCCTTGAACGCGCCCTGGGAGAGCGCGGACACGAGCGCCACCTTCACCCGCTCGGTGCGCGAGTAGTCGTAGGCGGGAATGACGAGCGCGCGGACCTTCTTGGCGAGGTGCTCCTCGGCCAGCTTGGGCATCGTGACGGCGTACACGAGCTTCTTCCGGGCGGGCCGACCGCGAAACTCCTCGGGTGGAATGGGCGTGTCGCAGATATAAAGGAAGTGATCGACTTCGTTCTTGCCGGCCAGCGAGAGGGCCGAACGAAGGAACTCTCGATCGAACTTCGTGCTCTCGGACAAACGCCCCTCCCTTCACCCTCGGTAAGAACCGAGGTCAGCTTGACACTGAAGCCCACATGAATAAAGCTTTCGGGCCCTTTTTTTAGGGGTGCAGGGCCCCAAACCCTCGCTGGACTGGAGCGAAGGCTGTGAACCAGAAAGATCTCAAGCGTTACAAGAAGATGCTCGAGGACAGCAAGACGAGCCTGCTCGAGAGCGCCAAGAGGACCCTGGTGGAGGAGTCCAGTTTCGACACGGACGACCTCCCCGATGAGATCGACCTGGCGTCTTCCGAGTATGCGCAATCGATGGTCTTCCGCCTGAGGGACCGTGAGAAGTTCCTGTTGCAGAAGATTGAAAAGGCGCTCGTCCGAATCGAGGACGGCACTTTCGGTATCTGCGAGCGGTGTGAGGAGGATATCTCGCCCAAGCGGCTGGATGCTCGTCCGGTGACGACGCTTTGCATCCGGTGCAAGGAGGAGCAGGAGAAGAAGGAGAAGTCCTACGGCTGAGTGCCGTGCATCAAGGGGCCGCGCGGGGGACTCCCCCGTGCGGCCCTTCGCATTTTCAGGCTGCTGGCGCCTGGATTTCCACGCGCAGGAGCTGGCGGCCGATGAGGAAGTGGTCGCCGTTGTCCACGAAGGTGGGGCCCGACAGGCGGATGAAGGTGCCGTTGGAGGAGCCCACGTCGCGGACCTGGAGGCGGTCCTGGCGCACGTGAAGCACCGCGTGGCGGCCGGAGACGAAGCCGTCCGTAGGGAAGGTGAGGTCGCCCTGCTCGCGGCCCAGGAGGTTGTCGCCCTCGCGCAGCGGGAAGGCGCCGCCGCGCAGGCCCCCCTCCAGGATCTGGACGAGCCGCAAACGGTAGCCGGGATCGGGCGAACCCCAGACCTGCGCCCCGCCCGGGCCGGTGGCCGCGGCGGGAATGGGCTCCAGGACGAGGCGCTGCCGTCCCAGGCGCAGCTCGCCGCCTGGGGGCAGCTCGCGCTCCTGGCGCAGGCGGATGAAGACGCCGTTGGCGCCGCCCACGTCTTCCGCCGCCAGCCGGGCGCCGGAGAAGAAGAAGCGCACCTGCAGCGGCATGATGAAGGGGTCGTCCGTGAGCGCGATGTCCCCCTGCTGGCCGCAGGTGAGGGTGTCGCGCTGCATGCGGACGATGGACTCGGGGCCGCCGTCGGCCCGGACCACGCGGATGGAGACCTGCGGGCGCGAGGAGACGCTGGCGACGGCCATGACCATCGTTCCGGAGCGCAGCGGCGAGCCGCACGCCCGGCAGACGGAAGCGTCCCGGGGGTTTTCGGTGTCACAGCGGGGGCAGTATTCCATCGCGTCCATGGCGGCTAATGGCGGGCTAGGGGTTGTACCAGGGCCGGGGCCGGGTTGCTTGCCTTGCGTTGCGCGCGGCTTGCTCCCCACCCGAGCGACGTGGTGAAGTCCGTGTCCCACCCCTTTGGGGAACGTTTCCTTGCACTGCCCCTCCTGCGGCGCCGACGCCCAAGAATCCTCCCGTTTCTGTCCCGCCTGCGGCGCGACGCTCGTGCGTGCGCCCGACGCGGACGAGTACGTCGGCAAGACGATTGCCTACAAGTACCGGGTCGAGGCCCTCATTGGCGAGGGCGGCATGGGCAAGGTCTACCGTGCCCGGCAGCTCTCCCTGGACAAGGTCGTGGTGCTGAAGGTGCTGCGGCATACGCTCCTGTCGGACGAGCGCACCGTGGCGCGCTTCCAGCGCGAGGCCAAGGCCGCCAGTCGCCTCAACCACCCCAACTCCATCAGCGTGCTCGACTTCGGCCAGGCCGAGGACGGGGCCCTGTTCATCGCCATGGAGTACGTGGCGGGGCAGGACCTGCACCAGATTCTCAGCCGCGAGTGGCCCCTGAGCGAGGCGCGCGTGGTGCGCATCGTCAGCCAGGTGCTGAGCGCGCTGTCGGACGCGCACGGCGCGGGCGTCATCCACCGCGACCTCAAGCCCGAGAACATCATGGTGGAGCCGCGGCGCAACGAGCCCGACTTCGTCAAGGTGCTCGACTTCGGCATCGCGAAGATCACCGACTCCACCGATGACGGGCCGGCGCTCACCCGCGCGGGGTTCGTGTGCGGCACCCCCGAGTACATGTCGCCCGAGCAGGCGCGGGGCTCGCAGCTGGACCACCGCTCCGACCTGTACGCGGTGGGCGTCATCCTCTACCAGCTGATGACGGGCCTGCTGCCCTTCGAGTCCGACTCCGCGGTGGGCTTCGCCACCAAGCACCTGACCGAGGAGCCGCCGCCCCCCACGCGCCGCCGGCCGGACGCGCGCATCTCCCCGGCCATGGAGCGGCTCATCCTCCGGGCGCTGTCGAAGAACCCGGCGGACCGTCCCGCCAGCGCCGAGGCCTTCAAGGCCGAGCTGCAGGCCGTGGACAAGGAGCGCCGCCGGATGGACGCGGCGCCGCGCCGTCCGGCCAACTCATCGGCGGTGCTGGCGCCGCTGCCTCGCAAGTCCACGGCCGGCCCGCAGCAGGGGGATGGCCGGGATTCCACGCTGCCAGGGTGGGGCAGCGAGGTGACGGTGGAGGCCACGGTGCGCGCCTTGCCCGGCGTGCTCGAGCCCCTTCCGGCGAACGCCAATGCCATCGACGCCACCCGTGAGCGGACCGACTCGCTGGTCCATACCCAGCCCGGCGCCGGCAACAGCGGCGGGGTGGCCTTCTTCTTCAAGTCGCTGACCATCCTCCTGGTGGTCGCGGCGGTCGGCTTCTTCGCCTACTACTTCTTCATGGGCGCGGGCAGCGGCGGGCCCCAGGATCTACCGTACGCCCTGCCGACGAATGCCCCGGTGCCCGCGGGCGCCAACCACACCGCAGTGGGGGCGAGCCCGGACGTGCCGCTCTATGACCGGGCCATCGTCGCGGGGGCGCGCAACGTCGAGCGTGCGCTGGAGCTGGCGCGGGAGGGTGACAAGGCCCTGCAGCGCGCGGACGTGGGACTGGCGGCCACCAAGTACCGGGAGGCCTTCAGCCGCAGCGGAGACCCGGAGCTGGCCCTGAAGCTGGGCGAGGTCTACTGGCACCGGCAGAACCCCGACAAGGAAGAGGCGCGTGGCTGGTGGAACCGCCACCTGCGCGAGCAGCCCTCGTCCAAGGCCCGGGCGCTCATCGAGCAGCGGCTGGGGGGCTCCGTGGCCCGGCCCGGATCGCCGTAGAGGCGCCTCCCGGCGGGGAAGGGCGGCCCAGGCGCCGGGGAGCCGGTGCTCCCTCAGGCCAGCGCTTCCACCTGGAGCACGTGCTGCCCCAGCCGGACGCGGTCTCCGGGGCGCAGCGGGCGCTCCACGCCGCTGGCGAGGCGCACGTAGGTGCCCAGGCCTCCGGACAGGTCGCGCAGCAGCGCGCCCGTGGGCGTGGGGGACAGCTCGCAGTGGCGCCCGGCGAGGCCCTCGTCACCAGGGAAGCTCAAGTCACAGTGCGCCAGGCCAATGGTGAGCAGCGGCGCCGCCGTCATGACCGCGCGGCCGCCGCGGCCTCCGACGAGCATCTCCTCCACGCCGTACACGGCCTGGCCCAGCGGTACGGGGGCACCGTAGATGGCGGGGCGGCCCGGCGTGGGGGGCTGGGGCTCCAGGCGCCCCGTGAAGCGGAACAGCCGCTGCCCGGCGCTGAAGAGCGCGCGCGGGGCGAGCGCCTCGGTGCCGCCCACGGTGACGAAGACGCCCGACGCGCTGGACTCGTCGCGCACGTACAGCGCGCCGTCCTTCACGAGGAAGGTGGCGTGCAGGGGGGACACGAAGACGTCGTCCGAGAACAGGATGGCGCCGCGCTGGCGGCCCACGACGCAGCCGGTGACGGGCAGCTTATAGCGCTGGCCCCGGGCGGAGCCGGCGATGACGGCCAGCCCGAAGCGCGAGGCGGCCGGAGGCGTGGGGCGGGGCGGGGCGGTGGCCGCGCGTCCGGGCATGGCGCCTTCCGGAACGGGCGGTGGCGGGCGCGTGGTCGCGGGGCCGGAGGGGCTTCCCGTGCGGGCTACGATGCCCGGCGGAGCCGTCTGGGCGCGCGCGGGGGGCGGGCGCTCCACCAGCAACCCCGCCGCGGTGGGCGGAGGCGTACGCGCCGAGGGGCGCAGCCCGGGCGGAATGGCGCCGGGCGCCAGGGGTACCACCGGCTCGGCCACCTTGCCGCCGGGGAAGCTGGACACCGCCACGGGGCGGCTGCCAGGGGGCGTCCCCGGACGGGCAACGGCCAGTGGTGGCCGGGTCGCGGCGGGCTGGGGGGCAGGTGGCTGATCGCCCAGGGCCTGCCCGCACAGGGTGCAGGCGGCCGAGCGAGGCGCGTTGTACCCGTCACAGTTCGGGCAGACGACGGCGAGGGAGGACAGCAGGAGCTGTGACATGGGTGGAGCGAATCTAGGGGGCCGCAAAACACCGGGTCAACGAAAGCGAACGCACCAACCGGGGGGGCCGCGAGGCAGGTGACGTCCAGGTGTGGGGCAACGTTGCCCCTCCGTTGTTGCAAAGTTACGATTGCTCCTCATTCGATGATTCGCCTGAACGACATCCTCCAACGGGTTTCCCAGTACCACCCCGACCCCGACCTGGACATCATCAAGAAGGCCTACGTCTATTCGGCCAAGGTCCACCAGGGGCAGCTCCGGAAGTCAGGCGAGCCCTACCTCGTCCACCCGCTCGAGGTCGCCGGCATCCTCGGTGAGCTCAAGCTGGACGAGGCGTCCATCGTCACCGGACTCCTCCACGACACCATCGAGGACACGCTGGCCACGGCGGAGGAGCTGACGGAGCTCTTCGGCTCCGAGGTGGCCCACCTGGTGGATGGGGTCACCAAGCTCTCCAAGTTCTCCGCGTCCGCGAGCCTGTCGCAGGAGGAGAAGCAGGCGGAGAACTTCCGGAAGATGATCATCGCGATGGCGCAGGACATCCGCGTCATCCTGGTGAAGCTGGCGGACCGCACGCACAACATGCGGACGCTGGACCACATGTCGGAGGAGAAGCAGGCCCGCATCGCGCAGGAGACGCTCGACATCTACGCGCCGCTGGCCAACCGGCTCGGCATCTCGTGGATCAAGACGGAGCTGGAGGACCTGAGCTTCCGCTACGTGAAGCCGCAGGAGTTCTTCGCCCTCCAGGAGAAGCTGAACAAGCGGAAGAAGGAGCGGGAGAAGTATATCGAGGAGACGTGCGAGCTCATCCGCTCCAAGCTGGCCGAGCGCGGGCTGAAGGGCGAGGTGAGCGGCCGCTTCAAGCACGTCTACAGCATCTACAAGAAGATCAAGTCACAGGGCATCGACTTCGATCAGATCCACGACATCATCGCGTTCCGCATCATCGCGCCCACCGCGCCCTCCTGCTACGAGGCGCTCGGTCTGGTGCACGAGATGTGGAAGCCGGTCCCCGGGCGCTTCAAGGACTTCATCGCGATTCCGAAGCCCAACATGTACCAGTCGCTGCACACGACGATCATCGGCCCGCTCAGCGAGCGCGTCGAGGTGCAGATCCGCACCGCGGAGATGCACAAGATCGCCGAGGAGGGCATCGCCGCGCACTGGAAGTACAAGGAGGGCAAGGCCGTCATCTCCAAGGATGACGAGAAGTTCGCCTGGCTGCGGCAGCTGATGGAGTGGCAGCAGGACCTCAAGGACCCGAAGGAGTTCCTGGAGACGGTGAAGGTGGACCTCTTCACCGACGAGGTCTTCGTCTTCACGCCGAAGGGCGACGTGCGCTCGCTGCCGCGTGGGGCCACGCCGGTGGACTTCGCCTACGCCATCCACTCGGACGTGGGCAACCGGTGCGTGGGCGCCAAGGTGAACGGGAAGATCGTCCCGCTGCGCTACAAGATGAAGAACGGGGACACGGTGGAGGTGCTCACCAGCCCCCAGCAGCATCCGTCCAAGGACTGGCTCACCTTCGTCAAGACGAGCCGCGCCCAGCAGCGCATCCGCGGCTTCATCAAGCAGCAGCAGCGCGAGAAGAGCCTGCAGCTGGGACGCGAGCTGGCGGACCGCGAGCTCAAGCGCTTCCAGCTCAACTTCAACCGGCTGCTCAAGTCCGGCGAGATGAAGAAGGTCGCCGGGGACCTGGGCTTCCGCGTGGAAGATGACATGCTGGTGGCCATCGGCTACGGCAAGGTGACGCCGCAGCAGCTGGTGCACCGGCTCGTCCCGCAGGAGAAGCTCAGCGCGGTGGAGGCGGGCGCGCGCGCGGATGCGGCGGCCACGTCACAGTCGGGGACGGGCGGCAACTCGGTGCTACCCGGCCTGTCGCGCGTCACGGAAATGGCGAAGCGGCTGGTGGGCCGCAGCAACCGCAGCGGCGTGCAGATCGGGGGCGTGGACGACGTCCTCGTCCGCTTCGGGCGGTGTTGCAACCCCGTCCCCGGCGACCCCATCGCCGGCTTCATCACCCGGGGACGGGGCGTCACGGTTCACACGGTCGGCTGTGAAAAGGCGCTGGCCACGGACCCGGAGCGGCGGGTGGACGTGACGTGGGATGTCCGGGGTGACTTCAAGCGTCCCGTCACCCTGCGCATCCTCACCGCCGACCGGCCGGGCCTCCTGGCGGACATCACCAACACCTTCTCCAAGAAGGGCGTCAACATCTCCCAGGCCAACTGCCGGGCCACGGGGGATGATCGGGCGGTGAACACTTTCGAGGTCACCATCTCCGACCTCAAGCAGCTCACCGACCTGATGCGGACCATCGAGCGGCTCCAGGGCGTCTACTCGGTCGAGCGCATCTAACGGCCTCGGGCTTTCGTGGTAGAGCGCCCGGAAACCCCGGGCGGTCCGCCGTGGCGGGCCGCTCCCACACCCGAGGTGCGCCGCATGGCTCGCAAGGCAATCCACTCCGACCAGGCCCCCAAGGCCATTGGCCCGTACTCCCAGGCCGTCCAGGTGGACGCTGGGAAGATGACCTTCCTCTCCGGCCAGATTCCGCTCGACCCCGCCACCATGGAGATGGTGCAGGGCGACGTCGTCGCGCAGGCGGAGCGGGTGATGGAGAACCTGAAGGCCGTGCTCGCCGCGGGCGGGCTGGACTTCTCCCACGTCGTGCGCTGCACCATCTACCTCACCGACCTGGGCGACTTCGGGCGGGTGAACGAGGTCTACGGCCGCTACTTCACCGGCGCGCCGCCGGCCCGGGCCACCGTCCAGGTGTCCGCGCTGCCGCGGGGCTCCAAGGTGGAGATCGACGCCATCGCCGTCTCCTGAGGCGCCGCACCCGCTGAAAAGACGAAGGCCGCCGGACCCCTCGGGTCCGACGGCCTTTGTCGCTTCGGGCCGTGTGGCCCGAGCAGGCGCTACTTCGAGTCGGCCACCGCGGCGCCGCTCTTCTTCAGCTCCTCATCGATGACGCGCTTGAAGGCGTCGACGGGCACCGCGCCGATGAGCGTGCGGCCGTTGATGAAGAACGTCGGGGTGCCGTTGGCGCCCAGGCTGGAGGCCTGGGCCATGTCCGCCTCGATCTGCGCGCTGAACTTGCCCTGGTCCAGGGCGGCCTTGAACTTGTCCATGTTCAGGCCCAGCTCCTGCGCGTACTTCTCCAGGGAGGCGCGGTCCAGCGCCCGCTGGTTGGCGAAGAGCTTGTCGTGCATCTCCCAGAACTTGCCCTGCTCGTGCGCGGCCAGCGCGGCGGCGGCGGCCAGCTTGGCGTTGGCGTGGAAGGGCAGCGGCTGGTTCTTGAAGGCGACCTTGATCTTCCCGCCGTACTCGTCCTCGAGCTGCTTCAGCGTCGGCAGCACGCGGCTGCAGAAGGGGCACTCGAAGTCGGAGAAGGCGACGATGGTGACCGGCGCGTTGTTCGGGCCCTTCACCGGCGCGTTGCCCACGTCCACCTTCTGGACCGGCGGCTCGGCGGGGGCGCCCGGGGCGGCGGGCGCGGGGGCGTTGGCGACGTTCTCCGCGTTCAGCTTGACGTAGAGCTCCTCGGGCTTCGTGCCGGCGGCGAGCAGCTTGTCGGCCTTGGCGATCTCCTCGTCGATGACGCGCTTGAAGGACTCGAAGGGCTGCGCGCCCACGAACTCACGGCCGTTGATGAAGAAGGTCGGGGTGCCGTTGGCGCCCACGGCGACGCCGGCGGCCGCGTCGGCCTCCACCTTCGCCTTGAACTTGCCCTGGTCCAAGGCGGCCTTGAACTTGGAGACGTTCAGGCCCAGCTCCTGCGCGTACTTCTCCAGGGAGGCGCGGTCGAGCGCCTTCTGGTTGGCGAAGAGCTTGTCGTGGTACTCCCAGAACTTGCCCTGCTCGTGCGCGGCGTGCGCGGCCTCCGCGGCCAGCTTCGCGTTCGCGTGGAAGGACAGCGGCTGGTGGCGGAACACCACGCGCACGTCCTTGGGATAGGCCTCCTTGATCTTCGCCAGGGTGGGGCCCACGCGGCTGCAGAAGGGGCACTCGAAGTCGGACCACTCGACGATGGTCACCTTGGCGGTGGCCGGGCCGAAGGCGGGGGAGTCCGCGGGGATGTCCACCTTGCGGACGGCGGCGGCGGGCTGCTGGGGCTGCGCCTTGGGCGCGGCGCGCTCGGCGCCCTTCTCGATGATCTTCGCGTACACCTGGGAGGCGGGCACGCCGCTCTTCACCAGGTTCTCCGCCTTGGTCAGCTCCTCGTCGATGAGGGCCTGGAAGTTGCCGATGGGCTGCGCGCCGGACAGGAAGCGGCCGTTGATGAAGAAGGCCGGGGTGCCGCTGGCGCCCAGCTGACTGGCCAGGGCCTGGTCGCGGGTGATGATGTCCTGGAACTTGGGGTTGGCCAGCTCGGCCTTCCACTTCTGGACATTCAGGCCAACGTCCTTGGCGTACTGCTCCAGGGACGCGTCATCCAGCTTCTTCTGATTGGCGAAGAGCCGGGCGTGGTACTCCCAGTACTTGCCCTGCTCGCCGGCGGCCAGGGCCGCGATGGCCGCGGGCTTGGCGCGCGGGTGGAAGGACAGCGGGTTCTGCTTCATCACCACGCGGAGCTTCTTGCCGTAGATCTCCTGCAGCTTCTCGATGGTGACGTTCGCGCGGCTGCAGAAGGGGCACTCGTAGTCGGAGAACTCGACCACGGTGACGAGCGCGTCGGAGCTGCCGTGGGTCGGCGAGTTCTCGATGGGGACCTTGAAGACGGTGGGGTCCACCGGCCGACGCCCACCCTGCTCCGGGGCGGAGGGGGCGTTCGGCGCGGCCTTGGCGACCTCGGATTTCGCGGAGGGGCCGGTGGTGACACGGCCTCCAACGAACCCGAGCACCAGGCCGACCAACAGGGCCACGATGACATTGGGCTTCATGAGTGGGTCATGCTCCTTCGCCATGGGGCCGGCATGTGGGCCCGAGCGGGTTTTCAACGAGGGCAGAGGGCGGCGGTCTTAACAGAGGGAATTCCAGACGCGCAAGCAAGCCGGTCCGGCCTTCCATGGAGCCGTGCGCTCCTAGGGGCCCCAAAACCTGGGAGACTTCGGAAAAATTCCGCCAGAGTCACGATCATGCACGCCGCCGTACGCATCGATGCCCGGGGGACCTTGTGTCCCATGCCCATCCTGGAACTCGCCAAGGCCATGAGAACGCTGCCGCCGGGGACGCTGGTGGAGCTCGTCGCCACGGATCGGGGGCTGGAGGCGGACCTCCCGGCGTGGTGCGAGGCTACGGGGAATCCACTGGTCCGCATGGAACGGCAGGAGGGGAGCTACGTGGGCTGGGTGCGCAAGGCGGGCTGAGCGGCTCCCAGCCCGCCAGGACTTCAGAGCATCTGGAGGACGCGGTCTTCCAGGCGCTGTCCACGGCTGACGCCGAGGATGAGCACGTCGTGCTGGAGCAGGTGGCGCACCACGTGGCTGATGACCTCCTCGGGCGCGACGCCGCCGCTGAAGCGCACGCGCAGCACGGTGTCGCTCTCCATGCGCGCGTCGGTGACGTGGGGCATCGCGGTGAGCTCCGGGATGATGACGCCGCCGCGCGCGATCTGCACGCGGAACTCGGCGCCCTGGCCCGTGAGCTCGGACATGCTGCCGGCCTGGGCCAGCGTGCCCTTGTCGAGGATGGCGGCGGCGTCACACAGCTCCTCCAACTCCTGGAGGTTGTGGCTGGAGACCACCACCGTCTGCCGGCCCTTCATGTCGCGGATGAGCTGGCGCACCTGGGCGGCGATTCGCGGGTCCAGGCCGGCGGTCGGCTCGTCCAGCAGCACCAGCGGCGGGTTGCCCATGAGCGCCTGCGCCATGGCGGCGCGCTTGGCCATGCCGTGGCTGAGCGCCTGCGTCTGGACGTTCCAGGCCTCCGCGAGCCCCACCTTGTCGAGGGCTTCACGGGCCTCGCGCCCGGGCTCGGCGAGAGCGGACAGGCGGGCCCAGTACGTCAGCAGCGCGCCCACCTCCCAGCCCGGTGGCAGCACCGCGTCCTGGGGCAGCGCGCCCAGCCGGCCCTTGAGGGCGCCCGGCGTCGCGGGGTCCACGTCCATGACCTTGAGCGAGCCCTCGGACGGATAGAGATAGCCGCACATCATGGAGAAGGTGGTCGTCTTGCCGGCGCCGTTGGGGCCGATGAGGCCGAACACCGCGCCTCGGGGCACGCTGAAGCTCACGCCGTTGACGGCCACCTTGGGGCCGAAGCGCTTCGAGACGCCGAACAGTTCAATGGCCAGGTCGCTCACAGGTCCCTCGCGCGCAGGATGCCGTAGGCCGACACCAGGAAGACGAGCGCGAAGGCCGCGTAGGCGGCTCCGCTCGCGCCGAACTGCGCCAGCCCCGGGTGCAGCAGGTCGCCGGCGTAGTACGACGGCGACAGGTAGCGCAGGAAGCGCAGGCTGCCCGTCTCACCGGACACCCGGCCGATGGTGTCCATCAGCCAGAAGACGAACAGCAGGATGAAGTTGAAGACCAGGCTCACCGCGGGGGCGCGGAAGAGGCTGGAGCACAGCGTCGTGAGGGCCACGTAGGCCAGCGAGAAGACGATGGCCGCCAGCCAGAACTTCAGCAGGTTGAGCGCCATGGAGGCGAAGCCGAAGTCCGGGGCGGCGACGCCGGCGTACACGAAGATGGCCAGATCGATGATGAGCACCAGGCCGAGCAGCAGGGTCGCCTGCGTCAGGAACTTGCCCAGCAGCACCGACGAGCGCCGCGCGCGCACCGTGAGGTAGCGCATGGAGCGCGGGCCCACCTCGCCGCTGATCTGATCGAAGCCCATCAGCGCGATGTAGGCCGGCAGGAAGAAGAGGGTGACCTTGAAGACGAACAGCACCTCCAGCGGCACGTGCTCCAGGGCCTCGATCATCGCGGAGTCGTTGCTGGTGAGGAAGCCCAGCACGCCCTTGCGCATCTCCTCGTTGAGCTGCACCGAGGCGCTCGCATCCGCGCCCGCGCCCTCCAGTTGCTTGGTGACGGCGCTCCGGACCTCGCTCGCGAGCCACCCCACCACCAGCAGGACCAGCGCCGAGAACATGCTGTAGAGGCCGAGCAGCACCACCGTGCGGCCACTGCGCA
The DNA here is from genome assembly GCA_023426545.1 of Pseudomonadota bacterium. Taxonomy (GTDB): domain Bacteria; phylum Myxococcota; class Myxococcia; order Myxococcales; family Myxococcaceae; genus Myxococcus. The sequence continues at coordinate 37,064 of JAFAAN010000111.1, forward strand.
CGGAGCGGCGGAGCTCGGCGCTCCAGATCACCAACGTCTCTTTCAATCCGTCCAAGGTGTGGGGGAACCTAGCGGAGTTGTCCACCCGTCCGCCAAGTTTCTGATTTCAGCAGGGGAGGGAGCAGCCAGCGAAGCGCCCGTGGACACCTCGCCCCCAGCCGGTAGGATTCGGGCGCAAGCTCACCCCGGAGCCTCCGCGCAGCAATGAGCATCCACCGCCGTTTCCTGTCCGCCGCCGCGTTGTTCCCCCTCGTCGTGCTCATGGGCTCGACGGAGCCCGCGGCCGTCGCGCCCGCCGACCCATCCGATGACGGCGGGACAGGCGCGCAGACCCATGCGGAGACGCAGGACGCGGGGGCGTTGGAGGCGGTGTCCGCCGCCGCGGCGCTGGGGGGCGCTCCGGATGGGGGCCTCGCGGTCCTGGCGGCCGAGCCGGGCATGGTGCCTCCGGCGCCAGTGCCCTCGCGCGAGAAGGCGCCGCCCATCGCGAAGGTGAAGCCGCTGTCGAAGACGGCGGACCTGATGGCCCGCGCGACGCTGGAGGGCGACGCGCTGGTGGTGAAGGAGAAGGGCGGCACGAAGAAGCGCCTCACCATCGACCCGGTGCTCCAGGCCTCGCTGACGCAGATCCTCCGCAACTACGAGGTGCCATACGGCGCGGCCGTGGTGCTGGAGCCCTCCACGGGCCGCGTGCTGGCGCTGGCCGAGCACTCCGTGGCGCAGCCGGAGCTGCGGGGGTTGCCGGTGCGCGCGGTGTTCCCGGCAGCCAGCATCTTCAAGGTCATCACCGGCAGCGCGCTGCTGGAAGCCGGCGTCACCCCGGAGACGGAGGAGTGCTTCCACGGCGGCAAGCGCCGCCTCTCCGAGAAGCTGCTGGTGGACAGCGAGCGCGACGGCTCCTGCTACTCGCTGGCGCTGGCCATGGGCAAGAGCGCCAACGTCGTCTTCGCCAAGCTGACGAGCAAGCACCTCACGGTGGAGACGCTGCGCCGCATGGCGGCCCGCTTCCGCTTCAACCGTGAAATCACCTTCCCCGTGCCGACGGACGTGTCGCTGGCCGCCATTCCCGAGGAGTCGTTCGGCTTCGCCAACACCGGCGCGGGCTTCGGGGACGTGTACCTGTCCCCGCTGCACGGCGCGCTGGTGGCCGCGGTGGCCGCCAACGAGGGCCGCTGGGTGGACCCCATCCTCATCGAGCCGGAGGGGCCCGCGCCGCTGCTGCCTCCCGACGGCGAGCCCGTCCTCTCGCCCAAGGTGGCGAAGGAGCTGACCACCTTGCTGGAGGCCACCGTCACCCACGGCACCGCGCGCAGCGTGTTCCGGGAGCGCGGCTTCCGTGTCGAGGGGGCCGTGGGCAAGACAGGCTCGCTGGCGGACCGGGAGCCGTTCCGGGATTACTCGTGGTTCGTGGGCTTCGCGCCCAAGGACAACCCGCGCGTCGCGGTGGCCGCCCTCGTCGTGAACGACCCGAAGTGGCGCATCCGCGCCCCGTGGCTCGGCCGGGAGGCGCTCCGCCTGGGCCTGGAGCGCCTGCCCGCGCCGGTGGAGCAGACGGCGCCAGCGTCCGCGGCCGGCAAGCACTGACGCGGCCGCGCGTCAGTGGGGCGCCAGCTTCACCAGCCCCGCGTCCACGAAGCCGGCGAAGAACTTCAGCGCGTCCAGCTCCTGGAGCGGCGACACGTGGACGATGGCGGCCACGTCGCGCCTGCCATCGATGCGCGACAGCAGGTAGCGCTCCGGAGCGGTGAGCTGGAGCGTCTTCAGGTGCGCGGGCGCCACCTGGAGGGTAGGGACCTGGGGCGGCTCGGCCAGCGCCTTGCGCAGGTGCAGCAGCAGCTTCTCCTGCGCCGCCTTGAGGAACTCCGCGGTGCGAGGGGAGGGGGCCATCTCATGCGCGCGGCGGGCCAGGGCCTCGCCATCCCGGACATTACCGGCGTCGAGGAAGAGCTGCGCGGCCTGGAGCACCTCGTCCGAAGACGTCTCGGAGCCGATGACGCCGCTGTCCTTCTCCTCCTCCGACAGGGATGCCTCGCCGGCGGGGGCCTCGTCGGACACCTTCACCGCGTCCAGGCGGTAGAGCGCGTAGAGGCGCTGGTAGATGAAGAAGTCCGTGGCGTGCAGCGCCAGCGCGATGCCGTCGATGGTGAGGCCTTCCTTGATGAGCGAGACGATGCGCTCGTCCATGCTGCCGGGCTTGCGCTCGGGCAGCTTGCGCTCGTCCACCGAGAGCCGGACGGCGCCGGAAGGGAAGACGGCGCGGATGGCCTGCCACGCGGTCTCCCGGAACTCCCCCTCGCGGTGGACATCCAGCAGGTCCACGCTGACCTCCAGGCCGGCCACGGCTGGCGACGTGTCCGCCGCCTCGAAGACGAAGCCGCCGTCCTCCCAGTGGAAGGCATCCAGGATCATCTCCCGGAATTTGTGGCTGAGCGTCCCGCGGACGGTGTCCTCGGGCACCAGCCCCGTCATCACGAGGATCTTCCCCAGGAAGATGCGCGTCTCCGCCTGGGTGGCGAATGCCTTCCGGAGCTGATCCTCCGTCAGGTGCCCCATATTGATGAGGAACTGACCGAAGAACTCGCGCGGCTGGTTGGAACTGGCGCTGACCACGTGGCCCTCGCGCAGTTCGAGTTGCTTGCGTACGTCCCCACGCTCCACCTTCAGGGACCCCGTCGCTCGCCGGTTCCCCAGATAGACGACGAGGTCCTTGAGAGGCATCGTCGAGAAGTCGCCAGTCAAGCCACGCATCAACCGCTCATCCTGCCCCGCATGCGCGTCGATATCTACTCGAAACCCAATTGCTCCCTTTGCGACAAGGCGGCCGCCGTCGTGGAGGCCGTCCGCGCCCGCATCCCCTTCGAGCTGCGGATCATCTCCATCCTGGAGGACGCGGAGGCCTTCACCCGGTGGCGTTACGACATCCCCGTGGTCGTCATCGACGGCGTGCCAGTCTTCACGCACCGCGTGGACCCCGCGGAGTTCGAGGCGAGGCTGCATGAGGTCAAAGGTGGCACAGCCGTTGCTAAATCAGCTGCCCAGGATGGGTAGCGGGGTTCCCTTCTTTCGTAAATCCGGGGGGATGAAGGAGTCAGGACGGGGTGTGGGGCTGTAATTCCGGGGTGGGGGCTTCCAGAAGCGGCGGAGAAAACTTCACGCGGGAAGGTGGAACGGTGGGTGTGAGAAGGAAGCGGGTGGGCAAGGCGGGACAGCCGCCCACCGTGCTCGTCGTCGAGCCACGAGCAATGGACCTGGAGCGGACCCGGCTGCTCCTCGCGGAGGCCGGCTTTCGGGTGGTGCCCGTGACGCGCTTCGACGCGGCAGTGCCACTCTTCGAGGTCATTCGCCCGTCCGCGGTGCTGCTGGCCGCGCAGGCCCCGGACTTCGCGGCCGTGCAGGTGGCGCGCCGGCTGCGGCAGCTCAGCCACGGCGCGGTGCCGCTGCTCTACCTGGTGGACGAGCAGGACACGGAGGCCCGGCGGTACTGCCTGGAGCGCGGGCAATGCGTGGACCAGGTGCCCCGCTCGGGCAGTGGCTCGGAGCTGGCGACGAAGCTCCATGCGCAGCTCCAGCTGAAGGACGCGGTGCTGCGGGCGGCCGCGGGCGAGGACTCGGGCACGGCCCAGGCGCTCCACGACCCGGTGACGGGGCTCTACAACCGGCCCTTCCTGCTGGAGCTCATGGGCCTGGAGGCCCGGCGGGCGGAGCGCTACGGCGGCGGGTTCTCCGTGGTGGCGGTCGAGGTGGGGGGCTGGACGGGCTTCCGCAAGGAGTTCGGGCGCGGCATGGCGGAGCGCCTGCTGGTCTACAGCGCGGTGGTGCTGGGGCAGACGGTGCGAGAGGCGGACGCGGTGGCGCGCGTGGGGGAGTGCCAGTTCGCGCTGATGTTGCCGGGGACGCCCGCGGAGTCGGTTCTGGAGGTGGTCTCCCGCGTGGCGGCGCGCTTCGAGGCGGCGCGCTTCCAGGTGGAGGGCAGGGTGGTGCGCACGTCACTGGAGCTGGGGACGGTGAGCTTTCCGGACACCGTGGGGACGCCGACGCAGCTGTTGCGCGCGGCCCAGCAGGACATGCGGCGTGCGCGTGAGTTTCGCCGAGTGGTCGGGAATGCGTCCCGGCTGTCGGTCTGAGGGTGGGTGGGACTTCGATGCAGCGGGCGAGCGGAGGCGAGGGGATGGATCGGATCGCGGTGCTGGTGGTGGATGACGAGGAGTCGGTGCGGACGTTCCTGTCCGAGCTGCTCGGCAGCGCGGGCTACCAGGTGCGCTGCGCCGCGAATGGCACCCAGGCGTTGGAGATGTTGTCTGGGGGCTCCTTCGACGCGGTGCTGCTGGACGTGGTGATGCCGGAGATGAGCGGCCTGGAGGTCCTGCGCCGCTTCCAGTCCATGGGTGGCGGCGCGCCCGTCATCGTGCTGAGCGCGTTGGCCGGGGCGGACGACGCCGTGCGCGCCATGAAGATGGGCGCCAGCGACTACCTGTCCAAGCCGTTTGGCAATGACGAGCTGCAGGACGCGCTCGCCCGCGCCCTGGGGACGCGCGCTCCGGAGCGGCAGGCCGCGGCGCCCATCCTGCCGCCGCGGAGCGTGCTGCCGGTGGTGGAGGTCTCTCAGGAGCCGCGGGTGTTCATCTCCACCTCGCCCTCCATGCGCCGGGCGCGCGCGCTGGTGGAGCGCATCGCGGACACGGACGTACCGGTGCTGCTGCTGGGCGAGTCCGGCACGGGCAAGGAGGTCATCGCGCGGGAGATCCACTCGCGGAGCCAGCGGCGCAGCCGCCCCTTCATCAAGGTGAACTGCGCGGCGCTGCCCGGTGAGCTGCTGGAGAGCGAGCTGTTCGGCCACGAGCGCGGCGCCTTCACCGGCGCCACGGCCGAGAAGCCGGGCAAGTTCGAGCTGGCCGACGAGGGCACCATCTTCCTGGACGAGATTGGTGAGATGGCCATCCGGCTCCAGGCCAAGCTGCTCCAGGTGCTCCAGGACGAGGAGTTCTTCCGCGTCGGCGGCAAGAAGAGCGTGCGGGTGGACAGCCGCGTCGTGGTGGCCACCAACCGCGACCTGGAGAAGGAGATCGCGCTGGGCAACTTCCGCGAGGACCTCTTCTACCGCCTCAACGTGGTGGCCATCCGCCTGCCGCCGCTGCGCGAGCGCCGCGAGGACGTGGTGCCGCTGACCGACCACTTCCTCAAGAAGTACGGCCGTGGCTACCTCAACGGCGTGTCCGAGCTGCCCACGGAGGTGCTGCATGCCTTCGCGGACTACGACTGGCCGGGCAACGTGCGCGAGCTGGAGAACATGGTCCGTCGGTTGTGCGTGCTGAAGGACCCGACGCTGGTGCTCGACGAGCTCCGCGCCGCGGTGCGGGCCCCGGGGAGCGCGCCGTCCCTGCCCACGTCCTACGCGGGCGATGACGGGGGGCCGTTCGGCCGTGCCCATGACGAAGGCTTCCGCACGCCGCCGCCCGCCGTGCAGGTGCTGGAGATGCCGTCGCGGGGCGCCGCCTTCGGCCTGGCGTCGGTCTCTCCGCTGCCGCCATCGCCCTCGTCCATGGCGCTGGAGTCCGCGAACGCGGTGGTGTCCGCGCCGCGCTACGTCAACCCCTTCGACGTGCCGCAGCCGCCGCCACCGCCCGCCCCCACGGGCGAGCTGTCGCTCAAGGACATCGGGAAGCGGGCCGCGATGCTGGCCGAGCGCGAGGCGATCCTCGCCATGCTCCAGCGCACCGCGTGGAACAAGCGGCGCGCGGCCACCAAGCTGCGCATCAGCTACAAGGCGCTCCTCTACAAAATCAAGGAGTGCGGAATCATCGACCCGCGCGCGAGCGCGGAGCTGTAGGCCGTCCAGCAGCCTCCGCTTGCGCAGTCCCCGCGGTCCCGCTATCGCGGGGCCATGACGCCTCCTCTCGTCCTCCTGGGGTCCGGGTACACGCTCACGCGGTTCGGGGTGGCCGAGGCGCGCGCCGGCCGAGACGTGCTGGCGGCCACGCGCGACGCCGCGCGCCGTGCCGAGCTGGAGCGCGCGGGCGCCCGCGTCACCTCCCTGGAGGACGCGCTGTCACGGACGGCGGGGGCCCACGTCGTCGTCTCCGTGCCTCCCGAGGCGGGGCTGGATGCCCACATCGCCTCGGCGCTGGCGGAGCGGGTGCCCGAGCGGCTGGTCTACCTCTCCTCCACGGGCGTCTATGGACGGGTGAGCGGCCACGTGGACGAGGACACGCCCGTGGACCTATCCACGCCCTCGGCGCGCGCCCGTGTCGAGGCGGAGTCCCGCTACCTGCCACTGGGCGCCCGGGTGATGCGCATCGCCGGCATCTACGGGCCCGGACGGAGCGCGCACACGCGCCTGCTCGCGGGGACGCTCCGGCTGCCGGAGGGGGGCGGTGGGCGCATCTCCCGCATCCACGTGGACGACCTGGTGGACGCCATCCGCGTGGTGCTGGCGCGTGGCGAGGCGGGCGCGGTCTACTGCGCGGCGGATGACCGCGCAGCGCCGACGGAGGCGCCCGTGGCCTGGCTCAGCGAGCGCCTGGGCGTGCCGATGCCGCCCCGCGTTCCCCTGGAGCGACTCAACGAGACGGTGCGCGGGGACCGGGCGGTGTCCAATGCGCGCCTGCGGACGCTGGGGTGGGCGCCGCGCTACCCGGACTTCATCGCGGGCTACACGGCGCTGCTGGAGGCCGAGGGCCGCGGCGCGGGGCCCTCGCGCGTCTCCATCCGCAGGCTCGGAGTCGAGGACGCAGAGGCGTTTCGCGCGCTGCGGCTGCGCGCGCTCCAGGTCAGCCCGGAGGCGTTCGCGGCCTCCCACGAAGAGGATGCCTTGGTGTCCGTGGACGTCATGCGCGGCTGGCTGGAGGGGGACTCCCTGCGCGTCGTGGGCGCCTTCGAAGACGCCCAGCTCGTGGGCATCCTGGGGCTGAAACGCGAGCATCGGGCCAAGCTGGCGCACAAGGCGGTGGTGTGGGGCATGTTCGTGGCGCCGGAGGTGCGCTCGCGGGGCGTGGGGCGGCGCCTGCTCTCGGCGCTCATCGAGGAGGCGCGGAAGATGGACGGCGTCCGGTGCCTGCTGCTCGCCGTCGCGGTGGGGAACGGGCCAGCCCACGCGCTGTATCGCTCGGCGGGGTTCCGGACCTACGGCGTGGAGCCGCACGCGCTGAAGCTGGGGGAGCGCTTCGTCGACGAGGAGCTGATGGTCCTTGCCCTTTGAGCCGGCCGCCCGCCAATGCCGGCGTGTGGCGGGTGACAGTTTTTCGAGGCGCTGGTGTTCCAGGATGCGCGCGAGGCCGGAGGCGGCAGGACACAGGGACCGAGGGCACTTCGCCGCGCTGGAGACCCACTGCGCATGGCCCATGGCACCCCCGACTGGCTTCTCGAGCGAATCGCGCTGGGCGAGCTGCCGCCGCAGACGCTGGAGGCCGCACGTGAGCGGCTCGAGCGCGAGCCTGGCGGCGTGGCGCGGCTTGCCCGGCTGGACGCGGATTCGCGTCAGACACTGGAGCGCTACCCGCCCGCCGGCGTCGCCGCGGAGGTGGCCCGGCGCGAGCGCGTGGCCAGGGCCCGGGCGGAGCTGTCACAGCAGGGCGAGCCGCAGGGGTGGCATGGCCTCTCGCTCAGCCTCCCCGTGGCCGCGTCGCTGGCGCTGCTGTTCATGTCCGCCCCACGGGAGCTGCCCGAGCCCTCCCGGATGACGCGGCCGCTGGTGGAGCTGGACACGGTGCGTATCAAGGGCAGTCCGCGCCTCCGCGTCCACCGGCAGGGCACCGGCGAGCCGGAGCTGCTCCCGGACCACGCGCAGGCCCGTCAGGGGGATGTCCTGCAGCTCAGCTATGTCGCGGCGGGGCGCCGCCACGGCGTCGTGGTGTCGGTGGATGGGCGAGGGGCGGTGACGTTGCACCACCCCATGACCTCGGCGGGGAGCACGGAGCTGGGCACGGGGGAGGCGGTGGCCCTGGCCCACGCCTATGAGCTCGACGACGCGCCGGGCTTCGAGCGCTTCCTCTTCGTGACCTCGGACAGGCCGCTGGAGGTCGCGGCGGTGGTGGAAGCGGCGCGCGTGCTCGCCCGCCAGCCCTCCGAAGCGCGCACCCGCCCACTGCCGCTTCCGGGTAGCCTGGACCAGACGTCCTTCACGTTGGAAAAGGTGCGGTGATGAAGCGGTCTTTCCTCTGCTTGCTGCTGCTCGTGCCGGTGCTTGCCGCGGCGGCCCCCGAGCCCGTGGCCCCTCCGCTGGCGGTGCGCCGCTTCGCGCTGCTGGTGGGGGTCAACGACGGAGGAGAGGGGCGGGCCCGGCTCCGCTACGCCGTCACGGACGCGCGCTCCTTCGGCAACGTGCTGACGGAGCTCGGGGGGGTGCAGGCGAAGGACACCCTGACGATGTTCGAAGGCGACCGCACGGCCCTGGAGGCGGCGCTGGCGCGCTTCAAGTCCATGCTGGCCGCGGCGCGCGCGCCGGGCACGCGCATCGAGGCCCTCGTGTACTACTCGGGCCACTCCGACGAGCAGGGACTGCTGCTTCAGAAGGACCGCTTCGGCTACCGCGAGCTGCGCAAGGCGCTGGAGTCCCTCTCCGCCGACGTGCGCATCGCCATCCTGGATTCGTGCGCCTCGGGAACGCTGGCGCGGCAGAAGGGCGGGGTGCGCCGGCCGGCCTTCATGGTGGACGCGTCCTCCGCGGTGCGCGGCCATGCCATCCTCACGTCGTCCTCCGAGGACGAGGTGTCCCAGGAGTCCGACCGCATCGGCGGCTCGTTCTTCACCCACAACCTGGTGTCCGGCCTGCGCGGCGCGGCGGACATGTCCGGTGACGGCCGGGTGACGCTCCACGAGGCCTACCAGTTCGCCTTCCACGAGACGCTGGCACGCACGGAGGAGACGCGCGCGGGCGCGCAGCACCCCGCGTACGACATCGAGCTGGCGGGGACGGGCGACCTGGTGATGACGGACCTGCGCACCACCTCGGCGGTGCTGGTGCTGGGGGACATGGTCGATGGGCGCCTCTACGTCCGCGATACCGAGGGGCGGCTCGTGGTGGAGCTGAAGAAGTACGCGGGCCGCACCACCGAGCTGGGGCTCCAGAAGGGCCGCTACACGGTGATGCGCAAGCTGCTCGACCAGACGTCTCAGGCGGAGTTCGAGCTGGGAGAGGGCGGCCGCACGGTGCTGGCCGCGTCCGCCTTCCGCCCGGTGGAAGGGGAGCTGACCGCCATGCGTGGAGGAGGCCGGATGCCCGCGCCGGCGGAGGTGGCCGCAATGCCGCCGGGATCGGGCGAGGTCGCGTCCGCGAGCCCGGAACGCCGCGCGCGCTTCGTCAACGTGGGCCTGTTCCCGGGCCTCCAGTCGAACGACGTGCTGTCGGGCGGCGCCCCCGTGGACAACCGCGTCTCCATATCAATGGGCGTCTCGCGCATGGCGCGGCTGGATGGCGCGGCGCTGGCGCTGGGCGCGAACCTGGCCACGGACGAGGTGGACGGTGCGCAGCTGGCCGTGGGCGGCAACGTGGTGCAGGGGGACATGACGGGCGCGCAGCTGGCCGTGGGCGCCAACTGGGTGAATGGAACGGCGGGGGGCATCCAGGCCGCGGTGGGCCTCAACGTGGCGCGGCGCAGCGGCACGCTGGGGCAGCTCGCGGTGGGGGCCAACGTGTCCGGCACCTCGCTGGCGGGCGCGCAGCTGGCGGTGGGGGCCAACTGGACGGCGGGGGATTTCGGCGGCGTGCAGGGCGCGGCCGGCTTCAACCGCGTGCAGGGGCGGATGGCGGGCCTCCAGATGGCGGTGGGCATGAACTGGGCGGCGGAGACCCGGGGCGCGCAGGTGTCGGTCCTCAACGTGGGCGGCGACGTGACGGGCGCGCAGGTGGGCATCGTCAACGTGGCGGGACGGGTGAACGGCCTGCAGCTCGGGATCGTCAACGTGGCGCGTGAGCTGGAGTCCGGCGTGCCGGTGGGGCTGGTGAGCATCGCGCGCAACGGACAGTTCCACGTCGAGGCCTTCGGCAACGACTTCAACTACGCCAACACCGCCATCAAGGTGGGCAGCCGGCACCTCTACACCACGCTGGTGCTGGGGCTGGGCACCGCGGAGGGCTCGCGCGGGCCCAGCCACTGGTCGCTGGGCGTGGGCCTGGGCGCGCACCTGCCGCTCTCCGAGCGCCTCTTCCTCGACGTGGATGCGGTGTCGCACACGCTCTACGACTGGGATGCGTCCTTCACGGGCAACCGGCTCCTGCACCAGCTCCGCGTCGTGGCCGGCTTCCAGGTGGCGCGGCGCCTCGCGCTCATTGGCGGTCCCACGCTCAATGTCATGCACGACACGACCGGGGCCGCGGTGGGCAACGTGAGCCGCCTGTCGCACTGGGACGCAGCGGGCGTGCTCGTGTGGCCCGGTGTGCAGTTGGGCCTGCGCATCTGACGCGGGGCCGATGGCTCCCATCAGCGGGACGAAAGGGCGCGCTGGAATGGCGCCTTTCCATGGGGACTTTCCTGGTGAGAGGCTAGCCCTCCGGCCCTGAGCGCGGCCGGTGCAACCTTTCCCTGGGGGAGAGATGTCCAAGTTGCTGTTCGCGGCCTTCAACGACGGCGTGAACCAGTCCATGGCGGGCGACCACGAGGCGGCCATCCGCGCCTTCGACAAGGTGCTGGCCGTGGACCCCAAGCACGTGCCGGCGCTCACCGCGAAGGGCGCCTCGTTGGCCACGCTCGGGCGCCATGAAGAGGCGCTGCGCTGCTTCGAGCGCGCCATCGAGGAGGACCCCAGCGAGGCCGAGGCGCACCGCGAGGCCGCGTTCTGCCAGCTGGAGCTGGGGGAGCCCGAGGCCGCCGCGCAGCTCCTCCAGCGCGCCGTGCAGCTCAATCCCACGCCGGGCTACCGCGAGGCGGCCGCCGTGCAGATCTACAACCTGGGCAACGCGCTGTTGACCCGGGGCACGCGGCGCCCCGACAAGGCCCGCTACCGGCAGGCCCGCCACGTCTTCCAACTGGCGCTGGAGCTGTCCCCGGCCTATGCGGAGTGCGCCCGGGCGCTGGCGGACATCTGGGAGCACCTGGGGGACATCACCCAGCGAGACCACTACGCCCAGCTCGCCACCCGGCTCCGCCCCGCGCACGCCTAGCAGGCGGGCCGCCGGGCCAGGACGCTTCGATGCCAGCGCCGGGTTCATGTCCGGACGCGGCGGCCGGTCCGGAATGTTACATGTGCCGCGGTCTTTTTCCGTTACACTTCAGGAAATTCAAGCAAAACGCGACAGCGCTGCCCGGGAGAACCTAGAATGATCGTCATGCTCGAGCCGGACTCACCTGAGTCCGTGGTGTCCGCCGTCCTCCAGGTCGCCTCTCAGTACAAGGGGGTGACGCCGCGGACACACGTCATCGGAGGCTCCGAGTACACGATTACGGAGGTCTACCTGCTGGGGTCCACGGCCCAGGTGCCGGTGGAGCCGTTCGAGCAGATTCCCGGTGTGCGGCAGGTGGTGCGCGTCTCGCAGAAGTACCGCGTCATCGGCCGGCACAAGGGGCAGCGGACGTCCGCGGGCTTCGAGTACAACGGCATCACCTTCGATGAGCGCTCGGTGCAGGTGTTCGCCGGCCTGTGCGCGGTGGACAACCCGGAGAACGTGGACACGATGATGGCGGCGCTCGCCCGCTGCGGCATCCGCACCACGCGCATGGGGGCGTACAAGCCCCGCACCAACCCCTACGAGTTCCAGGGTCTGGGGGCCGCCTGCCTGCCGTGGGTGTTCGAGTCCGCGGGCCGGCACGGCATCAAGGTCATCGCGATGGAGGTGACGCACCCGCGTCACATCGACGAGATTCGCGATGCGCTGGAGCGCTCCGGTAACGCCACGGGCGTCATGCTCCAGGTGGGGACGCGCAACGCGCAGAACTTCGAGCTGCTCAAGAGCATTGGCCAGCAGCGCGTCTTCCCCGTGCTCTTCAAGCGCGGGATGGGCATCACCCTGGAGGAGTCCCTCAACGCGTGCGAGTACGTGGCGAGCGAGGGCAACCCGAAGATCATCTTCTGCCTGCGCGGCGTGAAGTCGCACCTGGGGGACCCGCACCGCAACATGGTGGACTTCGCCCATGTGCCGGTGGTGCGGCGGCTGACGCGCCTGCCGGTGTGCGTGGACCCGTCGCACGCCATCGGCCAGGCCGCGACGCCGCCGGACGGGCTGCCGGACATCTTCCACGCCATTGGCCAGGGCCTCATCGCCGGCGCGTCCATGGTGCTGGTGGACTTCCACCCGCACCCCGAGGCGGCCCTGTGCGACGGGCCTCAGGCCCTGCGGATGGAGCAGCTCCCGGCGCTCCAGCGCTACGTCAACCTGGTGCGTGGCGCGTACGACGAGGCGGTGCGCAGCGGCGACGGGCTCGGCGGCACCCCCGCCTGAGGCTCACACCACCCCGTAGCTTCCGAGGACTCGAAGGGTGACGCAGGCGGCCTGGGCGGCGTCCACCGCCTCGCGCACCCGCGGGTCCTCCAACGCGCCGTCCACGTCCAGGCACCAGACGTACTCCCACGCGCGGCGCTGCGGCCGGGACTCCAGCCGCGCCACGTTGAGGCCGCGCGAGGAGAAGGCGCTCAGCACGCGGTACAGCGCGCCCGGCCCGTTCTCCGTGGTGAAGGCCAGCGCCGTCTTCCGGCGCGTCCACGCCCGCAGGGGCGCGGGCCCCAGGGCGAGGAAGCGCGTGTGGTTGTCCGGCGAGTCCTCCACGCCTTCCTCCAGCACCGTCAGGCCATACAGCGACGCGGACATGTGGCTGGCGATGGCGGCCGTGTGGGGCGGCGCCTCCTCGGCCACCTTCCGAGCGGCGATGGCCGTGTTCGTCTCCGGCACCGGGGTGATGCCGCGCCGCCGCAGGTAGGCCGCGCACTGCACCAGGGCCTGCGGATGGGAGAGGGCGCGCTGGATGTCCTCCAGCCTCTGGCCCGGTGGCGCCAGCAGGCAGTGACGGATGCGCAGGGACAGCTCGCCCGTCACCGGCAGGTCGTGCTCCAGCAGCAGGTCCACCGTCTCCGCCACCGGGCCGCCGAGCGAGCTCTCCACCGGCACCACGCCGCCGTCGACGCGGCCCTCGGCCACGGCCTCGAAGACGGCGCGGAAGGTGGGGCAGGGGACGGCCTCCACGTCCGGGCCATGGAGCACGCGCAGGGCCTCTTCTCCGTAGGCGCCGGGCTCGCCCTGGAAGGCGATGCGGCGCCGGAGCGGCTCAGCCATGAGGGGCCTCCGCGCGGGCGTAGGTCCCCAGCACGCGCAGCGACGAGGTGAGGGGGCGGATGTCCTCCAGCGCTGCGGACACCGCCGCGGAGGCGGCGTGGCCCTCCACGTCCAGATAGAAGCGGTACTGCCACGGCTGCCCGGGAATGGGGCGTGACTCCAGCTTGCTCAGGTTCACCCCGCGCAGCGTGAGCCGCTGGAGCATCTCTCCCAGCATGCCGGGCCGGTGCTCCAGGACCACCAGCAGGGACGTCTTGCAGGGCACACCGGGCGCCAGGGGCGTGGCCTCGCGGCCGACCTCCACGAAGCGCGTGTAGTCGAAGGCCGGCTGCAGGTCCCACGCGAGCACCTCCAGGCCGAAGCGCTGCGCGGCCGTCTCGCTGGCGATGGCCGCCACCGAGGCGTCATTGCGCTCGCGGACCTTCTGCGCCGCGCCGCCGGTGTCCACGTCCGGCACCGCGCGGGCCCAGGGCACCTTCTCCCGGAGGAACGTCTCGCACTGCGCCAGGGCCTGCGGATGCGAGAGCACCTCGCGCAGGCCCTCGAGCTTCGAGCCCGGCAGGCCGAGCAGCCGGTGGTCCACCTGGCTGACCAGCTCCGCGGTGATGACCACGCCGCCCTCGGCGAGCAGGTCGTAGGTCTCGTTCATGCTGCCCGCGGTGGTGTTCTCGATGGGCAGCAGCACCAGGTCCTGCTCGCCGCGGCGGAGCGCCTCCACGGCCTCCCGGGCATGGTCGAAGCCGGTGAGCAGCACGCCGCCGCTGCGGTGCGCGTAGCGCTGACGCGCGGCCAGGTGGCTGTACGAGCCCTCCACGCCGGGGTAGCCCACGCGCAGGGGCGTGGAGTCCAGGCGGGTGACCAGCTCGTGCTGCCGGGCCACGGACATGTCGATGAAGAGGCGCCAGATGCGCTCCACCTCATGTGGATCCAACCCGTGCTCGGCCGCGCGGGTGCGGATGCGGCGCAGGAGCAGGTCCTCGCGGCGCTGGTCCCGGAAGGGCGCGGCCGCGGCCAGCTTGGCCCGGGCCACGTCGTCCGCCAGGTCCATGCGGCGGCGGAGCGCGTCGAGGATCTCCTCGTCGATGCGCTCGATGGACGTCCGGATGGCGTCGAGGTCGGGGAGGGTGGTCATCAGGAGGTCTCGAGGTTGCGCCACATGAGGTGGTGCGGCCCGATGCCGGGGAGGTCGAAGGGCTCGCCCCGCTGGGAGAAGCCCTGCGCCTGGTAGAAGCCCGACGCCGTCAGACGCGCGTTGCACCACACCTGGGAACCGCCTTGCTGCGCTGCATGGTCCATGCAGGCCTTCAGGAGGGCGACGCCATGGCCGTGGCCGCGCAGGGAGGGGTCCACGGCCATGCCGCGCAGCCGCCACGCCGTGGTAGCGCGCAGCGCGTCGGGTGGCGGCTCGCGGTAGAGCGAGGCCACGCCCACCAGGCGCCCCGACAGGAAGGCACCCAGGTGGAGCGTGTCCCCGTCGTCGTCGCCCGGGTAGGTAGACATCTCCGGGGGCTGGTTGGGGCGGAGGACGGCGTGGCGCAGGCCGCGCGTCTCCTGGGCCGGAATCCTGCGGATATCGGTGGCGCTCACGGCGGCGGAGTATGCCCGCGGGGGGAGCGCCCTACCAGTGTCGCGGTACTACTTCGGCAGGGCTGTCTTGCCCAGCTTCAGCACCTGCTTGAAGTGCGTGGCGGTGACGGGGGCCACGCTCAGCCGGCCGCGGGTGACCAGGGGGAAGTCGCTCAGCGAGGCGGTGGCCTTGATGGTGGCCAGGCTCACCGGCTGGGTGAACGCCGTGACGGGGCCCATGGCCGTGGCGGCCCAGTCCTCGCCGGGCGCGGTGGAGTCCGGACCGGGGAGCGAGAGGACCTGGGCCACGCCCACCACGGCCTTGTCCTCGTTGGAGTGGTAGTAGAGGCACAGGTCGCCGGGCTTCATGGCCCGGATGTTGTTGCGTGCCTCGTAGTTGCGCACGCCCGTCCACTCCGTCTCCCCGTCCTTCTCCAACTGCGAGTAGGCATAGACGGAGGGTTCGCTCTTGATGAGCCAGTACTGAGGCTTAGCCATGGCGGCGCACCATAGAGCAGGGCCGGGCGCTGGAGGCCAGCGCCTTCGAGCGAAACCGCTCCAGGGGGCCGTCAGAGGCCCGGCGCCAGGACGCCAGCGCCAGGCCTCTTCCGTTCGAGTCCGACTACGCCTGCTTCGCGACGCTGGTCGCCGTCGTCGCCGGAGCCTTGCCGGTGAGCAGCGCGCTGCTGGCGTACAGCGCCAGCCCCACCGCTGCGACCACCGCGGCCTCCATCCGCGCCGCGAAGGCCACGCCCATCAGGGTCATGGCTCCAGTGCCCATCGCGAACGACGCCGCCACCGCACCTGCCGCCTTCCTCATCCGTCCAGCCCCCCGTTCTCGTGAGCGCATCACGCGTTGTGGACTTGCGTACCTCACGCGAGCCTCAATCCAAGACGCGTGCCATGCACCGTGCGCCTGAAATGGGAACCCCGGGGGGATGTGGAGGGAAAAGCCGTTCCCAGACCAGGGAACTGTCTGAAGAAAGCACTGGGTGCGACGCGGGGACGATGCCGGAAAAATTTCCTGAACCCCATGGGCTTTCCCAGGAGGGCAGTTCGTAACCCACTGCGATCCATGGGCTTTCCCTCCCTCTGGTACGTGGCACACGCGCTGCTAAGGCAACGCCCCCGGAAGCAACCTCCGGCCGTGGGTGGGCCGGGCGCGAGACACACGCTTTCGAGGGAGACGGGACGATGGGGAAGACGAGCGCGGGGTTCTGGACGGTGTTGGGCGTTCTGCTCCTGGGGGGCTGCGCGCACCAGCCGCGGTTGAAGGTGGACAACACCGAGCAGCCCTACCGGATTGGCCGCGAGGACGTACTGGACATCGCCGTGTGGCGTGACCCGGAGCTGTCCCGGACGCTGCCTGTTCGTCCGGATGGCTACATCTCCATGCCCATGGTGGGCGAGGTCCACGCGGCGGGCAAGACGCCCACGGAGCTGGCCGAGTCCCTCAAGGAGGTGTTCCAGCCGTACGTGCAGGAGCCGCGCGTGACGGTCATCGTCCGCGAGGTGAACAGCAGCCGCGTGTTCGTCACGGGCGAGGTGGCCCATCCGGGCGCCTATCCCCTGCGGGGCCGCGTGTCGTTGCTGCAAGCCATTGCCCTGGCGGGGGGCTTCACGGACTTCGCCAACTCGGATGGCATCGTGGTCATCCGCTCCGACAGCAACGGCGGGCAGATTCCGGTGCGCTACCGCGACCTCATCTCTCCGGACGGCGGACACGAGCTCATGCTCCGCCCGGGGGACACCATCGTCGTGCCGTGAGGTGGGGTGAGGCCCCGGGAGAGGTGGACGTGGATGGCGGCTGACGAGCGGGACGGAGGGCGGCGGTGAAGGTCAACTGGAGGAAGTGGCTGCTTGCGGGCCTGATGATGGCTGCTCCCACCGCGCAGGGCGCGACCCTCTGGGAGCCCCGGCTGCGGCTGATGGCCGAGGAGCGGTTCGACGACGACCTCCGGCTGGGCGGCGACGGCGCCGGCCAGCTGATGACGAAGCTGACGCCCCGGCTGGGGCTGGAGGCGAAGGACGCGCGGCTCACGCTGGACAGCTTCTACGCGGCCGACCTGCTGATGCGGCACGGCTCGGGCAGGACGACGGTGGACCACCGGGGCGGGCTCGAGGTCCGGCGCCTGCTGTCTCGAACGCTGCGGCTGGATGGCGCCGTGCGGGTGTTCCGCGTCACAGACCCCAGCTCGCTGCCGCGCGACGGCCTGGCGCGCTCCACGCAGCCCACGTTCTTCACGCAGGCGACGGTGGGCGTGACGCACCGGATGACGCAGCGGCTGGACCTCCGCGCGGGCTACCGCTTCGAGGTGGTGCGCATCCTCGACGTCGGCCAGCGCGCGGGCTACGCGCACACGCCGTCACTGGAGGCGTGGTACCGCACCACGCGGCGGCTCAGCCTGGGCCTGGAGTACCGGTACCAGGGGTTCCTCTACGAGGGGACGATGAGCCAGGCGCATGGCGCGGCGCTGGGCTTGCGGTACCGGCTGACGCGGCCGACCACCCTCACCGTCCGCGGCGGCCCCGTGCGGTACCTGGCGCCGCTGAGCGCGGCGGGGGGCTGGGTGCCTCGGGTGAACGTGGAGCTGCAGCGTGAAGGCGAGCACTTCGACCTGGGCGTGTCGTTGGGACATGACCTGGTGGGCGCCAACGGCTTCACGAACGCGCTGTGGGCGGACTACGCGTCGGTGATGCTGGCGCGCCGCTTCACCCAGAAGCTCGCGGTTTTTGGCGCGGCCAGCTTCTTCCGCAACGGGCAGGCCCCGTCGGTGGATTGGGCCGTGTTCAGGGGGGCGCCGCAGGTGTCGCAGGGCTACGCGGTGAGTGGTGGCGTGGAGTACCGCATCGACCAGCGCCTGTCGGCGCAGGGGGCGGTGGATCGAATCGCACAGGTGGGGCTGGCGGATTCGGCGGGCGCGGGGGACCTGACGCGCAACGTGTTCGCCGTCCGGTTGGTGGTGACGCCTTGGTAGGCACATCGCGAGGGATGGAGGAGGAGCGGAACATGGAGCGAGGGATGACGGCAGACCAGCTTCTGGCGGCGCTGTGGCGGCGCAAGGCTTTGGTCGGTGCCATCGCAGCAGTGGTCTTCGTGGTGGGGGCAGCCATCGTGATGACCCGGCCCAGCATTTACGAGGCATCCGTGGTCGTCCGTGTGGAGCCGCAGCGGCCGGGCGAGGAGATGGTGCAGCGCACGGTGAGTGAGATCATCGAGCAGCGGCTGCTTACCGTGCGCCAGGAGCTGCTGGCGCGTCCGATGCTCCAGAAGGCCATCGAGGAGATGAACCTCTATCCGGACATCGTGTCCGAGAAGGGCATGGAGGTCGCCGTCGCGCAGATGCGCAAGGACCTCACGGTGCGGGTGGAGGGGGAGACGGCGTTCGAGCTCACGTATGCGAACCGCGACCCGCAGGTGGCGGCGCAGGTGGCCAACCGCCTGCCGGCCATCTTTTCCGATGAGACGCTCAAGATTCGCCAGGCGCAGGCGGCGCGCGCCACCGAGCTCTTCAACGAGGAGATGGCGCAGCTGGGGCAGGCCGTGAGCGCGTGGGAGCGGAAGATCTCCCAGTTCAAGGTGGACCACCTGGGCGAGCTGCCCGAGCAGATGGAGATGAACATGCGCGGCCTGGAGCGCGTGTCGCACCAGCTCCAGACGAAGTCCGAGGAGCTGCGTGTCGCCGAGGCCCGGCGCTCGGACCTGGCGCGGGCCCGCAACGCGGTGGACAGCGAGGCGGGCCGGCTGGAGGCCGCGGAGAACGGCCTCACGCGCTCCCTGGTGAACGCGCGCACCACCTGGACGGATGACCACCCGGAGGTGAAGCGCTTGCAGACGGAGCTGGACGGCATGTCGGCCCGCCGCAAGGAGGCCGAGAACCGTCTGTGGGCGGAGCGCGCCGAGCGCACCCGCGTGGCGTCGCTGATCGACACCATCCAGAAGGAGATCCAGGACCTCCAGAAGCAGGCCGAGGCCTACCAGGCCCGGCTCGACAACACCCCGCGCTGGGCGCACGAGCTGGCGGTGATGAACCGCGACTATGAGATCGCGCGCACCAAGTACCAGAGCGTGGTGAGCCGCAAGGTGGAGGCGGAGATCGCGCAGGAGCTGGAGGCCAAGAGCGCCAAGAGCCTGTTCAACGCCATCTCCCCCGCGGGTGTGCCGGCGACCCCGGCCCGGCCAGACCGCATGACGGGCATGCTCATCGTGTCCCTGCTGGCCCTGGGCCTGGGGGTGCTGACGGGCGCTGTGCTGGAGATGCGCGACGACAGCCTGCGCGACGGCCTGGAGGTCCGGCAGCGCCTGACGCTGCCTGTCCTGGCCGTGGTCCCGGAAATGCAGGGCAAGACGGAGCGGCGGATTCTGATGCCGGCTTCAGGGGCTCGGAACAGCGTATCGAACCCCACGTCGTTGAACTGAGTCTCGCCGGAAAGGATGGAGGATGGAGATGGATCAAACGATGGAGCGGGCGGGCAACTTCCTCCCCCGAGTGGATGACAACCCGGCGGGCGGCAGCGCGGTGGATCGCCGCGTGGTGACGCTGACGGCGCCGGCGTCGGCGGCGGCCGAGCAGTACCGCAGTCTTTATTACCGGCTGGAGCGCATGAGGGAGCTTCGGCCGATGAAGGTCGTGGCGCTCACCTCGGCGATGCCGGGAGAGGGCAAGACGGTGACGAGCGTCAACCTGGCGCTCGCCGCGGCGCGGGCGAACCCGGAGCGCCGCATCCTGCTGGTGGATGCGGACCTGCGCCGGGGCGGGGTGGCGGCCACGCTGGGCATGCGCAACAAGACGGGCCTGGCGGAGCTGCTGGCGGGAGACTGCGAGGTGCGGGACGTGGTGCGCCGGTTCAACGCCACGCGCATGGCGCTCATCCCCGCGGGCCTCACGCCCGAGGACACCGCGCAGGTGCTGGCGAGCGCGCGGATGAAGCAGTTCCTCAAGGCGGTGCGCGAGGGCTTCGACGAGGTCTACATCGACCTGCCGCCGACGCTGCCCTTCGCGGACGCGGCCATCCTCGGGCACCAGGTGGACGCCGTGCTGATGGTCATCCGCGCCAACGTGACGTCGGGCAAGACGGTGCACCAGGCGGTGGAGAGCCTGGGGGGCGCGCCCATCGTCGGCTGCGTGCTGAACGGCGCGGAGGTCCACTCGGCGCCGTACCTGAAGAACTATGTGAAGAAATAGCGGCGGGGGCTTCGGCTTCGCCCCCTGGCAGGAGCGGGGGCGAGGCTGGAAATGGCAGAGGGTCGGGCGGGTTGGTCGGAGGGGCACGTGCTCCGCGTTTTTCACCACTATTTCTCTGCAAAGAAGCTGACGTTCTTCCTGGCCGAGAGCTCGGCGATCGCGTTGGCCTGCGTGGCGGGCGCGGCGGCCTGCGCGGCGCTCTTCGCGCCCGAGGGGGCGCACGCGCCCCTGGCGGAGCTGTGGCCCACGCTGCTCGTGTTGGGCGCGGCCTTCGTCATCACCTTCCAGTTCACGCTGTACCTGTTGGACCTGTATGACCTCCGCGTGGCGGCGGAGGACCGGGAGCGGGGATACCGTTTCCTCAAGGCGGCGGGTGTCACCGCGATGGTGGCGGGGGGCGTCATGCTGGTGACGCCCCTGGTGGTGCCGGTGCAACTGCCACCGGGCACGTTGCTGGGCGGGGCGATGGGGGCCCTGGCCGGCACGTTGACGGTGCGGGTGTCCATCCGCGCGCTGGTGGGGGCGCCGCATGCGGTGCTCATCGTCGGCGATGGTCCCAAGGCCCGGGCGGTGGCCAGCGCCATCGAGGCGGGGGGAGAGGGCACCTACCGCATCGTGGGCCTGACGGACCCGCGCACGTCCGGAGAGCCGCTGGAGCAGACGGCGGCGCGGCTGAACGCGGCATATGTCGTTCAGGCGGCGGACGACATGCGCGGGGCCAACTGGGTGGATGCCCTGCTGCGCTGCCGGCTCCAGGGGCGGCGCGTCCATGACGCGACGGGCTTCTGTGAGCGGGTGCTGCGCCGGATTCCGGTGCAGTTCCTGCGAGCGAGCGACTTCGCCTTCGCGGACGAGCTCACCGTGTCCCCGCTCCGCCGCATGTCCAAGCGGGCGTTCGACATCGCGGTGGCATCGCTCCTGCTACTCCTCTCCGCGCCCTTCCTGCTGCTGGTCGCGGTGGCCATCAAGTTGGACTCGAAGGGGCCTGTTTTCTACCGGCAGGAAAGGACCGGGCTGTTCGGGAGCACGTATCACCTCTGGAAGTTCCGCAGCATGCGCACGGATGCGGAGAAGGATGGCGCGGTCTGGGCGAAGGCGAACGATGACCGTGTCACGGGGGTGGGACGCTTCATCCGCCGCACGCGCATCGATGAGATTCCCCAGGTCTTCAACATCCTGATGGGCGACATGAGCTTCGTGGGGCCTCGCCCCGAGAGGCCGGTTTTCGTCGAGCAGTTGAAGCAGCAGATTCCATTCTATGGGTTGCGGGAGGCGGTGAAGCCAGGCCTGACGGGGTGGGCGCAGATTCGCTACCCCTACGGCGCGTCAGTGGAGGATGCGCGCAACAAGCTGGAGTTCGACCTGTACTACGTGAAGAACGGTTCGCTGTTCCTGGATGTGGGCATCATCTTCCACACCGTGAGGCACGTGCTGCTGGGTCGTGGGGCGCGGTAGGGCAATCCATTCCTCGGGTCTCGTGGGGGAGGGCCGGGGGAGTGGACCCGCCGGGGGAGGCGGGTTCGGGCGTGGTGGATGGGGGTTAGCGTCATGGTGGGAATGGACATGGAAGCACCGCTGCCCGCGGAGTGGGCCGAGGCCCGGCGCAGGCTCGAACTGGAGCGCCAGGACAACGAGCTGCTGCAAGGGCAGGTGGACCGGCCGACGCGCATCGTCGCCATTGGTGGGGGCACGGGCCTGCCCATGGTGCTCCGGGGCCTGGCCCGGCGGGCGACGCCGAAGGCCCGGGAGCCCGGCATCGACATCACCGCGGTGGTGGCCATGAGCGACGACGGGGGCAGCTCCGGCCGCCTGCGCCGCCTGCACGGCGCGCTGCCGCCCGGTGACATCCGCAACTGCCTGGTGGCGCTGGCGGGCGGGAAGAACGCGCTCAAGGACGTCTTCCAGTTCCGCTTCGGCGGCGCGCGGGGACTTGCGGGCCACGCCGTGGGCAACCTGCTCATCGCCGCGCTCGCGGAGCTGAAGGGGGACTTCCTGGAGGCGGTGCGCATGTCCGGCGAGCTGCTCGGTGCGCGGGGACAGGTGCTGCCGTCCACGCTGGCCTCGGTGCAGCTGGTGGCGCAGATGCACGACGACACGGAGGTGGTGGGGGAGCGCAACATCTGCCGCGCGCATGGCCGCGTGCGCCGCGTCACGCTGAGCCCGCGCTCGCCGCCGCCCACCGAGGGACTGCTGGAGGCCATCGACACCGCGGACCTCATCGCCATCGGTCCGGGCTCGCTCTACTCCAGCGTGCTGCCCAACCTGCTGGTGGACGGCGTGGCCCAGGCGCTCAAGGAGACGCGGGCGCTGAAGGTCCTGGTGGCCAACCTGATGACGCAGCCGGGGGAGACGGACGGCATGTCCTGCCTGGACCACGTGCTGGCCGTCACCGACCACGTGGGGCCGGTGCTGGACGCGGTGCTCGTCAACGGCACGCTGCCCTCGGACGAGTCCGCCCAGCGTTACGCGCGGCGGGGCTCGTTCGTGGTGTCCGCCAACGCCCGGGAGCTGATAACCGCCGGTGTGGTGCCGGTGCAGGCCGACCTGCTCAAGGCGGGGTCCAGGATCCGACACGACAGCCGCAAGGTCGCCGCCTGCCTGCTGAAGATGGCCCGCAGCGGCTTGTAGCCGCGGCCTTCCATCCCCACCTTGGGTGCCCGACAGCTCATGGAAGCGAGACACCTTTCCGCCTCGCCGCGCGTCGTCGAAGTCACGGGACGCGCGGCCTTCATGGCCCTGGAGTCCGAGTGGAACGCGCTCGTGGAGGCCACCTCCAACGAGCTCTTCTACCGGCACGAGTTCCTCCGTATCTGGCTGGACAACTTCGTCCCTGGCGTGAGCCCGCGCGTGCTGACGCTGAGGGACGCGGATGGCGCCCTGAGCGCCGCGCTCCCGCTGTGGGAGGAGCGCACGACGATGCGGGGCGTTCCGGTGCGGCAGCTGTCCGCGGCGGCCAACGCCCACTCCTGCCGATTCGACCTGCTGGCGAAGGCGCCGGCCGTCGCGGCGGCGGCCTTCGTCTCGCACCTGCGCGCACGCGGCGGCTGGGATGTCCTGCGGCTCACGGATGTCCCGGACGGCGGGGCGGCCTGGCGGCTCCATGCCGCGGCGCGCGAAGCGGGCCTGCCCGTGGGCGAGTGGGAGTCACTGCGCTCGCCCTACGTGCCGCTCCCCGCCACGCGGGAGGCCTTCCAGAAGACCCTTCCGTCCAAGTTCAAGGCGAACTGCCGGCGCCGGCGCCGGAAGCTGGAAGAGAAGGGGCCGTTGACCTTCGAGCGGGTGGCCGGCGGGTTGGGGATTGAGGCCGCGCTGGAGGAGGGCTTCCAACTGGAGCAGAGCGGTTGGAAGGGGGCGCGAGGCACCGCCATGGCGCAGGATGCGCGCACCCGTGGCTTCTACGCGGAGCTGGCGCGCGACGCGGCCTACCGTCAGAGGTTGGCGCTGTACTTCCTGCGGCTGGACGGGCGTCCGGTGGCCTTCCACTACGGGCTGGAGTACGGCGGACGCTACTTCCTGCTGAAGCCCGGCTACGACGAGCGCCAGCGTGAGTGCAGTCCGGGGCAGCTCCTGGTGGACGAGGTCATCGGGGCCTGCATCGACCGGGGCCTGCGTGAGTTCGACTTCCTGGGACCGGACATGGTGTGGAAGCGCGACTGGACGAACGCGGTCCGGCGCCACACCTGGCTCTACGTGTTCAATGACTCCCCCTATGGACGGGCGCTGTGCGCGGCCAGGTTCCGGTGGGGGCCCGCGGTGAAAGAGGTGGTGTCGCGATGGAGACGCTGAAGCACACTGGCCGGCTGTTCGTTCCGTCACTGCCCACGCTGTGGCCCCACATGCTCATGTCGCGGCCGAAGCCGGGGGCGCTGCCGCCGTTCTCCTCGCCCAACGTCCGCTACTTCTACTTCGCCCGCAACGCCGTCTGGCTCACGGTGAAGATGCTGGGGCTGGACGCGGGCGAGGTGCTGATGCCGGCCTATCACCACGGCGTGGAGGTGGAGGCGCTGGTGGATGCGGGCGCCACGCCGCGCTTCTACCGGGTGGGCAGCCGCTGGGACGTGGACCTGGACGACGTGGCCCGGCGCATCGGGCCGAAGACGCGGGCGCTGTACCTCACCCACTACGCGGGCTTCCCGGGCCCCGTCGATGAGATGCGCAAGCTGGCCGACCAGCACGGCCTCGTCCTCATCGAGGACTGCGCGCTGTCGCTGTTGTCTTCGGACGGCGTGGTGCCCCTGGGGACGACGGGCGACGTGGGCATTTTCTGTCTCTACAAGACGCTTCCGGTACCCAATGGGGGCGCGCTGGTCATCAACGGCCCGCGCCAGTACAGCCTGCCGGAGCCGCCCGCGCCGCCGCCCGCGTCCACTTTCAGTCACACGGTGTCCGCGCTGCTGCAGAACCTGGAGCTGCGCGGCGGCCTGGCGGGCAGGGCCCTGCGCGGCGCCGTGCGCGCGCTGGGGCACGGTACGGTGAAGGCGGCCAGCATCGAGCGCGTGGCCACGGGCACGCAGCACTTCGACCGGCGGCACGTGGACCTGGGCATGAGCCCGCTGACGAAGCGGATCGCCCTGGCGCAGGACCTGGAGGGCATCGTCGAGCAGCGGCGCCGCAACTACTTCTTCCTGCTGGGCCGACTGCGCGACGTGTCGCCGCCGCTGTTCAACCAACTGCCGCCAGGGACCTGCCCGTTGTTCTACCCGCTGGTGGTGCACGACAAGGCGGAGGTGTTGGCGCGGCTGCGGGTGCAGGGCATCGACGCCATCGACTTCTGGAAGCGCTTCCACCCGGCCTGTGACGCGTCGGCCTTCCCGGAGGTGGCGCAGCTGCGACGCTCCATCGTGGAGATTCCGTGCCACCAGGACCTCACGCCCGAGGTCATGGCGGACGTGGCGCACGCGGTGCG
This sequence comes from Pseudomonadota bacterium, assembly GCA_023426545.1. GTDB lineage: Bacteria > Myxococcota > Myxococcia > Myxococcales > Myxococcaceae > Myxococcus. The sequence goes on from JAFAAN010000111.1 coordinate 61,920, forward strand.
CGAGGCCATGAAGTCGGACCGCCGAACGAAGAAGCGCGTGGGCTGAGGTTCATCCAAGGGACAGGGGAGGGGCGGCCGCCCCTCGGGGAGGACGGGCGTTGATCCGGGAGGATGAGCTGTCGCAGGGACCGTGGGCCTCGCATCAGCTGGAGGTGGGGGCCGTGGGCAGCCTCTCCATGCTGGCGGGGATGCGGGAGGAGTGGGATGCGCTGCTGGACGCGAGCGACGCGGGCCCCTTCAATGCCTGGGAGTGGCTGTACCCCTGGTGCCGGCGGATTGCCTCCGGCCGACGGCCGCTGGTGCTGACGGCGCGAGAGAGGACGGGCGAGCTCGTGGGGCTGATGCCCCTGGGCGTCGAGTACCTGGGCATCACCGGCGTGCCGGTGCGGCGGCTGGGCTTCCTGGGCGAGACGCACGTGGGCAGCGACTACCTGGACGTGGTGGCGCACCGGGGCCGCGAGCGCGAGGTGGCCGGGGCCTTCGCGCGGGTGCTGCACGCGCTCCGCGATGAGTGGGACGTGTTGGACCTGTCGGACTTGCGCGAGGGCTCGCCCACGGTGGACGTGCTGCGGGAGACCTTCGCCCGGCAGGACGTGCGCGTGGCGCCGCGCTACGTGTGCCCCTACGACACGCTGACGCCCGGGGAGCCCTTCGAGGCGTTCCTCAAGCGCACGGGGCGCCGCGACAACTTCTTGCGGCGGCGCAAGTGGCTGGAGAAGCAGGAGGGCTACCGCATCGAGCGCACGGACGCGCCGGGCGCGCTGGCGGCGCCGCTGACGGACTTCTTCCGCCTGCACTCCGCGCGGTGGGCCGCGGACGGGGGCTCCCAGGGCATCAAGGGGACGGGCGTGGAGGCCTTCCACCGGGATGCCACGCAGTTCCTGGCGGAGCGCGGCCGGCTGCGGCTGTACACGATGAAGGTGGGCGGCCAGGCCGTGGCGTCGGTGTACGGCATCCTCCACGGAGGCCGCTTCGTGTACTTCCAGTCCGGCTATGACCCGGCGTGGCGCAACCGCAGCGTGGGCCTGGTGCTGGTGGGCGAGACGTTCCGGGACGCCATCGACGCCGGCTTCACCGAGTACGACTTCCTCCGGGGGACGGAGCCGTACAAGTCCGACTGGGTGTCGAAGCACCGGCGGACGGTGTCCGTGCGCGTCCACGCGGGCACCTTCGCGGGGCGCTGGTTCTCCCGGGCCGAGTCCCTGGCGCGCGACCTGCGGAACGGCGTCAAGGCGGTGATGCCGGACACGCTGGTGGAGAAGGTGCGGCGCCTCCGCCGAAGGTGGGCCGCGGTGCACTGAGCGGCGCCTCGCGCCTCGAAATGACCGCGGCGTCGACACCGGCCATGAGGTGGCCAGCGCGACGCCGCTTGTGCCGCGTTCGGGGGCAGGTCAGGGAATGCCGCCAGCCACCTCGGAGCGGAGCTGGGCGATGGCGGGCCCCAGCTGCGGGGGCTGCATGTTGCGCGGCACCTCGACGGAGAAGCGCTCGAAGTGGGCCAGCGCCGCCGCCTTGTCACCGCGCCGCAGGGCGAGGCTGCCCAGGAAGATGAGCGCCTCCTGCGCGTCTGGCCACGTGTCCACCAGCTCCGTCAGCTCCGCCTCGGCGCCGTCCATGTCGCCCTGGGTGGCGCGCAGCACGCCGCGGTGCACCTTCAGCTCGACGTTGAACGGGTCCGCGGCCAGGCCCTTCGCGGTGACCTTCACGGCCTCCTCGAACAGCTGCCGGCGGATGAGCTCGTGGCTCAGCAGCGCCGCGGCCTCCACGTCACCAGCGTTCGCCTCCAGGCGCGCTCGGGCCTCCTGCATCTCCGGGCCCTCCTGCATCTGCCCGTCCATGCCCGAGCCCTGCTGCGCGGCGGCGCCGCCCGGAGGCATGCGGCCGGTGGCCTCCATGCCGTCGGTGCGCGTCTCCTGCTCGGAGACGAGCAGGTAGCCCAGGCCGCCGAAGAACACGACGATGCCCGCGCCCCAGAGCGCGCCCACGAGCTGCGGGTGGCGTGACGCCCAGCCGGTGGGGGCTGGTGCCGGGGGCCGCGCGCGCGCGCCTTCACCGGAGGCCTTGCGCTTGAGGTGCTCGTCCTTCGCGCGCAGGGCCGCGGCGGCCTCGCGCTCCAGGCGGGACTTCTCGGAGGCGTACTGCTCGGGGCTCTGGTTGTGCCTCTCCGCCTCCAACGCGCGGAGCTGGTCGATGAGCGACTGCGCGCGCTGCGTCAGGTCATCGAGCACGCCGTCGCGCGGCTCGTCGGAGGCAAGCGCGCCCTTGCGGCGCTGGAAGAGAAGCCAGCCCGCCGCCAGCCCGAAGGTGACGGCGAGCACGATGATTCCGGGCAACCAGTTGGTCGTCTGGGGCTGCATGGACTGGCGCTCCTAGCGCTCGAGCTCCCGGCGCACGGCCTGGAGGTACGGGTCTTCTTCATCCACCGGAGGTGCTCCGGCGGGCGCGGCGGGGGCCGCTGTTTTCGTCTCGTCGGCAGCGGCAGGGGGCGTTTCCGCCGTGCTCGGGCCTCGCTGGAGCTGGCGCCAGATGACGAAGCCGCCCACGGCGACGAGCGCGACCGGCCCCAGCCACACGAACCAGTTGAAGCCTTCCGCCCGGGGTGACAGCAGCACCCACTCGCCGTAGCGCGCGACGAAGTACTCGACGATCTCCGTGTCGCTCTTCCCCTCGGCGACCTGCGCGCGAATCATGTCCAGCTGGGCGCGGGCCATGGAGGAGGGGCTGTCCGCGACGGAGAGGCCCTGGCAGACGGCGCAGCGCAGCTGCTTGCCCAGGGACTGGACTCGCACCTCCAGCTCCGGCGCGAGCGGGTCGCTTCCCGCTTCCTGCGGCGCGAACTGGCCGGTGACGAGGGTGAATGCGAGGGACAGGGACAGGAGGGCAGCGGTCATCTCTGGAGCTCCGGCGAGCCGTCCCTACCTAGCGCCCCAGGCCCGTATTGGACAGTGAAACCTGAGCGGCGGGCGTCCGGCCCGCCGCCCGGCCTGGGTGCCTACATGGCCCCGGCGGGCTTCAGCTGCGCCGCGGCGGCCTCCCGGTGCGCCGGCTGGCCCGTGATCAGCGCATAGAGGGCGTACTGGACGGGCCCTGCGGCGAGCAGCTCCGAGCAGTGGTCGCCCAGCCGGTCCCAGACCTGCCCACCGGCCTTCACGTAGGCGTCGACTGTCGCGTCGAAGGCGGAGTCCACGCCGAGCATCCGCTGGAAGACGAAGTCGCGCGCGGGGTCTCCCACCTTGGCGGTGGTCCAGTCGAGCACGCCGGTGATGGTGTCGTCCGGAGCCAGCAGGACGTGGGCGGGGTACATCTCGCCGTGGCTCAGCACGACATGGCGGGGCCAGTACGAGTCGTCGGCCAGCCAGGCCTCCCAGCGCCGGACCAGGGAATCAGCGACATCGAACTCCCCGCGGACGCGGGCGATGTCCGAGGCCCAGGTGGCGCGCACCTGCTCGGGAGTCTCGATGAGCAGGCCCGCCCGCCGGGCGTCCTCGATGTCGATGGCGTGCATCCGTTGGAGCAGGCGGCCGAACTCCTGGGCATAGACGCGGGACGTCTGGTCGAAGTGCCACACGGGCTGGCCGGTTGCAGGGTCCAGGGTGAGTCCGGGCCTCCCAGGGAGGGCCCGGTAGGCGATGAGACTGCGTGTGACGATTGTCCACTGCGGGACGGGTACGCCGAGGCGGGGACCGATGAAGTCGAGAATCCTGCGCTCGGCATCGACCTTCGCCGAGACATCTTCACGCCGGGGGAGTCGCAGGACCCAGGTCGTGTCGTCGAGGTCACGCGCCATGACGACGCGATAGTCGAGCCCGGCCTCGTTGGCCGCCAGGGTGTCAGGCTTGAGCCGGAGCCCGTGTGCGGCGGCGAGTTCGACCAACTGCGCGGCGTCGGGGAGAGCGGGAGTCATCAAGGAGTCCTTTCGGGCGCGGCGGCAGGGGGGCAGGCGCGCGTTGATTCGGGCCGGGATGGCCGCGGGGGGGGGGGGCCCCCCCCCCCCCCCCCCCCCGGCC
>JAFAAN010000158.1 GCA_023426545.1 Pseudomonadota bacterium
GACCCGACGCAGGAGGATGTGCATGGAAGGCGGTACCAGCGCGCTCGCGCGGCTGAAGTCTACCTGGGCCCGGGCCCGAAGCCGCTGGTGGGTGCGCTGGGGTGTGGACCTGGCCGTGCTCGCCGTGCTCTTCGCGGCGGTGGCCGCGTGGCAGGCCCGCAACCTTCCCGGCGCCGGGACACCCGCCCCCGACTTCACCCTGACCTCGCTGTCGGGTGACACCGTGCGGCTCGACGCGCTGCGGGGCAAGCCCGTGGTGGTGGCCTTCTGGGCGCCCTGGTGTGGCGTCTGCGGGATGGAGTCCTCGAACCTCTCCCAGCTGCGCAAGCTCGCGGGGGACTCCGCCCATGTGGTGTCCGTCGCCGTGGCCTATGAGGACGAGGAGGCCGTGCGCGGCTTCGTCCAGAAGCACGAGGTGGATTACCCGGTGCTGCTGGGAGACGACGCCATCCAGTCTGCCTGGCGCGTGGACCGCTTCCCCACCGTGTTCTTCGTCTCGCCCGAGGGGCGCGTGGAGCGGGCCGCGGTGGGCTACACCACCCTTGCCGGCCTGTCCTGGCGGCTGCTGCTGTAAGCCAGCGCGCGCCCCACGGCGCCTCGCCCCGAAGACACGCCCCCTAGATGGAGTAGTCCCCCACGAAGAGGGTGGCGGTCCGGACGTCGGCGCGCACCGAGTCGCCCTCGGTGAGCCCGAGCGCATCGAACTCGGAACGCGGCACCTCCACCGTGACCTCGTCGCCGGTGGGCAGCCGAAGGAACACCTTCACGTAGCCCCCCACCGGCTTGAGCCGCTCCACCCGCCCCATGGCCGTCGACGCACTCGCGGCGTCAGTGAGCGACCGGGCCAGCTTGATGTCATGCGGACGAACGAAGGCCCGCACCGGCTCGCCCTCGCGCGCGGCGGCTGGCGCCGCGATGGACAGCGCCCCCATATCCGCCCTCCCCGCCTGCACGTGGCCACGCAGCACGCTGCCACCCCCAATGAAGGACGCAACGAAGGGAGAGGCGGGCCGGTCATAGATGTCCGCGGGCGAGCCGGCCTGTGCCACCCGCCCCTCGCTCATCACCACCACGTGCTGGGAGATCTCCAGGGCCTCCTGCTGGTCATGCGTCACCAGCAGCGTTGTCAGCCGTGTCCGCTCATGCAGGGCGTGGAGCCACTCGCGCAGTTCCTCACGCACGCGCGTGTCCAGCGCGCCAAAGGGCTCGTCCAGCAGGAGCACGCGGGGGCGGATGGCCAGGGCGCGAGCGAAAGCCACCCGCTGGCGCTGCCCGCCAGAGAGCTGCCCGGGGTAGCGACGCGCCAGGTGCTCCAGTTGCACCATGCGGAGCATCTCCTCCACCCGCGCGTCGCGCTCGGCCCTGGGCACGCGCCGTATCTCCAGGCCGAAGGCCACGTTCTCCCGCACCGTCATGTGCTTGAAGAGGGCGTAGCTCTGGAAGACGACCCCCACCCCGCGCTGCTGTACGGGCATCGTGGTGCAGTCCACGCCATCGATGAGTACGCGGCCCTCGTCCGGAATCTCCAGCCCCGCGATGAGCCGCAGCAGCGTGGACTTGCCAGCGCCCGAGGGGCCGAGCAGCGAGGTGATGGCGCCCTCGGGGGCATGGAAGGACGCGCCCGAAACGGCGGGGCTGCCACCCGGGCTGAAACGGCGGGCAAGCTGCTCGACGACGATGCTCATGACGGCTGGCTCCTCCACTCCACGAACTTCTTCACCACCAATGTCACGAGCGCGAGCAACGCCAGCAGCGACGCCACGGCGAAGGCGCCGGCCAGGTCGTACTCGTTGTAGAGAATCTCCGCGTGCAGCGGCAGCGTGGTCGTCACGCCGCGCACGTGGCCTGACACCACGGACACGGCGCCGAACTCGCCCATCGCCCGCGCGTTGCAGAGGATGACGCCGTAGAGGACACCCCACTTCACCTTCGGGAGCGTCACGCGCAGGAAGGTGCGCCACCCGCTCGCGCCCAGCGTCAGCGCCGCTTCCTCCTCGCCGCTGCCCTGGGCCTCCATCACCGGAAGGACTTCCCGTGCGACGAAGGGGAAGGTGACGAACACGGTGGCCAGGACGATGCCCGGCACGGAGAAGATGACACGCAGGTCATGCTCCGCCAGCCATGGGCCCAGCCAGCCCTGACGGCCGAAGAGCAGCACGAAGATGAGGCCCGCGATGACCGGAGACACACTGAAGGGCAGGTCGATAAGCGTCATCAGCAGCGCGCGCCCTCGGAAGCGGTACCGCGCGATGAGCCACGCGGCAGCCAGCCCGAAGACGAGGTTGAGCGGTACGGCGATGGCAGCGGCCAGCAGCGTCAGCCGCATGGCCGCAAGCGATGCCGGATTCGTCAGTGAGGCCACATAGGCCGCCCAACCCTTCTGGAAGGCGAAGGTGAAGACGGCCACCAGCGGAACGACGAGGAACACCCCCAGGAGCAGCAGCGCCGCGCCAATGAGTCCCCAGCGGACGAAGGCCGGGCCATTGAGGCCGCGCGCCCGGCGGCGCAGGACGAGAGTGGATGGGGGCATGGCGCTCACGCTCCGGGACGGGCTTCCAGCCGGCGATGGCTCCAGCGATGGAGCAGATTGACGGCCAGCAGCAGCGAGAACGACGCCGCGAGCATGACAGTGGCGATGGCCGTCGCCCCCGCGTAGTCGTACTGCTCCAGGCGGGTGACGATGAGCAGCGGGACAATCTCCGTGCGCAGCGGCATGTTTCCGGAGATGAAGACGACGGAGCCGTACTCCCCCAGCGCCCGGGCAAAGGCCAGCGTGAAGCCACTGAGGAGCGCCGGGAAGATGGCCGGGAAGAGGACGCGCCGGAACGTCTGCCAGGGCGTGGCGCCCAGCGTGGCCGCGGCCTCCTCCACGTCCGCGTCGATGCCCTCCAGCACGGGCTGCACCGTGCGCACCACGAAGGGCAGCCCGATGAACGTCAACGCGACGGCCACGCCCACGGACGTGTAGGCCACCTGGATGCCCAGCGCCTCCAGGTGCCGGCCATACCAACCCTTCGCGGAGAACAGCGTCGTGAGCGTGAGCCCGGCCACCGCCGTGGGCAGCGCGAAGGGCAGGTCCACCAGGGACTCGAGCACGTCACGTCCCGGGAAGCGGTAGCGCACCAGCACCCAGGCCACCAGCAGGCCGAAGACGGCGTTGGCCAGCGCCGCGGCCAGCGAGGCCCCAAAGCTGAGCCGATACGCGGCGAGCGCGCGTGACGTCGTCACCGTGCCCCAGAACACCTCCCAGCTCAGGGAGAACGTGCGCAGGAAGAGGCTGGAGAGCGGGATGAGGACGACGAGCCCCAGATAGAACCAGGTGTAGCCCAGCGACAGGCGGAACCCCGGGAGCACCCGGTGTTGGGAAGGTCGGGACATGGCGCGGCGTCCTCAGTTCGCCCGCGGCGCGTAGATGCGGTCGAAAACGCCGCCGTCAGCGAAGTGCGCCGCCTGTGCGCGGGCCCAGTCCCCGGCCACCTCCGCGAGCGTGAGGCGCTTCACCTGGGGAAAGTCGCCCGCGTACTTCGCGGCCACTGTGTCCGAGCGTGGCCGGAAGTGGTGGCGGGCGGCAATCTCCTGGCCCTCGTCGGAGTACAGGTAGCGCAGGTACGCCTCGGCCACGGCGCGGGTTCCCTTGCGGTCCACGTTGCGGTCCACCAGGGCGACGGGAGGCTCGGCGAGGATGCTCACCGGCGGCACCACCACCTCGAGCTCCGCCTGCCCCACCTCCCGCGTGAGGAGGAAGGCCTCGTTCTCCCAGGCCAGCAGCACGTCCCCCAGGCCTCGCTCTGCGAAGGTGGTGGTGGCGCCCCGCGCGCCCGAGTCCAGCACGGGCACGTTGCGATAGAGCTTCTCCACGTACGCCTGCGCGCGCGCCTCGCTGCCCCCCTCCCCTTTCAGTGCCTGCCCCCAGGCAGCCAGGTAGTTCCACCTCGCGCCGCCCGACGTCTTCGGGTTGGGGGTGATGACAGCGACGCCCTCGCGCACCAGGTCATCCCAGTCGTGGATGCCCTTCGGGTTGCCCTTGCGCACCACGAAGACGATGGTCGACGTGTACGGCGCGCTGTGATTCGGCAGCCTCGACTGCCAGTCCACCGGCAGCAACTGTGCCTGCTGGTGCAGCATGTCCACGTCGTACGCGAGCGCCAGCGTGACGACGTCCGCCGCCAGCCCTTCGATGACGGACCGGGCCTGCTTCCCGGAGCCGCCATGCGACTGCCGGATGGAGACCTGCTGGCCACGCGTGGCCTCCCAGTGCTTCGCGAAGGCGGCGTTGAGGTCCTCGTAGAGCTCTCGCGTGGGGTCATACGAGACGTTGAGCAACGTGACGCTCCCGTCGGGGGACGCCTCGCCCGATGCCCGGGAGCAACCCACGATGGACAGCAGCAGGGCCAACAGGACCCAATTCCTCGCGCTCGGGCGCGCTCGACTTTCCATACGGGACCTCGGAGGTGAAACGGGGCCACGCGAGAAAGTCAAAAGCCCACTCCCTCGCGGGCAGTGGGCTTTCCGGACAGCACGACCAGGGCGCTCAGGCCACTGGCGGACAGGCGCCCACCGCGAATGCCGGACAGCAGCAACACGTCGGGTGGGTCGAGCACGTCATCGTGCCCGACACGATGCCTTTGGGCACCCCGCGTTGTCAACGCGACCGGGGCTACCGGGTGGAGGCGCCTCTGACAGAGCTCCCGTCTCCTGCCAGCCAATTCCGGCCCCAGGTCGCGGCCAAGGGCGCGGAACCCGTGGTGCTGGTGGGCCCGGTCGGCGTGGGAAAGTTGGAGCTGTCCAGGATGCTGGTGGAGCTGTTCTTCGGAGCGAAGGAGGCATGGTGCGCCTGGACGTGGGGGAGTACGCCGGGCCGGATGCGCTGCTGCGGCTGATGGGGGATGGCGATACGCCGGGGCAGCTCGCCGCCTCGGTGCGCCGACAGCCCTGCTGCGCGGTGCTGCTGGATGAGGGCGATTCACCGATGCCACGGGCCGCACCGTCAGCTTCCGCAACACGGTGGTGCTGCTCACCAGCAACCTGGGCGCGGACAGCGCAGGGCGCTCGCTGGGCTTCGGGGAGCGCGGTGTCCAGGAGCACGAGGCGCACTACCTGGGCGCGGCCACCACCTTCTTCCGGCCCGAGCTGCTGAACCGGCTGGACCGGGTGGTGCCCTACCGGGCGCTCACGCCGGACGTCATCGAGTCCCTCACCCGGCGCACGCTGGAAGCGGCGCTCTCACGCGAGGGGCTCAGCCGCCGGGGCGTGAAGGTGACATTCGGGGAGGACGTGGTGCAGTACCTGGCGCGCACCGGCTTCGACGCGCGCTATGGGGCGAGGCCACTCAAGCGCGCCGTGGAGCAGCACGTGGTGGCGCCCCTCGCGCAGTGGCTGGCGGCCCTTGCGTCCAGCGCGCCCCCTCGGGTGATGCTCGGCGTGGGGGCGGCGGGACGCATTGAGCTGAGGGGCCTCGGCTGATGACCGAGGCCCCTTGGCCCGTGACGAACTCGTTAGCCCTTGAAGTTCTTGGCCACGAAGTCCCAGTTCACGAGGTGGTTGAGGAACGTGTCGATGAACTTGGGCCGCGCGTTCCGGAAATCGATGTAGTAGGCGTGCTCCCACACGTCGATCGTCAGCAGGGCCTTCTGGCCATGCTTCATGGGCAGGTCGGCGTTGCTCGTCTTCGAGACCTTGAGCTTGCCGTTGTCCAGCACCAGCCAAGCCCAGCCCGAGCCGAACTGCGTGGCGGCGGCGTTGGCGAACTCCTCACGGAACTTGTCGAAGGAGCCAAAGTCACGGTCGATGGCGGCCGCCAGCTCGCCCGTCGGCTTCCCACCACCGCCAGACTTCATGCACTGCCAGAAGAAGGTGTGGTTCCACACCTGCGCGGCGTTGTTGAACACACCACCGTCGCTGCTGAGGATGATCTCCTCCAGCGACTTGCTCGCCTCCGCCTTGCCCTCCAGGAGCTTGTTCAGGTTGTTGACGTAGGCGGCGTGATGCTTGTCGTGGTGGTACTCGAGCGTCTCCGCGCTCATGTGCGGCTCGAGGGCATTCTTCGCGTACGGCAGTTCAGGGAGCGTGAACGACATGGTCATTTCCTTTCGGAGTGAGAGGTCAGGCGCAATCGGTATCAGACGGCGGCAACGAGGTCACGGTTCGATATCCCCGCTCCCAATAAAGAAGGGGCTCCTGCTGACGTCCCTCGTGAATGCGTGTGACCCGGCCGACAATCAGCGTGTGGTCACCGTGACGATGCAGGCCGTGCACCACGCAGGACAGCCCCACCAGGCTGTCCTGAACGAAGGCCGCATCATCGAAGAGGCGGGCATCGGGCTCGCCCTGGGCGCACGTCACGGACACGGAACGTTGGGCGGCGGACAGAACGCTGAGCGTGAAGCCGCCCGTGGCCTCCACGCGCTGCAGCGTGCGTGACGCCTGTGAAAGGGCCACCACCACCAGCGGCGGCTCCAAGGAAAGCGAGCTGAAGGAGCTGACCGTCGTCGCGCGGACGCCCTCCGCATCCCGTACCGCCAACACGGCCACGCCACTGGCCCACCGGGCCAGCGCGTCCCGGAAGCCGCGAGCGTCCACTCCTTCTGGCGTGCTCTGGATCATGCCCCCTGGATACAGGTGCGCCGCCTACCTGTCATCACACCTGCCAATAGATTGGCGGGTTGTTGGTTGAATGACAGGGGTCCTCTGTACCCACCACCGGCGCCCGTGACGCTCAGACGGCGAGCGTGCGGGAGATGGGAAGCTCGCGGACGCGCGTCCCGGTGAGCGCGAAGACGGCGTTGGTGATGGCTGGCGCCACGGGAGGCACGCCGGGCTCGCCAATGCCGCCGGACGGCAGGTCGCTGGGGATGATGTCGACGTGAATCTTCCGTGGCGCCTCGCCGATGCGGACCAGCTTGAGGTCTTGGAAGTTCGACTGCTCCGTCATGCCGCCCTTCATGGTGACGGCGCCGTGCAGCGCGATGCTCATGCCGAAGATGACCGAGCCCTCCATCTGCGAGCGCACGCGGTCCGGGTTGAGGATGGTCCCGGCGTCCACCACCACCCACGCCTCATCGACGCGGACGCGGCCCCTGGCGTCCTTGACCACCGAGGCCACCACGGCCACGTAGCTGAGGAAGCTGCGATGCGCCGCGAGCCCGAGCGCCCGGCCGTTCTTCTTCCGCTCGTCCCAGCCCGAAAGCTCCGTCACGCGCTCGATGACACCCCGCAGGCGCCCCACGTCCACGGGGTGGTCCTCCACGGACGCGCCATAGTTCCGGAGCGCGGAGATGCCCAGCTCCTGGAGCGAGGCCATGCGCGGCGGCCCCAGCACCTCCAGGAGCATGTCGCGTGAGTCGGTGCCCCGCAGGTGCGCCAGCTCGTCCACGAACGAGTTCACGGAGAAGGCGTGGAAGATGTTGTAGACGGACCGGAGCCACCCGATGCGCACGTGGGGCGGCGCCTCGCAGGTCTCCGCCCGGACGTTGGGCACGGAGAGCGCCAGGTCGAGCACCCCCTGCTGGAGGTCCGATGGGCTGGGCCGCGTCACCTCCGCGAAGGTGGAGGCAATGGGCGGAAACGCCGTGCGGTGGCGCCACGCGATGACCTTGCCAGCAGCGTCCAGTCCCGCGGTGAGCTGCTGCGCGCTGACGGAGTGGTAGTAGTCGTGGCGGATGTCGTCCTCGCGCGTCCACTGCACGCGCACCGGCACGCCCGCCTCCTTCGCGAGCCACACCACCTCGGCGATGAAGTCCGCCTTGGACTTGCGGCCGAAGCCGCCGCCCAGGAACGTCACGTGGACCTGGACCTTCTCCTCGGGCAATCCCGCCGTGCCCGCCGCCACGCTGCGAGCAGCTTGGGGGTGCTGCGTGGGCGCCCAGACCTCGCACGTCCCGCCCTCCACCCGCGCCAGGGCCACGGGGGGCTCCATGGGCACATGGCACTGGTGCGGCACGTGGTACTCGGCCTCGAGGACGCGGGCGGCGGAGGCCAGCGCCGCGTCGACGTCCCCGGCGTTGCGCGCCACCGTGCCCGGCGCGCGAATCGACGCCGTCAGTTGCTCCCGGTACGCCGCCGAGTCGTAGGAGGCGTTCGGACCGTCCTCCCAGGTGATGTCCAGCGCCTCCCGCCCGCGCATCGCCGCCCAGGTGTTCTCCGCGAGCACCGCGACGCCGCCCCAGGACTGGAACGTGTAGGGCGCCTTCGCCTGGGGCAGTTCGAGGACCTTCTTCACACCGGGCACCGCGAGCGCTCGGGAGGCGTCGTAGCGGACCACCTTCCCTCCCACGACGGGCGGACGCGCCACCACCGCGACCAGCATACCGGGCAGGCGGATGTCCGCACCGAACACCGCGGTGCCCGAGACATAGGCCGGGCCGTCCAGCAGCGGCATCGGCCGGCCCGCCATGCGCAGCTCGGCCTTCGGTCGCAGCTTGACCTCGGCAGCCTTCGGAACCTTCAGCTTCGCCGCATCCGCCACCAGCGCTCCGAAGCCCAACGAGCGCTGACCGTCGCGGAGGAACACCGCGTGCTCCCTGGCCTCGCACGCCTCCGGCTTCACCTTCCAGCGGCGGGCGGCGGCGGCCACCAACATCTCCCGCGCGGTGGCGCCCATGCGGCGGATGTCGTCATACACACCGCGGACGCTGCTGGAGCCGTCCGTGTTCTGGTCGCCGTAGACCTTGTCCCCGTCGGCCTGGACCACCTTCACGCGCGCCATGTCCGCGCCCAGCTCGTCGGCGATGAGGACGGGGAGCGAGCTGCGGATGCCCTGCCCCATCTCCGAGCGGGCACAGACGATGGTGACCCACCCATCCGGCGCCACGTGGACGAACACGTTCGGGTTCAACCCCGGAGCATGGCTCGTGGCGCTGGGCGCGCTCGCCGCCGCCATGGCCGCGCCGCCGGAGAAGACACCGAGGGCAAACCCGCCCACCGACAGGTTCAGGCCCTCCAGGAACGAGCGCCGGCTGATCAACGAGAGCAGCTTCGTCATGGCGTCCTCTTCACTCCTCGGAGAGGCCCGCGGCCTTCTTCACGGCCGAGCGGATCCGCGTGTACGTCCCGCACCGGCAGAGGTTGCCGGCGAGCGACTGGTCGATCTCCGCGTCCGACGGCTGGGGCTTCTTCGCCAGCAGCGCCGCCGCACACATGATCTGCCCCGTCTGGCAGAAGCCGCACTGGGGCACGCCCAGCTCTACCCACGCCCGCTGCAGCGGGTGGTTGCCATCGGGCGAGAGTCCCTCGATGGTCGTCACCGCATGTCCCTCCGCGCGGCGGACGGGCGTCACGCACGCGCGCACGGGCTGTCCGTCCAGGTGCACGGTGCAGGCTCCGCACAGCGCCTGGCCGCAGCCGTACTTCGTGCCCGTGAGCCCGAGCACGTCCCGCACCGCCCACAGCAGCGGCATCTCCGGGTCGACGTCCAGCTCCTTCTCCTCACCATTGATGCGAACGCGGACCGTCACGGCCGTACCTCCTCGCTCGGGCACTCCGCGCCCGTCTCCACCCAGGCCGCGACGAGGGCGCCGAACTGCGCCTGCGTCCCTGGAGCGGGCTTCCGCCCCGAGCCCGGGTTCCAGCCCCAGGCCACCAGCGCGTCGTGGGCGTTGTGCTCCACCACCTGCTCCGGCGTCTTGCCGCCGTTGCGCTTCATGTCCTTGAGCTGCTCGCACACCTGCCGCGGGCTCTTGCCCACCCACGCCATCTCGATGGGAGCGAGGTGCCAGTTCGGCGCCCCCGGCACGCGGGCCAGCTCCTGGTTCCGGTCCTGATGGCAACTGGTGCACGCCATGCCCACCACGCCCTGGTCCTCGGGGCCGCGCACGACGGGAGGGTCATGGAGCTGTCCCTCATCGCCCTGCAAGGGGCTCTCCCCCGCGGGGTGGCAGTTCGCGCACCGCGGGTGGAGGAAGACGCGGCTGGCCTCCAGGAAGAGCGCACGGGAGCGCTCCTTCCGGTCTGGGATGGCCGTGAAGGCCTCCAGGGGCCGCAGCGCGTCGGGGGCAACCTCGGGCAGCGCCGGACTGCGCGCCGCCGCGGCATCGGGCTCCCGCCTGCATCCTCCCGCCAGCAGGAGGACGGAGAGCGAGGCCATGACCGGAAGAGATGGCTGCATCGAGCCAAGGCTCCGGCATGTCGTCACCAACTACAAGGTGAATGTCGAGGGCCCGGAGGCCCCGCGTGACGGCTCAGTGAACGGCGCTCGACGCGGGCTGCTCCGCCTCCGCCTCGGGCGCCTCCACCTCGTTGAAGCGGAATTTTCCACCCTCGAAGTCCGCGCGGACCCGGCTGTTCTCATGGATGTCGCCGGAGATGAGTGACTCGGCGAGCGGCGCCTCGATGGCACGCTGGATTTCGCGCCGCAGCGGGCGGGCGCCGAACGTCGGGTCCCACCCCTTGTCCACCAGCGCCTCCAGGGCCGCGGGCGTCAGCTCCAGCGAGATGCCCTGTCCGTGCAGCAGGCGGCGCGTCTTCTCCAGCATCAGGTCCACGATGGCGCGCAGCTGCGCGCGGTTGAGCGGCTCGAAGACGACCGTCTCATCGATGCGGTTGAGGAACTCCGGCGGGAAGTGCCCCTTGAGCACGCCCATGACACGCTCGCGCATCCGCTCCTGCGGCTCCTTGCGCGCGGTGGACTCCTGGATGAGGTGCGAGCCCAGGTTGCTGGTGCCGATGATGACGGTGTTCTTGAAGTTCACCACCGTGCCCTGCGCGTCCGTGAGACGCCCGTCGTCCAGCACCTGGAGCAGCATGTGGAACACGTCGGGGTGTGCCTTCTCCACCTCGTCGAAGAGGAGCACGCAATAGGGGCGCCGCCGCACCGCCTCCGTGAGCTGGCCCCCCTCCTCGTAGCCGACGTAGCCCGGCGGCGCGCCCACCAGCCGGCTCACGGTGTGCTTCTCCATGTACTCACTCATGTCGAAGCGGATGAGCGCCTTCTCGTCTCCGAAGAGCAGCTCGGCCAGCGTCTTCGCCAGCTCCGTCTTGCCCACGCCGGTGGGGCCCAGGAAGAGGAAGGAGCCGATGGGCCGCCCCTCGTCCTTGAGCCCCGCCCTGGCCCGCCGGATGGCCTGTGACAGGACGTGGATGGCCTCGTCCTGGCCGATGACGCGCTCGTGCAGCCGGGCCTCCAGCTCCAGGAGCTTCTTGCGCTCATCCTCCGTCATCTGGGTCACGGGGATGCCCGTCATGCGCGACAGCACCTCGGCCACGTCCTCGGCGCCGACCTCCGGCGTCTCCCCCGACTTCTGCGTGCGGCGCTCCTTCTGCGCGCTCTGGACCTCCCGCTCCGCGTCGCGGAGTTTCGCCTCAAGCTCCTGGATGCGCGGGCCGGCCTTGCGGTCCCGGGCCTCGTCGAGCGCGCGCTTCACCTTCACCACCTCGTGCTCGGCGTTCACCAGCCGCGCCGGTGGCAACGTGAGCCGCAGCCGTACGCGGGCCGCGGCCTGGTCCACCAGGTCGATGGCCTTGTCCGGCAGGAAGCGCCCGGTGACGTAGCGGTCCGACAGCTCCACCGCCGCGACGAGCGCGGCGTCCGCGATGCGCACGCGGTGGTGCGACTCGTAGCGGTCCTTGAGGCCGCGGAGAATCTCGATGGCCTGCTCCGCGGTGGGCTCGGGGACGACCACCGGCTGGAAGCGCCGCTCCAGCGCGGCGTCCTTCTCGATGCGCTTGCGGTACTCGTCCAGCGTGGTGGCGCCGATGACGTGCAGCTCGCCGCGCGCCAGGGACGGCTTGAGCATGTTGCCCGCGTCCATGGCGCCCTCGGCGGCGCCCGCCCCGACGATGGTGTGAATCTCGTCGATGAAGAGGACGATGCCCTCGCTGTTCGCCTTCACCTCGTCCATGACCTTCTTCAGCCGCTCCTCGAACTCACCGCGGTACTTGCTGCCCGCGAGCAGGCCGGAGAGGTCCAGTTGCAGCACGCGCTTGTCGCGAAGCGTGTCCGGGACGGCGGCGGAGATGATGCGCTGGGCGATGCCCTCCACGATGGCCGTCTTGCCCACGCCCGGCTCACCGATGAGCACCGGGTTGTTCTTCGTGCGGCGGGAGAGGATTTCGAGCGTGGTCTCGATTTCGTTGGCCCGCCCCACCACCGGGTCCAGCTTCCCCTCCGACGCCAGGCGCGTGAGGTCGCGGCAGTACTCGTCCAGCGTCGGCGTGGGCGAGCGGCGCGCCTCCGCCGAGGCCGCCAGCTCCTCCGCGACGGCCGCGCGGGCCTTGCCATGCTGGGCGCCCTGCTCGCGCAGGATCTCCGACGCCAGCCCCTCGCCTTCCTGGAGCAGGCCCAGCAGCACGTGCTCGGGCCCCACGTAGGAGTGCCCCAGCTCGTAGGCTTCCTGGTACGCGAGCTCCAGGGCCCGCTTGGCATGAGGCGACAGCTCGGGCCGCTCCATGGGCCGCTTGCCCCGGCGAATCTCCGCCTCGGCGCGCTCCGCGATGCGGGCGGGGTCCAGCTTCATGCGGCTGAGCGCGGTCCGGCCCAGCGGGTCCCTCGCGAGCGCTGCGAGCAGGTGCTCCGTGTCGATGGAGGCCGCCCCCGCGCTCCGGGCTGACTCGAAGGCCGCCTCCAGCACGCGCCGCGTCTCGTCGGAGAAGGCCTCGGTGATGTCGTAGCGCTCCACCGGCTGCTGGAGCGCGCGAGTCAGCCCGCCCAGCTCGTCGCCTCCAAAGTCACTGAAGAACTGGTCGAAGAGCGATGTGCCCAGGCCCATGCGCCCGAAGCGCGAGCGCTGGCTGCTGCAGACGTCACACAGCGACTCGGTGGTCCGCCGATTCCCGATGACGCGGGTGACCCGCGTGGTCGCCGGACGCTGGTGACAGAGGTCGCAGATATTCGCCATGGCTTTCGGTCCCCCCGGGGCACCGGTGGCCTGGGCGCCCGCGTATGACGGTTCTGCCCCAACGCTAGGGACGGCCGTGGCCCGGCACCTCGGTCCCAAGGCAGGGCCGGGCGGCCAGGGTGGCCCCCCGTCGCAGGGGGCGTTAACGTGCCGGGAGAGTCGGTCTTTCTACGTCCTCTGGGAGTCCCCACATGTCCGAGCAGAAGCCCCGCCTGAAGCGCCCCGTGGAGAATGTCCGCGCCGAGCTGCTCGCGGATCCCGACACCCAGCGCATCGCGAAGTCCCTGGACATGGAGCTGGAGGCCTACGTCGAGCTGGTCCTCGAGTACGCCCAGAACCCGGACAAGGAGCCGACGCTCATCGTCGCCCCGGACGAGGAGCTGCGCGCCGCCGGCTACAACCCGCCGTCGACGCAGGACGTCGCCAGCTTCTTCATCGCCGCCGCCAACGGCGAGCTGGGCATCGGCCCGCCCAAGTCCTACTACACGGGGTTCGAGGCGACCCAGGACGTGTCGAACAAGCCCTCTCTGCGCGGCGACGAGGGCCAGGAGCAGGTTTCCGTGGACGAGGAGACCAGCCAGAAGCTCCGCCAGCACGTGCCCAAGGGAGGGACGGAGCGGGTCTAGGCCCGCCCGGCGCAACTTTCCCCACCTTCCCCCGACAATTCAGACATTCACCCCTTTCAAGAGGTCTCGAACATGTCCGTTGGCGGCGCAGGTGGTTCGAACGGAAGCCGTGGCTCGAATAACGCGAGCAATGCTGGCCGAAGCGCCGCTGCCAGTGCGGCCAACGCGGCGGGCAAGGCCGTGGGCGGGGTGGCTGGCGCGCTGGGTGGTCTCGGCAAGGCGCTGGGCGGTATCGGCAAGGCGGTCGGTGGTCTGGCGGCAGGCATCGGCAACATCGCCGGGAAGATTGGCAGCGCGCTGGGCCAGGTCTCCGGCCTCGTCGACAAGGCGCTGAGCGCCATCACCGGCCCGCTCAAGGGGTTGATCGGCAGCGCGCTGGACAAGATGCCCTTCGGCATCGGCCAGCTCGCCAAGCCGTTCGTCGACAAGTTCATCGACAACGGCCTGTCCATGGTCGCCGGTGGCCCGCTGGGCGGCGTGGCATCCATGCTCGGCAAGGCCGGCACGGTGGGGAAGCTGGCGGACATGGTGGAGACGGTCCGCACCGGCGCGAAGACGGTGGGCGACATCGCCGAGGGCCGCTTCAACGCCCAGCAGATGGCGGCCTTCGCCCAGGCCCAGCTGATGCGCGGCCTCTGATTCGCATCGAAGCGCAGCAGGCCCCAGGGCCAGCCCCCGGTCTCCGGGAGCTGGCCCTTCGTCTTTCCAGCGTCCGTGTGGGCCCACACCCGGAGTGTCCGCCCGGCGCGCCGCGCCGCTTGATGCTGGCGGCACTGGCGCCCAACCGTTAATGAGGGCGTCTCCCGCGCTGGCGCCCGTATGCGAACCACTCATCGTCCCCTGACCACCTTGGCTCTGGCCTTGAGCCTCTTCATGGCCGCCTTGGAGGCCACCGTCGTCTCCACCGCCATGCCCACGGTGGTGGGCGAGCTGGGCGGCATCCAGCACTACGCGTGGGTCTTCACCGCGTACATGCTGTCCTCCACCATCACCGTTCCCATCTACGGGAAGCTGGCGGACCTGTACGGCCGCAAGCCCGTTCTGCTGTTCGGCATCGGCCTGTTCCTGGTGGGCTCCATCGCCAGCGGCATGTCCACGTCGATGACCCTGCTCATCGCATCCCGGACGCTCCAGGGCCTGGGCGCGGGCGCCATGCAGCCCGTGGCGCTCACCATCATCGGAGACCTCTACACGCTGGAGGAGCGCGCGAAGGTCCAGGGTGCGTTCAGCGCGGTGTGGGGCGTGGCGGGCCTGATTGGCCCCATCACCGGCGGCTTCATCGTGAAGTACCTCACGTGGCACTGGGTCTTCTTCATCAACGTCCCGGTGGGCGTGGGCTGCGTCATCCTGCTGCTGAGCCACTTCCACGAGCAGGTGGAGCGGAAGCCACAGCAGTTGGACTACGCGGGCGCCGCGCTGCTCACCGGCTGGGTGGTCGCGCTGCTCGTCGGCGTGCAGGGCGTGGGCCTCAACCTGTGGGGGCTGCCCCTGGCGGCCGTGCTGCTCGCGGCCTTCATCGCCGTGGAGCGCAGGGCGGCCGAGCCCATCATCCCCATGTCCATCTTCAAGGTGCCCGCCATCGTCATCTCCTCCGTCGCGGGCGCGCTCTTCTCCGCGGCGATGTTCGGGGCCACCACCTATGTGCCGCTGTTCGTGCAAGGGGTCCTGGGCGGCACGCCCACCGAGGCGGGCGGCATGATTACGCCCATGATTGTCGGCTGGCCCCTCTCCGCCCTCGTCGCCGGCAAGCTGTTGCTCAAGACGGGCTTCCGGCCGCTCATCGTCGGCGGGCTGGGGCTCACGGTGGTGGGCACGTCGCTGATGGCGCTGCTGCTCGGGCCGCATGCGCCAAAGCTGGTGCCCGAGGTCGCCATGGGCCTGTTCGGCGTCGGCATGGGCTTCGCGTCCACCGCGCTGCTCATCGCCGTGCAGACGAGCGTGGGCTGGGAGCTGCGCGGCGTGGCCACCGCCAGCAACATGTTCTTCCGCACCATCGGCGGCGCCATTGGCGTGGGGCTGATGGGCGGCGTCATGGTGTCCCAGCTCCTCAAGGACCCGAACGTGCCCATCTCCGCCGCCAATGCGCTGATGAGCCCGGACCATGGGCAGGACCTGCCCGCGGACCTGCTGGAGACGCTGAGCGGCGCGCTGGGCACCGGGCTGAGCATCAACTTCTGGCTCATCTGCGCCTTCACCGTGGCGGCCTTCGCCGCGGGCCTGTTCTTCCCGAAGGTGTCGCGCACCGCGACGGTGTCCGTCAGCGACGTGGCGGCGCCGCACTGACGTCGTG
>JAFAAN010000160.1 GCA_023426545.1 Pseudomonadota bacterium
CCCCCCCGGGGCCCCCGCCCGCCGGGGGGGGCCCTCACCTTGGAGGCAGACATGGGCATGACGAAGCTGACGGACGTTGAGTTGCTGGAGGCGTACCTCTCCAGTGTGAGGGACTACCCGGGGCAGATGGCGCAGTGCCGGCTGTTGGACGCTGAGGCCCAGGCACGCGGCCCGGAGCGCGCTGCTGCTGCCCGCGAGGCGGTGGGCGAGCGGCGCGAGGCCGCGCGGCTGGCCGGGGAGGAGGTGGACCGGTGATGGCGGAGCAGATGCCGTTGGAGTTGGACGCGCCAGCAAGCGAGGTCGCCGGTGCGTTCGCAGATGGACGCCTGTATCTCCTGGTGGACACGCCCGTGCGGTCCAGCGGGTACCGCGATTCCATGGTGTGTGGTGGCGACGCTGCCGATGCCGACGGGCTCGTGACGTGGGTCCACGTCATGTCCAAGCACGCGAGCTGTGAGGTGCGCGGCTACGCCAAGGTCGGAGCCGAACTGCGGCTCCGACTCCCCCAGTATGTCGTGGAGTGGCCGGAGGTGGACGCCGAGGTGTGCCGTCGCCTCGGGTGCTCGCGGGTGGTGACGCCATGAGCACGACGAAGAAGACGCCCGACGTCCGCACCGGGCAGGTGCGGCGCAGTCGCCACCCGGACTCTCCGCGCCACACCATCCGCGTCCAGCGGAAGGAGACTGGTGGCCTCTGGGCGATTGAGGTGCAGACGCCCAACGGCTGGGTCCCCGATTCACGCTGGAGGCCGTCCGCCAGCATCGCGAAGCTCTGGCCTCTAGTTGAAGAGCCGCGGTCCATCTGGCGGTGGAAGGACGCCCAAGGCAATGCTGCCAACGTCTCCGATGCGGGCGTGCTCCACTCCCATGGCGACCTCGAGGAAGTCGTTGGCGCGCTTGCTGCTGCTCTGGCTGACGCCGAGGTGGAGTTGGAGGGACTGCGGGGGCGGGTGGAATTCCTGTCCGAGCGCGAGAGGCACATCGCCAAGGTGCTGGACGTGGCTGACAGCGGCCAGTACCGGAACGACTGGGACGGGGCTATTGCGCGCCTGAAGGCCGCGGCCCATGACGCCGCGCTGGAGGAGGCGGCGAAGCAGGCGCAGAGCGAATTCGACCACGGCGACGAGAGCGACCGCGTCCGCGACGTGTTCGCCAACGTCGTCGCGGCCATCCGCGCCCTCAAGGAGAAGAAGCCGTGACGTGCGCCGCGTCCTCCCTCCGCGACCTGCTCGACGCGGCACGCCCTGCGCTGGGGCAGGAGGCAGCCGAGTACCAGCGTCTCGTCACCGAGTGCGAGACGACGCTGACGCTGGCCCGTGAGGGGGCCGCACGCGCAGACGTCAGCCTCGACATGACGCCGGACGACGCGGATGACTGGCACCAGCGCAACGAATGGGCCGGACAGGCGCGGTTGCTGGTGGTTGAGGCACAAGGCGAATGCGAGCGACTTGCAGTCGAGCTTCGTCGCCTCGCCCACCGCGCACGCCGGCAGGCGCAGCAGGTTTCATCCCGCGTCTGAGTGTCGGACCGGGGAAGTATACTGCCACATCATCAATCTCAGAGGTTCATCATGACTGAAACCCAGTCCACGGGACTCGTGCATGTTGAGGCAACCTCGCCTCGCGCCATCATCACCAAAGATGTCCTCAAGTACGAAGCCGAGCAGCGGCAACTCCTGTCCGAGTACGTCAAGGGGCAGATGCGCGAGGGTACGGACTTCGGAACCATCCCCGGCACGCCCAAGCCGACGCTGCTCAAGCCCGGCGCGGAAAAGCTCGTCACCCTCTTCCGCTGCACGCCGAAGTTCACTCTCATGGAGAAGCAGTCCACCCAGGACTTCGACCGCGGTTTCTTCAACTACGTCTTCCGCTGCCGTATCTACTCGCGCGACGCCGAGGCGGTGGTGGCCGAGGGGTTCGGCAGCGCGAACAGCTACGAGTCTCGCTACCGGTGGCGTGACGGGAAGCGCAAGTGCCCCTCGTGCGGTAGCGAAGCGCTGCTCCTGTCGAAGGACAAGCCCGAGTGGTTCTGCTGGCGAAAGAAGGGAGGGTGCGGCTCCACCTTCCCGAAGGCAGACGAGCGCATCGCCAGCCAGCAGGTGGGGCGCGTGGAGAACCCCGACCTGCCGGACATGGCCAACACCATCCTCAAGATGGCGAAGAAGCGCGCGCTCGTGGATGCCAGCATCGCTCTCGCGCGGTGCAGCGACATGTTCACGCAGGACGTCGAGGACTTCGGCCACGACGCGCCGCCCGAGGACATGGGCCCGCCCTCTCCTCCCCCACCCTCCGAGCAACCGCGGCCCTCCCAGAGTCAGAAGCCGGCCTCCACGAAGGAATCCAAGCCGGCCAACGTGCAGCACTTCGAGAAGCCCGCTGGCGGACTCTCCCCCGAGTCCAAGGCCAAGGCGCAGCAGGTGGCGTCGCAGCTCGGCGGCGAGGTGATGGCGCCTGTCGTGGTCGCCTTCGGCCCGCACAAGTCGATGCTCGCGGCCGAACTCTCCGACGACGCCCTTGTGGAAACCATAGCCCTCGGCACTGACAAGCTCCAGGAGCAGCCCAACGCACGCTGGGCGAAGGCCATGCGGGAGAACGTGGAGCAACTGCGGGCCGAGGTGGAGCGCCGCATTCCTCACCACCGTCAGCCGGGCGAGGAGGGTTAGCCATGGCCGAGGGTTGGACGCTGGAGGAGTCCGCGCGTAGGCAGCGGTGGTGCATGGCCGAGGTTGCGGCCGGCAAGGAGAAGTGGCCCGCCAATGCCTCATGGCACCCGTACAAGGGCCGGTGCAAGGCGCGTGGGAAGTCGGAGGTAAACGGCTCGTGGCGGTGCGCGAAGCACCTGCCGAAGAGCGAGGAGGGGTGACATGAGCACTCGACGACTCAATCCGGAGCGACGTCGGTACCTGATTGCCGTGGCGGAGAAGCGTGTCTGCCCGAAGTGCGCGCGGCCGATGTTCATGCTCTGCGGTCCGCCGCCCGAGTGCTGGCGCTGCTACGACAGACGGCGCGAGTCCGAGCGCGAAAGACTCAGGACGACCTGACATGCCCTGCCCCGCCACGGTGACGCTTTGGGGAGAGGCGCGCATCTGCCGCCCCAAGGCGACCCTCTACAAGCTCTACACCGACCCGTGGCGACTCTGGCTGCCCCACTGGGCGCACACAGCGACGCCCGCGCCGCTGGAGGACAGGCAGCCGGACCGGATGCGCCTGGACGTGCGGCGCGACTGGCTGGCCGAGAGGGACGCGGCACTGGTGGCGAGGCTGGAGGCAGGAGTGGCGCGGCGAGTCCTGACGCCGCGTCCGGTGCTGGTGGTGACGACGCAGGCAGCGCCCGCGAACGACTTGGTACACGGGCTGTACGCAGCACTCCGTGACTCGCGGCTGACCGATGAGCAGGCAGCAGTGGTGCTGGGACTCACCGCCAAACAGGTGCGTCTCCTGGGCTGTGGGTACTTGCGCGTAGACACAGAGGCGGAGTTGCAGCGCGTGGAGTCCGCGCTGCGCGAGGAGTTGCAACGCCAGGCTCGCGTCGCGGGCCTGCAAACCGAGGAGTGAGACATGGACGCGAACGTGAAGGCGATTCTTGATGACCCCGAGGCCCGCGCTGCGCTGGAGACGTTGAAGCGCCTCGGCGCGACCGCGGAAGACATCCGCTGGGGCATGGCGATGGACCTGCGGCTGCACCTCTTCCAAGACGAAGACGGGAACGTGTACGCGGCGCGGGACTTGGCGCACGCCAAGGAACTCTGGACGGCGGACACGGGTCAGCCAGCGGAGGAAGCGGGCGACTGGCAGTGCATCCCGGACGACCGGGAAATCACCATCCGGGATGACGACGAGGGCAAGGTGACGCTGAGCGCTGGCGAGTGGGCCAGCAAGGCGTTCGAGCCCGGCTTCATCGGCGGCGCCAACTACTGACTTTCGGCTCTCGGGTGCTGGCACAAGCCAGGACGGGGAAACCCGGCACCGACACCCTGAGCCAACCTCGCCACATTGGGTGGCGGGGCCTTTCGTGGGACGGGGCGCATAGCCTGACGTCCCCTCCTTGAGACGCAGCACACCGCGTCCGCCCTCGGGCTGGGAATCCCCCCGCTCAGCCCGAGGGCGTCTTTTCGTAGCACCCGCCCCACCAGCCCAGAGGTGTCCCATGACGTGTGAGACGCAGTCCGAGAAGACGATGACGGCGGAGGAAGTGGCCGAGGCAGAGAACGTGGTGGACGAGGGGATTACCCCCTGCTCAATCACCATGGAGACCATCATCAACGCGCGTACCGCCCTCTCCCGCCTCGCCGCCCAGGCCGCGCGTGTGCCGGGGCTGGAGGGACTGATTGCGGCAGGGAAGCGCCACATCGAGAGGATGTGGCTGGACCTCCAGGAGTCGGGGTGTCCGCGCCCGTTGCCTCTGGAGAACGGAACGTCTTTCGACCCGTGCGACGGCATCCGCTGGCTTCGTTCCCGCGCCGAGCAGGCCGAGTCCGAGCGCGACGCGGCCCGGAGGGAGAACGACCACCTCCTCAAGCGGCACGCCGCCGAGCGGCGCCAACTGATGAAGGAGGCAGCCGACGCGACGAAGCAGGCCGAGGAGAACATGGCCGAGCGCAACGCGGAGGTTGCGGAAGCCGAGTCCCTCCGCGAGCGCGTGGCCACGCTGGAGAAGGAGACCGCCACCCTCACAGAGACGCTGACGCATCGGGGGCGTGCCGTGGACGCTGCGAATCGCCGCGCCGACACCGCCGAGGCCCGCGTGAGGGAACTGACGGAGGAGAACGAGCGCCTGTCCAAGCACCACGCGGACCGTTGCGAGGAACGCAACGCCGCCCAGGCCCGCGTCCGGGAGATGGAGGGGCGTCTCATGGACGCTGGGTTGTGCCCGCGCGGAGACCACAAGTTGGAGGACCACGACGAGCGCGGACGGCACCCGTTCTGCGGCGCTGGCACGCCCTCCCAGACCCCGCCCGCCCCGGCGCAGGGGCTGCCTCCGCATCCCAAGCAGGTTCACGCGATGATGCACCCGATGGGTGACGACTGGGACAGCCTGGACCGCCCCTACGCCGATGGTTACTACCTGGGCGTCCTGGATGAGCGAGCCCGCGCGAGTGCCTCCCCCACCCCGTCCCCGGCACAGGGGCTGAAGTGCCGCCAGTGTAAGGGGAGTGGAACCGACGTGGACACCGACGAAGAGGGCGGCACCCAGAACGAGACGCACTCCCCGTGCTCGTGGTGCAAGGGCTCCGGTCGTGAGCCCTCCCCCGCCCAGGCGCATGGGCACAACAACGTGTGGCAGGACCTGCTTTCGGCCGTGTGGTGCCTGCGTAGGCCCGTGGGCCACGACGGTGACGAGGAGTCGGGCCAGCACGATGCAGATTGCGAGCGCTGTGCTTATGACGCCCTCCAGGCGAAAGCCGAGGCAGCGCGCGCCGCCCTCGCCCCCACCCCGCCCCCGGGGCTGCGCGAGGCGGTGGGGTTTCTCGTCGAGCAGGTGCGGCTGAATGAAGAGGTCCACCGCCTGCCGGACCAGGGCCTGATGGCCGTGAAGATGACCGCCGCCCAGGGTCGCGCGGTCCTCGCCGCCTACGACGCCACGGGCGGAGGGGGCTGGGGCGCGAAGATGCAGGACGACCTGCGCGAGGTCGCGCGTCTTGCCGCCTACGGGACGCCTGGAGAGACGCATACGCCGCTGGGCGGCAGCGCCTACCACGCTGTCCAGGCGCTGCGCGAGGACGCCGCGAAGTACCGCGCGGCGGTGGAGCGACTGGAGCACGAGCGGAAGGCCGGGGCGGAGAAGTCCCACTGGGACTATGCCCACGTCATCCTCACGGGCGATGTGCCCGCTGACTCTCCGCCTCCCGCGCCCAGTGAGACGCTGGACAAGGCCCGGGTGGTGGAGGTCGTGCGCTACCTTGCGCAGCAGCGGATGGACCGCCCCACGCTCTACCAGACTGGATGGGTTGACGCCCTCTCAGAGTTCACCAACCGTCTCGGCCTCACCCTCGACACGCCCCCGTCCGGGCCGGGAGGTGGGGAGGACTGGCCCCTGCCGCCTCACGAACACTGCGAGATGAAGTGCTTGGTGGGAAGGCCGCAGGAGTGCGCCGGTCCAGAGATGGCTGGTATCCGCGACGCAACCAGCGCCCGCATCGCCCCGACGCCCACGCCAAGCGTCCTTGACGCGCTCACGAGCCTTGGCCGCGCTCTGCGTGCCAACAGCGGAGGCATCCACACGATGGTGACGCTGGAGGTGAGCGGAGACCACTACGACACCGTTTCCTGTGGGTTGCTGACGCACGAATACACCCGCGTCTACGCGGACCGCATCCACTGCGAAACGGGAGAGGTGCCCGTTCGCATTGTTCGGAGGACCACGACGCCCAACCCTTCGACGGCGTCGAATAGTTCCCCCACGCCGGAGGTGCAGCCGCTCAAGCCGGAGACTGACGCCTGCGGCGCGTGCAACGGCCCGCTGGAATCCTCGCGCACGGCCGTCTGTGAGACCTGCGCGCCCGAGCGTGAGTGGTTCGAGCAGGCCGCAGCAGTGGAGACCGTCATGGCTCCCGCCCTGCCCACCGCCCCCGACGTGGAGTGGTGCGATACGTCGGAGGGTGCGTGGCGGACCACCCAAAGCAACGCAGCGAGAGACCTCGCCCGCGGGCTGGCCGACGCGAAGCGGGAGGTGGCGGAGGCACGAAAGGCCACGGAAGACGCCATGCGTGAGTCTACCCACCGCTACGAGGTGGAGATTCCCGAGGCAATGAAGAAGGCCGCCGAGTCCATGCGCGAGCGGGCGGCGGCCGAGTCCATGCGCGAGCGGGCGGCGAAGGAGTGCGACCGGACGGCCAACAACCCGGACGTGCCCGACACCATCCGCGAAGCCGCACGCCTCCTGGCGAAGTGCATCCGCGCCCTCCCGCTGGAGTAGCGCGAGCACTCGGGCATGGCCACCTTGCCGACGGAGGCGTCCATGCCCAGTCGAATCCCCGTTGTCCGGATGCACCTGGTTGCCGCAGCCGCTGCGCTCTTTAACGAGGCGGCGGAACTCCCTTCGCCCCAGGTTGAGCGCGCCGCGCAGCTCGTTGACGACGCCTTGGAAGCACTCGACGCGGCCCAGGCCGTCGACGTCCGGCCCCCTCCTCCCACCGACTGGCTGCACTCGTAGCCCGTGGGACGAACGCAGTACCACTGACGTGCCGGTTGGTCCCGGCAGAAAGAGAGCACAGGCATGGACGCGAAGAAGTCTCCCAACACCACCGTCGCAATCCCCCTCACCGAGGGCACCCTGAAGCGCCTCGCCATCCTCCAAACCGCGCAGCAGATTCGGACTGGCAATCGCCCCTCGCAGGGCACGCTGGTCGTGGACCTCATCAACGCGGCATATGAGCGCAACGAGACGATGCTGAAGGCTGCCATGTCTGCCCTGGAGGCGGTTGCCATATAGCGCGCGCTCTGCGTGCGTGTGCTCCATGCGGAGCGCAAGACCAGCGCAGGCGAAGGGCTCCGGGGCGACTCGGGGCCCTTTGTCTTTCGGGCCCGTGGGACGGCGCTGGCATCACTCCCCTGTCGCCCAGTGCCTCATGCCGAGGCTGGCTGCGACGGGAGAAGCCATGTCCACGTTCAACGAGAGCATCCGCGCCGTCCACGCCCTTGCTGTCCTCCGCCACCTCGACACGGAGCCGCAGCAAATCGGCATCGTCTTCCGGCCCCTGCGTCCCGACTGCTACCCAGCGGGGGAGGCGCCTCCCGAGTCCGTGCCGGCGCCCCAAGGCCAGGAGTTGGGCGAGGCCTGCCACTGGGAGGCGCAGGTGCGCCTCGGCGGCGGCAAGTGGGGCTCGTCGGTCGGCGTGGGGTACACGCCCGAGAATGCGCTGGAGTCGCTGCGCCAGGGCTACACGTCCGCGCACCGCGCGGTGGATGAGCGCCGGGCGGGGCTCATGGGGCGCCTGGGCGGCGCCGACGTGCGCGTGCAGGTGCTGGGCGGCGAAGGATACTGGCTGGGCTTCCAGGCTGGCCGCGCGTCCGAACAGGAGAACTCGGTGCCCAGGCTGGAGGCCGTCAAGCGCGAGCGCGCGGCTCAAATCGCGTTGTTGGACGAGTTCATGGCGAAGGCTCAGCACCAAGTGAGCGGCGGCCAAGCCTGGGCCATGTTCGAGGAGAAGCGGGCGGAGTTGGGGCTGGAACCGTTCGTGCTGACCCCGCCGCAGACGGCCACCGAGGCGGTGGACGTCACTCCACCGGAAGCACCCGGTAGCCGATGAAGTCCGGGCGGTAGGTGGCGCTGGCGCGGTACTTCACCCGCGCCCCTGTCTTCCGCGCCAACTCGACGGAGAGCGTGTGGCTGTTGCCGCCGCTCGCGCCGACGACGCGGCCGTCACCCACCACCGTCATGACGTGGGTGACGCGGCCCGGACGACCGTAAAAGGCCAAGTCCCCGGGCCGGGGCTTGTCGGTGGGCGCGAGCTCGTCGAAGAGGCGCTGCGCGTTGTGCATGGCCCGCCAGTCGATTCGGCCGCGCGTGGCGACGAAGAGGCCACACGTCACCGTGCCGCTGCAGTCCAGGGCCTCGGGAGACTCTGGGCGCTGGAGCCCCTTGCCGAGGTACCCGTTGGAGGCATCCGGCCAGCAGTACGGGGTGCCGCGCTCGGCCTGCGCCTCCACCCAGTCCAGGTAGGCAGTCCTCTCGCTCATCGGCAGCCCCCGGCCGCGTAGCAGCCCGCCAGGCCGCCCAGAAGGACGCCAGCGACGCCCACGGCGATTACGACGCCCGAGGGCAAGCCCCGGCCCGTTGCGAGTGCTGGCGGGGCCACGGGGATGCCAGGGAGGGGCACTTCCCGGCGCGCGGCGAGTTCCTCGCGACAGGCCTTCCTCTCGCGCTGCACCTGCCGGAAAGCCGTGTCCGCGAGTCGGTAGCCCTCCGCCGAGAAGTACCAGCCGGGGCCTACCTTGGTCATCCGTGGCAGCGGCTTGCCGTCTGGCCCGTACAGCACCGCCAGGGTGCCCTCGGCCACGCAGCGCGCGTCCGGGCCCTCGTGGTAGTCGGCGGGCGCGGACGTGCCCACCCGCCCCTCCGCTGGGCACGTAAACGGCGCGGGCGGCTCCGTTGACGGGG
This sequence comes from Pseudomonadota bacterium, assembly GCA_023426545.1. Taxonomy (GTDB): domain Bacteria; phylum Myxococcota; class Myxococcia; order Myxococcales; family Myxococcaceae; genus Myxococcus. The sequence goes on from JAFAAN010000160.1 coordinate 9,099, forward strand.
ACTGCGCCGCCTCAAGGGCGGGCGCGTCGGCAGCAGCAAGGGCCACCACCAGCAGGAGGGCGGGAGTCATGGCTTGCAGCCCTGCCCTGCCCCGGCAAGGGAACACTCGCCGGAAAGCTGCGTCGTCACAGAGCCGTCGGGGTTCGGCACGATGGGCTTCGTCTCGGCCGACACCTTCAGTGGCTCCGAAATCATGACGCCGCCGAGTAGCGCCAGCAGTCCCGTCAGGGAGACGACATAGGGCTGGTATTGCTCCGGCACCAGATAGCCGAAGCGGCCGAGCATTTCGTGTGCTCCCAAGGCAATCGGGACGAGCGCCGCCGGCAGCAACGGCTTGCCGACGGCCCACTTCGGCGCGCGCCAACCGAGGCCTGCGAGGAAGAGGGCCACGCTGCCCAGGCCGGCGCAGGCGAGGTCGTAGGGGGCGGGCGCGAACTGCCCCGCGCCGAAGAGTCCGGCGCCGAGCGCCAGCGCGAGCCACTTCAGGCGCTCGGGGATGAGGGGGGTAATCACGATGACTCCAGGGTTAGGGGTTGAGTGAGAGTCAGGCGCGCGGCGGCCAGGACCAGTGGCCGGGGCCGTCACCCTCGGCAGCCACCTGCACCCAGAAGGTGTCGTTGCCGTCGAGGAGCACCTGCCCGTTGACGACGTCCGCACCGCTGGCAGATGAGCCGGTACGCGTCACGATGAGGGGAAACGTCTCGCCCTCACGGGCGGGCTCACCGATGTGGGCTTGCGCGCCGAGCGGCCAGGAGCCGGCGCCGATTCGCTCACCGATGCTGGCGCCCGTGGTGCGGCGGCGATTGACCTTGAGCGCGTCTTCGGCCGAGAGCTTGTAGTGCACGACGCGGCCGACGCTGGGCTTCTGCATGGGAGTGTCTCCTACTGCGGGTAGTCCCGGGCGCTGCGCGTCCGGGGTGAGGCGTTGAGGCGGTCGAGCAGCAACTTCAGGTCACTGCGCTGCTCGTTGAAAGCCTTCTGGAGGTACTCAAGCGTCAGGGTGATTCGGATGAGTTCCTCTCGGTCTTTGCGGCGTTGGTCCTCGTCCACCTTGCGCTGCGCCTCAATGGCGGCCAGCCGCGACTCAGTGGCCTGCTGCGACTCGCGGGCGCTGCGCTCCGTCTCTTCGCGCAACTGAGAGACGGTGGACGCAACCTGCTCCGTGCGCTCGGTGACGCGCTCAAGCTTCCCGGTCAAGCCGTAGAAGGCCGCCGCTGCAGTCCCTCCAAGACTGAGGACGAAGAGGACGATGCCCAACACGAGGCGCACGGGTTTCTCCAGCGCCTCGACACGCACAGGTGCGTCAACAGGAGGCGCAGGCGTCATGCGAGTCCCCTGTTGGCCATCCTGTCGGCCGGCGAGAACTCAGACTCCAGCCGCTTGGCGGCGCGAGCCTCGGAGGAGCGCGGCGCGGGCTGTGCGCCCTCGCCTTGCTGCGCGTAGGCCGCCTGGAAGACGGCGATGGCCGCAGGGGTGTCGGCTGCATCCAGAGGAGTCCCCAGGATGCGCTGGAGCGTCATCCGCTGCTGGTAGCCCAGCGGCTGTGTGCGCTCGGCCACCTTCTCGAGCAGGCGCTGCCTTATCTCCCCGAGGAGTCCAGGGTACACGGCCCCAAGCGCCTCGACGGACTCGGTAGTCACCAATCCGGCGCCCACGTCGTCGAGCACCGAGAGAGGCTGCTCAACTGCAATGACGTAGCGCGAGAAGCGCGCCACTTCGGACGCGGGCGGCTTCCAGGGCTGCTGGAGCGCGGCCAGTCCTAGTGGCGCCGGGGGCGGCTTGGGGGCCTTCGCCGCGAGGAAGGAAGTAGCGCGGCTCGCCACCTCTGCCAGCGCCTCCGCGGCGCCCGGCACGTCCTCTGCCAGCGCGCCGAGGCGCTGCCCTACTTCCTCAGAGAGCGCCTCCGGCGAGGCAGCCAACTTCGTCAGCTTCTCCGCGCGCTTGAGTGCGGCATCCGTCGTCATGGTGCGCACCGGCTTGCGCTTTCCAGACACAGCGTCGTTGACGGCGGCATCAAGCTTCTTGTCGAGTTCCTTGGCCGCCTCCTCCACCCGGTGCTGGCCCTCCGCGCTGCGCATGCCGCGGGCGTCCGCTGTGGCCGAGAAGTCCAGGCCGGCCTGCTCCATGGTGGCGCGGTACTGTTCGTCCGCCGAGAGGGCCGTGTGCGCCGCCCAGAGTTCGCGCTCGCCCAGCGCGGCCGTGCGACGGAGGGAGTCCGTATACGGCCCAAAGGGCTGGGGCGCTGTGGCAGCCTTGGCGACGTCTCCGCCAGCTTGCTGCACCGCAGCCTTCGTCGCGGCCTCGTCCGTCTCCTGCACCCACCGCCGAAATGCACTCGCTGCCGCCTGCGTCTGTGGACTGCCATCGAGCTTGCGGAGTTGCAGCGCGAGAATGAAAGGCAGGCGCTCGCGGCCCCACTTGTTGACGAGGGCCGCCGCAGCGCCGACAGCGAGTCCCATGGGGTTGAATCCGCCACCGGCGGTGATTCCACCCAGGGCTGCAAGGTTGTCCGTCAGCGAGAAGTAGCGGTTGGCCGTGCCCGCCTTCTCGATTCGCGCCGCCGCACCATTCTCCAGCTCGGCCATCTGGCCATAGAGTTGCTTCGCGCCCCGAAACTCGTCGGAGAGTGCCGGCCCTTCTGGCGCACGGAGCGCAACGCGAGCGGCCCGCTCCTCCTGGTCGGCATTGAGTAGGCCTCGGAGGATTCTGAGCTGGTCACGCTCCTCGTTCGTGGAGGAGGAATCCCAACGCAGCGATTTGTCGAGTCGTCGCTTCCAGTCCTCGACTTCTTCGAAAGAAAGCCCTCGGTACTGGGGCGCGTCAGTCGACGAGCCGGGCAGTGCTGCCCGCTCCATCAGTGCGTCGAGGTCAGCGCGAATGCGCGCAGCAGCCCGCCGCTCATCTACCGTCCCGCGCTGCAGGTTCTCCAGCAAATCACGCTGCACGCGCGACTCAAACGCCAAGGCGCCGAAGAGGTCTTCCGGCTGAGCCACCTCGTCGAGTCTCTTGACGCTGGCGTTTACGGCCTCCGTGGCCTCACTCAACTTCGTGCGGATGAGTTGGAGGACTCCCTTGCGTGACTTGCTTGCAACTGCAAACCGGGCGTCTTGCAACAACGCCCGCGGTGCTGACTCGATGAGGTCCTTATCGATGAGACGGCCAAGCTCCTTCGTCTTGAGGTCGAGCCCACGCAGCACCCATTGCTCGGCGCTGGGGAAATCCAGGCCCATTGCCTCCATGGTGCGGCGGATGGTGCCGGCGTGATTCGCTGCGGCTTCCTCGGCTACCTGGTTGAGCTTGCCCGCGCGCTTCTCGGCATCGGTGGCGAGGCTGTCGACGATTTTCTTGGGGTCGAACGGGTCATCTGGCGGCCCAGGAGGAGGAGGAGGCGGAGGAGCCCCTCCCGGTGGCGGCGCACTGCCACCCCCTGCGGGGGCATCTGCAACCGGCGGGATTGCGTCGTCCACGGCGCTGGCAGGGGGCACGGCGTCGGCGGCTGTTGCTCGCGGTGGCCGCAGGTCCATTGGCGCTATGGCGTCGTCAAACGGGCTGGTGCCGCGGGGCCTGTCGCTGCGCACGGCTGCGGCAGCGTCGTTTTCAAACCACACGGGGACTGTCTTGTCTCCGCGAGCCCTCGCCTCTGCTAAGCGGTGGTTGCCGTCCTTGAGTTCTCGCGTTGCGCTGCGCCCCTGGACGACCTCAATGGGAGCGAGCCTGTTCTCGGGTGGCGTCTCCGCCGCGGGCGCCCCACTCCGGCGGTTTATTTTCGCCGGGATGTCGTCCAACTCCTCGATTGGCACTTCGTAGACGCCGCGTCCGCGCCGAGGGGCATTAGCCGGCATCGGCTCGATGCGCCCCTTGCGCGCAGCCTCAAACCAGTCTCGGTGCGAGCGTAAGTAAGCCGCTCGCTGCTCAAGGATGCGCCTGCGCACCTGCCGAGGCGTCATCACCGGCGCTGAAACGTCCGCGGCCACCTCTGCGGCAGCAGGCGGCGGGGTGGCTGTCGCGCGCGCCGCGATGTCGTCCGCGGCCCCCGGCGGGACGATAATCGCATCCTCGACGGCCTCCGCAGCACGAGGACTGACGAGGTCCCCGAGCTCCGCCAAGCGCTCCCGGCCCGTCTGGAGCACAGCAGGCCGTGCCGCCTCGTCAACAAGAGAGCCCTCGACGACGTCCCCTGCCGTCAGCCGTCCCAATTGCTCGGCCCGGCGCCCTGCCTCGTCATCCGCACGTCCCAGGAGACGGCGAGCAACCGCCGACTCCACGCGGGATGCCGCGGCGCCGGCCAGGCCGCCGGTGAGAGCCGAGAGGCCAATCTCCGCGGCCACCTTCTCGGCCGTCAGTCCCTGCCTTTCTTGCGCGCGCTGGGAGAGGACGCTGCCGACGCCGTAGAGGACGCCCTCAGTGGCGCCAGCCACCGCAGCGCGCCCGGCAGATGACGTCGCCACCCTTGCGCCGAGGTTGACGGCGCCGCGCGAGGCCGCGCCGGCCAGCGTGTACTGGCCGCCGGGCAACAGGGCTGGTGCCACCGTCCCCACCACCTCGCCCGCTGCCGAGGCCACAGGGTGACGCTCGGCACGCTCGCGCAGCGCTTCCGGCGTCGAGATGCCGGTCGAAACGGCGAGCTGGTCATACAGGCCAACCGTCGCGCCGCGCGCCGCACCTTCCACGGCAGCCTGCACCGGGGCGTCGCCATAGAGCCGCTGGAGCCGCTCCTCTTCGACCTCCGCCCCACGAAGAGGCTCGTAGCCCCACTTCAGCGCGCGCGGCAGTTCTTCAAGCGCGACGTCCCCACGCTCACCCTGCCCCGTGCGTACCTGCACACGGCCGCTGGTGACGTCCTGGTAGCGGTCCGACGTCGCCACCTGAAGCGAGGCGACGTCATCCGGCACTTCCGCGACTTCTCCGGTGTGCGTGTCTAGTACGAGGGCCACGCCACGGGACTACCGTGGCCGTCCCACAGCACTGGACGTCAGGAGTTCAATACAGGTGCGACATTGTAGACCTGAATGCCCTGTCTGACGTCGTT
>JAFAAN010000006.1 GCA_023426545.1 Pseudomonadota bacterium
GCCCCTCGATCCCATCCTCCCCATCGCCAAGGTCGAGGACGAGGAGCAGGAGGAGAAGAAGGAGGTCGAGGAGGAGGAGGAGAGCGGCGGCAAGTCGAACGACCCGGTGCGCATGTACCTGCGCAAGATGGGCTCCGTCAGCCTGCTCACCCTGGAAGGCGAGGTCGAGATCGCCAAGCGCATCGAGGAGGGCGAGAAGGAAGTCCTACGCGCCCTGCTGGCGTGCAAGGTGGCCGTCGAGGAGATCCTCGACATCGGCAACAAGCTGAAGACGGCCAAGCTCCGCGTGCGCGACGTCATCAAGGACGCGCCGGAGGAGACGCAGTCCGAGAGCAACGACGAGGCGCCCGAGGAGGTCGGCGAGGGTGACACTCCAGCGCAGCTGGCGCAGAGCGAGCTGAACAAGATCGAGCAGATCTGCAAGCAGATCGAGCGCTTCCGCAAGTTCGCCCAGGACTGCGACGTCCTGGAAGAAGAGCTGGCCTCCAAGAAGAAGCTGACCGAGGTCCGCAAGAAGGAAGTGAAGCAGGAGATCAAGGACCTCCGGACCAAGATGATGGAGGTCCTGGAGGAGATGCGGCTCAACAAGAAGCAGGTGGACCGCATCGTCATCAACCTCAAGTCCCTCATCGAGCGCGTCGAGAAGGCGGAGGATGAGCTGCGGGACCTGGAGCGCCGCTACGACGTCTCCATGAAGGAGCTTCGCCCGCAGCTGAAGGAGGCGCGGGAGAACCCCAACATCGGCAAGAAGCTGCAGAAGCAGCTCAACCTCACGCCGGAGCAACTCGAGGTCCTGGACCGCGACGTGCGCACGGCGGTGCGGAAGATCAAGAAGGTCGAGGAGGAGGCCAACCTCCCCGTCGAGTCGCTGCGCCGCAACTACGACGCCATCCGCCTGGGCGAGCGCCGCGCCGAGCGCGCCAAGAGCGAGCTGGTGGAGGCCAACCTGCGCCTCGTGGTGTCCATCGCGAAGAAGTACACGAACCGCGGCCTGCAGTTCCTGGACCTCATCCAGGAGGGCAACATCGGCCTGATGAAGGCCGTGGACAAGTTCGAGTACAAGCGCGGCTACAAGTTCTCGACCTACGCCACCTGGTGGATTCGTCAGGCCATCACCCGCGCCATCGCGGACCAGGCCCGCACCATCCGCATCCCGGTGCACATGATCGAGACCATCAACAAGCTCATCCGCACCAGCCGCTACCTGGTGCAGGAGATTGGCCGCGAGCCGACGCCGGAGGAGATCGCGGAGAAGATGGAGCTGCCGCTCGACAAGGTCCGCAAGGTCCTGAAGATCGCGAAGGAGCCCATCTCCCTCGAGACGCCGATTGGCGAGGAAGAGGACAGCCACCTGGGCGACTTCATCGAGGACAAGAGCCTCGTGTCGCCGGCGGACGCGGTCATCAACATGAACCTGGCGGAGCAGACCCGCAAGGTGCTCGCCACGCTGACGCCGCGCGAGGAGAAAGTCCTGCGCATGCGCTTCGGCATCGGCGAGAAGTCCGACCACACGCTGGAAGAGGTGGGCCAGGACTTCGAGGTGACGCGCGAGCGCATCCGGCAGATTGAGGCCAAGGCGCTGCGCAAGCTGCGCCACCCGAGCCGCTCGAAGCGCCTGCGCTCCTTCGTGGAGAGCTGAGCCGGGCTCAGCGCTGAGCTGACAGGAGGCCCCCGCTCCCACTCGTGGACCGGGGGCCTCGGTGTTTCTAGAGTGCAGCGCCGTGGCACTCCGAGCGAAGACATCGAAGCAGGCCGTCGCCAGGACGCCGCCCCCGCCCTTCTCGAAGGCAGTGTGGCAGGCGGTCCGGGCGATTCCGCGAGGGCAGGTCCGCTCCTATGCGCAGGTAGCGCTCTATGCGGGGAGACCGGGAGCGGCGCGTGGGGTCGGCCGGGAGATGGCCACCCTGCCCTCTCAGCCCGAGCTGTCGCTGCCCTGGTGGCGCGTCATCCGCTCGGATGGGACGCTGGCGCCCCAGGTGGCGCACGAGCAGGCCCGGCGCCTGCGGGCCGAGGGCGTGGAGGTGATGCAGCACGGAGATGTCTTCCGCGTGAAGGTGGCGCGGGAGGCGCCTGCGCCCACGGTGGGAGTGAAGCCAAAGCGATGAAGCCCGGGGGGAAGCGAGGACTCTTGCCAGGACTGCGCGCACGGGGATATGCAATCCGTTACACAGTTGGCTGGCACATGGGGGCCCTTAGCTCAGCGGTTAGAGCTGTCGGCTCATAACCGATTGGTCCCCGGTTCGAATCCGGGAGGGCCCACTCCCCTTACCCCCGCCTGGCGCCTCGGGAATCTCTCCGAAGGCGCCTGCGCGTTGAGCCACCTCCGACGAGTTCCGCACCACCGGCGCACCATGCGAGCCGCCCACGGCCAGCGGGAGCACCGCTGCAAGGGGCTCCTCGGCGAATCGGTGGGCGTGGCCGGCACAGCCCGCGCCATCGACTCCTTGGCCGCGTCCTGAACGCACCTGCCGTACGACTTCATCGGCATGGAGAGCAACCGCATCATCAACGAGCTACGGGGCGGTTCGCGCGTGATGTATGACACCTCGGGCAAACCGCCGGCGACGATTGAGTGGGACTGCTCTCGGTCTGACCGCGCACGTCACCTGAAGTCGGCCGTTCGGTGTCTTCCCGCCATCCCAAGGACGTGCCGAATGACCGAATTGATCCTCACTACTTTCGACTGGGTCCCCGAAGCGCCGCGCGGATTCGTTCGCGATCTACGCGTGCGTTGGGCCCTGGAAGAAGCAGGGCTGCCGTACCGGGTGCAGAGTGTGCCGTTTGGCAAACGAGAGGCCGAGCACTTTGCCCACCAGCCCTTCGGGCAGGTGCCCTGACTGACCGATGGCGAGCTGTCCCTCTTCGAGAGCGGGGCCATCCTGCTGCACCTGGGGAGCCGAAGCGATGCGTTGTTGCCGGTCGAGCCACGTCGGCGCAGTGAGGCGGTGATGTGGTCGTTCGCCGCCCTCAACTCGGTGGAGATGGCCAGCCTGCCGTGGTCGCTGCACATATTCTCCGGCGATACCGGCGACACCCCCGCCTGGAAGCGCATGGACGCCTTCCTCAATGCCCGCCTGAAGCACCTGGAACCTGTATTGGCCGAGCGCGAGTGGTTGGCCGGCAGCTTCTCTGTGGCCGACATCCTGATGGCAGATGTGCTGCGGCTGGTTGATCGCTTCGACGGCTTGAACGGCTATCCGGCCTGCAAGGCCTACCTGCTCCGCGCCACGGGGCGACCTGCATTCGCGAAAGCGCACGCGGACCAGCTCTCGCATTACGCTGCGGCGGATTGAGTGCGATGCGTGGAACGGCGCGACATTGACGCCTTCCGCGCGGCGCACTCCACTCGCTGCTGGCGATGCGCCATCGAGCCCCATGGCCTCACCGTGACGAACCCGCCGAGGGAGCGCCCAAACGCTTCCGCTTCCCTGTCCAGCTCACCAGCTCCACTTTCCACATCGTTTGTGGAACCGGGATGCGGATGCTGCGGCGCTCCTCCGGCGCCGGGCCCTGGTGCTGCCGCGGGGCCAGCCGTCGAGACGAACGGCCCGGAGGCGGCGGCTCGGCTGGAGGCCCTGCCGAGCCATGCGTAGCGGCGCAGTGAAGCGCTGGTGGGTCATTGAGAGTCTTCGGAATCCGAACGCGCCCCCTCCTGAACACAGGAGGCAGGCCGCGCGACACCGTTGCATTCAATCGACCTGCTGGATTTTTGCTCGCGGCGCCCTGCCCCAACGGCACGACACATGACGAGCACGCGAGGCTTTTTCGTTGACAGCTGGGGCGTGAATAATTCACCCAGAGGCGCGTCCAGCTGTGCCAGCCGGTGACGGCCATCCCGCATCACAACTGACCCACCGGCTTCTCAATTAGAAAGAAAAAGCTCGATGAACTCGATTGCTCGCGCAGTGCTCGCCTCATCCATGTTCGCTGCTTCCTCCGCCTTCGCACAGAACGTCGGGATGAGCTTCCAGGCCGACGACATTGACATGCCGTCGACCAGCATCACCGTGGAGGGCATGTCTCCCGATGGCAATACTGCGAACGTCAACATGGAGATTCGCGGTGGCGGCACCCGCATGGAGCTGAACGTGTCGGGAACCGGAATGCTGCCGCCGCCGGAGCACCACGAACGCCACGAACGCCATGAGCGCAGGGAGCGTCGTGAGCACCGCGAGGAAGTCGCGCCGCGCCATGCGCCCGTCCAGCATGTGCGGCACGACCGCGAGCCCGCCTTCCGCGATTGCGGGACGGACCAGGACCCGGGCTGCACCATGCGGCGCGACGGTCAATTCGCGATGGACGCGGAGACCTTCCGCGGCTTCCTGCAGTCCCTCAAGGCCACCCGCAACGAGCTGACGCGAGAGGAGATGGTGGAGAAGGTGATGAAGCGGGCCTACCTCACCGCGAAGCAGTTCGGCCTGGTCCTGGACCTGTTCCAGAACGAAATCACCCGCCTGGACGTGGCGAAGACGGCCGCGCCTCGCGTGGTGAACCCGCAGCACGCGCTGGGGTTCTCTTCCAAGTGGAGGAACTCCATCTCCGCTGACGAGTACGTGGAGCTCATCACCCAGCAGTAGCGCCAGCCTCCCGGCCCTCGTCACTGCCGGGCGCCGCGCCCTCTTCAGGCCGACGACGCCCTGCACGAGGGTCGATGGGGCACGAACCGGCGGAGCCGATGACGGGCTCCGCCGTGGAAGCAGGGGGATCAGCCTCGCGAGAAGTAGTTCGTGCTCGCGGCGTTGCGCTTCACCATTGCGGCGAAGGCGCCAGGCTGCGACGGAACGGGATCTCCAGAGGCCTGGAAGACGAAGTGCCCGTAGTAATGGGCGAGCTGCCGACGAAGGAAGCCCGGCACCCGCATCACGAACTGCCGCGTCAGCTCGCGGTGCTCCAACTGCTCAGGCGTCTCCCCTGACTCCGGCCCAAGCCCGGACGTGGCCTCCGTCTCCGGGGCGAAGACGGTCCGCTGGTAGAGCTGCAGCGCCTGGGCTCGCTGCTCGGCCGTGGCGTCGAAGAAGAGCCGGATGCCCCGCGTCACATTCTCGCCCATCTCGAAGAGACGCTCGAATGGCGCCCCCAGCACCCAGTTGTTGATCATCACGTTGAACCCAAAGGATTCGACGTGATGCCACCACATGGGTGGGATGTAGAGGACTTCACCGGGTTCGACGACGGCGACTCGGGCCTCACGAAGGGCCTGCTCGAAGAGCGGAAACCGCGCGCGATTCCACTCCAGCAGTCGCACATGGCTGGCCTGGGCCATCTTGAGCATCTGGTCCGGAGGCGCGTGGTACATGAAGGGCATCAGCTCGGGTGCGAACAGCGTCACCCGCTTGGTGCCTTCGAGCATGCAGATGAAGTTCAGGAAGTCGTCATAATGCAGATTGACGATTTGTCCGTCGGACCCGATCCAGATCAGCGGCCGGCGCTGGTCCTCGGACAGGTACGGCAGCACCCCTGGTCCCAGCTTGCCGTAGAGCGGCGTCTCCGGCTGGAGCAGGTTCGCCTGCAGATACACGTATTCGTCGGATGCTCCGTGGAGACTCTTGAGCAGCCGGCCCTCGAACTCGGAGAAGGGAACGTCATCCTCGGACTGGATGAAGGTGAACCCTTCGAGGTCGGTCCGGAAGTGGTAGTGGCCCTGGAGCTGTCGAGGCAGCGTCTCGAAGCCCACCAGCTGCTCTCCGAACAGTGACCCCAGCAGTGCCAGCTTCTGCTCGTAGCTGGCCCGTTCCTGAAGTTCCTTCAGCAGCGCCCAATCCTCCATGCAACCCGTGAGGATGATGGGCTCATCGTGCGCGAGCGACCAGAACGTTTCGGGGTCGGGCCGGTGGATCCTTCTCACGGGACGGGCGTCGAAAGGCAGCGGTGGCAGGGGCATGCCCCCATGGTAGCAGGAGCGCCCGGACGCGCCGCGCGCCTTGGCGACATTGCACCTGCGCTCCCGGGTTCGCCGCCGGACTTCAGACGTAGACTTCTTCGATGACGACACGCGGCACGGTGTTTCAGCGGCCAGTGTGACGTGAGCTCGGGGTGGTCACCAGCCGCCCCATGCGGCTCCGATGCGCAACGCGTCTATCTCCGTCCATCGTCTGCTCCGCGCTCAGGGACGGCACCGTCCGCATCGTGCTGGACTGGCGCCCCCACAAGGGCTCCACCACGCTGGAGCTCCGCATGGGTCGGGACATCGTCCCAATGCTGCGCTCGTTGTGCCCCAGGGTGCCCTGCATCCCCGGACCATCAGCGACATGCGCGCGCCCAAGTGCTCCAACGCCGGGGCTCGGTTCCGGGCAACGCCTCAACGGCCCAGCCCCCACCCTCGGTTTGCACTGCAAACCAGTCATTGACAGCGACCCGAAGCCCGAATATCCCTCCACTGGTCTGCACCACAAACCTGTCTGTCCACCACGCGAGGCGTGGCCATGGACGAGCGGCTCCAGCGCATCCAATTCGTGACGCGCTACTACGACTGGCTCCAGGGACTGACGTTCCTTCCCTTCGGCGTCTTGATGGCCGGCTTCGCGCTATGGCTGGCCTTGCTGCCCCCCGAAGGAGGCACACCTGCCACCCTGGGCGCCATCGCGCTCGGGGTTGGACTGGTGGCGACGCTGGGGCTCTACCCCCTGGTGGGCGGCTACTACCAGCGTCGGTTCGGTGAGGTGCGGTCGAGCCAGGCCATGAAACAGACTCGGCTGCGGCTGACCTTGCTCTTCGCCGTGGCGGGAATGGCGTTGGCCTTCGGCCTGATGGCGCTGGGGCTCCGCGGCGTGGGCCCTGGGTTTTCCATGAGCGGGGCGCTCGCGCTCAGCGCGGCGGCACTGGTGGCCTATTGGGCGGCCATTGGCCGCTTCGTTCCACACTACCCGCCCATCGCGGGCGCCATGCTCCTCGTCGCGTTCCTGCATGCGCTCGGGCTCAATCCCCTATGCGACTGGCTGCACGCGGGCGACACGGCGTCCACGGTGCGGTGCGACCTGGTGACCTTCCATGCCGCCTGGGGTGTAGCGCTCATGGTGCTGGCGCTCCTGGACCACCGGCTGCTCGTCCGTACGCTGAGCCCCGCGTCCGCCGATGCAGCGGAGCTGGGGGCCACGGGATGAAGGCCCCCTTCGAGCAACTGGCCACGCTGGACCGGCTCATCCACGAGCCCGCCCGGCTGTCGCTGCTCACGGCGCTGTCCGCCTGTGACAGCGCGGACTTCCTCTACCTGCAGAGCCTCACGGGCCTCTCCAAGGGCAACCTGTCCAGCCACCTGTCCAAGCTGGAGGAAGCCGGGCTCGTCACCGTGGAGAAGCAGTTCAAGGGAAAGACGCCACACACGCTGCTGCGCATCACTGGCACGGGGCGTGAGGCCATCGAGCGTCACTGGGAGCAGCTCGAAAGACTGCGCAGCCGCGCCAAGGGCTGGGTCTCCGAGGAAGGCAGCGGGTAGGCGGCTCCCGGCGACCGGCCCTTCAAGGCGGCATTTGTCAACGTCCTCAAGCTGGAGAGCAGCCACGGTTGGAGTTGGCCCGTCCAAGCCGCGAGCCGAAACTCTCTCGCGAGTCTTGTGCGCCGTGTATGCCGGGCCGTTGTCGGTCAGCCACGCAATGGGGTGCGATGGCCGCCGGCAGCCCGGGCCGACGCGGTACTCCAGCGTCTCGGCCATCCAGTCGCGCACCCATTCACCGGTGAGGCCCCCGGTGGTGGCCACGTAGCGCAGGGCCTCTCGGTCGCAGCACCAAGGAGCGCACCGGGAGCGTCGACTCCGCCCGGTAGAACAGGTGACGATTTCATTCAATGGAGCACGAGGCCGCCACGGGCTGAGCTTCCGCGCATGGAGTGCCCGCCTCCCCGGCCGCCGTTCGCAGGCGCTCACACCATGCCGTTGCTTCCGGGGCCGCCCAAGACGGAAGCCCACGCGCCGTCACGCGGTCGTCGGGGCGGCGTTGAACACCGCTCGCTGCGCAGCGAACGCTCGTTTGTAGGCCGGTCGTGCTTCGGCGCGAGCAATATAGGCGGCGAGGTTCGGATACGCGTCGAGAATGCCCGTCCCCTGCAACCTGCGCAGGCCCGTCACCATGAGAATGTCGGCCGCGCTGAAGGCGTCGTCGAGCCAATCAGCGTGGCCGAGGCGCGCGGAAAGGTCGTCCAGCCGTTTCCGGATGATGTCGTCCAGCGCGCGCAGGCGATGCTCGTACCAGGGGTGGTCGCGCTCAAGAATCGTCACCAGACTGCGGTCGAAGATCGGCGGCTCGACCGTGTTGAGCGCCGCGAACATCCACGAGCTCACGCGCGCGCGGCCATTCGCATCCTCCGGAAGCAGGCCGGCATGATGCTCCGCGATGTGGAAGACCATCGCGCCGGATTCGAACAGGACGAGATCGCCCTCTTCATAGGTCGGGATCTGACCGAACGGCTGCAGCGCCTTGTGCGCGGGCTCCTTCATCGCGTCGAAGGACAACAGACGAACTTCGTAGGGCTGGCCCACCTCTTCCAGCGCCCAGCGCACCCGCATGTCCCGAGCCAAACCGCTGCCGCGATCAGGCGAGCGTTCAAAGGCGGTGATAGACCGGAAGCCGCGCGGCGGGGGCCTCGTCCTCAGGTTGGGCGGGGAAGCACCCGCTCCGGGGGCGCTCTTGCGCATCACGTGGCCTCAGCAGGCAGGTGGTGCCCGGGGCAAGGCCGGAACAGGGGCTGGGACGCGCGGCGGCGTCCATGGCCGGAGCCGCCAGCGCCCTCGCACGGCCGGCAGAGGCGGGACGCGTATTCGTGATACGAGAGCAGTGGGGGCGTGGCCGGGTCGCCCCTGGATTCGCGAGCCCATGCGCACGGACATCCCGCTTCCCGAGGAGCTTCTCGAAACGGTTCTTGGTTCGATGACGGCGGTCGCCGCGGAGCGGTTGCGTGCCGAGCCTGGCCTGCGTCAGGTGCTCTCCCGGGTCTTCGCGGAGGCAGCCTCGCTCCGGGACGTGGCGCCAGAACCACACGTGTTCGCGCGTCACCTGGGCGCGCGGCTCGCCGAGGCGGATGACCCCTCGCGTGCCCTGGCGCGCCTGCATGCGCGAGACCTGGCGCTCGCGCTCGCCTGCGCCCTGGAGACACCCGGCGCCGCGAACCTGCTCGAAGAGGAGGTCCTGAGCAGGCTGCGGGTGCCGCTCTCCCGCATCCATCCCTCGCCCGCGTTCGTGGACGAGGTGCTCCAAGCGCTCCGGGCGAACCTGCTCATGCCCCGCGAGGGAGGGCCGCCACGGCTCATCGGCTACGCGGGCGTGGGCTCATTGTTTCACTGGGCGAACAGCGCTGGCGTCCGGCTCGCGATCCGGATGCGCAAGGCCCTCGGCCAGGAGGCCCAGGTCGATGCCGAGGTGCTGGCGGCGCATCCCATCCAGGGTGGGCTGGAGCTGGGACTGGTCCGAGAGGAGGCCCGAGCGCACGTGCGCGCCGCCTTCGTCCAGGCAGTGGCGTCGCTCGACGACGAGGACCGGGAGCTGCTGCGCCTGCACTTCGTGGAGCGGCTCTCCCTGGAGCAGATGGGCGCCCTGTACGGCCTGCACAAGTCCACCCTGTCGCGCCGGCTGTCCGGGGTCCAGGCGCTGCTGGAGAAGCGGACGCGGCGGTGCATGTCGGAGCGGCTGGCGCTCTCCTCGGAGGAGCTGGACAGCGTCATGCGCGCCATCCATGGCCGGCTCGACCTGAGCCTGTCCGGACTCCTGGCGGCGAAGGTATGAACTGCCCCGACGAGAACGACCTCGCCCGCTACGTGAATGGCCTGCTGGCGGCCGAGCGCGAGCAGGCGGTGCGCGCCCACATCACCGGCTGTGGCGAATGCCGGAGCGTGCTCGCCGCGCTGAGCGCCCCGGAGGAGCCGCCCCCCGCGCTGGGCGTGGGTCTGCTCACCACGGGCACGCGGGTGGGCCGCTACGTCGTGCTGGGCCTCCTGGGCGAGGGGGGCATGGGGCGCGTCCATGCGGCCTACGACCCCGAGCTGGACCGCAAGGTGGCGTTGAAGCTGCTCAACCCGGAGCGACTCCGAGGGGACTCGCTGGACCTGGCGCGGCAGCGGCTGGAGCGCGAGGCCCGGGCCATGGCGCGGCTGTCCCATCCCCACGTCGCCAGCCTCCATGACGTGGGCGAGTACGAGGGACAGCTGTTCCTGGTGATGGAGTTCCTGGAGGGAGGCACGCTGCGGCAGTGGCTGGCGGAGCGTCCCCGCTCGCGCCGGGAGGTCCTGGAGCGCTTCCTCCAGGCCGCGGACGGGCTGGCCGCCTCGCATGCGCTGGGCATCGTCCACCGCGACTTCAAGCCGGACAACGTCCTGCTCACGAAGGACGGCGTTGTCCGCATCACCGACTTCGGACTGGCCCACGCGACGGAGTCCTCCGGAGAGGGAGCGCTGCCGGACAGCGCGATGACGAGC
Organism: Pseudomonadota bacterium; assembly: GCA_023426545.1. Classification (GTDB taxonomy): domain Bacteria; phylum Myxococcota; class Myxococcia; order Myxococcales; family Myxococcaceae; genus Myxococcus. The sequence continues at coordinate 10,400 of JAFAAN010000006.1, forward strand.
GACGCCCTCACCCTCACGGGGACCTTGCTGGGGACGCTGGCCTACGGCGCGCCCGAGCAGCTCCGTGGCGAGCGTGGCGATGCCCGCTCGGACCAGTTCTCCTTCTGCGTCGCGCTCTATGAAGCACTCAATGGCCAGCGCCCATTCGAGGGGACGACCCGCGAGGCGCTGCTGGAGGAGATGGCGCGTCAGGCCGTGCGACCCGAGCGGCCCGGAGTCCCGACGTGGCTGCGGTCCGCGGTCCGCCGGGGACTCTCCGAGGACCCGTCGAAGCGCTTCGCCTCCATGGGGGAGCTGCGCGCGCGGCTCGTCCGGGTCCCTGTTTCAGGGTGGCGCACCGGGGCCCTGGTGGCGCTGGCGGGCACCCTCGTCATCTCTGTGTTGGGCGTGCTCGCCCGGCGCGAGCCGCGCGAGCTGTGTCAGGGCAGCGAGCGGCACTTCGCGGGCATCTGGGACAGTTCGGCCCGCGAGGATCTCCACCGGTCGTTCCTGGCCACGGGCTCACCGGACGCCGAGCCCTCCTTCGCGGCGGTGGCGGCGGCGCTGGAGCGCTGGAAGGTGGACTGGACGCGCGCGCACCAGGAGGCCTGCGAGGCCACGCGCGTCTGGGGAGAGCAATCGGAGCAGGTGCTGGACCTGCGCATGGCGTGCCTCGACGAGCGGCTGAACGAGGTGAGCCGCCTGGTGGACGCGCTCCAGGGCGCGGACGCCCGTACGGTGGTGCGAGGCTTCGGCCTGGGGGCCTCCCTGGCGAACCTGCAGCGCTGTGCCGACGTGCGGACGTTGCAGGAAGCGGTGGCACCGCCCGAAGATCCGGCGGTCCTGGCGGAGGTGATGGCCGTCCGGGCGGAGCTGGCGCGGGCGAACGCGGAGCTGCTCGCGGGACACACCCCGGAGGCCTTGACGGTGGCGCTGGCCGCGCGGGAGCGCGCCGTGCTCACGCGCTATCGCCCTCTCGAGGCGGAGGCCCACCTGCTGTGCTCGACGCTCCAGTCGGATGCGAGCGAGTTCGAGGAGGCGCGGGCCTCGGCGCTCCAGGCGGCCCTCGCGGCGGAGGCGGGACGGCACCATGGTGTGCTGGCTCGGGCGCTCTATGGTCTGGCCTGGGTGACCGGGCACGGCCTGGGACAGACGCAGGAGGCCTGGGCCCACCTCCAACGCGCCCAGGCCGTGGCGGAGCCGCTGCGCGACCCCGAGTTCGACGCGCTGCTGGACACTGTCCGCGCCGAGCTGCTCGAGCTGGAGGGCCGCTTCGCCGAGGCGGAGCCTCTTCTGCGCAAGGCGCTCGACCGCGTCATCGAGAAGGGCGCGTCGCACGCAGCCACCCGCGCCGAGCTCACCGGGCGCCTGGGCCTGCTCGCCCGTCAGCGAGGACGGCTCCTCGAGGCGAAGCACTGGCAGGAGGAGGCGCTCCGGCTCCACGAGGCGCTGCATGGACCCGACCACCGGGACACCGCGCGGGCGCTGGTGAACCTGGGAGGCACGCTGGCCTACACGGGGGAGCTATTGCGCGCGGAGGTCGTCTGCCTGCGGGCGCTCGTCACCCTTCAGCGCGCCCTGGGAGAGAAACACCTGGCGGTGGCGCGCACCCTGTCCAACCTGGCCTTCATACATTTCGAGTGGGGACATGCCTCCCAGGCGCGCGAGGCCGCGGAGCGGAGCCTTGTGGTGGCGCGCAGGAGCGTGCCTCCGGAGGCCGCGGACACCCTCCTGATGAGCATGGAGTCGAACCGGCTGGGAGTTCTGGGGGAGCTCGGGGAGCGCGAAGCCGAGCTGGCGCAGGCCCGCCGCAGCCTGGCCCACCGTGAGAGCGCGTATGGCGCGGACCACCCGGAGGTCGCGCTGGACCTGCACGAGGTCGGAAGGCTGCTGCGGTTGCTGGGACGCCCGCGGGAGGCCCAGGCCTTCCATGCGCGTGGCGTCGCGCTCCAGGAGCCGCTGCTTGCCCGGGACGAGATGGATGGCGAGGGGCTGCGCTGGCTCGCCGATGCCCTGCTCTTCCTGGGGCGTGTCGAGGACGCGCGAGCGCGCGCCGAGCGGGCGCTCGCAGAGCTGGAGCAGGACAGGGGCCCCCTTGCGCCAGAGCGCATCAAGGCGCTGGTGCTCCTGGGAGACATCCACCTGGAGAGGAGCGCGCCCGAACGGGCGGTGCCGCTCCTGCGGACGGCGCTGGAGGCGCTCGCGCGTGAAGGGGTGACGTCCGCCCGGGTTCCCATGGCCCGGCGGCGGCTGGCCCGGGCGCTGCGGCTGTCCGGTGCCCCCGTGGAGGCATGCCAGGAAGCCCGGCTGGCCTGGACGGAGTGGGAGTCCTGGCGCGCGGGCTACCCCAGTGAGCTCATCGAGGCGCAGGCCGAGCTGGAGCGCTGCGCTCGCTAGCGCGTCGATTCTCCGCCACACCGTGCCCCGGGCTGTCTCATTCACCGGAGCGGCCTCCTCAATCCCCCATTGCGTAGTTCAGGGTTGGCACTGGCGTTGGAGACCTTCGGTTTGACAGCGTCCCGTCCCCTATCTGTCCGCACTGATTGCGCCCCCAGGACCAGAAGGTGCCATCCCACTTCACCGCCAGGGTGTTCGACCAACCGGCGGCGATGGAGACCACGTCTCCAACCCCATACACCCGCACCGGCGTCCGGCTGCTGCGGGTCGTTCCTGTCCCCAGTTGGCCCCATTCGTTGCTTCCCCAGGCCCAGACGCGCCCATCCCGGCCCAGGGCCACCGTGTGGTCGCCCCCTCCGAAGACGGCGGTGACGTCCTCCAAAATCGCGACCTGCACGGGCTCGGGACTGTCAATGGTCGTCTCATCTCCGAGCTGCCCCCAGTTGTTCCTCCCCCAGGCCCACACGGTGCCATCCCGCATCAAGGCCACGGTGTGGTCCCCGTGAGAGTCCACCGCCGCGGCCTCCGGCATCAACCAGACCTCGCCGGGCACGGAGCGGCTCTCCATCGTCCCATCCCCGAGCTGCCCATTCTCATTGAACCCCCATGACCAGACCGAGCCATCGCTTCGCAAGGCCACAGTGTGAATGGCGCCCGCAGCCACCGCGACGACGTTCGAGACGCCAATCACCTGCACGGGACTGAAGCGATGGACGTTGCTCCCGTCTCCCAACTCTCCGGAGGCGTTGTAGCCCCACGCCCAGACCGTGCCGTCACGCCGCAGCGCCACGGAGTGGGTCAGCCCCACGGAGATGGCGGTCACCTCCGAGATGCCTGGAACCTGGGTGGGCTCCATCGTCGAGGGAGCCTCATCTCCCAGGCCGAGCTGGCCCCACTGGTTGTTCCCCCATGTCCACACGGTGCCATCCTGCCTCAGCGCCATCGTGTGGTAACTCCCCGCCGCAACGGCGATGACGCGGGTGAGGCCCGGCACCTCCGCGGGCACCTCACGGCTGATGGTCGTGCCGTCCCCGAGCGCGCCCCAGTCGTTACATCCCCATGCGAGCAGCGTTCCGTCCTGGCGTAACGCCACCGCGTGGTGCTTCCCCGAGGCGAAGAGCGCCTCATCGATGGTGCCGGAGCAGTTGTTGTCCTTGCCATCGAGCAGTTCGAACCTGCCGGGTGCGCGCTCCGCGTCGTTGTCATCGCAGTCGCCGGAGCGCGCGACATGAGACGGGGGCGGGACACAGGCCTGCACCGCTTCGCCCGCCCCTACCCCGTCGCCATCCCAGTCCGCGTAGAAATCACTCGTGACGCCTTCATCCCTCAGCCCATCACAGTCGTTGTCGAGCCCGTCACAGACCTCCGCGGCGCCAGGATGGAACATCGCACCAACACCGGGGCGGTCGTCACAATCATCCGCGACGGTGGAGTAGCCTGCGGGAACGCGCCCGCAAACACGGCGGCCTTCCGCGCCGGCGGCTCCGTGCCCATCTCCATCCGCATCGGGATAGACCAGGATGCCCCCGTTCGGGCAGAGGTCCTCGAGGCTCGGTACCACACAGCCCGCTCCCAGCAGGAGCAAGCACCCCATCAGCCATGACATGCGAAGCATGACTCAGGCCTTGCCATCCAACATCTTCAGTGTCGGCGTGTGGACGTACTTGAAATAATCAGGGCTGGGCAGCGGACGGAGCTTCGCGCCCTTGCTGCCCGAGTTGTCGTAGATGTAGTGGACCCCGTTTATCTTCCCGGCGTACAGGCCGCCGTGCCAGTTGGCCCCCCAGGCGTGGCCCTTGCCCGTGGAGAGGACGGCGCCCGGCTTGAGCTTATCCCAGTCGATGCGGCTCCAGTTCTTGCTGCCCACGTCGTTCACCGGCAGCTTGGACTTACCGTTCGCCTTGAGGATGGGGTCCCACACCCGCCGCACAAAGCCGTAGCAGTCATTCTTCCCGTCGAAGCGGTAGCCGCCGGTGCGATTGATTTCGGCGCCCTCCCGCTTCGCGCTCTTCATCACGTCCGAGCTCTTGATCTTCCCAGCCGCCCCGGTCTTCCTGGCATGCGAAGTCCTCTCGGGCCCCTTGGTGTCGTCGACGAAGGAGTCTTGGGCCGGGCGGCCCGCCTTCTTCTTGTCGGATGCACCCTCAAACCCATCCGCCTTCCCAGGAATCCGCAGCGTGTCCCCCGCACGGATGAAGTTCGCGTCCTGGATGCTCGGATTCGCCTTCATCAGCGCGCTGACGCTGGTCCTGTGGTTCGCGGCAATGCGAGACAGCGTGTCACCCGGCTTGATGGCGTAGCTCATGAGCGTCTCCACGTGAGAGGGAAAGAGAAACTTCGAGTTGAAATTGCAATGGGGCGCAAATGTTCCGGCCAACGACGGCCCCCGGCGTTCGGGCGGAAAGAGGGAACGAAGAAGCCTGCGTCCCAGAAATCTTCGTTCGCTCGCGTGGTCACCGCCCCCTACACTTGGAAGGCAAGGGTTCCTCGCGGAGTGGTGCCATGAGCGCGTGCCCGCAAGAAACGACGCTGAGCGACTTCCTGGCGGGGATGCTCTCCGAAGAGCACAGAAGCCTCGTCATGACCCACGTGAAGCGCTGCGCCAACCTGCCGCTGACCATCCGGGCCTATACGTATCTGTTTCGGGCCGCTCCCCCGGGGCGCGAAGAGACCTGCTGGACGCGCTGAAGCGGCTGGAGGCATCGCACGGCCCGGGGACCGCGAGCACGCTGGGCGCCGTGGAGAAAGCCGTGCCGCTGCTCGAGCGCGCCCGACACATCCAGACCCGCCGGGGCGAGCTCGGAGCCCCGTGGGTCGTGGGCAAGACGGCCATCGCGCGGGCCCGGGCGCTCCGGGAGCGGCGCTCCGCTCCGGACCAGGCGCGCGCTCGCGATGGCCGACGAGGCCAGGGCCCTCCTGGAGTCCCTGGGAGCCCGAGGCCGGGAGGACCTCCAGAAGGTGCTGGCCTGGCAGCGTCATGAGGCGGGGCAATGAGCGAGGAGCGAAAGACAGGTGCCCTGGTGGCGCTGCTGCTGGGACATGCATCCCGCGTGCAACGCGCGGAGCTGGAAGCCATCCAGGGGCTGGAGGCATTGCTGCACCAGCACGTCGAGGCGGCCCGCGCCGCATGGCCCACCTTGCAGCTCACGAGCGAGTCCTTCGTCAGGCACCTGCCCGCGGGCAAGGCCGAGGAGGTGCTGCGCCTCATCCATGGCGCCGACCTGTACCTCGCGTGCGCCTGCGGCACCGGGGAACGAGCGGCGCTCCTGGCCTTCGAGCAGCACCTTCTCCGCGACATCCCCGGCCAGCTCGGGGCCCTGTCCCCCAGCATGGTGGAAGAAGTGATGCAGCTGCTCCGCGAGCGGCTGCTGGTGGGCAGCGAGCAGGCACCTCCGAAGAACGGGAGCTATGGAGGTCGGGGACCGCTGCTGACGTGGGTGGGCATCACCAGGCAACCCGGAGCGTGAGGTGCTCCGGGAGGACACGCGGCAGCTCCTGGGAGCCGTGCTGGAGAAGGTGGTGGCCACGCTCCCCGAGAAGGAGCGCGCGCTGCTACACCTGCACCACTTCCATGGCGTCACCATGGACCGGCTCGCGCTGATGTACGGCGACACACGCTCCGGCGTGGCGCGCAAGGTCGCCCACGCGCGCGAACGCCTGCTCAAGCGCGTCCATGCGGAGCTGGCCACCCGGCTGAAGCAGGACCCCATCACGCTGGAGAGCCTCCTGGGGATGGTCCGCACCCAGTTGGACCTCAGCATCCAACGGATGCTGGGCTGAGCAGTCCAGACCTCCACTCGCAGGCAGTGAGGGCCCCGGACGACACCGCGGTTCCCACCTCCCGGCGTGGCCGCTATCCGGAGCAGCTCTACTGCCCCGTCAGTGGCCTGTTCGTCGTTGTGACACAGGAGCAGAATCCTCCGCGGCACTTGAACGAGGCGGACTCTTCACACAGGTCATACGAAGAGAAGACAGCCCGGGTTCGACCGTTGCGTGAAATCGACGGGCCAGCGTGGACCGCGGTTCCGCTCGGCGCGGGCCGCGTCGGATTCACCGGAGGGCATTGCCGCATCGGCGCAAGCGCATGCCGTCGAGAACCGTGGGAGCCGTGCCGCACTGGCCCTCCTCCCGCCTCCTCGGTGAGGAAGTCGATGAGGTCCACTTCCAGGTGGAGTCGGAGCTCCACCCCAAGGCCGGGCGAGTCCGGCCCGCATGGAAGCTCTTCGACACCCTGGAGGTTCCCAAGGAGAGCGACATGAAGGCCCTATCGAGCGAGGTATCGATGGGAATCGACCTCGGTGAGTCGCTCGTCGACTCCGTGCTTTCCGGTGGCCTGAGCGTCTCCTTCAGCATGGAGATGGGCACCCAGGTCTCACCCGGGCTCGGCCGCAGTCTGGCCGTGAAACGCCACGCGGCGGCCACGCTTCCTACGGCGTACATCGCGGCCGTGGTCGACGGCCCCCTGGAGCCCCTGTCTGAGCCGCGATGCGAGCTCGTCTGGGAGCCGGGAATGCCGCTCCCCACCGCCAGCGCGGCACCCGGCTGGGGGACGCCGTCCGCGGACGCCAGGGTCGCACCACCCCAGAATCCCCAGAGAACGTGCTACGCCTGCGGCTTCCAAGTCCCTCGTGTGGAGTACGAGCGCGCCACGATCTGCCCTCGGTGTGAGGCGGCAGGGTGTAGGCACGGCCTACCTGAGCGCCGTAGCACCCATTCCAGCGTGAAACACAGTCCGTCCCTGGGGATGCCAATGGCACTCCCCGCCCGTCTCCACACCGCGCGCAGGTGAGCACAGTAGAACCTCGTGAGGATTCCGCGAGACGGAGCCCCCCATGAATGCGGACTCCGCGGAGTGAGACAGCCAGGAGCAGCGAGGAAAAAGGGCTGCTGACCGATTCCGTCCGAGCTGCATGCCAGGCTGGTGTCGGTGCCGCACGGCCCCGTTGGGGTTCGCTCCCGTCTGGACCGACACCTCACGTTGGGTGCGGTACCACGTCAGCGTGCCGACGATGACGAGCGAGAATCGCGCGTGGTCGCCACTTCTGTCTCAGCGGAACGACGCGATGACGCAGCACGCCGTATCCGCTCGCATCTCCGCGCGAAACCCGTGACAATCCGCAGCATGATCCTGCGACGCTCGATACTCTCCATGTTGGTTGTCTCCCTCACCACTGTTCCAGCACTTTCCGGCTGTGGCTCCGACGACGGCGATTCGAAGCCGGACGCGGGCATCGATGCGGGCATCGAGCCGGATGCGGGCACTGAGCCCGACGCGGGCATCGAGCCGGATGCCGGCACTGAGCCCGACGCTGGCACCGAGACAGACGCTGGCAATGAGACGGATGCGGGCACCGAGACGGATGCTGGCACTGAGACGGATGCGGGCACCGACCCCGACCCCGACGCGGGCACCGACCCCGACGCGGGTACCGACCCCGACGCGGGCACTGAGTCGGATGCAGGCACCGACCCCGACGCGGGCACCGACCCCGACGCGGGCACCGAGACGGATGCGGGCACCGAGACGGACGCCGGCACCGAGCCGGACCCGTTCACGGTTTGCGAGGGCGAGTGCCAGGAGACCGCCGTCACGATCCAGTTGGATGGGAACCAGCGCGTCTTGACCAGCGCCTACTTCGGCTACGAGAAGCCGCAGAGCCCGGGAGGCCCGTGGGAGCTGTGGATCGAGCTCAACAACGGCACGCCGGGAGAGTGCCCGTCCGAGGTTTCGGATCTCCCGCCGCAGCTCGTCAATGTCTACTCGGTGAAGGTGCCGGTGGACGCGACGCCGCAGGTGGGTTCCGCGGCCGGCGAGCCAAGAGCGACGCTGGTCGACTTCGAGGGCGCGCTCACCATGGCGTACTTCCTCCACAGCACGAGCCTCACCTTCACGCCCGTGGCGGCCTCGCTGTGCCCCACCTGCGCCCAGTCTGGCACGCCCCCTGAGTCGCACTTCCTGGCCTTCGACGTGAATGGCGTCTACGAGAATGGCGCCCTCACCGGGCACGGGTACGCCACCTACTGCCCCTCGCTCGACTCCTTCAAGAGCAAGCGCAAGTGACCGCGGTCCGACTCACCTGATGGTGGGTCGGGCCAGCCCGGGCCCCCTGCAAAGAGGGCCCGGGCCAACTCTTCGGTGGGAGCGTCCCCTTGGTCGATGCTCCCATCGCAGGGTCGCACCACGCCCCCGCTATGGATGACGCTCCACGAAGAGCGCCCTGGCGGCCAACCGGGCCCAGGCAGAGGATGCGCTGCTGCCACGCCAGATGCCGGTGCTCACGGACTGACGACGACCCATCTGGTGCCTCAGCAACCCGGTGCGATACACCTCGCGGGGTTCGTATCGCGAGTTCCCGCGCCAGGGCCGTCCAATCCGAGGGGAGCCAATCCAGCATGGCCTTCACGACCTCTCCTCTCCGCGCGCTCGGCATCGTTCTGGTGACGACGCGTGCGCTGGCGGCCACGCCCCCGGCGGCGCCCACACCTCGTGCGCTCGTGTTCGCCCAGAATCCCGTCCGGACCCCCATTCCCAGCGAGCAGGAGCTCCCGCTTCCGCCCTCGGGGAGACGACTGGCGCATCCATGGTTCGAGGCACTGTCCTGTGTCGTCCCCGAAGGCCATCCCCTTTCATCGGAGGACGCGCGCTTTCCTCCGGAGCGCGTCTGCTCGCTCCAGTCCACCGCCCGGCCTGATGCGCGCGGCCTCTTCGCCGCACCGCCTCGCCAGGACGTGGACGGGGCCTCTCCGGATGCCTTCGCGGAGGCCTCGCTCTACTTCCACGCGGCGGCGACCTTGAACTACTTCCGTTCCCTGGGGTGGGAGCGCCCCTGGCCTGCCGAGAAACCACCGCTCCGGCTCGTGGCGGACGTGCGGATGCCCTCCCGGGATGGGAAGGCCCTCCTCCCCTGGGGCGATGCGCTCTTCGTGCCTGCCGCCGAGGGAGATGCGCGCGCGCACGACACCATCTGGTTCGGGCGGGGCCCCGGGGTGAACCTCGCCTATGACGGCGACACCATCGCGCATGAGGTGACCCATGCGCTCCTGGAACCCTTCCTGCCACGGAGCGCCTGGCGGCTCGACGCATTCGGCGCCGACAGCTCACCTGGCGCCATCGATGAGGGGCTCGCGGACTACTTCGCCGCCGCCATCTCGGGAGACCCCTTCCTCGGAGAATACGCCGTGCGCGCTGCCGCCCCCTGGCGCTCGCGCAACATCCACACCCTGGCCCGCTGTCCCGAAGCACTCGTGGGCAAGCGCCACACCGACGCCCTGCTCCTGTCCTCCGCGCTGTGGGCCCTCCGCGAGCCCGCGAGCCCGTCCCAGCGTCGGGCCCTGGACCGCGCCGTGCTCACCACGCTCCAGACCTTCCAGCCAGTCTCCGCGCTGTCCCTGGAGCGCTTCCTGGAAGCACTGGTCACCACGCTCGCCCGGGAGGACCCCGAGCTCGCCCGCTCCGCCCAGGAGGCGTTCTCCCACCGGGGCCTCCTTCCCGCCTGCCCGCGCGTGCTCGAACTGGAGCCGGGGCAAAGCCTTGGAGGGAGCGCAGGAGCGTTCGTGGCTCCTGGCGGGCGCTCCCTGCGGGTGAAGGGACTCGCGCCCGGCCTCCTCCAGTTCCATGTCCGCGTCCCGCCGGGGACCCCAGCCGTGTCCCTACGTTTCAGGAGCGGCGCCCCTCGGCCCCCAGCGGGACAGGAGATGACGCCATTCCACCCCGTGGTCCTCGCGAGGCGCCACCACCCTCTCCAGTGGCGCCATGACGGCCCCCAAAGCCACGCCGACGCGGACGTCTCGACGGTCCCGCTGCCCGGGGCGTCGAGAAGCGCGCGCATCGAAACGGAGGGCGCCTCCGACGTCTTCCTCCAACTCGCCAACGCGGGCGAGCTGGATGGCTGGTACGACCACCTCTCCCTCGAGTTCGAGAGTGGCCCTCCCTCGCCAGCCGCCCCGCCCGAGCCAGCGCCCCGCCTCCCATCTTCCTTCTGGGGATGGATGGGAGGCGCGGGCGCCGGGCTGGGAGCCTGGCTCTGGCGGAGGCGACGGAGGTCGCCGAACGCCTAGCGGCAACTCCTGTCGAGCACGTAGCCGACGTACATGGAGGTGTTCGCGCTATCCACCACGAGCCCGCGGAGATAGCCGTTTGCGCCGCAGCCGAAGGAATACTCGGGCGACTTGGCCACCGTGCAGCCAGCGTTCTTTCCGCCCACCCTGGGCATCACGGTGAGCTTCCCCGTCTGGAGATTCCGGCACGACAGCACAATCGTCGACAGGTTTTGCTCACTGCACCAGGACTGATTGGGCGCTCCACTGGCCCAACCGTTGATTCCGGTGACCTTCTGGACGACTTCACCGGCTGCGCAGTCCTGGGTGAAGGCGTCACCATTCGTGCCCCCAATCGCGGGGGCGCTCGTGGTGGCACCGATGATCCTTCCGGAGTCGAAGCGGGCACAGCGCATCCCGAGCGCGTCCAACCACGCGCCTTCCCGCCCGTGGATTCCGACCGCCACCTCGTCGTCCCCGCACGTGAGGACCTGGACGGTGTCGTTCTTCTCGCACTTCGTCCCCGAGGAGTCGCGCAGATACCCGGGCTTGCAGGTCCAAGGGCAGTTGGCCTGAGCAGCCGTCGGGCTCGTATACACCGCGTTCGCGGGTGCGTTCGTGCAGGCGTTACGAGCATTGGAGCTCGCGGGAGACCAATACCCGATGCCCACGTCCACACAGACTCCATTGGAGAGGTACTGGCCCGCGGCGCAGAGGAACGACACACAGCGGTGGGGACTGGTCGACGTATCACACTCCAGACCCGCGGCGCAGTCGCTCTGCTGGAGACACACCTTTCCGCGAGCGCATGGAGCGCAGGGTCCCCCGCAGTCCACGTCGCTCTCATCCCAGTTCTTCTCACCGTTATTGCACTGCGCGCCAAAGCAGACCGGGCCGATGACGGGGATTGGAGCACAATACATCTGGTATCCGTCCTGCTGCAGCACACAGTCGGAGGTCTGCGTGCACTTCTTGCCGCTCCCGCAACGTGCACAGATGGAGCCGCCGCAATCCACGTCCGTCTCGTCGCCGGTTTTCATGCGATCCTTGCAGCGAGTCGGGACACAGAAGGTGCCGTCGCTTATCTCGGACTCGCAGTCCCCCGCCACCGCGCATCGCGCTTTCACCTTGCACTTCGCGCAGTCATTTCCACCACAGTCGATGCCGCTCTCGTCGGCGTCCTTGACACCCGTGTTGCAGTGGTTCTGCACGCACGTCCCAAAATCGACTCCGGACGCCACGGGCTTCTTGCAATACCCGGAAGCGCAATCCTCGGGGCGGATACAGCCCTGCTTGTTCCCGCAGGGCTTGCACTTCGAACCGCCGCAGTCGATGCCCGTTTCGTCTCCGTCCACGACGCCATTGGCGCAGTGGTTCGCCGCCGAGCACTTGCCCGCGTTGCAATACCCGAGCGCGCAGTCCGAGTTGACCAAGCATTTCTTCCCCTCGGCGCAAGCGCTGCAGGAGCCGCCGCCACAGTCCAGGCCCGTCTCACTCCCGTCCCGTACCCCGTTGCCACACGTGTTCGAGCAATAGCCCAGGCCGTCGTTCAGGCTGAACGTCTGCTCCAAGAGCTTGAACTGATGGTTGTAGACCTCGAGGGGGCCAATGTCCCAGCCGAGGTCCACACCGGAAGAGCCCAGGTAGCTGGTTCCTGGGGGCTGAATCCGGCCCCCCACCTGGACACCGAGGTTGCCGTCGAGCCCCAGCGTGATGTCCGCCTTGGGCTTCTTCGCCTCGCAGCGCGACGCGTACTTCGCAGAGGCCACCAGCGACGCGCGGACACCGGCGTTCATTCCGAGCGCGTCGTACACATACACGTTGATGCGGGGAATGAGCCCGCAGACAACCACGAGGCTGCCTTCGCCGGTCACCGTGATGTCGGTGTTCTTCTTCTTCTCGAACTGGGCCGGCGTCGTCGTCACCTCTCCGTTCTCATAGCGAGCCTCGAACTTGAAGGTGGTGTTGTGCTCGAAGCTCACGTTCGCCTTGACGCCCGCCTTCGCCTCGAATCCACACTCGAGATCGACCTGGAGGGTCTGGGTCAGGACGACCGGCACAGGCCCGGCGAAGATGGTCTGCACCGCCGGCTTCGTGACGAGGATGTTGCGCTTCCATCCACCCGCGGGCCGCATGTCCGGATGGCCCAGATACTTCTGTTTCGCCTGGGCGAGGACGTCCTCGGCGAACTTCGTTCTCTCCGCGAGCTTGTCCTGGAGCTTCTTGCCCGTCAGGCCGTCCGCGGATTCAATCTTGGCGTTCAGGATGGCCTCGACATCGAGCTTGAGCCTGGACTTGCTATCCACGTTCAGCCACATGGAGGTCGACTGGTTCCCTCCGAAGATGGGAGGCACCTTCACGCCCACCTGCACACCCGGGTTGAAGGAATAGTCTACCGACGAGTTTCCCGTGCCCTTCAGGGAGAGCTTGATCGGGGTCTTCCCCGCCTCGTTGAAGCTCTTCTCATACTCGAGCTTGAACAAGGCGCTGGAGTAGCTGTTCTTGATCTCGGGTTTGATGTCCACGCCCGTGGTAATCCCCTCGACCGTCACCGCCTTCCAGACATCCACCGCCGCGGCAGCCACCGCCTTGGCCGCGCCGCCCAGTGCGTCTCCCACCGCGGTGATCGCGTTCCAGATAGAGCCCAGGAAGGGGTCTCCGGGGAGCTCCGGGTCCCATTCCTCCTCGGCTTCGGGCAGCGGCTCGTCGTCGGGATTGCCCTCGGCCCTCGGGGACATGATGTTCGCATCGACATACAGGTGCCTGGCGGCCCACTCGAGGTCGAGCTTCGAGATATCGACGGTCTGCACTTCCGAGTAGTCGAACGTGAACTGCATCTCCCCCGTGACGATGTCCTGGAGGGCCACGGCTTCCGTCTCGACGACGAGGGTGTCATCCACCTCCGTAACGGAGACGACCCGGCGAGCGAAGCCGAGAGGATTCGCTCCCGGACCATCGCTCGGCGCCGCCACCACCACCTTCCCTTCTTCCCAGAGCAGTACCTCGGGGTGGTCCGCCTTCGGGAAGATGAGCGTGTCCGGCCGGACGACGACGTTGCGCGCCTGAGCCTCCGTGACGACCTCCACCCAGGGCTGGGGTTCGAGGTTGTTGTAGTCGGGCTCGAACTGGGGCTCCCACACGAGACTGTCGAGGTCCTCGTGAGGGCTCTTCGCCGTAAACGTGTCCGGGTTCTCCTCCTCGGCGGTCGTGTCGCCGCACGCACCTGCCAACAGGAAAGTGACGACCATCGCCAGTCCCAGGGGGGGACAGCGACTCATCCAGGGATGCCGCGGACGCCTTCGCTTGAACATGATTTCTCCAGGAGGGAAAAAATGTTCTCGCCTCAGCAAACGCCATTCCAAAGAGCAACCGCCGCGTTTTCACGCCTGGGAGGCCACGCGGACGAGGATTGACGTGTCAACGCAGGTCCATGACGCGTCAGTGATGCGCACATGAAACGCGCGCGCCTGTCCGAGCAATACCTGCTGCGCGTGGCCGCGTGCTCGGGCGCGATGTCGCAGTACGCGTCGAGCACGGCGACTACCGAGACGTGGCGCTAGGTGCGCGGCCGGGGCTGTTTCTACACGCCGGGCTAATAAAGGAATGCGCGCAGGTTGGTGCCCTGCTCCACGAACACCTTCATGCACAGGAGCATCTGCGCCCAGCCCATGCAATTGCCGTAGGAGTTCTGCAGCCCCTTCGGCGTCTTGCGCCAGCCCGACTCGCTGATGCGCACCAGCGTCGCGTCGTTGTCGAGCGCCTCGAACTCCATGCGCACCTGCGTGAGGTAGTCGCCGTCCCCCGCCTGCCACTCCAGCTCGATGAAGCGGTTGTGCTCCACCTTGTGCACGTACACGGGGAAGGCGCCGGGAAAGTCCGCGAAGTCCCAGGTGACGGTGGTGCCCGCGTCGAGCGGGGCGCTCGCGCCGCCCGTGGTGAAGTAGCCGCTCAGCTTCTTCGGGTTGTAGACCGCGTCAAAGACCTCGGAGATGGGCTTCGCGATCTTCGCGTGTACCTGGAACTTCAGCTCCATCTCCCCGTCCTGCGCCGGCTTCTCGCCCTGTTCCTTCGACATTGCGTGCCTCCCAAAGCGTGCGTGCTTCCACCGGCAATATGTTATAGTTTTATAACATGTCAAGCGACGAGGCCCATGACGCAATCTTCAAGGCCCTGGGAGACTCCCGGCGCCGGGCCATGCTCGATCTGCTGAAGGTGCGGCCGATGACGACGGGCGAGCTCACCGAGCACTTCCCCACGCTGGACCGCACCACGGTGATGCAACACCTGGGCGTGCTGGAGAAGGCCGGCCTCGTCATCGCGAAGAAGGAGGGCCGGCAGCGGTGGAACTTCTTCAATCCCCTGCCCATCCAGGAGATTCATGACCGGTACATCAGCCGCTATGCCCAGAGCGCCGTGAAGCTGCTCGCCCGGCTGAAGGCGGACCTGGAGGAATGAGTCCACGCGTGCGCTCATTCCGCCGGATGCGTGGACGCTTCGTCCAGATGTACGCGGGAATCACCGCCGCCGCCCTCTCGCTCGTGGTGAGGGTGGGGATGTCCACGCGGCGGATGCCGCCCCAGACGCATCGAGGTGCAGGGCGGCACCGCGCGGGCCCTACCGGGCCTGGAGCGGCCCCCGGAACCCGCCTGGCTCCGCGCTCACGGTGGTGTTGCCCGCGAGCATGCCTTTCGTGAAGAAGGGGTTCTCGAAGAACACGTACGGCATGAGGAGCTCGGGGCGGCTCACCTTCTCCAGCCTCGCGGCGAGCGCGGGCGGCAACGTGAAGTCGAGCGCGTGCAGGTTTTCTTCCAGTTGCGTCAGCCTGCTGGCGCCGACGAGGGAGGACACGACGCCCGGACGCGTCGCCACCCAGTTGAGCGCCACCTGTGCGGGGGAGCGCCCCAGCTCCTTCGCCACCCCGACGAGGTCCTCGACGATGGCCCAGGGGCGGTCTTGCAGGAACTTGTCCGCCACCGGGTTTCCGCTGGCCAGCAGCGCATGGGCGCGTCCATCGCCCTTCGGCCTGTCGCCCTCTCGGCTGTACTTGCCGGTGAGGAGCCCTCCGGCCAGGGGGCTCCAGGGCACGAGGGCGGCCCCCATTGCGAGCGCGGCGGGGAGGTGCTCTCGCTCGACATTGCGCTCCGCGAGCGAATACTCCAGTTGCAGCGCGGCGACCTTCTCCCAGCCGTTGCGCTCCGCCAGGGTCTGCGCGCGCGCGAAGTACCAGGCGGGTACGTCGGAGAAGCCGAGGTAGCGAACCTTGCCCTCGCGCACGAGGCCGGTCAGCGTCCCCATGACTTCCTCCACGGGCGTCAGGCCGTCCCAGACATGCAGCCAGTACACATCCACATAGTCCGTCTTGAGGCGGCGCAGCGAGCCTTCGAGCGCGGCGAGGATGTGCTTGCGGCTGTTGCCCCCGGCATTCGGGTCCCCGGGCGACAGGTTGGCGGAGAACTTCGTGGCGATGACCGCCCGGTCCCTCCCTCCATGCTTCGCGAAGTAGTCGCCGATGATGCGCTCGCTAGAACCCGAGGTGTACGCATCCGCGGTGTCGAGGAAGTTGCCGCCCGCTTCCAGGTAGCGTGTCAGCAGGCGGTGCGCATCGTCGCTGCTGATGCCCCAGCCCCAGTCGGTGCCGAAGTTCATGGTGCCCAGCGCCAGCGGACTCACCCGCAGGCCCGTCTGGCCGAGCAGGTGGTACTTCGCCAGGGATTCGATGTGCTGCGTCGACATGGTGGTGCTCCGTCCCGTCCGTGGTGATGGGCCGTGTTGCCCATCTCCCTGCCATGGATAGGGAAGTGCCCACCCGAGAGCAGCCCGCTTCTTGCGCCTGATTGAAGGCACGTTCGGCCCCTCGCCTTCGCGCAGCAGCCCGCTCACTCTCCCGGGCTTCCTTCACCCGGAAGAGCGCAGGCGGCATGGGGCTCCCCAATGGAACCCCACCCCGCCGGGCGTGAGCAGCCGTGGGTGACTCAGACGTCGCCGTGATAGGTGCCCACGACCCGGATGTGGCTCTTGCCCGTCTCCGAGCAGGTCGCGTTGATGCTGACCCTCCACGCCGGAACCTCGGAATGCCAGGTGACGGTGCCCGTCCAGTTCGAGCACTGCCGGGTGGCATTGTCCGCGTGCAGAGAGAGCGACACACCCGAGGTCGGAAGGGTGAAGACCTGCCCTGGCGTCGACATGGGACGGGGCAAGCGGAGGACCACGGTCGAGAAGGTCGCGCCGCAGGTGACACTCTCATCGCCCGTGACTCCCATCTGCACGGAGAAGGTACCGTCCGTGAGGCAGGTCGAGGGGGCGTAGCAGTAATAGCTCCCGGGCGTGACGGAGCCGCCATACAAGCCCTTGTAGACCGCGCCCGTGCTGGCGATGGGGCTGGTCATGTTCCACTGACAGACGGGCTTCTCGGTGCGGCAGCATGCAGCATCACCGGAAGCGCAAGCGGTCGTGAAGCACCCCATGGGATTCCCCTGGGAGCCCCCAGAACACTTCATGTTCAGCACCGCGTCAGTGCCCGAGCGCGTGCAGGCCCACAGCTTCGTTCCCTCGCAGAAGACCTCGCCCGGCGTGCAGATCTCCGGCAGCGCACCCGCCGGCCCCATCGGACCCGCTGGGCCCATGGGACCCTCCGGCCCCATGGGGCCCTGGAGACCCTGCACACCCGCCGCGCCACGCGGCCCCTGCTCGCCCGTGTCGCCCTTGGGCCCCTGCGGGCCTTGGGGCCCCTGCACGCCGGCCGGACCTTGGGGGCCGGTAATGCCCGGGTACCCCTGCGGCCCCCTCGGCCCCTCGGGTCCCTGCGGCCCTGGAGGTCCGCCCGCGGGCCCCGGAGGTCCCTGGGGCCCCTGCGGTCCCTGGGGCCCCATGGTGCCCTCGGAGGAGCAGGCGGTGGTGAACAGACAGCACAGCAGCAACGGAAGGAGTGAACGCCAGGAGGTCTTGGTCATGGGTTGGCGCCCCCCTACAGCTTGCTCATGCGCGAAGCAAGACCGCGCCTGCGTTCAGGGAGCAATTGGCAGCAGCCCCCGGGAGCACAGCGCCCCGTCACCCTCGCGGTGCCGCCGCCGCGGACATCTCGTCGCGCGGAGACGAAACGGGCATCCCCTCGACGTCGATGACGCCGTGCAGTGCCGGGAGGCTCGACGGTTCGAGCAGCGCCTCCGCCCGGGCGCGCGTCCGCTCGATACATACCGCCATCAATCGTCCCAGCTCCGGCTGGGGTAGCACGCCGTTCCGCGCGAGGAATTCCTCGTCGACGCCCGGGATGTGTGGGAGCGCGGGCGCCTGCTGCGACTCCAGCGCCAGGAGGGATTGGCGCAAGGCCTCCTTCGCGCTCCGGCCGCCCCGCTCCAGGGCAAAAGCGATGACATCCCAGGCCAGCTCCGCGTGCCGCCCCTCGTCCTCGGAGATGACGGACAAGGTCTCCTGCACGACGGGGTCCGTGGCCCGAGCCGCCCCTTCACCCGCGACCAGGGCGGCCATCCCCTCGGCCAGACAGCCATCCAGCAGCGACCCGCGCACGAGGCGGGCCCAGGTGTCCCCCATGCTCGCCGGTGAAGGCTGGGCGCTTCCCTGTGCGAGCTCAGGAAGCGTTCCCGCCGTCCAGCGAACCCCCGAGTAGGCCCTCGCGAGCGCGAAGCACCGTCTGGCATGACGGACCTCATCCAGGGCCGCCAGGTGACAGTCCTCCAGCAGCTCCGAGGGCGCTCCAAGTGCGGACAGCTTGAGCGACAACTTCGAGAAGGCGGGGACGGACGCGTGCTCCAGCCCCGCCGAGTACATCCATACCTCCCCGAGCACCGTTCGCTGCCAGGGCGTGAGCCCCGAGACATCCGGAGCGGCGTCATCCGCCCACCCCTCGCCCAGGGCCCGGCGCGCCACGCGCGTTCTCCCCCTCAGGCGAAGGACCCGCCCCTTCGAGTTGTTGCTGGTGAGGAGCGTGGTGACGAGCCAGGCCACGCCCCCCATGGTCGCGGTACCGAACAGCGCCATGGCGCCCCCGAGGATTCGGACTCCCCCCGTGTGTCGCTTCTGGAACATGAGGATGAGCCCCCACACGAAGACCACGGGTCCCAGGAGGACGAAGAGGATCACGAGCTCACCAAACATGCACAGCCCTTTCGAGAATCAACGGCGGCGTGACACCCAATAAGGTCTCACGAGCGTCGATGAAATGATGCACCGTCAGTGCCAGACGCATTGCCAGCTCCGAGGGAAGGATACGCGCCGCTCGGATGTGCACCGGATGGCGCGTCAGCAGCGCAGCTGTGCACCTCGCTGCACGATGAGCACGGGCCACCGGGGCGTGGTGCGCGGTGACTCACGTAGGCCTCTCGTGGCGCATCACGCTCGCAGGCGTCCATCGCCGACGCGCAGCTCAGCTCCCCGCGCGCAACCGGCTGATGGCCTCCACGACGGAGTCAGGCTCGGGTGGTCCACCAAAGAAGCGCGAGAGCTCGGCCTCGGCCTCGCGGGCTTGTCCCCCGTTGATGCGCCCCTCACGCTCCAGCCTCCCGACGATGATGCTCGCGCGAGCGCGGAGGGATTCGGGCCTCTGGGCGGGCAGCCAGCGGCGTGGGGCGGGCAGCATGCCAGCGAGCATCGCCCCCTGCGCGACGCTGAGCTCCCGCGCCGAGGTGCCGAAGTGCTCACGTGCCGCCGCCTCGATGCCGTACACCCCGTCTCCCCACTCCACGACGTTCATGTACAGCGCGAGGATGTGCTGCTTGGACAAGTGGGCCTCCAACCGGCGGGCAAGCAGCAGCTCCTTGCCCTTGCGCAGCAGGCTGCGGTCCGTGGAGAGGTAGAGGTTCTTGGCCAGTTGCTGCGTGATGGTGGACGCCCCGCGTCCCAGGCGCGCCTTGCGCACCGACTGCACCAGGGCGTTCTCCACTTCAATCCAGTCCACACCCTGGTGCCGGTAGAAGCGCGCATCCTCGGAGAGCAGCACGGCTTCAACGACGTGCGGGGACATCGCGTCCAGGGAGACCCAGGCGTGGCGCACGCGGGGCTTCGTGCCCGCCGCGAGCGCCTCCTCGGCGCGCTGTGCCATGAGCGCGGTGGTGCGCGGGTTCTGAATCCGCAGCTCACCGACATCCGGCAAGCGCGCGTACTCCACGCTGAGCCAGAGAACGAGCAGCAGCCACCCGCCGAACGCCCAACGCCCCCACCCCGAGCCGGAGCCGGAGCCGGAGCCGGAGCGCTTCCCCGCGACGCGCCGGCCCCCGGATGGAAGCGGCTTCGTCTTCTGCGTCCGGAGGGAAGAGGCTCGTGCGGCGGACGAACGGGGGGCCATCGGTGTCCTCACATCTGCCCCGGACAACGGCCCCTGTCCAGAAGACGGCCGGAGAGGCCGCCCCGCCCCCTCCGGACCTCCCGACGATCCCCACCGGCGCGCCGAGCCATTCGGGGCCGACGCCAGAGGCGCCATCGCCGGCGCCTCACGTGGAGAGCGGCGACGCCGCGAGCACCCGCCAGTGCCAGGGGCGCCGCCGCCGACGCTGGCGTGCCGCGCACACCTACGGCGCGTGGGGTGGACGTGCGCCGTAGAGTTCCGCGGCCGACACGTCCACCGGCACACGCACCAACGCCACCGGCGGCGGAGACAACGACAGGCGCAGCGCCTTGTAGGTCGCTTCGCTCGACATGCCGTAGGGCGCGGCGTCGTCATTGTCGAACGCGTAGAACACCTGCCGCACGCCGACCATCGTCAGCGCGGCCAGGCACATCGGACATGGATGGCCGCTGGCGTAGACCACGGCGTCAGGCAACTGGGGCCTGCTCAGCTTGCGGCATGCGGCGCGCAGCGCCTCCAGCTCGGCATGGGTGGTGGGGTCGTGGCTGTGGACGATGTCGTTGACGCCGGTAGCCACCACCTCGCCGTCAATGGCCACCACGGCCCCGAATGGCCGGGCACCGCGGGCTGCATTCTCTTGGGCAAGGCGAACGGCCTCGCGCATCAGGCTCTCATGGGTCATCTGGGCAGAGGAGAAAGGGTGACCGCCTGCCATGAAGGGAGACAGAGTCCATCCATCTCCACACGGCACGCTTCCCCGGAGCTTATCGGGCGGCTGGGTGACGGGGAGGATGAAGTGGCGAAATGCCGTCCAGTGGATGCTCCGTTGGCCTGAAGTCGTTCCGCTTTCGACGCTCCCGCCCAATCGCCGAAGCCAGTCCGGCGTCCGACCTGGTTGGCGTGTGACGCGCAGGCGCTCGTGGCGCGTTCTGTTATAGGGGACCCGATGAGCGTCGCGACCCTCGAAGAAGGCCCGCTGCGGGGACCCGGTTTCTTTCTCAGCCGTCCGGCGCTCCGCGCGCTGGCGCTGGCCCATCGCGCCAGCTACGGCGCGGCACGGCCCCATCCCCATGCCGTCATCGATGGGTTTCTGGGGGAGCCGCTGGCATCCGGACTGGCCGAGCTCTTCCCGGGTGCGACCGAGGCCAGTTGGAAGCGACGCGACCACCCGGAGCAGGCGGCGCGACTGGGGCAGCTCCAACGCAAGGCCTTCGAGGAGGTGCCTGGAGCGCTCCGGCACCTGCTCTCGGAGTTCTCCAGCATGGCGTTCATCGACTTCCTGGAGACCCTGACCGGAGTGCAGGGACTCATTCCCGATCCGCACTTCCGGGGCGCAGGACTACATCTCACGCTGCGCGGCGGACATCTGGCGCTGCACGCCGACTTCAATCGCGATCGCTTCCGCGCGCTCTCACGGCGGCTCACCGTCCTCTACTACCTGAACCCTGGCTGGGAGCCTGCCTGGGGTGGTGACCTCGAGCTGTGGAGCGCCGATCTCTCCCGGTGCGAGGCGCGCATCGCCCCGCTCCTGGATCGCCTGGTCGTGATGGCCCATGGCGACGACCACTGGCATGGCCACCCGAACGCCCTGGAGTGCCCGGAGGGGCGGGGGCGAGCCGCCGTCGCGGCCTACTTCTACACCGCCGAGGCCTCCCCGGACGCGCCAGCGCCCCACAGCGCCATCTGGGCGCCAACGCGCTCCTGAGCAGGCCGCCATGCGGCCGGCTCTGAATGCCCCCACATCAGGAGAAATGCCCATGCCCCCAGCCACCATCCCCACCGTCGAGACCGAGCGCCTCCTGCTCCACGGACACCGCATCGAGGACTTCGAGGAGTGCCTCTCGATGTGGGGGGAACCCGCTGTCGTGCGCTACATCAGCGGGAAGCCATCCACGCGTGAGGAGGCATGGTCCCGGCTCCTGCGCTACGTGGGCCACTGGCAGCTCCTTGGCTATGGGTTCTGGGTAGTGCGCGAAAAGGCCACGGGCCGGCTCGTGGGCGAGGTGGGCGTGGGCGACTTCCACCGGGACATGCAGCCGTCGCCAGTCAGCGCATTCGAGGCGGGATGGGTGCTCGCCCCGTGGGCGCACGGCAAGGGCTACGCCACCGAGGCGGTGCGCGCGGCCCTCGCCTGGGCGGACGCCCACCTTCGCCCAGAGCGCGTGACGTGCATGATTTCCCCCGAGAACGCCGCCTCCATCCGCGTCGCTGACAAGTGCGGCTTCCGCCAGACCGGGCAGGGGGTCTACAAGGGAGAATCCACGCTCATCTTCGAGCGCGTGCCGCAGCCGGGCCTGGATGCCCGGTAATCGCGGAGTGGATAGAAACGATGGCAACCGCGAAGCGACCGGCACTCAAGCGCGCCAGGAACCCGATGCGGAAGGACGGCTCCAGGACTCATGCCTTCGCGGGCGGCTTCTTCCCCGCCTCCGTGCCTTCGTCGCGGCCATGGACGGAAGCGGGCGGGCTGGTGGCCTCCACCGCGGAGAACGTCTCCAGCACCTTGTACGCGTGACTGGAGCCGCGCGGCACCAGCCAGGAGTCACCGGGGTTGAGCAGGATGACCTGTCCTTCCAGGTGCAGCTCGGCGCGCCCCTTCAGCACGAAGCCGACCGTCTCGTACTCCCTCGCGGTGGCGGGCGCGGCCTCGCCGGGTGGCTCGTCCTCCCACAGCCGCATCGACAGGCGGACGCCGGACGCCAGGTACTTCTGCCCCATCTCCCCCTTGGGAGAGTGCCGACTCTCCACCTTCTTCACGCTGGTGTCGCCCATGCCTTCTTCTCCGTTGGATGGCGGCGGGTACGCCGCGCGTCTGCCGTGAAGGTAAGGAAGGCCTCCCGCTGTCGACGGGCATCCGGCGCGGGCCGCACGCCCGGCGCATCAGGGGCCAGACATGCGAAGGCCCCGCCTCCCTGCTGGGGAGACCGGGCCTCGGGCACACACGAAGGTGGCCGACGGATGCTTCAGATGGCGCGGACGTTCTGCGCTTGCAGTCCCTTGGGGCCGCGCGTCACGTCGAACTCCACCTGCTGCCCCTCTTGGAGGGTGCGGAAGCCATCCATGTTGATGGCAGTGTGGTGGCAGAAGACGTCCTCACCGTTCTCCTGAGCGATGAAGCCGAACCCCTTGGCGTCGTTGAACCACTTCACGGTACCGATTGCCATGTGACCTTCTTCTTTCTGCTTCGCGGCCGCCGCCAAAGGCTGCCCGAACGGCTGTGCGGAGCGGACACCGCCCCGGCCCCCTAACGACAAACTTCCTGGCGCATCCTGTCCACACGTGAACCGCCAATCGGGCACCCGGCCGTCCGACAGCCGACACTCCGCCCACCCCCAGGGCCCCGCCGCGCCGCCCGACGTCCGCTTCCCGGCACCCGGCCCCTCATTCTCCGTCCATTCTCCGTCCGGGTCCCCTTCACACTTCTTCACCCCACACGGGCGCGGCCTTCATACCCACCCTCTACCTTCCCGCTCGTCGTCACCACAGCACCGGACCGCCCACCCCGGTCCGGATTCACTTGGGAGCGTGGAACCATGTTTGGATTTCTCTTCGGAACGGCCTGCCTCGCCGGCCTCATCTACACCGTGCGCGGCGGGCGTCACTGGCACCATCCCTCACACCGGCGAGGCGCCTGGAGCAGACGCGGACGCCTCCGCTGGCTCTTCGAGCGCCTGGACACCTCCCCCGGGCAGGAGAAGGTCCTCCTCAAGGCCACGGACGACGTCCTGGAGGCCTTCGCCAAGGCCCGTGACGAGCTGGGCCCCACGCGCGCCGCCGTGGGCACCGCGCTGCGCGGTGAGCACTTCGACGGCGCCGCGCTCAGGGAGCTCTTCGCCCGTCACGACGTGGCCACCGACAACCTCCGCCGCGCCGTCCAGGGCGCGCTCGCCCAGGTCCACGAGGCGCTCGACCCGAGGCAGCGCCGGGAGCTCGCGGACCTCCTGGAGCACGCTCCCACTCACGGGCACGGCTGGCACGGGGGCCCTCGCGGCTGGCACCGCCGCTGTGGTGGCCACCGCGGCTGGCGAGGCGGCGCGTTCTGGCATGGCGGAGACCGCCACGGTGACGGTCCTGGCCGCTGGCGCGCGGATGACTCGCGCGGCGTGTGAGCCCTCCCCTCCCCCTGTCACCTCGAAGGAGAGACCTCATGCCCCGCCGCCTACTCATCGCCCTGCTCGCCCTGGGCACGGTCGGAGGCTATGCCTCCGGCTTCGCGACGCTCGCCCAGCACCGGGCCCACCTGCGTCACCACTGCCACCACGGCGCCTGGGAGTACGGCTGGAGCCCGAACGGCCCCCACGGCCCCAGGGAGCCGTCCAGCCCCCCGGGGGCGGCTCCCCCGTCATCGAGCGGCACCGCCATCCACATCGCCGCTCCCTGAAGTAGAAGGCTGGGCATGTCCACGCGCGTCTTGCTCATCGATGACGACACCCGGATGTACGAGCTGCTCGCGCAGTACCTCGGGCAGAACGGCCTCACCGTCGCCCACGCAGCCGACGGAGGCCGGGGGCTCGCGGCGCTGGAGGCGGGCGCCTATGACGCGGTGCTGCTCGACGTGATGATGCCCGGCATCGACGGCCTGGAGGTGTGCAAGCGCATCCGCGCGAAGAGCCGCATCCCCGTCATCATGCTCACCGCCAAGGGCGACGAGACGGACCGCGTGGTGGGCCTGGAGCTCGGCGCGGACGACTACCTCCCCAAGCCCTTCAGCCCCCGCGAGCTGCTGGCCCGACTGCGGGCCGTGCTCCGGCGCTCGCAGCCCGCGGCGGTGGCGGACCGGCTCGAAGCCAGCGGCGTGTCCATCGACGTCGCCGGGCGCGAGGTGCGCGTGGAGGCGCGTCCGGTGGAGCTGACCGGGCTGGAGTTCGACCTGCTCGTCGCGCTGGTGCGCAGGGCCGGGCGCGTGATTCCGCGAGACGCCCTGCTCGGCGAGGCCGGGCGCGGCGACACCGTGGTGGGTGAGCGCACCGTGGACGTGCACATCTCCCACCTGCGGCAGAAGCTCGGCGACGTGGGCACGCGCCTCATCAAGACGGTGCGCGGCGTGGGCTACGTCTTCGCCAAGGAGGCCCCGTGAGGCACGGCCACCCTGGCGGGCCGTGGAGAAGCCGGCGCGAATGGGGCGCCAACACAGGCGAATGCCGGCACTGGGGATACCGGCACCCGCCTCACGGCTACTGGTACATGGGCCGTCTGGGGAGCTTCGTGCGCGCCCGGCTGCACCGGCGCCTCTTCATGTGGTTCGGCCTGTCCATCGTCGCCACGGGCGCCGTCGTGGCCACCGTGATGAGCCTGGTGGGCGGCGGCACCTGGAAGCAGGAGGGAGAGCGGCTGCGGACCTTCGTGGGCCACCGTTTCGAGGAGGTCTGGGACGAGCCGGCGCGACGCGACGCCCTGGTGGACTCCATCGAGAAGGACCTGCAGGTCGCCGTGGAGCTGCGAGACGCGTCCGGTGCCGTGCTGGCGAAGACCCACGAGTCCTGCCGGCTGGCGGAGTTCCACCTGCCCGTGATGCGCGATGGCGTCACGCTCGGCTCGGTGCGAGCCTGCTACTCCAGCGCCCGGCCGAAGAGCCCGCTGAAGGTGGTGCTGCCGCTGGTGGCCTCCTGCATGGTGCTGTGGCTCGCCGCCGGAAAGTTCGCGCGGCGGCTCGCGCGGCCGGTGGACGAGCTGGTACGGGCCACGCGGGAGCTGGGCGCGGGCCGGCTGGACTCGCGCGCGGACATGGCGCCGCACGTCACCGGTGAGTTCGCCGTGCTGTCGGATGCCTTCAACGACATGGCGGGACGCATCCAGAAGCAGGTGGCGGACCAGCGCGAGCTGCTGGCCGCGGTGTCCCACGAGTTGCGCACCCCGCTGGCCCGGCTGCGCGTGCTGACGGAGCTGCTCCGCGATGGCGGCGGCAACCCGAAGACGCTGGACCAGGTGGACCGCGAGGTCGTGGAGCTGGATGCGCTGGTGGGCGAGCTGCTGGCCAGCTCCCGCCTGGACTTCGGGCAGCTCACGCCGCGCGTGCTCGACGCCCGGGCGCTGGCCACCCAGGCCCTGGAGCGCGCGGGACTGGCGCCCTCTGTTCTGGAAATGGATGCGGAAGACGCCGGGCTCGTCGGCGACGCGACGCTGCTGGGCCGCGCGCTGGCGAACCTCCTGGAGAATGCGCGCAAGCATGGCACCGGCGCGGAGGCGCTGCGCGTCCAGGAGCGGGGCCAGCACCTGGCCTTCTGCGTGGACGACCGCGGCCCGGGGCTTCAGCCGGGGGAGGATGCGCGCATCTTCCGGGCCTTCTACCGGAAGGACTCGGGCGCCGAGGCCCGCGAGGCGGGCTCGCTGGGCCTGGGGCTGGCGCTGGTCCAGCGCATCGCGCACGTCCACGGCGGAGACGTCTTCGCGGAGAACCGTCCGGGCGGCGGCGCCCGGGTGGGCTTCACCGTGCGCAAGGAGGGCCCGCCGGGCGCGGAGGGCCGCGCGGCCGCGTGAGGCGCGAGCCGGGACGGAGCGCCCCAGCCCGGGCCACGCTCACTCCTGCGCGGACGCGTCCGCGGCCGAGAAGGTGAACGACGCCTCCGCGGGCGCGTCGTCCGACACCGTGACTTCGGCCGTCTTCGTCCCGAGCGTCTCGTGCCAGGCCTCGACCGTGTACGTCCCCGCGGGCAGGCCCACGAGCGAGAACACGCCGTCCTCCCCCGTCGTCGCGAAGTACGGGTTCTCGTTGCTCACGACGAACGCCTGCATCCACGGGTGGACGTCGCACTTGAGCTTCAGCACGTCGGCGTCCGGCGGCAACGGCCGCTCCACGGGCGCCCCGGACGGCGGCTGCGCGACGTTGAACACGGGCTTGGCGCCCACGACGCCGCGCACGTTGTGCAGCGTCCCGTCGCTGTTCTTGAACGCCACCTGCTGGCCCGCCCTCGCGCCCTGGACACGCGGGACGTAGGTGCACTTCGACTGGTCCACCACTACCGGCGTGCTCGGCGCCGGGGGCGCGCCAGGCACCTGCCCCCTCACGCGCACCAGTACGTTCTGCAGGTTCCCGTCCTTCACCAGGACCGACGCGTCCTTCGCCGCCATGCCCTCGCACGCCGGGTCATTGCTCGCGGGGATGTCCGCGGCCTCGGGCGGCGTGCCGGTGAACTTCACCGAGCCCTTCACCACGCCCCTGCCCGCGGGAGCCACGGGCGCGGCGGCGGCACCTTCGGGCGCCTGGATGGGGGAGGCGGCGTGGGGCTCCTTCATCGCGGCGGGCGCGGCGGCGGGCATCTCCGCGGCAGGCTCCTCCTTCTTGCAGGCGGAGAGGGTCAGCAGCCCCGCGGTTCCCAGCAGCGTCAGGCCGAGCGTGCGCAGCGTCATCGTGCAATCTCCTCGGGAGGTCAGGTGGTGCGGCTGCCCACCTCGTAGCGAAAGGGGCAGCGCATGTCCAACCCACCGGGACGCCGCGAATGCCCGCCCTCTACTCGCGCCGGCTGACGCTGAAGGCGGCCAGCCCCACGAACACCGCGGCGAAGGCCACGAGCACCGGCACCTCCAGCCCCGCCGACGACGAGGACGCGCCCAGCGCCATCGACGCCTCCGCGCCGTACAGCGCCCGCCGCACGCCTTCCACGGAGTAGCGCATCGGGTTGAGCCGCATCACCCAGGCCAGCCAGGTGTCCGCGCCCTTGAGCGGGAACATGGCGCCGGAGAGCACCCACATGGGCAGCAGGACGATGCTCATCACCGCGTGGTAGCCCGCACTGGAGCGCACCCACCACGCCAGCGACATGCCCATGCCCGTCAGCGCCAGCGCCGACAGCACCATGACGGCCAGGAGCAACGGCACGTTCAACGTGGCCGCGCTCACGCCCGCCAGCGGCGCCAACAGCAGGAAGAGCGACGCCTGGAGCAGCGCGATGGCCGACGAGCCCAGCGCCTTGCCCAGCACCACCGCCAGCCGGGAGCCGGGCCCGGCGAGCACCGCCTGGAGGAAGCCCTCGCGGCGATCCTCGATGACGGTGATGGTCGCGAAGATGGCGCTGAACAGCAGCACCATGGTGACGACGCCCGGGAAGAAGAACTGCTGGTAGCCCAGCCCCTGCGCGCCCTCCACGCGGAAGGAGCCCGCGAAGCCGGAGCCGATGACGAACCAGAAGAGGACGGGCTGCGCGAGCGCCCCCACCACCCGGGACGGCTGGCGGAAGAAGCGCACGATGTCGCGCATCATCAGCACCCGCACCGTCGCCCACTGGAGCGCGAGCGTCCCGGGCGCGTCGGACACGGCCGGGGCCCCGGCGTTCATCGGTTCGGGGGCGGCGGACAGCTCGGCGCTCATCGACGTCTCCTCGGCGCGGGCTCGGCGGTGGGCACGTCCGCGCCCAGCGCGCGCCCCGTCAGTTGGAGGAACACGTCCGCCAGCGTGGGCCGGCGCAGCGCTACGGAGGTCAGCCGCCCGGCCGGGAAGGCCTCCACCAGCCGGGGCACCAGCGCGTGGCCCTGCGACGCCTCCACCTGCACCCGCCCCTCCACCACCTTCGCGTCCAGCCCCAGCCGCTCGCGCAGCTCGGCCGCCAGCGCCTCCGGCTCGGAGGCCTCCACGGAGAGGATGTCCCCGCCCATGCGCGAGGCCAGCGCCTGCGGCGTGTCACACGCCACCAGCCGGCCCGCGTCCAGCACCGCCAGCCGGTCGCAGACCTCGGCCTCGTCCGCGCGGTGCGTGGTGAGCAGCACCGTGAGGCCCTCGCTGTCGCGCAGCCGCTTCAGGTGCGCCCAGAAGGTGCGGAAGGCCGCCTCGTCCAGGCCCTGCGTGGGCTCGTCCATGAGCAGCACGCGCGGCTGGTGCACCAGCGCCCGCGCCAGCTCCAGCCGGCGGCGCATGCCCCCGGACCACGTGGACACCCGCTCGTCGCCGCGGTCGGCCAGGCCGATGAGCGCCAGCATCGCCTCCACCCGCTCGCGCGCCCGCTCTCCGCCCAGGCCGTACAGCCGGGCCCCGAGCTTCAGGTTCTCCCGCGCGGTGAGCAGGTCATCCAGGCTGCTGCGCTGAAAGATGATGCCCATCTGCCGGCGCAGCGACGGGTCGCTCAGCGCCAGCTCTCGGCCCTCGAAGCGCACCAGCCCCGCATGCGGCGACAGCAACCCCGCGAGCACCTGGAAGGTGGTGGACTTGCCCGCGCCATTGGGGCCCAGCAGGCCCAGGATTTCGCCCGGACGCACCGACAGGGACAGGCCGTCCACGGCCGTGCGCCCCTTGAAGCGGCGCGTGAGCCCCTCCAGCTGGAGCAGCGGGTGGGAGGTGGCGGTGGAAACCAGGACTTCGGACATGAGTGGGCGTCCCCCGTGCACCCGGGACGCTATCCGCGAGGAACGCGGTCCAGCGCCAGCGCGGCGAAAAGGCCAGTGAGGTAGATGAGTGAGAAGAAGAACGTCTGGCGCGCCCAGGTGTTTCCCAGCCGCCGGAAGAAGCCCCACGCCCCCAGGCCGAGGAAGCTCAACCCCAGCACCACCGCCGAGGCCAGGTACCACGTGCCCGCGATGTGGAGTTGAAAGGGCAGCAGCGTCATGGGCACCAGCGCCACCAGGTAGAGCACCACCTGCGCGCGGCTGGACTCGTCGCCCCGCTCCAGGGGCACCGACTTGAGGCCCGCCGCCCGGTACTCCTCCTTGCGGAACAGCGCGATGGCGAGGAAGTGGGGCATCTGCCAGAGGAACATGATGGCGAAGAGCGCGAAGCCCCCCGCGTCCACCTGGTTGGTCACCGCCGTCCAACCCATGAGCGGCGGCAGCGCGCCGGGCACCGCGCCCACCAGCATGGCGATGGACGTGCGCGCCTTCAGCGGCGTGTAGGCCAGCACGTAGCTCAGCAGGGCCAGCAGCCCCAGCGCGGCGGTGAGCACGTTGGCGCCCAGGGCCAGCGCCGGCAGCGACACCCCCGCCAGGGAGATGCCGAACCACAGCGCCACCGCCGGCTCCATGCGCCCGGAGGGCAGCGGCCGGTTGCGGGTGCGCGCCATGAACTGGTCGCTGTGCCGCTCCCAGTAGCAATTGAGGGCGTTGGCCGCGCCCACGGTGCCTGCCGTAGCCAGCAGCGTCACCAGCGCGTTGAGCGCCCCCATGCTGCTGGGAGCCAGCCACATGCCGCCCGCCGCGGTGACGAGCACCAGGGAGGAGAGGCGCGGCTTGGTGAGGGAGATCAGGTCGGACGCGATTGTCGGCAGGGACTCGGCACGCGCGTTCACACAGACTCCAGGGGTAGGCCCGACAGACGAGCTGCCGGCGCGGTGACGGCCTTCCCATACAGGCACCACCCGGGGGTGGGCAAGGACACGGCGCCCCGGGGAAGGCCCGGTGGAGGGACGCCCGGCTGGCCTCCGTGGCCGGCCACGGCGACACCGGACTCCCACCCCACCCCGGTGTGCTCTGGAAGACAACCACTCCGGGGCATAGCCCCGGGGCGCGGGGGGCGGCAACCACGGCAACGGGGCTGACCGCGCGTTCTACTGCCCGCGCGCATCAGCCCCGCTTGTCCCGCCCCGGTGGAGCCGGGGCTGCTCAGCCGCCCGACAGCGAGCGGGCGGCGGAGGCGTGCTCGCCGCTCGGATCTCGCTTCAGGTACTCCTGGGCCAGCATCTTCGCCTTGGCACCCTGCTTCGAGTCCCTCGCGAGCAGCGTGGCGTAGTAGTAGTAGGCGGGCGTGTAGGCCTCGTCCGCGTTGAGCGCACGCTGATACGTCTCGTCCGCCTTCGCCGCGTCACCCTTGCCCTGGTACACGCGCCCCAGCTCGGTGAGCGCCATGGCCGCGCGGTCCGACTGGCCGATGAACTCCTGGCTCGCCTTCTCCAGCTGCTCCTGGGCCTTCGCCCAGTCCGAGCGCTCGCGGTAGATGGCGCCCATGGCCAGCCGCGCCTCCGGGTTCTTCGCCTTCGGGTCCTTCACCGCGCGCTGGTACTGGGCCAGGGCGTCATCCAGCTTGCCCTGACGGCGGTACGCGTTGCCCAGCATCACCACCAGCTTGGGGCTGTCGCCCATCGTCTTCAGGGCCGTCTGGAGCGCGTCCGCGGCCTCCTTCTCGCCGCCCTGCTTGCCCATGAGCGCCTTGGCCAGCTCGACGTGGAACAGGGCGCGCGAGCCGTCCATGCGGATGGCCTTGCGAATCTCCTCGGCGGCCGCGTCGTAGTTCCCCTCCGCCAGCAGGCGGCGGCCCTTGATGACGTGCAGCTCCGGGTT
Organism: Pseudomonadota bacterium; assembly: GCA_023426545.1. GTDB lineage: Bacteria > Myxococcota > Myxococcia > Myxococcales > Myxococcaceae > Myxococcus. The sequence goes on from JAFAAN010000006.1 coordinate 41,307, forward strand.
CTGCTTGTCGAGGGAGAAGCCGGTGTCCTCGCTCTTGAGCATCTCCGAGCGGGCCTTCTCCTTCTCCACGGGCACCGCGGTGGCCTCGGCCAGCTTCTGCTGCACGTCCGGCTTCATGTCCGCCATGGCGGTCGACACGCGGCTGACCAGCAGCGAGCGGGCCAGGTGCGCGGCGGCGAGCTGCCGGGGAGACGGCGGCGGGTCCGACTCCAGCAGCTTCTTGATCATCGTGTGGACGAGCCCGTAGTTGGGCGAGTCCTGCGCCAGCATCAGCAGCGAGCGGCCCAGCAGCGACTCCGGGTGGTCCTTCTCGTACCGGAGGGCGAACTCATAGTTCCTCCAGGCCGCGCCGTCCTGTCCCAGGCGGCGGTACACCGCGCCCAGGCCCGCGTAGGTGCGCGGGTCGTCCGGAGACAGCGCCTGCGCGCGGTCCAGGCTGTCGCGGCCACGCTCCAGGTCGCCCGCGTCCATCTGGATGAGGCCCAGCGTGAGGTACAGCAGCGAGCTGGAGCGCCCCTCGGCGTCCAGGCTCTTCACCTTCTCCTCGAGCTGCCCCAGCGCGTCCTTGCCCTTGCCGCTGTGGGTCTGGATGAGCGCCTCGGCCGCGATGAGGTGCGAGCTGAGGTCGCCGCGCTTCTTGCCCGCGGCCAGGTGCTCCTCGGCCCGGCGGCGCGCGTCGTCCCCGCCGCCGTGCTCACCCCAGCGGATGGCCCAGGCGTACGCCAGGTAGCCGTGCGCCACGGACGAGTCGGAGTCCACCTCCAGCGCCTTGTCCGCCGCCTCGACCGCCTTCTTGTAGCTGTCGAAGGAGTCGTGCTTGAGCAGCTCGCTGGCCGCATCCAGGCTCTTCTTCAGCTCGCGCGACTTCTGCTTGGCGTTGGCCGAGTACCAGCCGTAGCCGATGGCGAACAGCGGGATGGCCACCAGCAGGCCCAGCGTCACCATCTTGTTGCCGCGGCCGCCCGAGGGAGCGCGCCGGCGCGACGCCGGCTCGTCGTCCTCGTCGTCCACCTCCTCCACGACCACCTGGGGCCTGCGGGCCTGGGGCGCCGGACGCGGTGCCTCGGCGCGCGCCGGGGCCGCAGCCGCCTGGGGCGCCGCGGGCTTCGCAGC
>JAFAAN010000007.1 GCA_023426545.1 Pseudomonadota bacterium
GCGTACCCCCAGGTGCGGCGACCGCGCCGGGCCGCGCGGGCGGAGGCGTGCTCCCCGCCGCTACGGCACTCGAGGACAGCGGCGCACCTGCCGCCATCCCCGGAGGCGCCGCGGACGTCCCCCGGGCCGGGGTGCCCGTCATGGAGGGCAGGCCACGCGGCGGCGTGCCGGCCACGGGCGCCACGGACGGAATGCCCGTGAGCGGCGCCACGGCGGGCGTGCCGCGCAACGGCGTGCCGCCCACCGTGGGCGAGAGCGGCGCGATGGCGGGCGCCAACTCCGGCGCGGCGGCGGTGCCCTGCGCGGGCGTCCCTCCGGTGGCCTGGAGATAGCTGGCGGCCACCTTCGGCTCGTTGGCGGGACGGGGACGGATCAGCTCCTCCACCTCCTCGAAGTCCAGGTCGGAGATGTCCTCGGGCAGCTCGACCACGCCCTTCTGGCCGCCCTCGCTCGCGGGGCCGGTCTTCCGGCCATCCGCGCGGCGGCGCGCCTTGAAGACATCCCTGCGGTACGTGCCCGCTTCGATTTCCTGGAGCGTGCGCGCCCAGAGCCGCTCATACGTGAGGAACTTGTTGTGCAGGCCCGCGACGCGGAACTTGGCCGAGGTGCTGCGGATGAACGCGCTCTTCAGCCGGGCCATCCGCTTCTTGAGGTCATCGTGGGTGCGCGTGGGCGCCTGACGCTCGATGCCCAGGAAGTATTGCTCGTAGAGGTTGCGGAGGACGGCGATCTCCGCTTCCAGCGCCTCGCACTCCTGGAGGACGGCCTCGCTGGAGCCGGGGTCTGCCGGGGAGGACCTGCCAAAGCTCTTGAGGGCGGACTGTCGGGCGTCGGGGGGCGGCATGACGCTTCAGAGTGTCCCCAAGAGGCCCGCGCGATTCAACCTCACGCCGCCGAGGGGGTAGGCCCCATCCCCGCCGCCGCGCGCTCCCGGCCACGGCCCCTCTGGGCGAGCAGCACCGCGCCAAAGGTGAACATGCACAGGGAGATGAACTGGCTGGTGGAGACATTGTACCACGCCTCCAGCGGCACCGACGCCGCCAGGTCCGCCGCGCCCAGGGACTGCAACAGGCCGTGCAGCGTGCCCCGCTCCACGTCGCCCCGGAACAACTCCACCGTGCTCCGCAGCACCGCGTAGGCCATCAACCAGAGGGCCAGGACATGGCCATGGAAGCGGCGGAAGCGGCGGGCGTACAGCAGCCCCAGGAAGAGCACCAGCTGGCCGGCGGACTCGAAGAGCTGGGTCGGGTACACCCCCAGGGTGTGGCCCTGCTGCGCCACCCAGTCAGCGATGCGGACCGCGCCGGGCGCCGCGTGGTGGAAGATTTCACCGGTGGCTTCCACCACGTAGCGCGTGTCCTGGAGCTGGGACGTGTACGCCAGGCTGGACGTCTGCCCCAGCCGTCCGAAGAGGTCCTGGGCCACGCCGCTCCCGGGAAAGTGCACCGCGGTGGCCGCGTGGGCGGGCGCCACGTCCCCCCAGCAGCACCCCGCACTGAAGCAGCCCAGCCGCCCCAGGCACTGCCCCAGTGACACGGTGGGGATGCACACGTCCGCGAGCCGCAGGAAGTCGATGCCGTTCATGCGCGCGAAGAGGAAGGCGGCCACGGACGCGCCGATCAGCCCGCCATAGAAGACGAGCCCCCCGCCCAGGGAGAACACCTGCGACCAGTCCCTCGCGTAGTCCTGCCAGTTCACGAGCACGAAGAGCAGCCGGCTCCCACCGATGCCGCCGAGCAATATCCAGACGGTCATGTCCAGGACCTGCTCGCGCTTCCGGGGCCCTTCCATGTCCACCCACACGCCGTCCTTCAGCTCCACGCGCCGCCACTCGTCCTGCGCCAGCCGGCCCGCCACCGTCACCGCGGTGATGAAGCCGAGCGCGAGCAGCAGGCCATAGGTGTGCAGGGGGATGCCCTCACCCTTCGCGCCCGGGAATGCCCCGGGGGGCAGCGCGAACCGCAGGCCGAACCCCGCCAGCACCGCCCCGACGAGGCCATACCCCGCCGCGCGCAGCAGCCGGTCCCCGGTGGAGACCTGGGCCCGGGTGCCCGTGGCGGCATCCAGCGCCCCCTGGGCCCCGAGCCACCCGTTGACGGTGATGTAACCCACCGTGACGGCCGCGACGGCGTACAGCAGTAGCTGCGACCCGAGCGTGGTGAAGGTGAAGTGGACGAGGACGGGGAGCAAGGGGACCTCGCGAGCAGGTGGTGGCGCGCGAGGGCGGCCCCGCTCGCGCGGGTGACACGATGCGCGTGCGCGCCCTCGGAAGGAGGCGGGTTACGCCTGGGAGGGAGCCTGAGCGGGCTTCTCCTTGCGGACGAAGGAGTCCACCAGGAGCATGCCCACGCCCACGCAGATGGCGGCGTCGGCGACGTTGAACGAAGGCCACGCGGCCTTGTCGAACCAGTGGGCCTCCAGGAAGTCGATGACGAAGGCCCGGGCGATGCGGTCGATGTAGTTGCCCAAGGCGCCGCCCAGCACGAGCGGGAGGCCCCACAGCGCCCACTTCTCCTCCGGGTCCGTGCCGGACAGCTTGCGGAAGTAGAAGGCGATGAGCAGCACCGCGCCGATGCTCACCACGTGGAAGAGCGGCCCACGCGTCTCGGGCGGCAGGCTGCGGAACATGCCCCACGCGGCGCCCGGGTTCTCCGCGTAGCGGATGCGGAAGAAGGACTCCGACACCTCGATGTGCCGGCGCGGCTGGTAGTGCAGCCCGTTGAGCCCCGGCGGGGGCGGCGAGGAGTACATCGCGCCCAGGCGTTCGCCCAGATGCTCCTTGCCATCCATCTGGGTGGTCAGCTCGCGGACGACGAGGTACTTCGTCCACTGGTCGAGCACGATGACGCCAAGGGCGACGGCGATGAGGATGATGTATTTGCGCGGCACGAGCCGGGACTTACACCAGCCACCGCCCATCCGTCACGGATTGGGGCTCTCCGCCAGCGACGCCGGCACGGAGTCCGGACGGCGCACCTTCAGTGAATCCAGCAGCATGAGGGCCACCCCCACGCTGATGGCCACGTCAGCCACGTTGAAGGTGGGCCAGCGCATCCCTGGCTGGTTGCGCCAGTGCCAGTCGATGAAGTCGATGACGTAGCCGCGCAGCAGCCGGTCCATGAAGTTGCCGAGCGCGCCGCCCGTAATCAGCGCCAGGGACAGCCGGACCAGCCCCTGCTCCTGCGCCGTGCGCCGGTACATCATGAAGATGAAGGCCAGCGCCACCACGCTCACCACGTGGAAGAACAGGCGCCGGGCCGCATCGGGCAGGTTCGCGAACATGCCCCAGGCCGCCCCCGGGTTCTCCACGTAGCGGAAGTGCCAGTAGTCCTCGATGAAGCGATGGGGCCGCAGCACCCGGAACACCCCGTCCTCGGGAGGAGGGTTGTTGTCCAGGTTCTGCTCGGTGAAGTAGCCCGTCACCCGCGCCAGCCCCTCCCGTCCATCCAGGGCGTTCGTCAGCCGGGAGACGGCCAGGTACTTGGTCACCTGGTCTGCGGCGAGCACGGTGACAGCAACGAGTATGAGGAGGCGCAGGGAGGCTTTCATGTCGCGCCTCCTCCTCTAATCTGTGACCATGATTCCTGACAACCCGGAGAGCCCATCTCCCCTCCCCCGCCTGCCCGCTCTGTCTCCCGGCCAGCACCGGATTGGGGCATGGTGACGTCATGCCGCCTGTTGAGCCCGATGTGAATCCTCCTGTCTCCGACACCCACCCACCCGCCGAGGCCGCGACGAAGCCCGCGAAGCCCTCGCTGATGGCCCGCTTCAAGAACCTGATGCTGGAATACGGGCCGCTGGCGGCGGCGGTGAACCTGGTCATCCTGGGACTGGTCGTCGTCGGCTTCTACGCGGCCATCCAGTTCGGCTTCCAACCCAGCAGCACCGGCCAGAAGGCGGGCAGCTGGGCGGCGGCCTACGCGGCCTCACAGGTGGTGAAGCCCATCCGGCTGGCCGCGGTGTTCGTGCTCACGCCGCTCATCGCCCGGATTCCTCCGGTCGCTCGCTTCATCGAGCGGAACAAGCACAAGTGGAGCTTCTGACGGCCGCGGCGGCGGAGCTCCGCCGCCGCATACCGCCCGCTCATCAGAAGTTGGGGACCAGGAAGTCCTTCACCACGCCCATGTGCTGCATGTTGGAGGCGCCGCTGTCACTCGACCGGACCGGGGCAATCTCCGACAGCGGCTGGTAGACGCGGCTGTCGAGCACCAGGCCGTTGGGGAAGGTGCTGGAGCCGATGACGGTCGCCTGCTGGTACTGACGCAGGTCCTCGTCCACGAGGATCTGGTCGTAGGGCTTGCTCCGGCTGGAGTTGGTGCCCGTCTTGCCAGCGTGGTCCGCCGGATGCGGACCCGCCGTCGACACCACCTGCCGGAAGGTGGCGAAGCACGCCTCGCTGAAGCTGTCGGTGTTCAGGTCGCCGCCGATGACGAGGTAGTCGTCCGCGGGCACCTGAGCGCGGACCTGGTTGACGATGGCCTGCGCCTCGGCGTTGCGGTTGCTGGAGCTGGAGGTGAGCAGGTGCACGCTCACCGCCCAGAGGTCGCGGGGCCCCGGAATGTCGATGCGGGCCCAGGCGAAGTCCCGGTTGGACACGCGCGGGTCGGGCCACTGACCGGACTCGATGATGGGCCAGCGGCTGATGACCCCGTTGGGAATCTGCGCGCCCGTCTCGCGGGAGTAATGAAAGCCCGGCGCGATCTGGTTCACCAACGAGGCGATGTCCGAGTCCGAGTTGCCCCCGTAGTTGAACTCCTGCATGAGGACGATGTCAGGGGACACGCCCTGGATGAGCCGGATGCCGTGCCCCGGGTCATAGGACTGGTAGTTGCCGCTGCTGAGGTTGGACGCCATCACCCGGATGTTCGTGAAGCCCGCGTCGGTGCCAGCGTCCGTCCCGGCGTCTACGTCGGAGCCAGCGTCCGGCTCCGTGCCCGCGTCGACTCCCGCATCCGTCTCGCCCCCGGTGCCCGCGTCCGTGTCAGCCCCGGCGTCGGGCTCCGTGCCAGCGTCGGGCTCCGTGCCAGCGTCGACTTCTTCCTGCGAGCCGCCGTCATCGTCGGTCGGGACGCCGCTGTCCGACTCCTCCGTCCCACCGTCGTCCACGCCCCCGTCATCGGAGCCCGCGTCGGTGGTTTCACAGGCGTCGCGCGGAACGCAGTAGCCCCCCTCACCATCCGCCTCGGCCGACGCGCAGCAGGCCGCCTCCGGGTGCTCACACGCGGTCTGCGCATCACAGGCCCGCAGACACAGGTAGCCGTCGTGCGCCTCGACGAAGCGGCAGGTCTCGCCCTGGCCACAGTCCTCCGCGGCGTGCTCGGGCGTGCACTCCTTCCAGAGGACCCCACCGTCTTCGAGCGGCACGGGCTCCCGGGGCGGGCTGCCTTCGCCACACGCCAGCGAGAGGAGGGTGAGCGAGAACGCCGCGCACAGGAGGGAGGTGAGCGTCTTCTTCATGCTGTCGGACTCGGAGGTCGGGAGAGAGCGCGTCGCCAGCCACGGCTGGGCGAGCAGCCGCACCAGTATAGAAACTCCCAATGTGACAGTCCCGTGACTTATGACGCGGCTGAACGATTTCAGTTTTGCAATCTCGTCACGGCCCCACTTTGAGTCCGGTAGACCCAGCACCTCCGTCGCAGAGCGGACCGCCGAGGATGGAGCATGGAACAACCCAAGGCCCTGGTGATGATGCGCTTCCACGGCGCGCTGAACGACTTCCTGCCCCCATCGCGACGGAACCAGCCGTTCACCCTCCCCCTGCAAGGCACCCCGTCGGTGAAGGACCTCATCGAGTCGCTGGGCCCACCGCACCCAGAGGTGGACGTGGTGCGGGTGGATGGCGAGGCGGTGGACTTCGCCCACCGGGTCCGGCCGGGCGCCCGCGTGGAGGTCTACCCCGCGTCGATGGACGTGGCGCCGGGCCTGCGGGTGGGGCCCGCCCTCCAGGCCATGCCGCGCTTCGTGCTCGACGTGGGACTGGGGCGGCTCGCCGGCTTCCTGCGGATGCTGGGCTTCGATGCCTTGTGGCGCAACGACTTCGAGGACGAGGTGCTCGCGCGGCTCTCCCATGAGGAGGACCGCATCCTCCTCTCGCGCGACCTGGGCGTCCTCAAGCGGGGCGAGGTCGTCCGCGGCTACTTCCCGCGCTCGACGGCCCCGGTGGAGCAGCTGATGGAGGTGGCGCGCCGCTACGGGCTGGCGTCCCGCATGCGCCCATTCTCACGCTGCCTGGCGTGCAACGCCGCGCTGACCTCCGCCGAGCCGGCCGAGGTGCGAGACCGCGTCCCCGAGCGCGTGGCGGAGCGGCACTCGCGCTTCCAGCAGTGCCCGGGCTGCCGGCGTGTCTACTGGGCGGGAACGCACCACCAGCGGATGCAGGCCCTCGTGGACCGGCTGCGCGAGCTCGGAGACGCACCGTAGCCGCTGGCCCGCAAGTAATTGCAACTCTGCAACTCTTGCGTAGTCACTCCAGACCCAGCACTCCCGTACGACCCAAGCACTGCCCACGAGTTCCGGACGGTTAGAGCGCCGCCGTCCAGGCACGTCGTTTGCGTAGTGGAGAACACTGGCACTGCCCTCAAGGGCGGAAGTTCAAGGGAGACCCGCGACATGTTGCAACGCCCCCCTGCCCGACGGCGGCAAGCAGGCTTCACGCTGCTGCTCGCCATGGGCGTCGTCACGATGGTCACCCTCGCGGTGCTCCTCAGCTACGGCGTGGTGAGCCGCGAAGCGGATGTGCAGGGCGACAGCCGCCGGTACAAGGAGGCGTACTTCGCCGCGGAGGCGGGGCTGGCGGAGGGACGCGAGGCCATGCGTATCCGGGTCGGTGCCGAGCGGCGCTACACCTTCGCGTTCGCTGCCATGCAGCCGGTCAACGAGCCAGGCCTCGAGGGCGGAAACCGGCCCTTCTTCGAGGTGCTCCCGGGCCCCGAGGAGAATGGCCGCTGGAACTCGCTGGCCATCAACCCCGCGGAGCTCGCTCCAGCGGAACGCCGGAGCCCCTCGGGGGTGGAGTATGCATCCTTCCCCCTCCAGGACAACGTGCGCTACCGCGTGTTCGTTCGCGACGACGAGGACGAGACCGAAGACGGCCTGGTGGATTCCAACGGGCAGGTGTGGCTCATCGCCGTGGGGGAGGTCGTCGGCCGCGCTGGCAGCCGCCCCACGCGCGCCGTCATCCAGGCCCTCATCTCCAACGAAAACTCACCGGCCGTCACCAACCCCGGCAGCCTCGAGACCGGCGGCGGCTCCGCTCACACCTACTCCAGCACCGAAACGGGACCGTCCGTCTTCACCTCAGGCCGGACCCTCAACTCCGCCCCGTGAGTCGAGCCCTCTCCATGAAACGACTGCTCCTGTCCTCGATGCTCCTGCTCCCTGGCCTGGCCCTGGGGGCCTCGGATGAAGGCAAGCTCGCCTTCGAGAAGGCTTGCGCGCGCTGCCACACCGTCACCCCCCAGGGACAGGGCGGCGCCAAGAGCGCCACCGCCGCGAAGCCCGCCCTCACCCGGAAGCGCGGCGGAGGCAAGGACCTGGGCCCGCTGGTTCCCCAACGCACGCCCGAGCAGCTCCGCACCTGGATTGCGGGCCCGACACAGGTCAACCCCAAGACGAGCTGTGACACGCGCCTGCTGCCAGAGGAAGACCGGGACCGGGTCCTCACCTATCTGGCGCTCAGCCTCCATCCTCCGCCGCCTCCGCGTGAGGAGCTCCTGCGCCAGCAGCTCAAGCAAGACCTCGAAAAGCGCCGCGTCCAGAAGCAGCGCAAGGCCCATGACCCGTCCCGCAACTCCCAGGGGAAGAAGTGATGCGCACCCTCGTCCAGACGCTCGCCGCGTTCGCCTTGCTGGCCGCGCCGCTCGCGCACGCCCAGACCACGCCGGATGGATCCGCCCGGCTGTGTGAAGACCAGCTCGACCAGAACAAGCAGCCCGAATTCAGCGACGAGAACCTGGAGATCCAGGAGTCGAGCGTCCTCATCACCGATGAGAGTCCGGCCCGGCTCCAGCTCAACACCAACCTCACGGCGCTCAACCCCGAGCGCATCTTCTTCCCGTTCGACCAGAACGTCACCATCAGCTACGTGTTCGAGTCCGCCGGCGCCTCGCACTCGCTCGGCTACATGTACATGGACGACCTGCGGAACCGCGGGTACGTCGATGCCAACGGTAACCTGCTCGACACGAACAACAACGGCATCCTCGACCTGCACGAGGACCTGTTCAACCTCGCGCCCCGGAACCACCCCAAGTCCCGCCCCTACATCGGCCAGACGCGGCGCTGCACGCGTGCGTTCACCTCGGGAGGCGAGACGTACAGCGAGCCCGAGCTGGCGATGAACGGGAGCTGCGGCGCCACGTTCGAGGGCCCCATCAGGCTCGCGGATGCCCGGCCGGGGCTCGGGGGTGAGTGGAACAGGACGGACCAGATCGGCGCCTTCGCGTCGAGCTCCAACAACACTGGCGGTGCGTTCTCGGATGGCGGGCTCTTCCCGCACCTCCCCAACCTGCTGGAGCCTCCCTCGGATGAGAACGGCAACATGGGGCTGGGGCGCATGGTGTTCCTGCTCGCGGACGACGACTCCGGCCGCATCACCTACGGCAACCTGGCGCCGGTCAGGGACGAGGGGGACTTCTCCGAGGGCATCCCCGACTACGACGTCTCCGCGTACGACCCGCGTGGCCTGCGCCGGTCCACCAACCCGGATAACGGCATCACGGCATACGACCGCACGGTGGACCTGGGAATGATCCAGGGCGGCAAGGAAATCGTCTTCTTCCTCGTCGTCTACTACCAGAGCAACCACGGCCCGCGTGAGGGCTACGTCTTTCCCTGCCTGAAGCAGGACCCGGACGGACGCTGCGCGCTGCACCTGCGCACGTCCATCAACGTCTTCTTCTCCAAGGCCGCCTGGAACCTGGACCAGAACCCCGAGGGCGGCAACATCGTCGCCGAGCGCAACATCGGCTGCCAGTACGAGGAGGGTTGCAACCGCGACAACCCGGCGAGCACGCCCAATCAGGCCTGCCGTGTCCAGGGCACCAACGAGTACCTCTGCGGGTGGCTGGAAGGCCCCAGCAGCGAGTGGGGGACCACGCTGTACCGGCTCGCCCATGACGATCTCTTCGGCAACCTCGTCATGCCCATGGAGAAGGTCACGATTCCCAGGCCCCCGGGCACACGCAATCCCATGCCGCACGTCATCGTGGGCGCCCCCACCACGGACCCGTTCCGCTGGATTCTGGGCTTCGAGGACATTCCCGGGGGCGGTGACCGCGACTTCAACGACGTGGTGTTCGTCATCAACAAGCAGAACGGCGGCAGCATCCGCTCCGCCACCGTGTCAGGCGACCTGTCGCCGGACATCGCCAACGACTTCGTCATCACCAAGGTTCGCTTCAAGCGTCAGGACGACTACGCCCCCCAGCCGCGCTCCTGCGCCGGCGGCCCGCCCTGCTTCTCGGAGGAGATTCCCGGAGCCTGCACGCCGCCGGATGGACCGCGCCCCACCATCACCTATTCGCTCGCGGTGGACTGCCGCGTCTGCGCGCCGAACCCAGATACGGGGGCGATGGAGTGCACGCCCAACCCGGAGCCCCCCACGTGGTTCCCGGTGAACTTCCCGGACACGACGCCCCCCACCCAGGAGGTGGAGCTGGACATCCTGGCGATGGGCTTCACCGGCTCGCAGCTTTGCTGGAAGGTGGACATCACCAGCCCCAACGAGCTGTGCCGCCCCATCATCGATGACGTGGAGGTGGGCTACCAGGCCGTGCGCGCCGGCAGCTACTCGCGCGCCTCTCCGTCCACGGTGGCCAACGCCATCGTCTGGGGCGTGAACGAGACGCCGGGCAGCGCCTGGGGGCGGTCGGGAACCTGGCCTGGCAGCGGCATGCCCGCAGCGGGAGTCCGCGCCTATGACGGCAACAAGGACTTCAGCGTCCGTGGCCGGCTCTTCTTCCGCTCGCTGTACGACCCGGAGGACCCCAACGAATTCAACGAGGTCGAGCGGTGGGATGCGGGCCGGGTGATGGCGCTGACCTTCGGCACCAACGACCACCCGTCGGACCCGCTGAACCGGAAGCTCTACACGATGAACGCGTCGGGCAACCGCAGCACCGTCTCCGACCTGATGACCGACACCAGCAGCACCAGTCCGCTCTTCCCGGACTCGCTCTGCGACATCGAGCAGGGCGGACGCATCCTGTATGACCTCAACAATGACGGTAAGTGCGGCACGCCCTCCAGCACCGTCCCGTCCAAGCGCATCACGGGCCCCACCAACGACCGCAACTTCCTGCGGGAGTGGCTGTACGGCTGGGAGGACCACTATGCGCCCGGGCCGTCCAACCAGCGCCGGCCGTGGGCGATGGGCGGCATCAACATGTCCACCGTCGCCATCAGCATCCCCCCCTACCTCGATGACTGGGCCCGGAATACACGCGCCGTGGAGCAGGACCTCTACCGTCGCAACTTCGTGGAGGCGCTCGCCAAGCGTCCCACGGTGGCCTACGTGGGCACCATGAACGGCTACCTGCACGCCTTCGACGCGGGCGCGTTCCGCAACTCCACGCACGACGACTGCGTGCCCGGGATGACCATGGTGCGCGGCTACTTCGCCACGCCCGCGACGTGTGTCCCCGCAGGCAACATCAACCCCCGGAACTACGGCACGGGCGAGGAGCGCTTCACGTACATGCCCCGCATGCTGCTGGAGCGCTACCGCAACCTGTACGTGCGCTTCAACGGCTCGGGCAACCTGCCCCGGCCGTCGATGGATGCCTCCCCCAGCACCGCCAACGTGGACTTCGGCATTCCGGGGCGGCCCGCCTGGACACCGTCGACCTCGGCGTCCAAGACGGAGGGCGCCAAGACGGTCCTGGTCAGCGCGTCCGGCAAGAACAGCCCGGCGGTGGTCGCCCTCGACATCACCAACGCCAACGACCCCTGGTACCCCCTGCCGCTCTGGGAGTTCGACCTGCGCGCGCCCTCCATCGACCAGGCCTTCTCCACGGCCAAGGTGGAGAACCCCAACATCGACATCCCCGACAACTCAGGCTCCAGCCACGCCCCGTCGATTGGCCGGCTGGCCTGGGGCACGGAGGCCGACGGGCGGTGGGCCACCGTCGTCGGCACGGACTACGTACCGTCATCGCCCAACCGGGCCGGGACCCTCTACCTCATCGACCTGAAGACGGGGCAGCCCCTCAACTACGGAACCAGCCCGGGCGGCGCGCTCGCGGGCATCATCACCCTGGACCAGGGCTCTGGCATCGCCGCGGAGACCGCGCTGCTGGACCTCAACCGGGACGGGAGCTACGACGTGATGTATGTGCCGACCACGGCCGGCAACGTCTACCGCATCAACCTCGACCAGGTGAACACGAGCGCACCGCTGGGCCGCAAGGTGAAGACCTGCAAGGTCGCCAGCGCGCCCGTCACCCTGTCGGACCACCCGGACGCGGCGACGGGCCAGGACCCCATCTATCAGCAGATTCACTCCAACCTCGGCGTGAGCCTCCTCCGGAACAGCGGTGGCCCCGTGGTGCGCTTCTACTTCGGCACCGGTGACAACCCGGACGAGTTCTCCGACGGTCCGCCGGACAAGGGGAACTACCGCTACCACCTGCTGGCATTCGAGGACGACGACCCCGCGGGCCAGAAGCCGTGCGAGCTGCTGGAGCCCCTCTGGGTGCAGAAGCTGGATCCAGGCCAGGCGGTGTGGGGCGGCGTGGTGGTGGCGAAGGACAAGGTCTACGCGACCACGGCCGTGGGCGCCGCGGCGGACGTCTGCAACCTGAGTGAGACGGAGAGCGGGCGGTACTACGAGTCCGGCCTGCTCCCGGATGGCAACAATCCTCCCGCCATGGCCACCGCGGAGCTGGGGGGACATGCCGTGAACGCACCGGTGCTCCATGATGACCAGTTCATCATCCCCGACGTGCGGGGACGGCAGACAGTCCTGGGGGATGGCCCGCGCAACCAGGGCAGCGCCATTGGCGGGTCGGCCCGCTCCAAGGTGCTCATCTACGCCCCCAGCCCGGACGGGAGGATTTCGCAGTGACGTCCTCGAAGCGCCGCCAGCAGGGCGGCATCACGCTCCTGGAGGTCCTGGCCACCATGGCCATCCTCCTGCTGGGCATCGGCGCCGCGATGCTGGTCGTGACCCAGACCAGCTATTCCAACCGCCGCAGCCTCAGCGCGACGCAGGCCCAGCTCATCGCCGAGCAGACGCTGGAGAACATCACCCAGATGGGCTGCTCGGTGAATCCGCCGTGCGGCAACCTGGCGGGCCTGGATGGGAGCTTCAACTTCTTCCAGACCAGCGCGGGCGAGCTGCGCCGTGTGCCCCCGGCGAATCCAGAGCTCATCGCACGCCAGTACGAGGTCGTCGTCGACGTGGATATTCCGTCGGACCCCAACACCATCGAACCGGGGTCCGTGGCCCCCGCCGCGCTGATGCGAGACCTCACCGAAGGCGCCAACTCCCAGGGAAACCTGGCCCATGTCCGCGTCACCGTGAGCTGGCGCGAGCGGGAGCGCAGCGACCAGCAGGTGGTCGTACTCCAGACGAGGATGGCGCCGTGAGGACCTCTTCCATCCGGCTTCCACCCTGGAGGCATCGGGGCTTCACGCTGCTCGAGGTGATGGTTGCCAGCGCCATTGGCCTCATCGTGCTCGGCGCGGGCCTCGTGGCGGCCATGCAGATGCAGCGGCGCGCCCAGTTCGAGGAACAGACGATGCTGGCCCAGGTCACCGGGCGGACCCTGGCTGAGCTGATCACCGCCGACCTGCAGCGCGCCGGCACGGGCATGGGCAATGCGCCCATCGTCTTCAGTGACACCCGCACCCAGACCGCCGTCCAGGTGTGGACCGAGCCGGACCTCAGGAATGCCGACATGACGCGCCCCTTCCCCGCGGACCCGGGCTTCGCCATGCCGCCCGCGGGCCACCTCGAGGAGCTGCGGTCGGATGTGCTGCAGATTCACTGGGGCGACCCCCGCGCCATGGTGACCCTGACGACGCACACCTGCGGCGGCAACAGCGTGAGGACGGGAGCCCAGGACTTCTGCCTGGTCCCCAACTCCTCCACCCGGCTCCAGCCCGCCGGGGGGGCGCCGCCGGCGCCGGCCTTCGTCGTGAACCCGAACCAGCTCCTGGCCTGCCACGTGCGCGTCGACAACGTGAACCCGGGCAACAATCGGCTCACCGCCCGACCTGGCATTGGCGACGAGGACGTGGCCAATGGCCCCTGCGCCGAGCCGCTCGCGAACCTGTGGGCCATCGATTCCGAAAAGGAGTCCTGGCGTATCATGCAGGCCCAGACCGCGACCTACCGGGTGAACTGGGCGGGTGGAACTCCCGTGCTGGAGTACCTGGGGCCCGGGGCCGCGGACTGGGTGCCGCTGAGCCGTGACGTGGAGCGTCTCAAGGTCCGGCTGGGCGTGGCGGCCATCGCCGGGCCCGCCCCTATCGGGGCCCTGCGCTGGTTCCCGGACGAAGAGAACGGCCGTGACATCGGACTGGATGAATGCACGATTGACACCTGCCCCATCGAGGTGCACCCCGCCGAGGTGAACGCCCCCAATACGAACGAAGAGCTGCGGCTCCGGCTGGGGCAGCGCGTCCGCGAGGTGGAGGTCACCCTGGTCGTCCGCACGCCGAGGCAGGACCGGGAGGCGTTCGACCCGCGGGCGCCCATCGGCCGGGACAAGGAAGAATTCCCGATTGACGGCTACAAGCGGCGCACCTTCACGTTCCGGGTGGCGCTGCGGAACTTCGCCGCGGGCGGACTGCTGCCCATCCCGGTGGGACCTTGAGCATGAAGCACACACGCGGAATCACCCTGCTGGAGGTGATGGTCACGCTGGCCATCGCCGCCGTCCTGCTCGCCGCGGCGCTGGTGGGCATCCAGGCGCCCATCGAGCGTCAGCGCGAGAACGAGGCCACGCGAGAGCTGTGGGCCGCCACGCTCCGGGCCCGGCAGCGCGCCATCTCCACCAACCAGCCCGTGCGCATCGTCGTCGACCAGAACGTGCCCCAGGCCAACGGCCCCACGCGCACGATCGCGCGCTGGGAGCAGCTCACGTGCGACAACGCCTGGGACAACGCGAGCTGTCCCTCGCTCGGCTGTGAGAACACCACCTGCCGCGCCAGGCCGGAGTGCTGCAGTGAGACGGGCGAGGAGATTGCCATCCCCCGCGGCATGAACGCGATGGCGATTCACGGCGTCTGCTACCTGCCCGGCACCGGCCGTCCGGTGCGCCCGGGCAACCTGAGCTGCATGCGGGAGTTCCTCGATGACCCGGCCGCGCTGGACGCCGCCGCCCCGGGCAGCCTGCGGTTCGACTTCGCCGCGGGCCGCGCACGCAGCCTCATCATGGTGGAGCCCCGCACGGGGCTGACCAGCATGCTCGACTGCAACTCCCAGGCGGCCATCGAGCGCCAGATTCCCGAGTGCAGGAACTGAGCACGCGCCTCGCCTGACGCGCCCCCCTCCCCGGATGCACCCGCCGGGGAGGGCTCCGCCGAGGCGAACGGCTACGCCGCCAGCGCCTCGCGGCACTTGAGGCAGACCTCGCCGCCCTGCCCCACCGCCTCCGAGTACGTCCAGCAGCGCGGGCACTTCGCGCCGTGCGCCGGGAGCACCTCGGCCGTCACGCGGACACCTTCACCCAACGCCTGCGCCACCTCCAACGTCTGCGCCGCGTCCCCCTTCACGTCCGCCAGCTCCACCTGGCTGGTGATGAAGAGGCCCGGCAGCTCCGTGAGGTTCGCCTGGAGGAAGTCCCGCGCCGCGCCCTCCGCCGTCAGCACCACCCGCGCCTCCAGCGACGAGCCGATGCGCTTGTCCCGCCGCGCCGCCTCCAGCACGCCCTGCACCGCGCCGCGCACCGCGAAGAGCTTCGCGTAGCGCTCGGCCAGCGCCGGGTCCTGCTTCGCGGACACCACCGGGAAGCCGCCCAGGAAGACGCTCTCCGCCGGCTTGCCGGGCAGCGCCTGCCACGCCTCCTCCGCCGTGAAGCTCATCACCGGCGCCAGCAGGCGCAGCAGCACCGAGGCCACCTCGTACAGCACCGTCTGCGCGCCGCGCCGGGGCTGCCCGTCCGCTCGCCACGTGTAGAGCCGGTCCTTGAGGATGTCGAAGTACACCGCCGACAGGTCACCGGCGACGAAGTCCACCACCGTCGCGTAGACGAGGTGGAACTCGTAGTCCTCGTACGCCTTGCGCACCCGCGCCACCACCTCCGCCAGCCGCCCCAGCGCCCAGCGGTCCAGCGGCAGCAGCTCCGCCTCCGGCACCGTGTGCTTCGCCGGGTCGAAGTCGTAGAGGTTGCTCAGCGCGTAGCGGAGGGTGTTGCGAATCTTCCGGTAGCCCTCCGACAGGCCCTTGAGAATCTGGTCCGACAGGCGCACGTCGTTGCGGTAGTCGCTCGCCGCCACCCACAGGCGAAGCACCTCCGCGCCGTACTGCTGGATGACCTTGTCCGGCGCCACCACGTTGCCGCGGCTCTTGGACATCTTCTCGCCCTGACCGTCCACCACGAAGCCGTGCGTGAGGCACGCCTTGTACGGCGACATGTCGCGCGTGCCCACCGCCACCAGCATGGAGGAGTGGAACCAGCCACGGTGCTGGTCACTGCCCTCCAGGAAGAGGTCCGCCGGAATCCGCTGCCGCCGCTCCAGCACCGCGGAGAACATGCACGCCGAGTCGAACCACACGTCGAGGATGTCCGTCTCGCGCCGGAACTCCTTCTTGCCACAACGCGGGCACTGGAAGTCCGCGCCGAGGAAGTCCTTCACCGGCGTGCGGTACCACACGCCCACGCCTTCCTTCTCCACCGCCGAGGCCACGCGCTCCATCAGCTCGGGCGACACCACCGCCTCGTCGCAGCCCTCGCAGTAGGCGATGCAGATGGGCACGCCCCAGGTCCGCTGGCGGCTGATGGTCCAGTCCGGCCGCGTCTCCAGCATGCCGCGGATGCGGCTGTGCCCCCACGAGGGCACCCACTGCACCTTGTCCACCTGCTCCAGCACCACCTGCCGGAACGTCTGCGTCCCGTGGAACGGCGCGTCCATGGGGATGAACCACTGGTGCGTCGCGCTCAGGATGACCGGGTTGCGGCAGCGCCAGCAGTGCGGATACGTGTGCGCCACCGTGTCCGTGGCGCTGTTGAGCAACGCGCCCTTCTCCACCAGCAGTTGGATGACGATGGGGTTCGCCTCGAACACGCGCCGGCCTTCCAGCACCGGCCCCACCGTGTCGTCATAGCGGCCGTCCGGGCGCACGGGGTTGTAGATGTCCAGCCCGTACTCCAGACCGACCTCGTAGTCCTCCTGGCCGTGCCCCGGCGCGGTGTGGACCAGGCCCGTACCGGCGTCCAGCGTCACGTGCTTGCCCAGGATGACGCGGCCCCGGCGCGCGTAGAACGGGTGCTGGTACGTCAGGTGCTCCAGCTCCTCGCCGCGCGCGTACGCGAGGATGCGCGACGGGTCCACCAGCGCCGCCGCGGACACTTCTCCACCGGGCAGCGCCACGTGCTTCACCGCCAGCTCGTCCGCCTTCACCTCCGCCAGCACCTTGGGCAGCAGCTCCCGGGCCACGCAGATGACGCGTGAGCCGAGCTGGTAGAAGACGTACTCGAACTCCGGATTGACGGAGACGGCCAGGTTGGACGGCAGCGTCCAGGGCGTGGTCGTCCAGATGACGAAGGCCACGTCCTGGCCCTTCAGCGAGGGCACGCGCTCGGCCAGCTCCGCGCCGGCCTGGAAGGCCACGTACACGGAGGGCGAGGTGTGGTGCTCGTACTCCACCTCCGCCTCGGCCAGCGCCGTCTGGTCCTGGAGGCACCAGTACACGGGCTTCTTGCGGCGGTAGAGCATGCCCCGCTTCGCGAAGGCGGCCAGCTCGCGAATCTCCTGAGCCTCGTAGGTGAAGTCGAGCGTCTTGTACGGCTGCTCCCACGAGCCGAACACGCCCAGGCGCTGGAATTCGGCCTTCTGGATGTCGACGAACTCCAGCGCGTAGGCGCGGCACGCCTCCAGGAAGGCGTCGCGAGACAGCGTGCGCTTGTCGATTTTCTTATCCTTCAGCCGCTTCTCGACCGCCTGCTCAATCGGAAGGCCATGCGTGTCCCAGCCGGGGATGAACTCACACCGGCGGCCGGACATGTTCCGGTACTTCACCACGATGTCCTTGAGGACCTTGTTGAGCGCGTGGCCCGCGTGCAGGTGGCCGTTGGCGTAGGGCGGGCCGTCAGGCAGGACGAAGGGCTCGGCGCCCGCGTTCTGCTCCAGAATCTTCCCCCAGATGCCCCGCTCCGCCCACCAGCCGAGCATCCGAGGCTCGAGCTGCGCCAGGTTCCCCTTCATCGGGAAGTCCGTGCGCGGCAGGTTGACCGAATCCTTGAAGTCTTTGTCCTTCGGGCGCGCGTCGTTCATGTCGACAGCGGCCGTAACACGCTCCCTACAGGGCTTCAATCCGAGGTCGGGCTCGCGGGCTCCTGGGCGACCATCCTGCGCACCACCACCACGGCCAGCCTGCCTTCCTTCGTCGGGGAGAACGATAGCTTGAGCTCTTCATTCGGCGAACGGAAGAAGCGCGGCTCCTCCTCCCGGAAGCCCAGCTTGCCCAGCTCGGTCCGATAGAACGCCTCTACCTCCGCCTGCTTCGCGTCCACGGCATACGTGAGGGTGCGCGAGGACTCCGCCTCTGCCTTCACCGTGTCCGAGGCCCCCGGGAACACCGGCGCCACGGCGGCCTGCGGCTGCCGTCCCTGCGCCAGGTTCGCCTCACCCATATACACCGTGGTGGTGCCGTCCGGGTTCGCCTGGAGGATGGCCGTGTAGGAGATGAACTGCTTGGTGTCGAGCGCGGTAATCATCGTCTCGCGCAACAGCTGCGGCTGGAGTGACGGCTTGGGAACATGGAGTTCCCAGAGCTGAAAGCGCGACACCAGGTGCTGCCCGATGATTTCTGGCTTCTCCGCGCTCAGCACGGCGGTCATCCGCACTGGCACGCCTTCGGAGACGATGGTGCCCGGCACGTCCACCACCGCCACCACCTTGGGCACGTCCCACGTGAATGGCAGGCGCTGAGCGCGAACCTCCGCGGACATGAACACCAGCGCTCCCGCCAGGAGCCCCTGCAGCACCTGCTTCATCCGTCACTCCCCGATGGTGGCCGTCCCCCTCACACGGCCCGTTGGCTACTCGGCCGCGGCTTCGCCTTCGACCTCGAACTCCATGGGCTGCGCGCGCGTGCTCGTCTTACGAGGCGACTCGAGGTTGTCCCGGGGCGGGCAGCGCTTCGAGCACGCCGCGAACTGCTGCTGGAACTTCTTGGTGCAGCGCGTGGCACAGGCCGCGTCACGGCCGTTGTTCGGACACCGAGCCATGCACTCCGACAGCGTCGACCCGGCCTTGCCGCCGCAGTCCGCCTCACATTCGGTCCGGCCCGCCAGCGCCGCTGGGGACGACAGCACCGCCGACACCAGGGCCCACCGAATCCATCCAGAGAAGCGAATCATGTCAGTCGCAGTCCTTTCCAAGGAAGCACGCGCCCTTGCTGAAGCGTCGGAGGTGAGCCACCGCGTAGGGCGCCACGGTGATGCCACCCAGCGCCGAGCCTGGCGAAGTCCCCCAGACGCCCATGTTGATGGGGTCCATCAGGGTGGGGAACTGGTTGAAGTTGATGACGTCCTCACCCGCAGCGCTGATCCACATCGTCCGCTCCTTCATGCCCAAGCCCACCATGGCCAGGGCCGTAGGCGGCAACGGGTTCCAGAAGAGCGCCTGCTCGGCGAGCAGGCTGGCCGCGCCAGGGATGGCGAGCACCGTGGGCGCGTAGATGCTGAACACCGTGGCGTGGTACGGCACGTTGGTGCAGGGGATGAGCTGGTCCTGAGCGATGATGTTACAAGTCGCGGACTCGAGCTCTCCGGCCAGTCCCCAGTCGTCGATGAGCATGGAGTAGCTGCCCGTGCAGCGGCCCCCCACCGGGCGCCCCACCGCGCAGACCTGGAGGCTGGCGAGCGAGTCCTCCATGTTCCGCTTCTGGTAGAGCCCCGCCTCGCCCCTGTCGAGGAACGAGCGCGGGAAGCGCCACGCGCTCAGCCGGGCCGAGGCCCTACACGCGGTCCCGCCGTTGTCGCGATACGCCGCCCGAGTGACGACCGCGCCCCCCCAGTCGACGCCCACGCCCATCTCGCACTCCACGCGCATGTCGCTGCCCCGGGTCAGCGCCTGGGTAATGCCCGAGCCCATCGTTGCCGACAGGCCGTTGAAGTCCGCGTAGCGCGCCTGCGCGTCATTCGCGGCGTTCCGCATGGAGCTTCCCGCGGGGTCGTAGTTCACGGGGATGTAGTGCATCTGCCCGTGCGTTCCGTCCCAAAGCGCGGAGATGGCGGCCTCCTGTACCTTCAGGGACAGGAAGCCCACCTCCGCGAAGTGGATGCCGAAGGCGATGATGGTGACGAACAGCGTGACACCCAGGGCCGCCTCGACCAGCGACTGGCCCCGTGCCCGCCTGGAGCGAAGGGTGTTCTTCATCATTGGATTCCCCTGTAACCCACGCTCTGGAGGGCCCGCAGCGTCCGGGCGGCCGCCGGCGCGCTGAGGTCCAGCGTGTTCGCTGCGTCATCGAGCCCCGATTCATCCGTGTCTGCCGCCACCAGCGTGGCGCGCCAGTAGGGATTGAGCAGGTTGGGCGGCTCGCTCCAGTGGTGGAACGCCACGCTGTGGCCACGGTGGAAGTAGGCGATGCCCGTGGCCATGGCCGTCTGGACGTCGTTGGGCGTTCCATCCGCCATCTGGAAGCTGCGGTTATCGAACTGGGAGCCGGTGCTGCCCTGCTCGAAGCGGTAGCGGAACGAGTAGTCCCACGGGTCGAGCTTGCGCGAGCGCAGGTTGCGCTGCACCACCGCGAAGTTCTTGGGCTGGCCGTAGTTGTTGCTCCCGCCGTCCAACAGTTGGGTGAGGTTGTAGTCCAGGAAGAGCGGCCAGATGCCCGGGCAGCTCGACACCGGGTTCATGCAAGGCATCAGCATGTGCCGCATGTAGGGATTGGGGTCACTGCCGCCCGTCCAGCGGTGTTCAGGCGTGGGCATGATGCCGCCAGAGGACACGAGGCTTGCCTCGACGTTCTCGGCGCCCCCCACGGCCAAGGGGCACGGTGCGCCGCCGCCATTGCCGATGTGGTCGTAGACATAGATGACGCTGCCCTCGTCCTCGGCGGTGATGGCGGGCGCGAAGGGCGGCAACATCGGCATCTGCCGCCCCTTCTTTCCGAAGTGCGTGGTCCCCTCTGTCCCCACTCCGAAGACGATGTCCGGCGGCGGGATGACCCACAACAGATTCGCATTGTGGGCGACGTAGTCCAGGTCCAGCCGCCACGTGACGAAGTGGAAGCCGCGGCTTCCCATGGCGGCATTCACCGCGTGCTGAACCGTCGCCGGGACGTCACAGACCGCGCCGCCCTGCGTACAGGCCAGGCCACCCGTGAGCTCGTCCTTGTTGACGCCACCAATGGGCGGCACCTGCCACGCGGCGTCAGTAGCGTTCGCACCGGGGTTGATGTTGGCCAGGATCTTGTTGGTGAACCGCTGCGAGCCCACCGCGTCCTTCAGCTCCTGGTAGTTCTGCTGCTGAGCGAGGTAGAGCGCGTTCTGCGCCAGCTGATGCCCGCGCATCTGGAGCGCGAACAGCGGCTCATACGCCTGGAACACGGTGTTGACACGCTGGTCCTCCTTGCGGAGCTTGCCCTGGAGGCGGCTCAGGTCGCTCAGGCCCTTGGTGCCACAGCGGCAGCGCCGGCGGCACGACGAGCTCTTCCAGGCGCACGGGCAGCCAGTGATGACGTTGAGCTGGTAGGGCCACTCCCAGTCGCCGTATCCGCCGCGCGCGGCGTTGAGCTGCGCGCGGTAGAGGCTGGCCCAGCTCACCAGGCTGGCCGCGCCCGCCTGCGCCACCGCGTGCGCGATCTGCACGCGGTTGATGACGGCGATGTTGTTGAAGGTGCGCGCGGTGGCCACGGCGTTGGAGAAGGCGGCCGCGTCCGCCACCGTCTGGGCCTCGATGCGCTCACGCACCTTCATGGTGAAGGACAGCGTCAGCGTCACCATCAGCACCATGAGCAGGGTGCCCAGGGCGAACAGCACCAGCGTCTGGCCTCGGGAATGGGAGCGCTTCATCGGGGGCAGTCCATGGAAGCGAAATGGCGCGCCTTCACGGGCGTCATCATCCGCATGGTGAAACTGGTTTCGATGGGGAACACGTACTCGCGGCGGCCCACGCGGGCGGCCAGCTCATTACGGACGTCTGCGGCCAGCGCATACGGATTGCTGAACTCCCCCGCGCCCCAGTTCGCCTGGCGCTCGGCCAGCAGCAGCGGGTTGGCCGCCGTGTAGTCCTGGATGCCCAACTGCGCGAGGAACATCCGCGACATCACCCAGTTCGCGAAGGGGATGCGCATGGGGTACCAGTAGATGAGCCGCACCTCCAGCCGCCGCAGGTGGCCCGGGTCGTCGAAGCCGCGGTCCTGCGGGCTCTCCACGCCGCCGCCCGCCAGGCTGCGGTTGATCCACACGATGCTGCCGGAGTGCACGCCGTCCAGCCCGGGCAGATAACGGTTGTCTCGGCGCGGCGCGAAGGCCATCGCCAGCCGCTCGGGCGCGCCCACGCCGCCGCCATGCTCACCGCCCACCTGGGGCGTGCGCATGCCGATGAAGGAGTGGAACGAGGGCAGCAACGAGAGGATGGCCGCGTGGGTCATCCGCTCGCACTCGCCATGCGCCACGCTACCCGCGCGTGTCGCCCGGAAGGCCGCGTACTGCGCCAGCACACGCGCCTGCAGCATCAGGAAGAGCTGGAGCGTGCCCAAGACCAGGAACACGACGAGCGGAAGCGACAGGGCCGCCTCCACCATCGCCTGACCGGATTGTCTCCCGCGGCTCGGACGCAGTGAATTCATGGCGAGCGTATGTTCCGGGGATTCAGCTGCAATCGGACATACGTCAACTTGACGGGGCGTTCCTTGCATCACCTCCAGGAAATCACGGCTCTGCGACAACCGCGCTTTTCTGGCCTGAAACAACCGAGTTACAGCGCCCCTTCGGTTGCACCTGGGGCTACCGTGACTTCATCCCCTTTGTATCCAGCTGGTACTTTTTCACGAGCCGCTCAATCGATTTCCGGTGAAGCCCGCTTTCCCGGGCGGCGCGAGACAGGTTTCCTTCGCAGCGCGTCAAAACACTGGTGACGTATTCACGCTCGAAGTTCTCCAGCAGCTGCTCCTTGGCGTCCTTGAAGGAGAGGTGCTCGTTGAAGGGCAGCGGACCCTCGCGGACCTGACCCCGCACACGGGGCGGCAGGTGTGCCGGCTGAATCTCCTCGCCCTCGCTGAAGGTCAGCACGTGCGACAGCACGTTCATCAGCTCGCGCACGTTGCCGGGCCAGGAGTACGACATCAGCAGCCCCAGGGCCTCCGCGGAGAAGCGCTTCTTGCCGTGCTTGCCGAGCACCTCCGGGTCCGCGAGCGCGCGCTTGAGGATGAGGGGGATGTCATCCCGGCGCTGGCGCAGCGGCGGCAGCTGAATGGTGATGACGGACAGGCGGAAGTAGAGGTCCTCGCGGAAGCCGCCGCCCTGAATCTCCTTCATCAGGTCGCGATTGGTGGCGGCGATGACGCGGCAGTCCACCTCGATGACATCGTTGCCGCCCACGCGCCGGACCTCGCGGTTCTCCAGCACGCGCAAGAGCTTGGGCTGGAGGTCGAGCCGCAGCTCGCCCAGCTCGTCCAGGAAGATGGTGCCGCCGTGCGCACGCTCGAAGGCGCCGGGCCGGCCGCTCACCGCGCCGGTGAAGGCGCCCTTCTCGTGGCCGAACAGCTCGCTCTCGATGAGGTTGGGGGGGATGGCGCCGCAGTCCAGCACCTCCATGGGCCCCTTCTTGCGGCCGGACAGGTCGTGGATGGCGCGCGCCACCAGCTCCTTCCCCGTGCCCGTCTCCCCCTGGATGATGACGGACACGTCCATGGGGGCGATCTTCTTGATGAGGCCGAATATCTGCCGCATCTTCACGCTCTGCCCCACCATGCCGCACAGCTCGCCCTCGCGGTCGGGCTCGATGGTGACCTCCTCGTCCAGCGGCGAGAAGGTCAGCAGCGAGGAGCCGGCGCGGATCTGCGAGCCCGGTGACAGGTAGGCCCGCTCGATGCGGCGGCCATCCAGGAAGGTGCCGTTGGTGGAGCCCAGGTCCACCAGCAGGTAGCCGCGCTCGGTGAACTGGATTTCGAAGTGGTGACGGCTGGCCGTGCGGTCCTCCACCAGCACCAGGTCGTTGCCGGGGTGCGCGCCGCAGCGCAGGCGCTCCTTTTCGCTCACCACGGAGCGGCCGGTGTCCGGTCCCGAGGAGACGGCCAGGCGACACTTGTGGAGCTTCACCGTGGTGCGCGGGTCCACCACGAGCGTTTCACTCAACAACGGAGCGTGACTCAGGTCTTGTCCGACGTCGCCAGGACTGGTGTGGATGTCGTCAGGGTGCAGGGGGGGAGCACTCATCTCCGCGCGAAGATAGCAAACGCCCCCCACGAGACCCGCTCCTCGCGGGCGTCCGTGCTAGGCTCTCGCGCTCCGCCCATGCCCTCGCGAAAAGTGAAGCCGAAGAAGGCCCCGGCCCTGCCCGGGCCCCAGGCACCCGAGCGGCCCCCACGCCGAGGGCGTGCGAAGCGGACGGTGGTCATCCTGTCGCGCAAGCGTTCGCTGTATTCGACGCGGCGGCTGGTGGCGGCCATCCGCGCGCGAGGACACCGCCCGCTGGTGCTGGACACGCTGCGCTGCTGCCTGCTGCTCGCGCAAGGCGCGCCGCGCATGACGTACCGCGGCGTGGAGGTACGCGGCGTGGACGTGGTGGTGCCGCGCATCGGCGCGTCCATCACCGCGTACGGGCTCGCGGTGGTGAACCACTTCGAGATGATGGGCGTGCCGGTGCTCAACCCGCCCACGGCCATCGCGCAGAGCCGCGACAAGCTGCGCGCGCTGCAGTACCTGTCGCGCTCCGGGCTGGACATCCCGCGCACCGTCATGGCGCACGACCGCAGCAACGTGCGCCGGCTGGTGGAGGAGGTCAACGGGCTGCCCGTCATCATCAAGCTCATCAAGGGCACCCAGGGCGTGGGCGTGATGATCGCCCACACGCTGCCGGAGGTGCAGACCATCCTCGACACCTTCTGGGACCTGGGACAGGAAATCGTGCTCCAGGAGTTCGTCGCGGAGAGCGAGGGACGGGACGTGCGGGCGCTCGTGGTGGGCGACCGCGTGGTGGGGGCCATGCGGCGCAAGGCCAAGACAGGCGAGTTCCGCTCCAACATCCACCGCGGCGGTGAAGGGCGGGCCATCGAGCTGTCCGCGCCGTACGTGGAGGCCGCCGTGCGGGCCGCGCGCATCATTGGCCTGGAAGTCGCGGGCGTGGACATGCTGGAGGGCCGCGCCGGTCCCCGGCTGATGGAAATCAACTCCAGCCCCGGCTTCGAGGGCCTGGAGCGCGCCACCGGCACGGACATCGCCGGGGCCATCATCGACCACGCGCTGGTCTACGCCGCGGCGAAGCGCGGCGGGTGAGCCACGCCCCGGGCGCGTGAGGCTGCTCGCCTGCTTTCAGGCGAACACGCAGCCGGGGCCAGGCACCTTGCATGCTCCTCAGGAACTCAGGAATGCAGCCGCGGGCCGTGGGGCCTGGGGAGTTGGCAGCGGATGGGGTGGCCCTCTAATCTGGCGGCCCTCAAATGAAAACGCTGCACAAGCCGCTGCAGATCACCGTCTACCAGGATGTGCTTTGTGCCTGGTGCTACCTCGCCGACCTGCGCCTGGACGTCTTGCGACAGGAGCTGGGCGAAGCCGTTCGCTGGAGCGTCAGGCCCTATCCCCTGCGAGTTCATGACGTCCTGCCCACGGCGCGCGAACAACGCGCGCTGGTGGAGGAGGTCGAGCGCGCGCAACGCGAGCCGGACGCCGCCGCGCGCATGCTGTCGACGGACCTGTGGCTCGGAGGAGACCCGCCGCGCACCAGCGTGCCGGCGCTGGCGGCGCTGGAGGCGGCGCGGCTCCAGGGCCCGCAGGCCCGCGCGTTCCTCGCCCGGGCCATGCAGCGCGCGGCGCTGGAGCAGGGCGTCAACGTGTCCCGCACGGACGTCGTCTTCGAGCTGGCCTCGCGCGTGGGCCTGGCGATGAACGAGTTCTCCGCCGCCTACCGCTCGGAGGAGACGCGGCGCCTCATCCTCGACGAGCACCGGGACGCATCCAACCGCGGCGTGCGCGGCGTGCCCACGCTCGTCATCGGCGGCCGGTGGATGCTGTGCGGCCTGCGCGAGCTGGCCGAGTACCGCGAGCACATCCTCGCGTGCCTGGGCAAGGTGTCCGTGCCCCGCTCGGGCTCGCCCGAGCGCGTGGTGCACTGAGCCCACGCCAGTCCCGGGGCCCCGCGCACCTGGCGCGGCGGGCCCCGCGTGGACCGCGGCTCAGTCCACTTCCGCGCCGTTGCTGAGCGCCAGGCAGAGCCCGGCGAGCATCAGCTGGAAGACGGCCAGGGCGGGAATCATGGGCACGCAGCAGAGCATCACGCCCACGACCATGAACAGGCCCCCCAGCAGCATCGTCCCCAGGATGGGCAGCCGCTGCCCCTTCGCGTAGGCGAAGCAGCGGCGCAGCGTCTCCACCACGCCGGGCGACTCGGTCCGGGCCAGCTCGGGCTGTATCAGGATGAGCGGCATGAGCAGCCACCCTCCCGGGAAGAGGTAGAGCACGAAGGCCGTGATGCCCATCACCATGAAGCCGGATGCCATGGGCCGCATGGCCGCATTGAGGTCCCCTCCGGACTGGCCCGCCAGCGACATCAGCTCCGACCAGCTCACGGTGCCGCTCACCAGGCCCGCGCCCAACGCGCCCACCGCGATGAGCACGAGCAGCGGGATGATGAGAACGAAGGAGAGCAGCAGGGTCCCCATGTAGGGCAGCACCTTGCCGAACTGGCTGAACATCCGCGACAGGTCCGCGCGCTGCCCGTTGAGCACGTCCATGCTCATCCGCAGGAAGCCCAGCGTGACGGCCCCCTGGATGACGTAGGAGGCCATCATCCCCAGGATGATGGCGAAGGCGGTGACGACGAGGCTGTTCGCCGCTCCGGCGACCATCGAGAAGACCTGCGAGACGAGCTGCCCCGCGAAGGACGCGACCATGAAGATGAGCACGCCCACGCAGAGCATCACCCACTCGCGCTTGAAGGCGCTCCAGGCCTGGTCCACCAGCGCGGAGACGCTCCAGTTCTCGCGGTTCAGCGGAAAGACCTGCCCCACGCCCTCGCGCTGCCTGCACGCCGGGCACCAGTCCTGCGAGCCTTCCTCTCCACACGTGCGGCACATGAAGTTGCCGCAGCGCGAGCAGGTGCTCACCGCCTGGAACTCCGGGTGAATCGGACAGTGTGCGCCGGCCCCGAACTCAGTCTCCATCATGGTGCGTCTCCGCGCGGCGCCCCAGCCTTGACGGGCAGCCCACACATCTCCCCCTACACCAGCCCGACAATGTCCACCAGTGGATGAAGGGCGCTATCGTGGTGTGGGCAGGCGCCTGAATCCGGACGGCATCCGGGTGTGAATTTCCTCCGCGCCCGTCCGTCTCCCTCGTGTGGCCGCAAGGTGGACGTCTCGCCAGTCCACTCCCGCCCAGGAGAGTCATCACATGCGCCGCCTGCTTGCCCTCGCCGTTCCAATCGCCCTGATGATGGGCACTGGCTGTGTCGCTCACGTCCACGGCCCGGCGCATTACGCGCCTGTCGACGTCATCGAGTACAGCTACTCGGGCGACCACCCCATCCCCGATGACTTTGGCGGCGGCTGGTGCCCGTACTCACACATGCACGTCCACGAATACCAGCCGACCACCACGTACTACGTGTATTCGGACAACGCGTATTACTATCAGGGCCCCTCGGTGGTCTGGTACTGGGACGACCACCCCCACGCGCACGGCGGCCTCTGCCACCTCCGCGGGCGCCACTCGCACGACTACTACCCGACCGTGGGCAACCTCTACCGCTACGAGCGCGGCCGCGGCTACGTGTGGAGCCGCACGCACAGCGCCTCCGCGGGTTACAGCTACGTGCGCCCGGCCCGGCCCGCCACCCCTGGCAACACCTACGGAGGCCAGCGGACTCCGCCCTCGGGCACGCGGTGGAGCACGCAGCCTCCGCGCGGCGCCAGCGCGGGTTCGGGGGGCCACAACCAGGCGCCGCGCGGCCAGAGCCACGACTCGAACGGGGGCTGGGGAAACCGCCCCGCCAGCAGCGGCTCGCCGCCTCCGGGCCGGTCCGCCAGCGGCTCCTCCACCTCCAGCAACAGCTCCGGAAACGGACGGAGCAGCCCGCC
The DNA here is from genome assembly GCA_023426545.1 of Pseudomonadota bacterium. Taxonomy (GTDB): domain Bacteria; phylum Myxococcota; class Myxococcia; order Myxococcales; family Myxococcaceae; genus Myxococcus. The sequence goes on from JAFAAN010000007.1 coordinate 27,416, forward strand.
CGCTGGGCGCGCCACGCGCAGCACCTCGTCGCAGGATGACGACCGCCAGTCCAACAGCAGCGGACGGAACACGCGCGGCGGCAGCAGCTCGGGGAGCAGCAGCTCCAGCAGTGGCTGGGGGCGCGGCGGCAACAGCGGCGGCAGCAGCAACTCCGGAAGCTCGAGCTCCGGCGGCGGCTGGGGACGCGGCGGCGGCAGCAGTGGGTCGTCCTCCAATTCCGGGTCGCCTCCCTCCGGGCGCTCGGGCTCCTCGTCCGGCAACGGCCGCTGGCGCTGAGCTGCGCCACGCGGACTCGCGGAGCCTGACACCGCGCTCGCTCCCCGGTGAAGCCCACGCGGATTCCAATGCAACGAGCGACGCCGCGTCCCCCAGGGCGCGGCGTTGACGTTTTCCGGACACCCCCTCGGCCCCGCGTCCACGGTCCGATTCACCAGAGCGTCGACCAGGGGACGGACCGCGGGAGGGGTGGATTGCCGCGCCCAGGGCCCGTGAAGAGCTTGCCCGCGATGAAGCGTCCTCTCCTGATGCTCTCCTGCGCGCTCCTCGGACTCTCACTGGGCTGCGACCCTGGCGGCGCCAACCCCGACCCCGGCGTGCAGACCGATGACGCGGAGACCGTGGACCTGGACAACCTCCACATCAGCATCAGCGGCAGCGTCGGCGTGCTGCCCGAGGCCCAACGGCTGCTCGCGGCCCGTGGCATGACGGGACCTTCGCTGGACGCGGCGCGCATCACCCTTGCCGAGCCACTCCGGCTGGCGGTGAACGACCCCAACGCCAGCTTCGAGAGCGCGCCCGTCTCCGCGGATGGCACCTTCACCCTCACGGACGTGCCCGTGCGGGAGATACATCTGAGCCTCGTCGCGGGCCTCGATGCCGCCGGGCTCGTGCGCGCCCACACCGTCGTCTACGACTCCGCCTTCACCGGAGCGCGCCCCCGCACCGACCTCATCGGCGTGCGTGTATGGGCGCTGCCGGAAGCCTTTCATGACGCGCTCAGCCTCGCCGTGGGCGAGAGCGCCATCCGAGGGCACACCGAGGACAGGGCGGCCACGCTGCGCGACGCGGGCTTCGTGCTGGGCCGTGTCGTGGACGCGGCCGGGCAGCCCGTCATGGGCGCCAGGGTGACACCGGACCGCGAGGCCCTGACCGGGCGCATCTACTACCCCACCGCCGACCTCGATGCCGCGAGCCAGGAGGGGACGGGCGCGGACGGCCTGTTCGTCTACGTCCATTCAGGCATGGACGCGGACACCTTCCTGCTATCGGTCGCGGGGCAGGAGGGCTATGTGCCGCGCAACGTGAGCGTGGCGCCTGGATGGGGGCTGGTGCTCACCCTCCACCCTGGCCTCTACCCGCCTCCCTGAGCAGCGCCGCGACGGACCGCCCGCTCGCGCCGTGGCCGCATGGCAGGTGCTGCCCCAGGCGATGGCCGTCCCCATGTTCCCGGAAGGCGCACGCGGGCCCCAACCGTTGACTCCCATCGTCGCGCCGCCCTCGCGTCCAGTGCCCACGGGCGGGGACGCGACGCATCTCTGACGGGAGCGTCTCGAGCGGGGGCCGATGGCCGGAGCATGTCGCGGGAGGCGCCCTGTGCGTTCCTGGGGGACGCCACGATGAACGAGTGCTGGAGACCCGAGCGTCGCAGCGCGGCCATGGCCCGAGGGATTTCATGGCTCGCCGCGCTAGCGGTCCCGCTCGTGGGCCTGCTGTACCTCCTGGGCTGGGCGCTGGACGTGGAGATGCTGAGGCCCGGCGTGGCCGGCATTCCCATGACGCCGGTGACGGGCGTGGCCATGGTGTTCGGGGGCGCCTCGCTGGGCCTGCGGCTGGTGCTCCACCCGCTCCGCCACCGGGAGGACCTGGCCACCGCCTGCGCGCTCGTGGTGCTGGCCATTGGCGCGCTGAGCCTCATCCGCGAACTGACGGGCTGGGACGCAGGGGTGGAGCGGCTGATGCTCCGCCTGTTCGATGAGCACTTCTCGGCGCTCCCCCAGCCCTCGCCGCTCACCGCCGCCTCCATGGCCTTGCTGGGGGGCGCCCTCGCCGTCCCGGACGACGCCCGGCGCGTCCGCCTCCGGGATACGCTGGTCGTGCTGTCGCTGGTGAGCTCGACGCTGGGCCTCAACGGCCTGCTGATGGGTCCGCTCCTGGTGGTGGGGACCCTGCCCTTCCTCGCCGAGCGCAGCATGGGCCTGCCCACCGCGCTGACGCTGCTGCTGCTGGGGGTGGGGACGCTCTGCGCGCGTCCCGCGCAGGGCCTGGTGAGCCGCGTCACCCGCGACTCGCTCGGCGGCCTCGTCGCGCGCCGGATGGTCCCCATGGCGCTGCTCGGCCCCTCGCTGCTGGGCATGATGTTGATGCTCCTCCACGACCTGAAGGCCATCAACCTGGAGGCGAAGCTGCCCATCTTCGCCACCCTCGTCAGCACGGGCGGCGCGGCGCTCGTGCTCCTGTCCGCGCGGGCCCTGGACGTCATCGAGGCCCGGCGGCAGCAAGCGCTCCTCGCGCTGGAGGCCTCCGAAGCGCGCTTCCGGGGTCTGCTGGAGACGACCCCCACCCCGCTGCTGACCGTGGATGCCCAGGGCCTGCTGCGCTTCGTCAACGCCGAGGCGGAGCGGGTCTTCGGCTACCACCACGAGGAGCTGCTGGGCCGCGAGGTCGAGGTGCTGGTGCCCGAAGGACTCTTTGGCGGCAAGAGGAGCCAGGACATCGAGCCCGGCGCGCGCGCCATCCAGGGCCTGCGCAAGGACGGCCGCCAGGTGTCCCTGGAGGTCCGGCTGAGCCCCATCTCGGGTCCGGACGGGCCCGGCATGCTCGCCGTCCTCCGGGACGTGACGGAGCGGGAGCGGTTTTTGGCCCGCGTGCAGCGGGCGCGCGACGAAGCGGAGATGCAGCGCAGCCAGGTCCAGGCGCTCCTGGACCACGCCCCGGTGGGCATCGTCTTCGCCGAGCGGGGCCAGGACGTCGTGGTGGCCAACCCCCTGGCGGAGCAGCTGCTCGGGCGCCCCCTCCAGGGCATGGAGGAAATCTGGGACTACCCATTCATGCTCACGACCAGCGGCAAGCCGGTCCGCAGGGAGGACCTGCCCATCCTCCGGGCGATGGAGGCGGGCCAGCTCGTGGGCCCCGAGGAGTTCCTCATCGTCCGGCCCGATGGGCGGCGGCTGCCCGTGCTCGTGACGGCGGCCCCTGTCTTCGGCCACGGAGGCTCGGTGCGCGGCGGGGTCTCCACGCTGCAGGACGTGACGACGCGCCACGAGCTGGACCGCCTGCGAGAGGAGTACGTCAGCCTCATCTCCCATGACCTGCGCAACCCGCTCCACACCATCAGCCTGCGCGTGGGGCTGCTCCGGCGCGCCCTGAAGGAGCGGCGGCTCGGGCGGGAAGAGGCGATAACGGAGTCCATCCAGCACAGCGTGGCCTGGATGAGCTCGATGATTGAACAGCTGCTGGAGGGCTCCCGGCTGGAGTCCCACCGGGAGACGCTGCGCCGCGAGCCCCAGGACGTGGCGCGCTTCCTCGAGGAGGTGATGGAGCGCGACGTGCCGCCCGACGCCCGCGAGCGCTTCCACCTGGAGGTCCAGGGCACGCTGCCCACCGTCTGGGTGGACGCGGCGCGGCTGGAGCGGGTGGTCGCCAACCTGCTGAGCAACGCCGCCAAGTACAGCCCGGGCGCGCAGCCGGTCACCGTGCGCGCCCGGCTCCAGCAAGGTCAGGTGGTGGTGTCCGTGACGGACCAGGGCCCGGGCCTGACGCCGGAGGACGCGGCGCACGTCTTCGACAAGTACTTCCGCACGCAGAAGAGCGGCGCGCTGGACGCGAAGGGCCTGGGCCTGGGCCTCTACATCAGCCGCCTCATCGTCGAGGCCCACGGTGGCCGCATCTGGGTGGAGACCGAGCCCGGCAAGGGCTCCACCTTCTGCTTCAGCCTTCCGGTGGAGCCCCCGGAGGAGCACCCACCGCCGCTGGCGGCGGACAGCCAGGCCCCGGCGGCGGGGAGCGACTCCGCCCTCAGCGCGCCGGCGCCCAACGCGGCAACCAGTCCGCCCCCTTCGCGCGCGTGAGCCGCGTCTGCCCCGTGCCGTCCGCGCGCATGAGGTACACGTCCGTGTCGCCCTGGCGCTCGGAGACGAAGGCCAGGTACTTCCCGTCCGGGCTCCACGCGGGCATGTCGTCCCGGTGCGTGCCGTCCGTCAGGGCCACGGGCGCGCCGCCCGCCACGGACACCACCCAGATGCGGCTGAGCCCCTCCGACAGGCGGCTCACGTAGGCCAGCCGCTGCCCATCCGGACTCCAGGCGGCCTCGCGCTCGTCGCCCTCGAAGGACTCGCCCGACACGGCGCGCAGGTCCGAACCGTCCGGACGGAGGAAGTACAGCCGGTCCTTGCGCTCGCGATCGCTGACGATGACGAGCCACTTGCCGTCCGGGCTCCACTTCGGCGTGCGGTCCTCATGGTGGAAGAAGGTGAGGCGGCGCTCACCGCCGCCGTCCGCGTTCGCCACGTAGACTTCAGGGTCGCCCTCGCGGCTGCATACGAAGGCCACCTCCTTGCCATCCGGCGATACCGCCGGCTCGAAGCAGCCTTGTGGCACCTGCGTGAGGCGCACCTCTGGCCCGCCCTCGCGGGGCTCCAGGCGCACCACGTCGCTGAAGCCCTCCGCGTCGGACTCGGCCACCAACCAGGTGCCGTCCGGCGCCCAGCTCGCGTTGCGCGCACGCGCCCGGGGCGGATGCAGCGGTACCGCCGGGCTCTTGCCATCCAACGGCAGGACCCGCATCTGCTGGCGGTGCAGCCCGCCCTCCTCCGTCGCGGCGATGACGAGCAGCGACTTGCCGTCCGGCGACAGGGGACCGGGATACTCGTCCTCCTCGCCGCGCGTCAGCTGCGTCTCCACACCGTCCGGACTCACCTTCCAGACATCCTTCTGCCCTGCCCGCTCCGACAAGAAGATGACCGTGCCCGGAATGGCGCCAGCCTCCTCCTTGGACAGCGGCCCGGAGCCGGACGTCCCGCCACACCGGCCGGAACATCCGACACCGAGCACGGCGAGCGCGGTCAGACACCGCGCCCGCCACGGCCAGGAACGTTGAAGCCGTTCAAGGCCCCGCATCACCACCTCACTGAATCCGGAGGGCGTCCGCCATGACGACGTAGCCTTCGGTGGCCCAGCGGCTCAGCTGCACCTTGTTCCAGCCGGCGTTGAAGTTGTAGGTGCCCAGCGTCACCCACTTGCTGCCGTTGGTCTGCTGGTTCACCGTCACCGTGCTGTTGCCACCCGCGTGCGTAATGATGAAGGGCGCCGCGGGAGAGCGGTTGGTGCCCTGCACCCACCAGGCCTGGATGGTCCGGCTGCCCGCCGCAGGCATGTGGAAGTGGAACACCGCCGGCTCGGAGATGGGCTGCGTGGAGGCGTAGTAGTAGTCGTTGCCGTAGTAGCCCGCGCTGGTGCCACGCGCCCAGGTGGACGGCACCGCGATGTAGCCCTTGCTGGAGTCGTTGTTGGCGTTGTTGCTGTCCACGACGATGACCGGGTTCGTTCCACCGCCGCCGTCACCACACTCGCTGCGAATCTTGCTGATGTACGTGGACCACGGCCAGTTGGGGCCCGGGTCCGTGCGGGTCTCCGGCTGCAGCCGGCCGTGCGCCACGATGTGGTAGCTGTCGCGCGGGATGCCCTGGTCCCGGGTGATGTTGCACGTCAGCTTGGCGGAGGTGTTGATCATCCCCGTGGAGAACGAGGCCGAGCTGGCGTAGCCACCGTGCTCGATGCCGATGGAGAAGTCGTTCGTCGACCGGCCGTTGAGGTTCGACTTGACGCCGCCGTTGAGGCTGCTGCGGTAGGCGGCGGCCACGTGCCAGGCGCGGTTCGACTCACGCACGAGCTGCGACACCTCGGTGCCGCTCTCGTTGACCACGTAGTGCGCGCTCACGCCCGCGGCGGAGTTGGTCAGCCAGCTCCAGCAACCCGAGTAGCCACCCTCACAGGTGTGGATGACGACCATCTGCTGACCGATGCCAGCGGGCCGCGCGTTGTAGTTGGGCGACGGGCGCCAGATGGAGGCCGCGTAGTCCGGGCCGGCCGCAAGGGCCTGCATCTTCGGCAGGGCGAACTTCGCCTCGACCTGGGTGGCCTCCAGCGACACAGCCACCTTGCCCGCCGGCGTGAAGGCGCCCGCGCCCTCGCGCAGCACCGAGTACACGTCGTTGTGGATGTAGTGCGCCTGGATATCCGGGTCGGAGATGTCCGTCAGGCGCACGGCCACCGGGGCCCACGCGCCCAGGTCCTTGCGGTCGATGCCCGCCTCGTCGGCGTACTTCGACAGCAGCGCGGCGCCCGCGCGCAGGTTGGCCAGCGGCTCGTCGCGCACCGCGTCCGCGGACACGCCCGCCAGGGTGGCGCCGTCGGTGATGTGCTCACCGCGGAGGGCCAGCAGACCGAACGCCGCCGGGCGGCCCTCGAACTCCTCTTCACCGCGGACGTGCTCCCAGCGCGTCTCCGCATAGGAGATGGCCTTGAGCAGGCTCACCGGGACGTTGAACTCGGCCGCGGCCTTGGCGAACAGCCCGTCCAGCTCGTTCGGCGTGCGCCGGGCCGCGTCGGCCACCGCGCGGGCGGCATCATCCGCCACGCCAGCGGGGACCTGCGTCTCGGGGGCGGTCTCATCCTGGGACGCCTCGGGCTGGGGGCCACAGGCAGACAGGGCCATGGCCGCGGCCGTCACCGCGAACGTCTTGCGCAACACGTGCATGGAAACTCCTTGAAGGGGGGTCAGCAGCTCCACGGTCGCTCCCATCCTCGGGAGCGGCGCAGGAAGCCGACGCACAGCACCATGCATGCCAGCCACGGCTTCCCTGGGAGCACCTCTTTCACGGAGACCGATGTGGAGCATCCATGCACCACCCGGTCGTCAAGAATTCCGCGTTTGCGGCAGCAGAGGCCCATTACAACCCACTGAAATCAGGACACTCCGACATGTAGGCTCGCGTATTCCAGACCTTGGGTTGGCCAGAGCATGTTCCACTGGCGTATTTCGAGACACCCAGACGTAAAGATACTTTACACACCTTCCAGTGCTTCTCGCTTTTTAGAATGCCACCGGATGCGCCCGCCGCCCCAGCGAGGGCCACGGGGGCCGACAGAGGCAAGGGCTTCCGCTATGAGAGAGCCATGCGGCTCTTCGGAATCGGCGACACCCACCTGCCCTCCACGCGTCAGAAGGACATGCACCGTTTCGGGTGGCACGAGCATCCGCTGCCGCTACAGCGGGCCTGGGATGAGCGGGTGGGCCCGGAGGACGTGGTCATCGTCGCCGGGGACATCTCCTGGGCGACGCGGGCGCACGAGGTGATGGAGGACCTGGCGTGGCTGGACGCGCGCCCGGGCCGCAAGGTGCTGGTGCGCGGCAACCATGACTACTGGTGGGGAGACTCCGCCTCCAAGCTGCGCAAGCTGCTGGAGCCCTTCCGCACCCTGGAGGGCTTCCTCCACAACAGCGCCGTCGTCATGGGCCCCTGGGTGATTGCCGGCAGCCGGCTGTGGACGGCGCCCGAGGCCCCGCCCATGCCGGGCGGCGAAATGGGCGACGAGGCCGCGGACACCGGCTACGTGGAGCGCGAGACGCGGCGCCTGACGGCCTCCATGGAGGACGCGAAGAAGAAGGAGGCGGCCAGCCCCACGCCCCTGGTGCGCGTGGTGGCCGTGCACTTCCCGCCGGTGTACGCGAACGAGAAGCCCACCGCCTTCAGCGAGCCCATCGAGGCCTTCCAGCCCAAGGTGTGCGTCTACGGCCACCTGCACGCGGCCGGCATCGCCGCCGGCTTCACGGGCGAGCGCAACGGCGTACGCTATGTGCTGGCCTCGTGTGACGCCGCGGGCTTCGCCCCGGTGCTGCTCGACGAGGTGTGAGGAGCCGTCCCATGCCGTCCAACAAGACGGAGCTCGCGGCGCGCATCGCCGCCATGCAGCCGGGTGACTCGGTGCGCGGCCTGTTCTTCAAGTCGGTGCTCGGCCTGGTCCAGCAGCGGGCCGGCCTGACGGCGCTGGACGCGGTGCGCGAGGGCGAGCTCGCGGGGGCGTACTCGGACCTGCTCACGTACCCGGCGCGGGACTTCGTCACGCTCCTCTACCGCGCGGCGGACGCGCTCGAGCCCCTGCTGGGGCCCGAGGACGCCGTCTTCCATGCCTGCGGCGAGCGGGACGTGGAGCGCTTCTCCTCGGGGCCGGGCATGCTCATCTTCGGCATCATCTCCCGGGGCGACCCGCAGAAGCTCTTCGCCGGGGCGAAGATGGGCTACAGCGCGGCCGTCAGCTACGGCAGCCGCGAGTACGTCCCCACCGGCCCCCGCTCCGGCACCCTGCACATGCGCCGGGACATGCTGCCGCCCGCCTACCACGAGGGCATCCTCACCGGCGCGCTGAAGGTGCTGGGCCTGCGCGGCACCGCGCGCGCGACGCCCCGAGGCATCGACAGCGCGGACTACGCCATCCAGTGGGACTAGGCGCCGCCCTCAGTCCACGCGGGTGTAGGTGACGTCCAGCTCGGCGACCACGCGCTCGCCCACCGAGGCCTGGCACGTGAAGGAGTGCGTGTCACCGTCATGCGCGCTGCGGTGGGCGCCGAAGGTCACCGTCTGGCCCGCGTAGGCCAGGCTGTCCGCCGACAGCCGCACGTTGCTGGCGATGCAGCGGGCCCAGGGCGCGCCCTCCAGCCGGCGCAGCAGCGTGGTCGCCACCCGCGTCATGCCGCTGGCCACCACCGCCACCGGCATCACCGGGTGCAGCGCGAAGTGCCCCTTGCACATCTCCGCCGTCACCGGCCCCAGCGAGGCCGACAGGCTCTCACCGTCCGGCCGCCAGTCGCGCAGCGCCAGCGGCTTGCTGTAGGGGTTCTGCCGCAGCCGGGCCCACTCCTCGGGGCTGCGCTGCACGCCGTCGTCACGGCGCGGCTCGCGGCGCATGTCCACCCGGGCCTCGCCGAACAGGCGGGTGAAGGCCGCGGCGGACAGCACGTTGTAGTCCACCTCCAGACGGAAGAACGGCGTGCCGTCCGGCAGCGACAGCAGCGTGCGCGCGGTGGCCGAGCGGCGGCCCGTGAACTCCGCCTTCGCCAGCCCCCACAGCATCTCCGTGGCGCGAGCCATGGGCTCCGGGCGCAGCCACTGCCCGCGCGCGCCGCACGCCAGGTAGAAGTGCTGCCCGTCCTTGGGCGCCATCAGCGCGGACGCGCAGGAGCCCAGGATGGCCATGTGCCGCCCCGCCTCGCCCAGGCCGATGGGGCCCGCCTCCGCGTCCGGGTCCTGCTGCACCGGGATGCGCGCCACCACCTCGCCCTCCCCCATCACCGTCACGTCCTTGAGGGCGAAGTACGGGTCGCGCACGCAGATGCGCGGGTAGAGGTCCGCGTGCGTCAGCACCGTGTGCGGCGACAGGCCCGACAGCGTCCGCAACGTCGGTTCCGGCGGAGCCCAGGCGGAGGCAGGGGCAACAGCGGAGTTCGCGGACGCGGGGGCGATGTCGAGCATGGGGGACTGACCTGATTCCGGACAAGGGTGTCGGGGGACACCGGGTTGCGTAATACCGACGACGTTCCATCCGCGGAGACCACTTCCGTCAGACAAAACTATTTTCGAATTACGGTCCGAAAAGTTGCTTCCTGCCGTAATTTTCTGTCCGGGAGGTAAATCCAGGCGCAGATGTGGCAGGCAGGCGCAGCCCAGGCGCAGAAATCCCCATTCAACGCAAAGAGTCAAGGACAGATGTGGGGTGAAGCACACCCGCCCCCCAAAAAAGGGGGGCGCGACGCTACAGCTCCACCTGGGCGCCCAGCTCCACCACCCGGTTGGGGGGGATGCGGAAGTAGGCGGTGGCGCTGCGCGCGTTGCGGCTCATCCAGGCGAAGAGCGACTCGCGCCACACCGCCATGCCCGGCCGCTTGGTGGGAATCAGCGTCTCCCGCCCCAGGAAGAAGCTGGTGCCCATCAGCTGGAACTGGAGCCCCTTCTCGCGGCAGCGCTTCAGCACGTCGGGGATGCCCGGGTTCTCCATGAAGCCGTAGCGCGCCACCACCCGCACGAAGCCCTGCTCCAGCGGCTCCACCTCCACGCGCTCGGAGGGTGCGACGTGCGGCAGCTCCTCGGAGAGGATGGTCAGCAGCACCACCTGCTCGTGCAGCACCTTGTTGTGCTTGAGGTTGTGCAGCAGCGCGGGCGGCGTGCCCTCCGCGTTGCCCGTCATGAAGATGGCCGTGCCGGGCACCCGCACCGGCGGGTGGTCTCCGAAGCTGTCCAGCAGCTGCTTCAGGGGGATGCTGGACGCGCGCAGCTTGGCCGCCAGGATGTCGCGCCCGCGCTTCCACGTCGTCATGAGCGTGAACACGGCGGAGGCCATCAGCAGCGGGAACCAGCCGCCGTCCGCCACCTTCACCGCGTTGGCGCCGAAGAAGGCCAGCTCCACCACCAGGAACAGCCCCACCACCGGGATGGCCACCCACCGCCGCACGCCCCACAGCTCCCGGGCCACGACATAGGACATGCACGTGGTGATGACCATCGCCGTCGACACCGCGATGCCGTAGGCCGACGCCAGCGCGCTGGAGGAGCGGAAGCCCAGCACCAGCGCCACCACGCCCACCAGCAGCGCCCAGTTGAGGCCGGGCAGATAGATTTGCCCCATCTCCTCCGCCGAGGTGTGCACCACCTCCATGCGCGGGCTGTAGCCCAGCTGCATCGCCTGGCGCGTCAGCGAGAACACCCCCGAGATGAGCGCTTGCGAGGCGATGACGCCCGCCACCGTGGCCAGCGCCACCAGCGGATACAGCAGCCAGGAGGGCGCCAGCAGGAAGAAGGGATTGCGCGCGGCGCTGGCGTCGCGCAGCAGCAGCGCCCCCTGCCCCAGGTAGTTGAGCATCAGCGCCGGCAGCACCAGGGAGAACCAGGCGAGCCGGATGGGCTTGCGGCCGAAGTGCCCCATGTCCGCGTAGAGGGCCTCACAGCCCGTCACCACCAGGAAGACGCCCCCCAGCACCAGGAAGCCATGCAGGTGGTTGTGCTGGAACATCTCCACCGCATGCCAGGGCGACAGCGCCCCCAGCACCGCCGGGTTGTGGACCAGCTCCTTCACGCCGAGCCCCGCGAGCGTGATGAACCACACGCACATGAGCGGCCCGAAGACGGCGCCGATGTCCGCGGTGCCGTGCCGCTGCACCAGGAAGAGCCCCACCAGGATGACCAGGGCAATGGGGATGACGTAGGGGTCGAAGATGGGCGTGGCGACGTGCAGGCCCTCCACCGCGCTGAGCACGGTGATGGCGGGGGTGATGACGCCGTCCCCGTAGAGGAGCGCCGCGCCGAAGATGGCCAGCGTAATCAGCACCGGCCGCGAGCGGTGCGGCGGCTGCCCGCGCTGCCGCTGCATCACCAGGGCCATCATCGCCAGGATGCCCCCCTCGCCCCGGTTGTCCGCCCTCATCACGAGCAGCAGGTACTTCACCGACACGACGATGATGAGCGACCAGAAGATGAGCGACAGCACCCCGAGCACGTTCGCCGGCGTCGGCGGGATGCCATGGGGGCCCGTGAAGCACTCACGCAGCGCGTACAGCGGGCTGGTTCCGATATCGCCGTAGACGATGCCCAGGGCCCCGAGGGCCAGCAGCGCCGAACGCTTGAAGGTATCCGGGCCCTGCTTGACCTCTTCGCCGCCCGGCACGCCAGTGGTGGTGGCTTTCACGGCCCCCCGCTTTAGCCGAATGCGAGCCCGGAGCAACCGCCACCGCGCGGACGCCCCGGGTATTCCTCTGTGCGATGGACGCGCCCTGGCCTTGGCGTCACAGGGCGTCAGGGCGGGGAGTACGTCCGGAACGAACCATCCCCGGGCGCGGATGTTCGCCAGCCGCGCCGCCGGGGCGCCCCTGCCCGCGCGGACGCTCCTCGCCTCGGGGCGGCCATGCTCCCTTGCACGCATGGGTGGGGGGAACGCGATGACGATGGTGGCGGCGCTCGGTCAAGCAGAGGCCCGGTGGTCCGGAGCACGAGGTCCAGCGTTGCTGGAAATCCTCCTCCAGGTCTCCCCCGTGGCCATCCACCTGCTGGACCTGGATGGCACAGTACGGTTGTGGAACCCCGCCGCCGAGCGGCTGTTCGGGTGGACACAGGACGACGTGCTCGGACGCCGCGTGCCATGGGTGCCCGACGCCCAATGGGAAGCCTTCCGCCGGCACCTGGAGCAGGTGGAGCAGGGGCAGGCCCAGTCGGGCCTGGAGCTGGCGCTCCACCGGCGCGACGGCGCGCCCCTCCATGTCGAGCTGTGGACGGCGCGGGTGCCCCCGGCCTCCGGCCCGGCGCAGTGCCTGGGCATGCTGGTGGACCTCTCCGAGCGCCGGCGGAACGAGACCTTCCGGCGCCTCCTGTCCGAAGCGGGCGACGTGCTCAACTCCAGCCTGGAGCAGGACGCGACGCTGGAGCACCTGGCGCGGCTGGCCGTGCCCGCCCCCGCCGAGTCCTGCCGCGGCGACCGGGAGGCCGCGGCGGGCCGGGGGCGGTGCAAGGTCTCCG
>JAFAAN010000025.1 GCA_023426545.1 Pseudomonadota bacterium
GCTCCCATGGCGGGAGCCGCGGCCCTGGCGAGAGGCGTGTCCCGGGGCTTACTTCAGCGCGGGGTTGATGACCTTCAACTGCGGCGCCACGGCCTTCTGGTCGCCCACCACGACGATGGTCATCGCCTCACGCGTCAGCATCTTCGCCGCCAGCTTCTGGATGTCCGCCGGCGTCACCGCCATCACCGACTGCACGTAGTTCTGCAGGTACGAGTCCGGCAGGCCGTGCAGGTCCACGAAGCGGAGCTGGCTGATGATGCCGTTGCGCGACGAGTTCTGGAGCAGGAAGGTGCCCGCCAGGTAGCTCTGGACGGCGCTCAGCTCCTCCGCGGGCGGCGGCGTCTTGCGCAGCGTGGCCACCTCCTTGAAGATCTCCTTCAGCGACTCGCCGGTGACGGCGGTCGTCACGTCCGCGTTCTGCACCCAGTAGGCATCCTCCAGGTGCGCGGACACCTCGCTGTAGGGCGAGTACGTGTAGCCCTTCGCCTCGCGGATGTTCGCGGTGATGCGCGAGCTGAAGTAGCCGCCGAGCAGCGTGTTCATCACCGTCTGCTTGACGAAGTCCGGGCTGGAGGGCGGCAGGGCCTTCACCGCGACGCGCACCGTGGACTGCACCGCGCCCGGACGGTCGATGAACTGCACCGCCTTCGCCACCCGCTGCTTGGGCAGGTTCTTCAGCCGCTCCGGGCCCGCCTTCCAGCCCGAGAACGCGTCCCGGACGGCCTTCTCCACGGGCTCCGGGTCGAACCGGCCGACGATGTACAGCCGCGACCGGGCCGCGCCGATGTTGGCGTCATAGTGCGCGCGGACGACCTCCTGCGTGTAGCCCTTGAGCTGCGCCTCCGGCGGGAAGTACCGGCCATACGGATGGTCTCCGTAGAGCGACTGGCCCAGCCGCTCGTCGGCGAGCACCCCAGGCTGGCTCTTGTAGATGGCCATCTCGCGCGCCAGGTCTCCCTTGACGCGCTCGACCTCCGCCTTCGGGAAGGCGGGGTTCTGGATGACATCCGCGATGAGGGCCAGGGCCTCCGGCGCGGACTCGGACAGGACCTCCAGACCGACGGAGGTCTGGTCCATCGTCGTGCCGATGTTGAGCGAGCCGCCGAGCTGGGCGGCCGCCTGGGCAATCTGCTCCGCCGAGCGGGTGGTGGTCCCCTCCGACAGCAGCTTGCCCGTCAGGTCCGCCAGCCACGTCTCCGTGGCACTCTCATGGATGTTGCCCGTGTCGATGGCCAGCTGGATGGCGACCTTGGGCATGTCGCCATAGGGCAGCAGGGAGACCTCGAGGCCATTGTCGAGCTTGAACTCCGTGCGGACGGGGACCTTGAAGGGCTTGGGCGCCGCGGGGGCCGGAGGCGACTCCCTGGCCGGAGCCGGAGCGGGAGCAGGCGCGGCCGCGAAGGTGGGAGCGGACAGCATCCCGAGCACCATCAGCGCGGGCGCGACAAGGCGGGTGCGAATCGTGTGCGTGGTCATGGGTGCGTGTCCTCAGGGAGCCTGCGTCTTGGAGGCGGTCGCGGCGGCTGGCGCCACCGTCAGCACCGTGCGGTTCTCACGGCGCAGGTACTCCTGCGCGGTCTTCTGGATGAGCTCCGGCGTCACCTTCATCAGCTCCGCTTCGATCCGGTTGATGTGCCCCGGGTCGTCGAAGAAGAGCGCGAAGGAGGCCAGCAGGTCCGCGCGGCCGAAGCCGAGGAAGCCCTCCAACTGCCCGTACAGCCGCGAGCGCGCCTTCACCCGCGCCCGCTCCAGCGTCGCCGCGTCGATGGGCTGCCCCTGGAGCCGCGCCACGACCTCGTCAATCTCCTTCAGGATGGACTCCGTCGAGGTGTCCGGGTCATGGAACAGGTAGGCCGTCCACTGCATGGGGCCGTTGTAGTTCCAGTGGTTGCCCAGCAGGTTCACCCCGCCGGAGACCTCGCCGGTCAGCCCCTTCTTCTGCACGAGCTGCTGATAGAGCGCGCTGTCGTTGCCGCGCAGGAGCACCTCGTCGATCAGCGCCATGGCGTAGTGCTCGGGCGTGCCCACGCCGGGCATGTGGTAGCCCACGGCGAGCGCCGGGCGCTGCGCCAGCGCGTCCTGCCGGGCGTGGCGCTTCTCCTGCGTCTGGCGCGGCTCCGAGATGTCCGGCTTCGACGGCTGCGCCACCGTGGGCAGCGGTCCGAAGTACTTCTGGATCCACCCCTTCACCTGCTCCGGCTCGAAGTCACCCACGACGACCAGGGCGGCGTTGCTGGGAGCGTAGTACGTCTTGAAGAAGGCCCGCACGTCGTCCAGCGAGGCCGCCTCCAGGTCCTTCAGGTCGCCGTAGAAGTTGTGGGCGTTGTACCAGTTGGAGTTCGCCACCTGCGGCATGTCCAGCCACGGGAAGCCGCCATAGGGCTGGTTGAGGACGTTGACCTTCACCTCGTTCGTCACCACGCCCTGCTGGTTCTTGAGGTTCTCCTCCGTCACCTCGAGCCCGCGCATGCGGTCGGCCTCGGCCCAGAGGATGGTCTCCAGCGTGTTCGAGGGGACGACCTCGAAGTAGTTGGTGAAGTCGAAGCGGGTGGAGCCGTTGAGGATGCCGCCGTTCTTCTGGATGAGGCGGATGAACTCCATCTTCCCGAGGTTCTGCGAGCCCTGGAACATCATGTGCTCGAACAGGTGCGCGAACCCGGTGCGGTCCTTCGGCTCGATGCGGAAGCCGATGTTGTAGTAGACGGCGACGACGGCCTTCGGCGCCGAGCTGTCGCGCGAAAGGACCACCTTCAGCCCGTTGTCGAGCTTGTAGTAGTCCACGGGAATCTGGAGCTTCGGCTGCTCGGCCGGAGCCTCCACCTTCGCCACCTCCACCGCGGGCGGCGTCTCCGGCTTCTGGGCTTCCTGCGTGGTCGCGCAGCCGGTGAACGCGGCCAGGGCTACCGCTCCGAATACCTTCCTCATCGGGCCTCCTCTGGATGACAGGCCATCCGTCAATGGACGGAGCCACTACGGCGCATTACGCACCTCGATTGCCAAAGTCTCGCAGCATCGGCACGTCTAGGCCACGAGGAACGCCGCAGAGCAGTAATCGCAGACGACCTTGTCCCCGGGCATGACAGCCTCCGCGACCACGGGGGCGTCACACGAGGGGCAGCGCCGGGCGACGTTCCGCCCCCGCTCCCAGGCGTCCCGGTGGATGTAGGCGCGAGCTCCGGAAAGATAGACGAGGTCTACTTCATGGTGGGCGATGAGCGTGTTGAGCAGCGCCTCCACCTTCGCTTCAGGCAGGGCGAGCTGCGCGGCCACGTCGCTGACCCGGATGCGTGGCTGCGCGTGGACGAAACCGCGCAGTTGCTCCCGCAGGCGCGCGTTCCGGAACGGCGACATGCCCTTCTTCCACAGGAAGCGCCCCACGAGGAAGAACACCAACGCCATCAGCACGATGCCCGCGCCGTCCGCCGCCCGCTTCCCTTCGTCCGGGGCCACCACCTGGACCACGCCTACCGCCACGCCCATCGCCCCGAAGGCTGCGAGCGGGCCGCCATGCACCAGCGCCAGGAGGCCCAACCCCTTCTTGAGCCAGTCCCAGTCCGGCGCCGGCGGGGGCCTGTGTCCCACGGGCGGGCGAGGGCCGGGCTTTTCGGAGGAGTGAGCAGCGTCCTGAAGGCGTGGGGCGTTCATGGCTTGTCTCGATGCGAGCGGCGCATTCTAGGGGCCCGGCCATCCGCCTCCGGGAAAAACAGCCAACGCCGCAGACAGCGGTGGCTCCGCGCGTCGCAACTCCATGCTCTCCATGCAAACCGAGACCACCTGGGCTCAATCCGCAGCGTTTGGCGCGCGCGCCTCTCGTCTGCGGGACGGATTCTGCCTACGCTGAAGGTATCCACCAGGAGGTGGCGCGATTCTCCCTTCGTCCTCCCAGAGCTCACCACCCGGCTGGCACGACACGCTCGTGCGTCATCTGGAACCCCTCCTCGGCGGGTTCACCGCGAAGATGGCCATCCAGACGGCATCCCTCCGCACCCTCAAGCGCCCCCCCGAGCAGCTGGGACGTGAAGACCTCCCCAAGCTCCTCGAGGGGCTCAAGCCCATGTTGAACACCTTCATCGGTGCCCTCCACGCGAAGGTCATCCTCGCGGAGATTTCCGCCTCCCTGGAGAAGCTGCGATGAGCGCTCCGTCCCGGGGACCTGCGTCCGGCAGCATCGTGCCCTGGTTCGGGGCGGTGCTCGTGCTCCAGCTCGCCCACGCCTTCGCGGCCGCCGCCTCCCTGGGCGAGCCCCACACGCTCCAGCGCGTGCATGACGTCGCCGGGTGGGGCAGCGGCCTGCTGGCCGTGCTCGGCACCTTCGCCGCGGCGCGCTCGTTCGAGTCCGGAGACTACCTGCGCAAGGTGTGGGGCGGGCTCGCCGCGGGCGCGTTCCTGTCGCTGGTCAGCACGGCGCTGCGCAGCTACTGGCTGCACGCCGTCCCGGACGTGCCCTTCGCGCAGTCGCCGCTGCTGCCGTACCGCATGGTCGTCGTGGTGCTGGCGAACGTGTGCAGCACCTACGCGCTCATCCTGCTGGCGATGACGTACCGGCGCTCCGGCCTGCAGCCGCCCTCCAGCCCCCGCAGCAACGCGCTGTGGGGTGGCACGGCCGTGGCCGCGCTGGCCGTGGGCCTGCCGGCGCTCGCCACCGAGGTGGGCCACCTGGGCGCGAGCACCAGCGCCACCCTGTCCGCCATCATCAGCATCGCCTCGACGCTCGCGGACATGACGACCATCCTGCTGGTGGCGCCCATCCTGGGCGTCGCGTACATGCTGCGAGGCGGGCGGCTGGCCTGGGTGTGGTGGGCCATGGGCATCTCCGGCGCCATGTGGCTCTTCTACGACGCTCGCGTCTGGCTCGCCCCGCTGCTTCCCGGGGAGGCGGCGCGAGGCGAGGAGCTGCTGCGCACCCTGCGCACCTCGGGGCTCGTGCTCATGGGCCTGGCGGGCTGGCTGCAACGCGCCGCCCTGGCGCAGCGGGCCGTGCCGTCGGCGGACGGCGCCAGCGCGGAGCCATCCACCGGGGTGCCCTGAGCTGGCCCGGTGGCCTACTCCGGGCCCCCGGGCTCCGTCAGCACCGTGAGGATGGGCTTCGCCTCCGCGAGCGAGGGCGCGAAGAGGGAGGGCTGGCCGGGGTCCTCGAACACCGCCCTGTAGTCCCCCGGCTCCAGCGCGCGCACCAGCCGGGCGGCGAAGGTCTCCCGCAGCAGCCGCACGTAGTACTCGACGTCGTAGTCGCGCGGGTCCTCC
Source organism: Pseudomonadota bacterium (assembly GCA_023426545.1). Lineage (GTDB taxonomy): Bacteria > Myxococcota > Myxococcia > Myxococcales > Myxococcaceae > Myxococcus. Next base: position 5,245 of record JAFAAN010000025.1, read on the forward strand.
TCGCGCGACAGCGGCCGGGACGGGCCCACCTCGTCCGCCTCCGGCACCGGCAGCAGCCCCGCGCGGCTCCCGGTCGCGCGGTAGACGCGGACCTGCTCGCCCACGGGCCAGTCCTTCCGCCCGCTCGCGAGCATGGCCTCATAGGGCAGCTCGCGCCGCCGCGAGCGGATGGCCAGGTACTGCGCGCTCGTCTTCGTCAGGCGGACCTGCGCGCAGACCTCCGGCGTGGGCAGCGCCCGCCGGCGCAGGGCCATCACCGTGGAGACGTACACGTCGCGGATGCCCTGGACGTCCCCCGCCAGCAAGCAGCCCAGCGCGCGGCGCAGGAAGGACTCGCCAAAGGGCTCCGCGCGGCTGGAGCGGAAGGCCACGCCGCGCAGCACCAGCGGCCCGTCATAGGGCTGGAGCGCATAGTTCTTCGGCTCATGCGAGAGCATCGCGGCGTAGCGGCCGTCGAACTCCAGCTGCACCCGCGGAGGCAGGAGCGCGGCCACCTCCGCGACGACGCGGCGCTCGTCGGCCTCCCGCCAGCCCTCCGGCACGGAGAAGTACACGCCGTCCGTGTCCGCCTCCAGCAGGGTGACGCCGCGGCCTGCCAGCTCGCGGCACAGCAGCCCCAGCACCGCGCGCCCCTGGCGCGTCACCTCATTGGCGGCGTGCACGTCCGAGAAGCGCGTGAGGCCCACCGCGCCCAGGTAGCCGTAGGCCGAGTTGACGACAATCTTCATGGCGGCGGAGAGCGCCTCGTTCGTGAAGCGCTCCTGGGAGCCCGGCGCCGCGGCGCGCGCCCTGCCCTTCGCCGCCAGCCGCTGGTCCACCAGCCGGTCCACCAGGGCCAGCAGCACGCCCAGCCGGTCGCGCCCGGGGCCAATCCGGTACTGGCGCATGAGCGAGGGATACAGGCTGGCGACGTCCGCCTTCACGATGCGCCGGGCCACCCCGGAGGCGAACAGGTGGAGCGCCGCGCCGCTGTGCGCGGTGCCATCCCCGCCTTCGTGCGCGGGCAGCGCGGCGCCCTCGCGGAGATAGGCCCGGACGAGCAGCGGGTCCAGCACGCCGGTGGCCGGCCCCGCGTCCGCGAGCCGCTCGTAGCGCCGCGGCGCCATGCGCGCGAGCGCGAAGGCCGCGCCCCCGAGCAGCCGCGCGAGACCGGCCGCCTCCTTCACGTCGTCACGCGCGTAGCGCCGCACGCGCTCCGGGTCCACGCGGAACACCTCGTACACCCGGGCGCCGGGGATGTGCTCGCGCTCCGGCCCCGCCAACCCCAGGTGCCTGGCGACGGCCTTGAGGCCGTGCCCGGGGAGCTCCCGCGTGGAGAAGTCGTGCCGCAGCACCGCGTCCAGGGTGTCGATGAGCTCGCGCCCCGGCACCGTGTAGCGCGCGCGGCGCATCGCATCCGGAGGCGCGCCGGGCACGGGCCGGCCCAGCGCGGAGCCCCGCGCGGACGGCCGGTGACGCAGCCCGGGTGCCCCCGCGCGGCCCAGCGCCAGCGCCACGCCCAGGTGCCGGGCGCGCCGGGCGAGGAACGGCAGGTCGAAGCCGTGCAGGTTGTGGTTCTCGATGACGTCCGGGTCCCACGCGCGCACCCGCTCCGCCAGGTGATACAGGAGGTCCGCCTCCGCCGAGTCGTCATCCCCCTGCGCTTCGAGCGTCTCCGTCTCGCCGTCCGGGCTCCGCAGCGCCACCAGGAAGACCCGGTCGTGCGCCGGGTCCAGGCCGGTGGTCTCCAGGTCGAACTGCATGCGGCGCAGCTCGTCGAACGCGAGGTCGCGGAAGTACGTGCGGCCCGACACCGTGAGGTACTGCTCCTCCGGCGGCAACGCGAGCACCGCGTTCGCGCCCAGCTCCTTCAGGTGCCCCACGGGACGACCGAGCCTGCGCGACGCGCCTTCCAGCACCGCCCCCGTCAGTGCGCGGCCGTCCTCCGCGCGGACGAGGTAGCGCAGCGCCCCGGGCCCTTCGAGCTCCTGCCACGTCACGCGGTGACGCGCGGGCCCCTCCGACTCCGGACACAGCCTCGGGCCCAGGTGCGCCAGGTCCTCCAGCGACGCGAGCAGCAGCCACGGGCGGAAGCGCACGACCTCGCGCACGAGCGCCCCCGTCTCCGGGATGCGGCGCCAGACGAAGGCGCGGCCGTCCGGCTCCGCCCACACGGAGACGATGCCCGGCGTGGGGTCCCACCCCCAGAGCCACTCGTCCTCCATGGAGTCCCTCCGAGCCTGAACGCCGCCGACGCGCGCGATGCAAGCTGCTCGCGGCGCGAGATGCAAGGCGCGTGGCTCGGGAGGCATGACGTCAGCTTGAGGGCGGAGGTTGACAGTGGTATGTCAGGTTTCACCTCCATGCAGCGAACCGAGCGTCTCTTCGCCCTCGCCGAGTACCTCCGGGGCCGCCGCACCGGTGTCACCGCCGAGGTGCTCGCCGAGCGGTTCAGCGTCACGGTGCGGACCATCTACCGCGACCTGGACTCGCTGCGGGCCTCGTCACTGCCCGTCTCGGCCGAGCGCGGACGCGGAGGCGGTTATGCGCTGGACCGGAGCTACAGCCTTCCGCCGGTGAACTTCACCGCGCGCGAAGCGGCGCTCATCGTCGCGCTGGGGCGCTTCGCCATCGACATGCGGCTGCTGCCCTTCGCGGGCACGCTGGAGTCGGCGCTGGACAAGGTGCGCGCCGCGCTCTCCACGTCCGCCCAGCGCGAGCTGCTCACGCGGCTCAAGGAGCTCACCTTCATCGGCGTGCCCTCGCTGCCGAGCAAGAAGCCCGTGCGGGAAGCCCTGGAGCGCGCGTGGTTCGAGCAGCAGCCGCTGCGCATCACCTACGTGGACGGCAACTACATCGAGACGGTCCGCGAGGTGCGCATCCTGTCCGTCATCATGAACCGGCACGAGACGCGCGTGGACGCCGAGGACGTCACCACCGGGGAGCGACGCCACTTCCGCCTGGACCGCATCGCCCACGCGGAGGTGCTGCGCGGCACCTCGCCGTGACAGGTGTCTGTCCGTGAAGAGGGAGGCCCGCACGCCCTGCGCCCACTGTCATCGTCAGGCGCGGCGACTCCGCGCGGGCTCCACCTGGAGCACCTGAAGCGGAGGGTGCTGCAGCCTCCCGGGTAGGCGGGCCCGCCATCCCGGAAGGTTGCCCTGGGCACCCACGCTGGGTGGCGAGCCCGGGGCCGCACACCTCTGGAGCTCAGTACTCCAGCGGCGGCTGAGGACCGGGGATGATGTCCGCGATGTCGGGGTCGACGTCCCCAGGTTGACGGGGTCCGCGCGAGGCCTTCAGCCTCTTGCGCTCCTCCTTCTTGGCGTCCTTCTCCTGCTGGTGCTGCTTGCGCGCCTGCTCCTTCTGACGCTTCGTGGATCTTCCTTGCATTGCGCCTCCCTCGACGAAAACGAAAGCCCGGCCTCGCACGCGCGGAGACCGGGCTGACGGGTGCTGGAGCCTGCGCTCTCAGCCGACGACGCGGACGTTCTCGGCCTGGAGGCCCTTGGGGCCCTTCCGGGTCTCGAACTCCACCTTCTGGCCCTCGGCCAGCGTGCGGAAGCCGTCCGCCTGAATCGCGGTGTGGTGGCAGAACACGTCAGGTCCACCGTCGTCCTGGGCGATGAAGCCAAAGCCCTTCGCGTCGTTGAACCACTTCACGGTGCCAGTTGCCATGTCTCTTCTTCTTTCTGCGTACGGCGCGAGGCCACAGCCCGTCCCAACCGCGGGACAGATAGCCTCTAGCCTGTCGAGGGGCCTATGTCGAATGTGGAAGGCCCCCAATCTCCACCGGCAGCTCGCCGTGTGTAGGAAACGCGATGGCGTATCGAAGAATTCCGGCCCCTTGGCGCATCCACCACGCCCTCCGAGCCTCCTGATGCCCTCCAATGTGGGAGCCCCCACGGCGTTCGGGGAGCGTCCCGGAGGGCAGTGCCCGAGACCTCACCCGCCCGCGCGCCTCGCCGGATGGGCGAAGCCCCCCCGCGCCCAAGCGGCCAGGCAGGCGCGCTAGACGCCCGGAGGCGTACGCGGAAGTTCCGTGCCAAACACGACCTGGAGCAGGTCCATCAGCCCGGGCCAGGCCTCGGCGGCCAGCCACAAGCCCTCGATCTGGTGCTCGGCGGTCATGGCCAGCGCCGCCGAGTCGAACAGCCTGGCCGGCAGCACGCCCTCTTCGGGAAGGGGCCCCTCCACCTGGAGCACCTGGCCGTCCCAGCGGATTCCCGGCGGCAGCAGCCGCTCCGCCAGCACCCGCATCGCGGCCCGGCCCGCGCCCGCGCGCAGCACGCCCATCATCAGCGACGAGGCCGTTCGGGACTCCTCCAGCTCCACCACGCCCGGCGTCCTCAGCCACAGGCGGTAGCGCCCGGACGCAAGCTCCACGCGCTCCAGCGCCGTCTCCACGCGCAGCTTCCAGCCGTGTACGGAGAAGCGCACATCGTAGACGTCCTTGCGAGCGGCCCACTCGCGCAGCTCGAAGTTCTTCAGCCGGCCCAGCAGCTGGCGCACCACCGCTTCCACACGCGCGTGTGACAGGCGCACCCGCCTGCGGCCTACGTCCACCGACATGTCATCCGAGAGGGCGGATGGCAGCCGCTTCGCCCACTCGCGCACCCCCTCCAGCATCTTCGCCGCCAGCGACTGACCCGACATCCACGTCCTCCCGTGACGCCGCCCATCGGAGCCCTGGGGCCTCGTCCCACCAGCCCGGCGTCGCGCGCGCAGCATGCACTGGAATCCACGCACCTGTCCGGCCCGCTCGCGGGGCAGGCGGCCCAGCTTGGCCCTCCCGGCTCCGCTCGCCCAGGGGCCAGGGCATCACCGTATGGCCTGCGCGCCCTGGGCACCTGCCAGCAAGGGCGGGAAGACGAGCGTCGGCGTGCCGCACCCCTCGGCCGTGGGGAAGAAGGTCAGGTCCGCGCCCACGCCCCGGAGCGCGCGGAAGGTCTCCAGCACCGGGAGCTCCAGCTCTACCGGAGCCACCCGGCGCACACGGCGGCCGTCACGAACCTCCCAGCCCCCCGCCACCAGCGTGACGGTGCCGGGCCGCGGCATGGTGGTGAAGGTCTCCACGCGCGCCACGAGCTCGGTGTGGTGCGTGGGCAATGGATCAGCCCTTGGAACGACGAACGCATTGAGCGCGGCGGGAGCGGGCCCGGTGAGCGCTGTGCGCAGCGCACGTCCATTGGAGCCGCATCCGAGCATCACCGCCGTGGACGCCGTGTGGAGGAAACCCGCCAGCCGGCCCGATTCCACCAACCGCACCGGACGCATCAACGCCCCCTCGTCATCCAAGAGGCGCTGGCGCGTGCCTTGTGGGTGGGAGGCGTCGTCCTCGATCCCGAGGAGCGACGGGAACAACTTCCGTCCCAGCGCGCGCCCCAGCGCGGGTGTCGCCGCGGCGACGTCGCCCCGCAGCATCCAGATGAGGCCCGCCACCAGGGGCGCCGCCACAGCGGGGCGCAAGACGAGCGGCAGCGACGGGTCCACTGCTTCCGCGGCGCCCTCCAGCGCCTCGAAGGCCGCCACGAGGCGCGACCGAAGTGCCTCCAGTTCGCGCTCCGCCCCATCAGGTGTCAGCGCCACCGCGTCCACCACCGCGCCCCGCTCCAGCTCGCATCGCACGAAGACTTCCTCGCGCGACTCCACCTGTTCCCTGGCAGTCCCCGCGAGCACGTGAGCCATCCACGTCTCGGACTGATTGAGCACCAGCGCCTGGACGATGCCCATGCCCGGCGTCACCGTGCGCGCAACACGCTCTGCCCAGGACAAGGCGCGCGCCCCGGAGAGCGCTGGCAGCGACACGGGAAGCGGCGCCATCGCGGATGGCGTGACGTCGGGCAGCGCGCCAGGCAAGGGCACCGCACCGGCCGCGGCCACCAGCAGCGAAGGCAGCTCGCCGGGAGCGCCAACATGGCGCGAGCACGTGCCCACGCCGCCATCGCGCTGGACCCGCGCGGTCGCCCACAGCGACTCTCCAGTGCTCTGGGAGACGTTTCCCGAGCGCGCCTCCAGCGTCAGGCTGAGCCGGCGCTCCGCGGACAGGAAGAGCTCACCCGCCACCGCCGCCGCGCGGGCCGCCTCTCTCAATGCGCCCAGGTCCACCCCTGCGCACGTGCGCTCATCGACTCCAGGCATCCGTGGCTCCACCGTGCTCACAGGTGCCCCGCATCATGCCTCATCCCAGGGCGCGCGGTGCGCCTGGCGACCGCGGCATCCCGGGCCGTTGATGATAGAAACAGGGCCACGTGGAAGACGCGGTGGCGGATGCGTCAGAGCCGCCCATGGAGGAAGCACCTACATGGTGGACTGGTTCCTGGAGCGGCGAGAGGTGCGCGAGGCCGTCCACCTCCGCTCGGGGCTGCGCCTCCTGCCACTCCAGAGCGAGAAGGGCTGGGCCTCGTGCAGGACCACTCCGCGTGGCGAAGAGTGGCGGTGGGCGGACCTGACAGGTGACGAGGCTCCGCGAGGCGTGTTGCCCTCGGAGGTGTCGGCACGCAGCCAGGCCCTGCTCACCTCAGCCAGGTTGCGCGCCGCTCCGGACGAAGCCGTTGAAGCGGCACTCCGCTCCCTGGTGGAAACAGCCCGCGCCGCGGGGGCCTCTCATCTGGAGCTCCTGCTTCGCGAGGTGGACCGCGGGACCCTGTTCCACGGGAGAGACCGCCAGACGGAGGATCGGCAGCGCCACACCTTGCTGGAGTTCAAGGCCTTCCACACGCAAGGAGGCCCCAGCCTGGACGCATGGCGATGCTCGGCCTTTCCAGACACGGACCACTTGCTGGCGCAGCTGCCCGCGCTGTCCGCGCAGGTGGAGGCCATGGTGCGGACGCTGAGAGAAAGTGCGCCCGTCGTGCCCTTCCCCACCGGTGTGCTGCCCATCATCTTTCCTCCAGGCGCCGCGTCCGCGTGCTTCTTCCACGAGGTGTGCGGCCATCCGCTGGAAGGCGATGTCGTCGCACGCGGGGGCTCGTACCTCGCGCACAGACGCGGCCAGCGCGTTGCCGGCGAGCACGTCTCGGTGTCCGATGACCCGACCGATGCCCATGGCGCCCTCTCCTTCACCTGGGATGACGAAGGCCACGCCGCCAGGGCCGTCCCGCTGCTGCGCGCGGGCATCGTGGACACTCCGCTCGTGGATGCCCGAAGTGCCGCGGAGCTGGGACTGGTGAGCAACGGCCACGGCCGCCGCGTCAACTACCGGCACCCTCCCCTGGCCCGTATGGGCCACACCCGGGTGGAACCTCACCAGGGCCGGCTGGAGCTGCTGATGGCGGAGGTACCCCATGGCCTGCTGGTGCAGCACCTCACGCCCCGACACATGAACCTGCTGTCGGGGGACTTCAGCTTCTATGTGGTGGAAGCCCGCGAGATTCGCGACGGCCGCCTGGGTCACCGCGTTTCGCCTGGGATTCTGCGCGGCAACGGCCTCGAGGCGCTGGCCAGCATCGACGCGGTGGGCGAGGACGTAAGCAACCTCTTCGCCACGCGGGGCTGCAGGAAGCTGGACCATGGCCCGCTTCCCGTGTCCTTCGGACAGCCCTCCATCCGCTTCAAGCAGCTGTACGTGGAGCCCTGGCGCTAGGCCTTCTCCGCACCAGGGCCCACGGCTTCAGCGGCACATCCAGCCCAGGTCCGGCGCGGGCTCCTGCTCCTCATCCGGGTCGAACGGCGGCATCACGGACGGAATGGCGTGCAGCCGGGCGAAGCCGACGCCGGGTTCGGGCGTCAGCGTGAACGACGGGATGTTCCAGGGCCGAATCTGGAAGGGGGACTCTTCCTCCGGAGGGCTGGTGCCCTCGTCCACGAAGCTCACCGTCACCGGCTCTGTCATCCCAGGAGGAAAGACGACGGCGAAGTACCCCAGCGAGCTCGTCGCCTCGGGCGTCGCGAAGTACCCCAGGGGCGACTGGCCCGGGAACAGGCCTGGAGGCGCCCACTCGATGGCATACAGCGAGCCCGCCGACGTCTCCGCCGCGATGCTGTCCGCGGGGATGTTGAACAGGTCGAAGGCCTCGCTCGGCGTGTACACCCAGATGAGCGCCACCCCTCCCGTCCGCATGGGGTTCACGAGGTCCGCGGGGGTGGTGGGGATGCCCATCTCCGTGCGCAGGGTCGCCACCGCGGCCAGCGCGCCCGCGTCGCCCACCACTCCTGCCACTTGCACGAGGCAGGACGAAGGCCCCGCCGTGAAGGGGCGCAGCGTCGACGTGGGGAAGTAGGTCGCCTCGGGAACGGGCTCGAAGGGAGGCGAGGGGAACATCTCCGGGGCCCCCATCACCAGGCCTTCCTGTGGCGGCTCCACCCGGAGCTTGTACATCGTCTCGGTACCCGACGGCACGCCGAGCACCTGCCAGACGCCGTTGGGCGCCACCGGCCCGCTGGAGTCCAGCACGCCTCCGGCGTGCAACACGCTCACCCGCGCGCCCACCGCCGCGGAGCGATACACGTGCGGGATGTTCTCGAACAGGAAGGGCGGAGGAGGCGGCGCATCCGGGTCCATCACCGGGAAGTTTGTGACCGAGAAGAAGAACGCCTCCGGGTCGAAGGCGATGCCCGACACGGTGGTCTTCGCCTCCGGCAGGTCCGTGTAGTGGTCATTGGCGCCGGGCGTGGGCGGGCCATCGCTGCTCGAACAACCACCGGAGAACGCCAAGGCCAGGCTGGAAGTGACGGCGAATGCCCTCAGGGAAGTCCTCATGACGGTCGTCCTCACAGGGGCGGAAGGAGGTGCTGCTTGGGCGGTGTCTCTGCGTGGCACGCGTTGGCGCAGTTGCCGTACGCGTTCGGCGTCGCGTTCATCGCCGCGAAGTACAGGTCGTAGTACTCCGTGCCGTGGGACTGCACGTGGCAGCCATTGCAGGACATGAGGCTGGGTCGCAGCGTGCTCTCACGCGTCAGGTGGCACAGGGTGCAGTCCGCGCGATTCTGCGAGTACTTGCGCGAGGAGGCGTGGATGCGGTGGACGATGTCCGACACCTGCCCCACCGCCTGCTCGAAGTGGCACGTCTTGCAGAGCTCCACGTGGTCCACCGCCATCCCGTGGTGCAGGTTGGACAGGGAGTTGGTCCCGTTGTGGCACACCTGGCAGTTGCCGATGCGCTCCGGGTACTTGGTCACCTGCTCCTGGCCCACCTGGAAGAAGAAGGGGTCCAGCCGGTTGAGCCGCTCGCCCATGTAACTGCGGTGGCCCTTCACGACGATGGCATAGGTGCCGGCCTTCGCGTCCGGCGGCAGGGTGACGGCGTAGCGGGCGGGCGGCTGCGAGTCCGCGTAGCCAGGGAGAAGGGACGGCAGGCCAGGCTCCACGAAGAAGCGCGGCTCGCTCGTGCCGGGATAGGAGAAGTACGGCAGCTGGTAGGTGCCGTTGGCCACGCGGAGGTCCTGCAGCGGCCCCACCACCTTGAAACCGGATTCCGAGCTGCTCGTATCCCGGTAGGTGAAGATCATGTAGTCGTTGAAGTAGGCCAGCCCGTTGGACTCGCCGTTCATGTAGTCGTTGAAGGTGGGCAGCAGGTCGCGTGAGTGCAGGCCGTTGCCATCCCCGTCACGCAGCGACACCATGAAGTCCACCGTCTCGCCCGGCATGAAGTAGCGGCCGTTCTGCGGCGTCCGGATGCGCACGGCCTGCTCCAGTCCGAAGCCACAGGGCACCCGCTCGTCGGTCGCGAGTCCGTCCGCTCCCAACCGGAAGCAGGTCGCCGGGCGCTCCTGCTCCGGGACGAAGGTCACCGGGAAATAGAAAGGCTCCGAGGGCATCAGGCTCCAGGTGACGCGAATGACACCGTCACCGGAGAGGTCGGGCATGGTGATGGACTTGAAGGGGTTGGTGGCGTTGGCCACCGAGACCTTCACCACCGTCTGGTAGATGGGCTCGACGCCGGGCGGCTGTGGCTCCGGATCGTCCGGGAAGCGGGGACGCTCCAGGCCGTCCACGGTCCAGCTCACCCGCGTCCGACCGGTGGTGGCGTTCTCCGCGAGGAAGTCCCGGCGCAGATAGGTCTGCGACGCGCGCACGTTGCCGTCCGAGTCCAGCACCTCCACCTGGAAGGAGTCGTTGTTGGAGATCATCCACGCGGCGTTCTCGAAGTACGTCTCGCGCTGGAAGCTGCCGCCACCGCGGTCCCGCCAGGTCTCCTGGCCAATGGTCAGCCCGCTCCAGTCGAGCGACTTGAACCGCGACTGCCGGCGGGCCCAGGTCGCTGGCGCCTGCCGGTCATTGAACTGGGTGTGCTGGCCGAAGACGGTGTCCACCAGCGTGATTTCACGCAGGAAGTAGACCGTGCCCGGCGTGACGTTGAGGCGCGCGAACGGGGGCGTGGGCGGCCCCAGGGGCGCGCCGTCATTCAGCCGCGTGCAAACGTCCGGATAGGCGCCGTCAGGCAGGTTCACGTCTCCGAGCGCCACCGGCTCGCCATTGGGGAGGATGGCGCAGCCATTGAAGGCCAGGAGGCTGAGGGAGATGGCGCCGGACGCGGAGCTCGAGTACGGGTCGAACGCCCTCGCGCCACGGCCACGCGTCCCCTCCGCGTCAGAGACGTCGAACAGGTTGCAGCCCGAGCCGAGCACCCAGGAAGACAGGCATAAGAGTAGTGCGAGAGGCTTTTTCATGTGAGGGGGCAAAGAGTCGTCACGGGGGAACAGGGACCCGCAGTCTAGCGGGCATCCCGAGTTGAGACCAAAAAGCATCAAGGTGCATCGGCGGCACGGGCGGACGCGGCGGCGGGCACCGTCTGGAGGTAACGGTACATGGCCCGCAGGTCGTCCTGCGACAGCCCGGCGAAGAATCCCCAGGGCATGACGAGCTTGTTGACCTGCCCCTGGGCGCTGGGCGCTGGGGCCAGGTCGCGGAAGGCGGCGAAGCGGGCGATGAACGCTTCTTCGCTCAGGGTGTGCAGTCCCTGCGCGTGGGGTGTGAGGTTCGACGCCACTTCCGGCGCGTAGGGCGTGGGCATGGGGCGCCCTCCCACGAAGGGCGTCCCCTCCTCGTCCATTCCCGCGTGGCACGCGGCGCACTGCGCCACCTGCGTGAGATAGCGCCCCCGGGAGACGGGGTCGTCCGCGGGAGGCGGCACGGGCCCGGGCAGGGGCGAGGCGAGGCCATCGAGCGCGCTCATCATCTCCTCGGGCAGGCTCGAGCGAGGCACGACCTTCGACGACGGGGGCACCTGCCGGAGCCACGCGATGACCGCCTTCGCGTCCTCGTCCGACAGCTCGCGGTAGACGAGGTACGGCATCATCGGCACCAGCACGCGGCCGTCGCGGCCAAAACCCTCGCGCAAGGCGCGCAACAGCTCCGCGTCCGTCCACTTGCCGATGCCGTGCTCAGGGTCGGACGTGATGTTGGGCGAGCAGACGCGCCCGGGAAGCCCCCACTGCTCGTCCTGGCACGCGCCCGACAGCGGCGCGCCGCGGACCGGGCCACCATAACGCGCCCAGTCCCGCTCCGTGTGACAGGCGCCGCACGCCAGCACGTTCTCCACGAGGTAGCGCCCTCGCTCCAGCCTCCGGGCCTCCGGGCTCGGGGGCGCCTCTCCCCGGCTGCGCACGGCCTCTTGCCGCGGCGCGGCGGGAGGCGGAGCTTCCGCGGGGGCATCTGCGCGTGGCTTGCAGGCACACAACCCCAATGCCGCCGCCAGAACGAGGAGTCTCACGATGTCTTGCCTCCCAGGGCACGCGGCCCGGCACAATCATTCCGGAAGAGGACCACCATCCGCGGGCGCACGACCCTGGCGGATGGCAATCACACCTCGGCGGTACTCGGCGGGGAGCCGGTCCGCCTTCGTAAAGACTTCACCCGTGAAGCTCGTGGGATGCGCCCGGGGCCGCACTCCCTCCAGGACCCGCCGGTCCTGTTCGAGAATGGCCAGCTCGCTCTTCAGGAACATGTCCGGGAAGTGAGCGCGCAACCGTGGATGGTACGAGCAGAAGTAGAAGCACCGCATCTTCTCTTCCGACACGGGCGAAGCGATGGCGTACACGGTGTGGACGTAGAAGAGCGTGGGCTTGAAAGCCAGCCGCACGGCGAAGGGCCACGTCACCTCATAGGTGAGCGTGGTGCGGTCCACCCTGGGCGGGACGCCACCGATGGACGGCGACAGCGCAGGGTAGACAATCTGCGAGCGCACGCCCCTCGGCAATACCTCGACGTCATAGGGGGGGACCTCCTCCTGGGCCGGGTTGCCGAAGGTGCCGTCATGCACCCACGACAGGTGGGCCACATCGAGGATGACCTCCACCATGCGCCCGGCGGAGACGTCCCAATCGAGCAAGGGCAGCACGACCGTGGCGACGCTGCCATCCTCCAGCTCCGGCCACTCGGGCAGCGGAGCGACGGGCTCGGGGGCCAGACAGACCCACACCAGGCCATATCGTTCCGTGGCGCGAAATGACGCGAGCGCCGCGCGCGGCGGCACTGGCACTCCGGGTTGCGACGGAATCTTCACACAGCGTCCGTCGGCTCCGTAGGTCCAGCCATGAAAGGCACAGCGAATGCCTTCGGGCGTTGGCTGACCATCACGAAGGTCCGCGCCGCGATGCGCGCAGTAACGCTGTGACGCCGCGACGCCCTGGCCCGTGCGCCACACCACCAGGTCGGTTTCGAGGAGGCGAGCGGCGAGTGGACGCTCACCCAGCTCCTGCGAGAACGCAACCGGATGCCAGTACGCGGAGAACGCTTCGTTGTAATGACGCACGAGGCCGTCGGTCTGGCTCACGCCAGGGCGAGCGGGGCGATCTTGCTTTCGATTTCCTCGAGGAGGAAGTCGATCTCCTCAATCTCGTCGAGCTTCTCGGGCGCAGCGGTGAGCTCCGCGGAGGGCTCCGACGATGAGGGGCTTTCGGAGGCAGCGTCGACGGGAGGGTGCACCTGCTGGAACGTGTCTTCCGACGTCATCGAAATGATCTCCAGGGGGTGAGGGGCTCGCAATGCTGCCGCGTTGGCTCACGTGATGTCAACGCGGGCTGTCCCATAAGTGCGTCAGGCCATGCGGTGCGGTAGGCTCAGGACGACACGACTGTGCAACACATCGCACAATCCGTCGCGTGGTCCCCCCGGCAGGCTCCCCTTCGCGACTTCACGATGCCCTTCAACATCACCTCCGCTGCACTGATTCTCCTCGGGGCCGCGCTCGCCAACGCCGCGCCGCCGGAAGCCGCGAGCGCCGCCGTGGAGCCTCCAGCCAAGGTCCGGCGCACCACGAAGAAGCCGGCGGCATCGCGCCTCGCCCCTCCTCGCATCACCAAAAAGAAGCGCACCGCCCCAGCTCGGGCCCGGAGTGAAACAAAGACATCGCGCTCCGTCTCATCCGAGACAACCGAACCGGCCCCTGCCCTGGACTTGCCCGAGATAGAGCCTGGGGCATCCGTGACACAGGCGCCCCCTCCTCCAGTCGAGCCAGCCCCCCCCACGCGAGACAGCGCGCCCGACCCGCTGGCGGTGCACCCCGCCGTGGTGGAGGAACACTCGGGCACGTTGGATCCATTGATGGTGCGTCCGGTGTCCATGGAGGCACCAGATGACGACACCACCTTCGAACCCTCCCCAGCTTCCCCTGACAAGCAGCCTTCCAAGACGGACATCCGCGAGGTGTTCCGCCAGCCACAGTTCGTGGACGATGGCCCACCGCGATCCGCGAACGCCCCCGCGGACATCCTCACGCTCGGCGGCGCCTACTTCCAGCGAGCAGAGCTGAGCGCCTCGCGCGGCGACTCGGAAGCGCGCCTGACGCCCGTGCTGCCGTCGCTCGCGGACGTGTTCCTCGACATCAACCCCTCCGAGCAGATTCGCGGGTTCGTGCGCGGGCGGCTTCTTTATGACCCGCTCGACGTGCAGCTCTCCAAGCCGCAGTCGGTCCTGGACCAGTTCTGGTTCCGCTTCGGCCTGGCCCACCGGGTCTTCGTCACGGCCGGCCGCCAGCAGGTCCGCTGGGGCAGCTCCCGCATCTGGAATCCCACGGACTTTCTCCAGGCGCCCAACCCCCAGCCGCTCGACGCCGTGGACCTGCGCACGGGCGTGGACATGTTGAAGGTGAACGTGCCGTGGGAGGAGATGGCCTCCAGCCTGTGGCTCATCGCCACGGCGGACCTGAATGGACCCGAGGAGCAGCCCATCCGCTATGGCGGAGCCATTCGAGCAGAGGTGGTGCTCGGCCCCAGCGAGCTGGCGCTGTCTGCGGCCTTCCAGCAGGGCCGCCGTCCCCGGTATGGCATCGACTGGTCCGTGGGCCTGGGGCCCTTCGACCTCAACGCGGAGATGGCGCTCCTGCAGGACACCCCCATGCGTCTATGGGAGCGCGGAGAGACCGGCTACGTCGAGCGCCCCTTCAGGGGCCCGAAGCCACAGGTCAGCGCCGGCATCAAGGGGACCTTCCGCGTGGCGGACGTCTACCGCACCATCTTCCGGCTGGAAGGCTTCTACAATTCGCTGGGCACGGCTGATCGCGCGCAGCTGACGTGGCAGCGCTCCACGGCGGACTATCTGCCACTGTTCTTCGGACGGGCCTATGGCATGGCCCAGGTCAGCATCGACCGGCGCAGCCAGTTCGAGCCGCGCGTGACCCTCACCGCGCTTGCCAACCTCAGTGACCCGTCCATGCTGGGCCGTATCGACTTCGACATCGCCGTGCTGCGCGACGTCGTGGCGCAGCTCTTCGTCGAAGCGCCCATGGGCCCGCGTGGCACCGAGTTCCGCTTCCAGCCCGACCTCTCCGTGGTGGAAGTCCCACCCGTGGGCCTGCCGCTCTTCCGCACGGGCGTCAGCGTCTACATCAAGATGTGAAACTCCCCCCGAGCACCGACATGACCTCGCGAACCGACCTGGACTCGCTGACTCCGGAGGAGAAGCGCGCGCTGCTGCAGAAGCTGCTGAAGCGTGGCACTCCGGACGCCGCTCCCGCCTCTGCGCCAGGGCCTTCCGCCGGACAGAACGCCGTGCAGGACACGGGGCCCATCCCGCTCGGAGACGACGCGCGAACGGCGCCTTCCTCGGCCCAGGAACGGATGTGGTTCCTCCATCAACTGGCCCCCACGTCCGCCGCGTACAACGTGGTGCGTGCAGTGGAGCTCTCCGGTGACGTGGACGCCAGCGCGCTCGACGCGGCACTGCGGCAGTTGCTGGCAAGGCACCGCGCGCTCCGGACCATCATGCAGGCGTCGTCCGAGGGCCACCCCCTCCTGGGCGTTCAAGACGTTCCCGAACAGGTGCTGGTGACCGAGGACGTCTCGACCGACGCGGCGCCCGAGACGTTGCTGGAGCGCCGACTGCGAGAAGAGGCCCAACGGCCCTTCGTCCTGGCCCAGGGCCCCCTGTACCGCTTCTGCCTCTTCCGCGTATCCGCCCAGCGCCACGTCTTCACGCTGTCCCTGCACCACCTCGTGGTGGACGGCTGGAGCTACAACGTGCTGATGCGCGAGCTGGGAGTCCTCTACTCCGCGCGCGTCCGTGGGCATGCCTCCGTCCTGGCGCCCCTTCCGCTGGAGTACACGGACTTCGCGGCGTGGCGGCGCACTCCCGCCGTCGCGGCACGCGAGGCGGCCCACGTCGCGTACTGGAAGCAGCAGCTCGCAGGGGTTCCCCACATCTTGGAGATGCCCACCGACAAGCCGCGTCCGCCGGTGCGTACGGACCTGGGTGTGCAGACCGAGTTGCTGCCGGTCTCCTCCGCGCTGGTGGAGGCCGTGCGCGCGTACTGCCGCGAACGGCAAGTCACGCCGTTCATGGTGTTCTACACGGCCTTCGCCGCGCTGCTGCACCGCTACTCACAGCAGGCCGACTTCTGCGTGGGCACCCCCGTCGCGGGCCGGTCTCACCTGTCCCTGGAAGGCATCGTCGGGCTGTTCATCAACACCGTGGTCCTGCGCACCCAGGTTGGTCCTGGAGACACCTTCGCCGGACTGCTGTCCCGTGCGAAGGAGTCCACCCTCGCCGCGTACTCGCACCAGGAAGCCCCATTCGAGCGGGTCATCGAGGCGGTACACGCGGAGCGCAACCCGGGTCATTCGCCGCTCTTCCAGGTGATGTTCGACCTGTACCAGGAAGAGGACTCGCTGGTGGGGGCGTTCTCGGGCTTGGGCGCTCGCGCGCTCCACGTGGATACCGGGACCAGCCAGTTCGACCTGTCGCTGACCATCATCGAAGGCGCTTCCGGCTTCGGGGTGACGGTGCAGTACAGCACCGACCTGTTCGAGCAGGACTCCATCCAGCGCATGGTGGGCCACTACCTGCGGCTGCTCGAAGGCGCTCTCGCCGCCCCCTCCGCCCCCCTCGCCTCCATTGACCTGCTCTCCTCCGCTGAGCGCCAGCAGGTCCTCTTCTCCTTCAACGCCACCTCCAGGCCCTTCGACTCCCTCGCCTCGGTGGCCTCTCTCTGGACGGCGCAAGTCGCTCGCACCCCCGACGCCACCGCGCTCCTCCTTGCCT
>JAFAAN010000151.1 GCA_023426545.1 Pseudomonadota bacterium
CTCCCCAGGGACACGTCGAGGAGCTCCTCGCTCAACTCTTCTGCCAGGTCCTCGGACTCGCCTCCCTCTCTCGCCACGACGACTTCTTCTCCCTCGGCGGCCACTCCCTCAGCGCTACACGCCTCGCGGCACGCATCCGCTCCGCATTCGGCGTCCAGCTCCCTCTCGCCTCTCTCTTCGCTGCTCCCTCCGTCGCAGCTCTCGCACAGGTGATCGGCACGGCAGCGGAGGCCAACGACACCCTGCGGCCCGCGTCCCCCAGACCGTCGCGCTTCCCCGCGTCGCTGGTCCAGGAACGCCTCTGGTACGCGCTCCAGCTCCCGGAGGCTCCGCCCTACGTGGTGCAGGTGGCCCTGGTGCTTGAAGGCGCCCTCGATGCGACCAAGCTCGAGGCCGCGCTCGAATTGGTGCTGGAGCACAATGAGCCCCTGCGAACGACCTTCCACCTGGAGACGGAGCGCGTCATCGCGCGGGTGCACAGTCCGCAACGTCCCGTCCTCACACGAACGGACCTGTCCCACCTGCCGCTCGAAGAAGCGCTGAGCGCCGCGCGTGCAGCCGCCACGCGAGAGGCCCATCGACACTTCGATATCCAGCAGGGCCCCCTCTACCGCTTCGAGCTGCTCCAGCTCGACACGACGGGCCTCCGGCATGCCTTCATCGCCTCGCTCAGCCACCTCGTCACCGATGGCGTGGGCACGCAGGCCTTCATGGAGGAGCTCGTCGCGGCCTATCGAGCGGCTCGCACCGGCGCGCCCGCGCCGCTTCCCCCCGGCGTCCAGTACGGTGACTTCGCGCTCTGGCAACGCAGCCCGGAGCACGAGCGCCAGATGGACGCGAGCCTGGAGTCCTGGAAG
Organism: Pseudomonadota bacterium; assembly: GCA_023426545.1. Classification (GTDB taxonomy): domain Bacteria; phylum Myxococcota; class Myxococcia; order Myxococcales; family Myxococcaceae; genus Myxococcus. The sequence goes on from JAFAAN010000151.1 coordinate 858, forward strand.
CAGGCACTGGCCCACGCGCCCCCTGTGCTGGACCTGCCCACCGACTTCCCGCGCCGCGCGCCCGCCCTCAACGCGAACATGCGCCCCACGCGGCTGGAGCTCGCGTCCCGGGACTGGAGCGCCCTGGATGCCCTCGCGCGCCAGGAAGGCGTCTCCACCTTCACCGCGGCGCTCGCGCTGATGCAGGCCTGGCTCCACCGGCTGAGCGCCCAGCCGCACGTCGTCGTGGCCTCACCGTCCTCCGGACGCACCCTGCCGCAGATGGAGCACCGCGTAGGCTACTTCGCGAACATCCTGCCGCTGTGCACGGATGTCTCCGGGCAGCCCTCCTTCCGCGAGCTGCTCCGCCGAGCCCACGCCGTCGTGCGGCACGCCACCGCCCACCAGGAGGTCCCCTTCAAGCGCATCGCGGACGCCGTCCAGCCCGACGCCGGCCGCACCGCGCCCCCCCTGGCCCAGGCCCTGCTCGTCCTGGACCGCTTCTCCAGCCCGACCTTCGAGGGACTCTCCGCGTCGGAGCTGCTCGGCGAAAACGTCATCCCCGCCTACGACGTGGTGCTGAGCCTGGTGGAGCAGCCCGGCGGCGGGATGGACGGGCTGCTCGCCACAGACAGCGCCCTCTTCACCCCCACGACGTCCAGTCGCATGGCCCAGGCGTTCGAGCACCTGCTGACGCAGGCCGTGCGGGCCCCGGACGCGCCGCTGTCCCGGCTGCCACTGCTCTCCGCGGCCCAGCAGGCCCAGGTGCTGTCGGCGCTCAACGGTGGACCGCAGGAGGTCCCCGCGGGCACCTGCGTCCACACGTTCTTCGAGGCCCAGGTGCGCCGCACACCGGACGCGCCCGCGGTGGCCCATGACAGGACGACCTGGAGCTACGCCGAGCTGAATGCCCGCGCCAACCTGCTGGCGCGCCATCTGCTCGACCGAGGTCTGCGCCCCGAGGAACGGGTGGGCGTCGTGATGGAGCCCTCCGCGCAGGGCATGGCCGCGCTGCTGGGAATCCTCAAGGCGGGGGGCGCCTACGTGCCGCTGGATGCCAACTGGCCCGAGCCGCGCAAGCGCACCGTGCTGGAGCGCGCCGGCGTCCGCTGGTTGTGGGTGGACGCGGAGGCACTGGCCGCGCACCAGGGGCTCGCGCCCGAGGTGGAGGTGCCGCCTCGACCCGAACATGTGGCAGAGGACCTGGGACCCGGGCCGCGCGCGGTGGCCGACACCCAGCTCGCGTACATCGTCTTCACCTCGGGCTCCACGGGCGAGCCCAAGGGGGTGATGGTGGAGCACCGCTCGGTGGTCAACCACAACCTCGCCATGGCCGAGCGCTTCGGCCTGCGGCCGGGAGACCGGATGCTCCAGTTCGCGCCGCTGAGCTTCGACGCCGCGGCGGAGGACCTCTATCCCCCGCTCGCGGTGGGCGCCACGGTGGTGATGCGCAGCGGCCTGGTGCCCGCGCACGCGATGACGCCGTACCTGGAGGAGACGGACATCACCCTCATCAGCCTGCCGCCCACGTACATCGAGGAGTGGATCCGCCAGATGGAAGCCCTGGGGCAGCGGGTGCCCGCACGGCTGCGGCTGCTGGCCCCCGGCGGTGACGTCCTCAAGCGTGAGACGTACGAGGCCTGGGTGCGCGTGGGCGGTGGCCATGCCCCCTGGCTCAACGTCTACGGCCCCACCGAGTGCACCATTACCTCCGCCACGTGCGACATCCCGGGCGTGGAAGGCGTGGGCACCGAGGCCACGTTCCCCATCGGCCGTCCGATTCCGCGCGTGCGCTTCTACCTCCTGGACGAGCACCTGACGCCGGTGCTGCCGGGCCTGCCGGGGCGCGTGTACATCGGCGGCGCGGCGCTCTCTCGCGGGTACCTGCTGGCGCCGGACATGACGGCCGAGCGCTTCATCCCCGACCCCTTCGCTCCCGAGCCGGGCGCGCGCATGTACCACGCGGGGGACCTGGCCCGGATGCTGCCGGATGGGCGGCTGCGCTTCCTGGGCCGCGCGGACCACCAGGTGAAGATTCGCGGCTTCCGCATCGAGCTGGCGGAAGTCGAGGCCTGCCTGCGCCGCTTCCCTCGCGTGGAGGAAGCGGTGGTGCTGGCCCGTACCGCGGCCACGGGACTCCAGCAGCTCGCGGCCTACGTCCAGGCGCCTCCGGATGCCGTGACCTCCGAAGCCCTGCGCGGGCATGTGGCGGAGCAGCTGCCTTCCTACATGGTGCCCGCGGCCTTCGTCGTCATGGCGGCCCTCCCCGTCAACGCCAACGGCAAGGTGGACCGCCACGCCCTGCCCGACCCGGAGGCCCATGCCGCGGCCACGAAGGCGCCGGAGGAGCCCCCGGCGAACGCCACCACGGCCCTGGAGCTCCGCTCCACGCTGGAGATGCGCCTGTTGAGCCTGTGGCGAGAGGTCCTCAAACAGCCCGACCTGGGGCCCGACGACGACTTCTTCCAGCAGGGTGGAGACTCCATCCTGGGAATGCGCCTGCTGGGGCGCATGGAGGAGGAGTTCGGCCTTCCCGTTCCCCTGGCCACCCTCTTCCAGTACCCCGTGCTGAAGGAGACGACCGACGCGCTCCGGGAGCTGCTGGAGCAGGGCCCACCGCTCTCCAGCGTCGTGCGCCTGTCCGGGCCTGAAGCCCCCGCGGAGGCGCCACGAATCTTCCTCATGCACCCGGGTGACGGTGAGCTGCACTACTACCGCCACCTCGTGCCGCTGCTGTCGCCGCACCTGCGCTGCCACGGCCTGCAGGCCCCGGAGACGATGTCGCACCGCGGGTTCGACACCTTCGAGGCGCGCGTCGCCGCCTACGCGGAGGACATCCGCGCCGTGCAGCCTCACGGGCCCTACCTGCTCGCCGGCTTCTCGTTCGGTGGGTACCCCGCCTATGGCGTCGCCGCGGCGCTCGAGGCCGCGGGCGAGGAGGTGCGCATGCTCGCCCTCATCGACACCCTCACCGTCCGGGCGCTCAATGCCGTGGCGCCGCTGACGCTGCCGCCGGTGCTCCAAATCGCGAAGACGTTCGAGGTGCTCGACGCGGCGCTGGAGGCGGAGCTCGCGGGCCTCGCGGAGGGCGCGCAGTGGGAGCGTGTGGCAACCCGCGCCCGGGAGCGGGGCACGGTAGCGTCCCACTTCACCGGCGCGGACCTGAAGCGCATGTGGCACCTGGCCGGAGAAATCCTCCCGCCGCAGGTGCGCACCTGGCGCGTGCCCGACGTGCGCGCGCGGCTGCTGCTCTTCCGGGCCGAAGGCAACCCGTCGCTGGACGAGACGCTCGGCTGGAGCCAGAGCGTGCCGCGCGAGCGCATCGACGTGGTGCCCCTGCCGGGCGGGCACTCGGGGGCCATCGAGCCCCCCACGGTGAGCGTGCTGGCGCGCTTCCTGGTGGAGAAGGCGCTCGGCGAGACGTAGCCGGCGCGGCTAGCGCAGGCGCCCCTCCAGCCACGACTTCGTGAAGAGGTTGGGGCTCAGGGGCGCGAGCTGCACGTCCTCGTAGCGCACCACCAGCTGCGTGCCCTCTTCCTCCTCCTGCTCGAAGACCTCGCGGTAGTGGATGACGGGCTGCTGGGTCATGGGGTCCTTGAGCTTCTGGTAGCTGCGGACCAGGTCCGTGCGGAGCACCCGCCCGGAGGGCGCATAGCCGATGCGCTTGACGATGTTGAGGTCCGGGTCCAGCCACAGCCGCAGGTGCGCGAAGCTCACCTCCGTGTCCGGCTTCGCGGAGAGGTACACCTTGCGATAGCGCGTGCCCTGGATGACCTCCTCCCCCTCGTCCACCGCGGTGTAGTCCTCCGCCAGGCGGGAGCGGTCGAAGTCCCCTTCACAGGCAATGGTCCCCACGATGTTGGCCCGCCGCGTGGTGCGCTCCCAGTGGCCCAGCGCCGCGTTGTACTCCCACAGGTTCTTCCCGATGCGCAGGTAGCCGCCCCCCGCCATGTTCCGCGGCTGGGTGATGACCATGAGGAAGTTCTGCGACGAGTCACGCCGGTACACCTGCATCTCGATGAGCCGCTCGATGCCGTCCTTGCGCGTCTCCCGGATGCGGACCACGCCCCGGTAGTCGCTCTGCATGGACATGCGCTTGTCCACCTGACGCACCAGCTCGTCCGCGGAGGGCTTGGGCTCCGCCGCGACGGCCAAGACAGGGAGCAGCAGCAGCGCGAGGAGGGCGGAAGGCATCGGGATTCGAGTGCGCATCAGAGGGACTCCATGGCGGACCGGGGAGAGAGGGAGGAAGCGCGAGCCGCGGGGATGATGGAGGCCAGCGTCGCGCCGACGGTGGCCAGGATGACGGCGGCCACCACGTGCCCGGGGCCTGGCGCCAGCGGGAGCGTGTCGCTGAAGAGGAAGCCGGACAGGGCCTCCGGAAGGGAAATCGCATCGCGAAGCAGGACGCACACGCCCGCGGCGACCACGGCGCCCAGGCCGGAGGACACCGCGCCCAGCAGCATGCCTTCCAGCATGAACATGCCGACCACGGTCCGGCGCTGCATGCCCACCGCGCGCAGGGTGCCCACCTCCCGCGTCCGCTCCCGCACGGCGACGCTCAAGGAGACGAAGAGGCCCATCATCACCACTGCCAGGGTGATGGCCCCCACCAGCACCGTCAGCGCCGCCAGCCCCGCGGAGATGAAGCCGAGGAAGGCGGACTCGTCCTCCCAGGTCGTCACGTCCACGCGCTGCCCCGCCCAGCCTTCGCGCAGCAGCGGAGACAGCTTGTCACCATAGGCCTCGCGCGCCGGCGGCAGCACGTCGAAGCCCGCCTGACGCAGCGAATCGCGGAACTGGCCCGCCAGCCCGTCCACGTCCAGCCCGCTGTCCGGGCCGGCACACGCCACCTGCAACACGCCCGCGGAGCCGGGCCGGTAGCCGTCCAGCTCGCGCAGCGTGGCGTTGGAGACGAGGATGCCCGCGCTCTCGCCCAGCAGGCCCGCGCGCTCGGTGATGGCCACCACCTCCACGTCGAGCGCGTTGCGCTGGCCCCCTACCGTCTGCGTGAAGAGCGTCGCCATGTCACCCAGGCGCACGTGGAGCCGCCCCGCCAGCTGCGTGGACAGGGCCACCGTGTGCGGCCGGGAGAGCGCCTCCAGCGCGCCGTCCTTCACCTTGAAGCGGCGCAGCGCGGCCCCCTCCCCCTCCACGTCCACCGCCACCACGTAGGAGCGCACGCGGTGACGGCCCGCGCCCGCGGTGGCCTGCCCCCGCCCGCGCTCCCGCAACAGGCAGCCCTCCGGGACCAGGGGCTCCACGACGGCCCGCACCTTCGCGGCGTCTCCCACCACCGGGGAGATGCTGTCCGGGTGGACCTTGAAGAAGCCGCCCACGTTCAGCTCGCCGCTGAGGAACGTCGTCACGACGTCCTTCTGCGTGGCGGCCACGCCGGCGCTCAGGGACATCACCCCCACCAGCACTCCGCTGGCGGCGGCGATGACGGCGAAGAGTAGCAACCCCTGCTCATGGCGGAGGAACAGGTTGCGCAACGCGATGCCAAACAAGCCCCTCATCCGTCCATCTCCCGCAGGCGCATGGCCACGGCCGGCGTCACCGCGCTGCCGCGCCAGGCCGGAATCCAGGTGGCGAACAGCACCACCCACGTCACCCCCACGCTCACCACGACCGCGTGCCACGCCGCCAGCTCCGGCCGGAGCACCGCGCCGCCCAGGAAGAACTGCAACGCCTCGTCCCGCACCGCGATGCCGTCCGAGCCCAGGCCCCACAGCAGCGCCACGCCCAGGCCGTGGCCCAGCAGGCTCCCCACACCACCGAGCACGAGTCCCTCCAGCATCAGCCCGAAGAAGACATCCCGGCGCTGCATGCCCACCGCCCGCAGGGTCCCCACCTCGCCCACCCGCTCCCGGGCCAGCAGCAACAGGGTGCCCGCCGAGACGGCCAGCACGAACAGCCCCATCAGTCCCCCGAGCGCCACCAGCAGCACCTGCGTCATCCCCACCATGCCGGTGACGAAGCCGCCCACCTCGCGCCAGTCCGCCGTCGCCAGGGGCAGGCCCTGTGCCTGGCCCAGTTGCTGGATGCGCTCCGCCACTCCGTCCGGGTCGGCGCCGGGCGTCAGCACGAGCGCGGCGTGGAAGATGTCATCCTCCAGATCCGCCGCATTGAAGGTGGGGGGCAACGACGCGCGCTCGAAGGTGGGCGCCGGTGCCTCCGCGGTCGGCGCCTCGGTCTCCACGTCGAGCATCTGCGGCGGACTGAACGCGTCGAACGAGGGAGCCTCCGCCTTCGCCTCCAGGCCCAGGGAGGCCAGCAACTGTTTCGCCTCCTCCACCTGTTCTCGCGTCATCCGCCCGGACAGGTGCCGCACGGTGGCCAGGTCCAGCAACGACGTGCCATTGGCCTGGCTGCCGTCGCCGCCCAGGCCGCGGAAACGGAAGGTGCCCCACACCTTCACGGCCACGCCCGGGTCGTTGTCCAGCGTGCCCTTGAGCACCAGCGTGTCGCCCGGACGCACCCAGTACAGCGGCAGGTGCGGCGCCAGCGTGGCGTAGAAGGCCTGGAAGCGCGCGTCGAAGTTGCCGTCGTCCAGCGCCCAGAACTTCTCCAGCAGCGGCTCCAACTCGCCGGCCTGTCCCAGCACCGACTCCAGCGCGGCCCGCAGCGCCGTGGCCCGCTCCACGTCCAGGCGCGACAGCAGGTCGGGAATCTCCGCGACGCTGCGCTCCACCAGCGTGCCCAGCCGCTCGTCGCCCGCGAAGCTCGCCCCCCGCTCCCGCTCACGCTTCAGCTCGTCCAGCCGGACCGCCATGGGCAGCTTGAAGGAGCGCTCATAGATGGCCTGCCCCAGAAGCAACCCTCGCGTCCCCCGTGGCGGCAGCTCGCCGGAGACGAGCTCGAAGCGGCCGAACGCCTTCGCGAAGCCGCCCAGGTCCGTGCCCACGTAGTCGAGGTACATGGACTCGCCTTCGCCCACCTGCTTGGCCACCCGGTTCTCCAGGAACTCCAGCAAGGGGAGCGGCTCGGCCACGAAGGACTCCCAGAAGGACGGCTCCAGCGCTTGCGCCAGTGCGCGCGCGTCCTCCTCGCTTCCCACGCTCTGCGCGAAGGCCTCGTCGCGGCGGCGGGCGTCCCGGGCAACGCGCTCGAGCGTGCGCCGGAGGTCCTCGGCCAGGCGGCCCAGCCGCACGTCCCGCTCAGCCGAGACCGGCGCCCGCGCCACGTCACGCACCGCGGCGAGCTTCTCGTCCAGGTAGTTGCCGCGGAACACCCGGCCCGTTCCCACCTCCAGGGGAACGACGTCGCGCACGCCCTCCACCTCGAGCAGCCGCTCGCGGGTTCGCGCGTAGTCCGGCAGGGGCACCATCTGCGGAGCCCCACCCGGCCCCAGCGACATCTGGGGACCCTCGGCGGAGTTGGCGTTGTAGACCTGGAGATGGCCCGCCCCACTCTCAATCATGCTGAGACGGGTGCCATCGTAGATGCTGCCGACCAGGGACAGCCCCAGCGTCAGCAGGGCCGCCATGCTGGCCGCGAGCAGGCCAACGAGCCAGCTCCGGGGGCGGGAGCGCACGCTCTGCAGCGCGAAGTGGAAGAGCATCGGAGGGAGACCTGCGGCGTACGCCTCATGGGGGAATCCCGAATCCTAAGGATTCGGGTCCCGTGAAAACAAGCGCTGCGCTCAGGGGGCCTGAATGACGCTGAGCAGCAGGGCCACCTGCGCGTCGGTGAGCTGTGAGACATCGAGCTGCTCGGGGTCCACCATGCGCCGCACCTGCGCCGCGAGCCTCGCGACGGAGGCGTGCTCGAACAGCGCCGTCACGGGCAGCCGCAGGCCGGTACGCTCCTGGACGCGGGCCAGGACGCGAGTCGCCTGCAGCGAGCTGCCACCGAGCGCGAAGAAGTCCGCGTGCGCGCCCACATCATCCACGCCGAGCACGTCCCGGAAGGCCTCCGCGACCACCCCCTCCAGCGGCCCCGTCGGGGCGCGAGCGCCGCCTCCCGACACCAACGCCCCGAGCGCCTCGCGGTCCACCGCGCCGCTGGCCTGCCGGGGCAGCGCCTCCAGCACGTGCACCTGCGCGCCCTCCACGTCCACCGCGGCGGTACCGGAGCCTCCCGACTCGAGGAAGACGTGCGCCACGTCCAGCGGCTCACCCACTCCCAGCCCCACCGTCCGCCAGGGCAGCGCAGAGCCCTCGACGCCCGCCAGCACGCGGGCCTCGCCCGACTCCACCGCCAGCGCGAGGGCGGCCAGCGCCTGGGGAAGCTCCAGCATCCGGTACCCCGGCGGCGACGCCGTCAGCCCGCGGGCCATGCCCGTATCGCGCACGGAGCTGAAGGCCACCGACACCGCGCGCCGGCCCTCGGCCGTGAGCGCCTCCGCGTACCGGTCCAGGAAGCCGGTGGCCGCGCAGTAACCCGCATGGAGCCCCGCCCCCAGCGTCCCCATCAACGAGGAGGCGAAGACGAGCAGCGCCTCCGGCCGCTCGCGCAGCGCCTCCGCGAGCGCCACCGCGCCCAGCACATGGGCGGCGGCGCCCTTCACGAGCTGCGCGGGCGACTCGCGCATGAGGGGCACGGGGTTCAGCGTGCCCGCGAAGTGGAAGGCGCCATCGAGCCTCTGGCCATGGCGCGCCTCCGCTTCGGCCAGCACCCGGCGCAGCGCCTCGGGCTCCGTGACATCGGCCGAGACGTACTCCGCAGCCCCCAGCTCTCGCTCCAGCGACTCCACGGCGGCGTCCCGCGCGCGGCGACCCACGAGCAGCAGGCGTGCCCCCAGGCCGTTGCGAAGGAGGCGCGCCCAGGCCTGTCCCAATCCACCCAGCGCCCCGGTCACCGCGTAGAAACCGTCCTTCCGCAGTTGCACCGGCGCGGAGACCTGGGGCGGCGTCCATGGCGCGTACCCGCGCTCCCAGCGGCGGCCCTCCCGCCAGGCCACCTCGAACGCGGCGCGCGGCTGCGTCAGCTCCGTGGCCACACTGTCCACGGCGGCCGGGAGCTCACGGGGAACCCACAGGAGCGAGCCCTCCAGGCCGGCCACCTCCGCCTCCGCCGCGCGGAGCAGCCCGGGCAGCAGGTGGAACGCCGCCCCGGCCTCGGGCGAGTCCCCCCGTGGGACCACCACACGCAGCCGAAAGGGCGCCTCGGCCGCGAGCGGCGCCAGGGCCTGCACCAGCTCCAGCAGGGGAGCCACTGCGCGTACGAGGCTGTCCCGCGAGGGCGCACCCGAGGATGGAGCCACCACGTAGACGACGTCGCTCACCCGGCGCTCGGAGAAAGAACGCTGCCGCGACAGCGAGGGGCCGTCCGCCGCCTCCACTCGCAGCACCTCCCGCGGCGCCATCCGCGCCCCCAGCGCCTCGGCCCAGGAGGCCGCTCCCACGACGAGCACGGCCCCCCCATCCACTACGCCAGCGCCAGACTGACGCGACCGCCAGCGCGGCACGGCGAAGCACGGAGGCAACGTGAAGCGGCCTCCCAGCAGACGCTCCGCCACCCGGCGCTCCTCCGCCAGCTCTCCGGCTTCGAAGCGGCGGCGCAGCTCGGTGCGCCCGCGCTTGCCCAGCTCCGTGCGAGGCACCTGATGCCTGGCGAGCGGCACCAGCCACGCCACCTGGAAGCCCAGCCGCCGCCCCACGGCATCGCGGATGGCGCGCAGCAACCCACCCAGCGGAGGCGCGTCCGGCGCGGGGACGAAGAAGACGACGATTTCATCCGTCTGCGCGCCGCCCACGCGGGTGGCACATGCCACCGAGTACGTGGGCAGCACGCCCGGAACCTCCTCGACCACCGTCTCTATCTCCTGCGGATAGACGTTGTTGCCGTGGAGGATGAGGACTTCCTTCTCGCGCCCGGTGATGGCCATCTGCCCGTTGCGAACCCAGGCGAGGTCTCCGGTGCGGAACCATCCGTCGGTGGTGAAGGACCGGGCATTGAGCTCCGGGTCATCCAGATAGCCCGCGAGCACCGAGGCTCCACGCACCTGGAGGTGCCCCACGCGGCCCTGCGGCAGCACCTGGTCCGCGTCGTCCACGATGCGAAGCGACGAGCCCGCGGGCGGCGGGCCCAGCTCCACGGCGGACTGTCCGTCATGCGTCCGCACGCCCTGGGTATTGGTGAAGAAGGAGGTGGTCTCCGCCATGCCCCACCCCGGACACACCACGTCCCGACGAAGCCCCTCCCCCGCCAGCGCCTCGGTGAAACGCTGAAGCGTCCTCGCGACGAGAGGCTCGCCCGCGCAGCTCAACACCCGCACGTGCGACAAGCTCCAGGCGCGGCGCTCGCCTCGCTCCAGCCGGTCCGCCACCAGGCCGAACGCGAAGTTGGGCGCCCACCCATGCGTCCCCTTCAACTCGGAGAGCAGGTCCATCCACCGCAGCACGTCCGCCAGGACGTAGTCGCGGGACACGAGCGCATGCGACGTGCGCGCCCGGAGGCAGAGCAGGTGCGAGTAGGTGATGCCCGCGACGTGGTCCAGCGGCATCCAGCTCATGCCAACGTCTTGTGGCGTGTACCAGCCGCCCGCCATCATCGCGTCGCACATGTCCAGCAGGTTGTCGTGCGTGAGCACCACGCCCTTGGGCAGACCGGTGCTGCCGGAGGTGAACGACATCAGCGCGGGCGCCCCCTCCGGCACCTCGGCGGGCTGTCCCTCCGCTCCTGCATCCAGCGCGGCGAGCGTGGCCACCCGAAGCCCCGCGGCCTCCAGCGTGCCGACCGCGGCGGGCCCCGTGAGGACCCACGGACCGCCCAGCCGCTTCGCCACCGACAGCACGCGCGCCATCGTGGGATGCGAGGGCTCGAACGAGGCGGGCCAGGCCAGCAGCGACGGCACCACGCCTGCGAGCGTGCACGCCCAGAACGCCCGGATGACCTCGCCCGGACGCTCCAGCACGAGGACGGCGCGGTCTCCAGGCTTCAACCCACGGACCTGCAGCCCGCCGCACATGCGCAGCGCCTCGCGCCAGAGGGCATCGAAGCGAAGCACCTCGCGCCGGCCCTCGACGTCGATGAACGTCAGCGTCTTCTCCGGATGCAGCGTCACGGCCCGCCGAAGCATCTCCCCCAGCAGCCGAGGCTCTCCCTCCGGCCGGCACGGCGGGCCGCCATCCAGCAGCGCGGGCGGAGCCTGCTCCAGGCCGGCCTCGTCACCGGAGGACTCCTGCGATGACGCGCCTGTCGTCTCTCCCAGCCGGGGCATCAGCGGCCCTGGCAGCAGTTCGTCCAGGGGCGTGTAGCGCTCCTCCCGCACACGAGGGCCGGCCAGCACGGCCACCTCCCGGCCCTCACCGCGGAGTCGCGCCTCCACCTGTTGGAGCACGGCGGGCGTGGCGGGAGTCCACCGCGACAGCACCGACTCATCGGGCGTCCCCGTGTCCTGGAGCGGCAGCGCATCCACCAACACCACGGCCGGAGCAGCGTCCCCCAGGCGCTCACGAAGCAGCGACTCCAGGGTGGCGGCCTGGACCGCGCGACGCGGAACGACCCATGCCGTCGCGGCTCCAGAGGGCGCTCCCACGTGGACATCCTGGACCCGCGCATCCTCGCGCAGGAGGTGAAGGGCCGCGTCCAACGGAGTCGTTCGAGGAGCCATGGGCTCATCGTAGCGCAGGGCCCGCCGGCCCGGGGTTGCGCCCTGGGACAATGAAGGGCGAAGCTGGCGGCCCCCCCCGGACGAGGTATCGATGACCGCCGACCGTCGCACCCTGGCGCAGTCTCTCCACTTCTGGGCGCGCAATGCTTCGAACGAGTCGGCGTTGCTGCGCACCTCCCTGTCATTGGGACTCTTCGACGCACTGCCGGTGAAGGGGGAGGCGCCTCCCGTGTCGATGGCGGAGCTGGCGGGGCGCATCCAGTGCCCACACCGGGGAACCCGGGCCCTGACCGAGTTGCTCGTCTGCCTGGGGTTCGTCCAACTGGATGATGCGCGCACGCTGGCGCTCTCCCCCACAGTCGCGGCGTTCCTGCGCGACGCGGCCTTCCGGCAGCGGCTCGAAGACCAGCATCCCTGGTGGGGCGCCGCGGGGCAGTTGGCCGAGGCGGTGAAACAGGGAGGGCCGGTGGCGCACGCCGGAGGAACCTGGGACGTGCTGGGCCACTACCGCGCGCTGTTCCTCGCGCCTGCCGCGGCGGGGCCTTCACCGGAGGCCGAGGACTTCTTCGACCGCTTCGCTCGGAGCGCGCTCCGCATGCAGGTCCTGCTGGCCGCGGGCCGGTTGGGATTGCTCGATGCCTTGTCCTCGCAATCCCACACCGAGCAGACACTGGGGGCCACCACGAAGCTCGGCGGCGAGGGCCTGTCGCTGATGCTCGCGTTGCTGGAGCAGCTCGGCATCGTCCAGGTGGACGGGCCCTCGTGGCGGCTGACAGACGACGCCCGGCAACTCCTGGATGGCAAGGCGCTGCCCTACCTGCTGCGCGCGCTCTCCGTGTCCGAGCAGTATTGGGAAGCGCTGGGACGACTCGACGAAACGGTGCGCGAGGAGCGCTTCATCCTGGACCTGAAGGACCCGGAGGTGAGCCAGCGCTTCTACGCGGACAACTCGAGCCAGATTACGGCGGTGTTCGCCTCGCACTTCCAGCTCAGCCGGCGCGCTGCCGCCACGGTCGCCCAGGCGCGGCCCCTGGAGGATGCCCAGGTGCTGGACATCGGCACCGGCTCGGGCGTGTGGGGAGCGGCCTTCGCGCGAGCCACGCCCACCACGCACGTCACCTACTTCGACCAGGCGGTGGTGCTGGAGCAGGTGCGCCGCAACGTAGAGACGCTGAAGGTGCTGGACCGCGCGCGCTTCTGGCCGGGCAACCTCTTCACCCAGGACTTCGGCGAGGCGGACTTCGACCTCATCATCCTCCCGCAGGTGCTCAACGTCCTGCGGCCCGAGGACCTCCCCGGAATGTTCGCCCGAGTGGCCCGCGCACTGCGACCCGGCGGCGTCCTCGTCATCGCGGAGTACGTCCTCGATGAGCGCCGCGATGGCCCGCTGGACCACCTCTACTTCGGCCTGCGCCGCTTCATGACCAACGAAGGGGACCTGCTGTCCGCCTCGGAGTACGGCCAGCTCCTGGCGGACGTGGGGCTGTCCTCCAGCGTGTGCATCCCCCTGCCCACCCAGGAGCTGCTGCTGGCCGCTCGCCCAGGCGTGCCGCTCCCCACGGCACTGGCGCCGCCCCCGGCCAGCACCCGGAAGAGCGCGGCCTGACGCCGACGCTCAAGGCGAGGACACGGGCTCCGCCCACGCGACATCGCCGCGGTGGGCGATGACCACCTGCTGAATCGGCATGTCGAACGCGCGCGCTTCGGTGAGGCCCACGGGCGCCAGGAGCGCGCGGAACTCCGGCAGCGACAGGACGTCGCCCTCGTTCGTCACGTACCGGCGCAGCGCGAAGTACAGCGCGTCCAGCGGCCCGTCGCGGCGGTCCGTCAGGAGATAGCCGGAGATGAGCAGCAGCCCCCCGGGCTTGAGCGCGCGGGCGAGCTTGCCGAAGAAGCCGGGCAGCTCTCCTGGTGGCAGCGCGGGGATGATCTGCGGCAGCAGGATGACGTCGTAGCAGGCCTCACCGTAGTCCACCCCGAGGCAGTCACCTGCCCACAGGCGCGAGCGCGCCTCCAGCTTCAGCTTCGTCAGGTGGGGGCGCACCGCGTCCAGCACGTGCGGCGAGTCCAGGTAGGTGACATGCGAGGACGGGTCCGCCAGCCCGAAGGCCGCGCCCCACACGCCCGAGCCCGTGCCTACGTCCAGCACGCGCGCGCCGGCCAGCGGGCGCATGGCGCGCACCCGCGCCGCCGCCTGCCGGCTCAGCCGCAGGTGCGAGGCGAAGATGCTGGAGATGCGCGAGGCGTTCTCCTGGTAGATGCGCCGCGCCGTCTCCGGGTCGCGCAGGTCCAGCCGGAATCGCTGCTCACGCACCGCCTCGTCCAGGTGCCCCAGGGCCTCCCAGTAGGCCATCGTCGCCGGGAGTGCCCGCTGGAAGTACGGAAGGCTCTGGGCGTCCAGCGCTCGGCCCGCGGCCTCGGTGAAGCCCCAGCCCCCGTCCTGCTCCTGGGTGATGCCCATCGTCGCCAGCACGCCCAGCAGCACCGCGAGCGCCTCGGGCACCGCCCCCACGTCCCGCGCGAGCGCGTCCAGCGTCACCGGGCCACGCACCAGCCGGGCCAGCACCTCCAGCTCCGCGGCCGTGACCAGCGCCAGGGTGCGCGCGGCATTGCGCGCGAAGCGGTCATGGAAGTCCCGGGCCTCCGCGCCCGGCGCGCTCACGGGCGGCGCCAGGAACAGCGCGCGGTACCAGCCAAGCAGGTCCCACGACTCGCCGCCCCATTCCACCGGAGCGCCGCCACGCACGGCCTGGGGTAGCAGCGCCAGGACATGCCACCAGCGCCGCGCCTCCTCCAGCGTGGTGGTGAAGGCCGCGTCCCGGAGGAAGGCCGCGCTCGACGCGGGCAACGTGTACCCCCGCCCGTCCTCCAGGTGGACGAAGCCCAGGGCGACCAATGGCTCGATGACGGCGCGCGTGCCGCGGAAGCTGCCGCCCACCCGCCGCGACAGCGCCTCCAGCGGCACTGGCTCGGCGGCCCCTGTCTCGGGGAGGTGCCCGAAGAGGCCGAGCGAGAAGGCCGCCTGGAGCGCCGCGGCCTCGTTGCTGGCGTCGCGCGCATGGAAGTTGAGCTGCTGGACGAAGGCGGCAGAGGGCGCGGTGGCAGGCTGTGACAAGGCAATGCTCCTTCAGGTCCAGCGGAACAAGCGAAGGGCGAGCACCAGCGGCAGCACGGTCCACGCGGCCAGCACCAGCATGGGCATGCCCAGCGACGCCAGCCCCGCCCCCTCCAGCATGATGTTCCGCAGCGAGTCATTGATGGCCGTCAGCGGCAGGAAGCCGATGACCGGCTGGAGCCAGGCGGGGAAGTTGTCCGATGCGAAGAAGACCCCCGACAGGAACATCATCGGCAGGGACACGAGGTTGACGAGCCCGCCCATGGCCTCCTCGCTCCGCGCCCGCATGGCCACCAGCACGCCCACGGAGCTGAAGCACAGCGCGCCCGCCAGCCCCACGAGCGTCAGCGTGACGTAGCTGCCGAACATGGGCACGCTGAAGAGCCACCGGGCGAAGGCGCAGAAGAAGGCCACCTCCACCAGCGCGAACACGGACCGCGCCAGCATGAAGGAGAGGAAGAAGTGGGTGCGGCGCATGGGCGTCGCGGCCAGGCGCTTGAGCAGCCGGCCTCCGCGCATGCTCACCAGTGAGCCCGCCACCACCCACAGGCTGTTGGACATCAACGACATCCCGAGCAGCCCGGGGATGAGGAAGTCGACGTAGCGGTTGCCGGGCTCGGACACCGGCGTGGCCTTGAAGGCCGTGGACGGAGGCGCCTCGACCGCCACCGCCAGGGCCTGCGACACCAGCAGCCGCGCGCTGCGGCCTTCCGGCTGGCTGGGGTCCACCAGGGCCTCGGGCACGTCGCCGGGCAGCAGCACCAGGGCGAGCTGCCCCCGCGCCAGCCGGCGCCGCGCGGAGGCCTCGCTCGCGAGCTCGGCCGACAGCTCCGGCACGTCCCGCAGCCGCTCCACCAGGGCCTGCGCCCCCGGCCCCTCCGCCACGGCGACGCGCACCGGCCCCAGCGTGTCGTTGCGGAACGCCAGCCCCAGGACCAGCGAGGTGACCAGGGGGAAGATGAACGTCCAGAACAGCACCTCGGGCTGGCGCATCAGCATGCGCAGCCGCATCAGCACCAGCTGAGTCAGGGCATTCATCAGGCGGCCTTCGCCTCCGAGGACTCACGCAGCGAGCGGCCCGTCATGTCGATGAAGACGTCATCCAGCGTGGGGCGCCGGGTGGACAGGTGCAGCAGCTGGCCTCCGCCCACCGCCACCTCCCGCAGCACCTCCGGGAGCGCCACGTGCAGCTCCTTCACCCGCACCGTGACGCGGCCGCCGTGGTGCTGCACGCCCACCACGGCGTCCAGCGCGCGCAGGCGCTCCAGGTCCGGCGCGGGCTCGGCCTCCAGCTCGATGACCTGCTCGGCGCCCAGCGAGGTGATGATGTCTCGCGGCGTCCCGCGCGCAATCACCCGGCCCCGGTCGATGATGACCAGCCGGTCACACAGGACCTCGGCCTCATCCATGTAGTGCGTGGTCAACACCACGGTGCGCCCGCGCGCCTTGAGCTGCGCCACCACGTCCCACAGCGCGCGGCGCGACTGGGGGTCCAGCCCCGTGGTGGGCTCGTCCAGGAAGAGCAGGTCCGGGTCCCCCGCCAGGGCCAGGGCCAGGGCCAGCCGCTGCCTCTGACCGCCGGACAGCTTGCCCACCCGGGCATGGCGCTTCTCGCCGAGCTGCACCAGCCCGATGAGCGCCTCCACCTCCAGGGGCCGGGGGTAGAAGGAGGCGAACAGCCGCACCATCTCCTCCACCGTGAGCTGGTCCACCAGCCGCGTCTCCTGGAGCGTCATGCCGATGCGCTCCCGCAGCGCCGCCGCGTCCGTCGCCCAGCGCATGCCCAGCAGACGCACTTCCCCAGCGGTGGCCGGCTGGAGTCCCTCGAGGATTTCCACGGTGGTCGTCTTGCCCGCCCCATTGGGGCCCAGCAGACCCACGCATTCGCCTCGGCGGATGTCCAGGTCGATGCCGTCCACGGCCGTGAAGTCGCCGAAGCGTTTGACCAAACCCCTGACCTCGATGGCGAGTTCGTCCTGGTGTGTCATGGAGAGGGCGCTGGAGGCGCGCGAGCGAGTATGGCTCAACACCCGGCCCGAGCCCAATGGACCCGGTGTGGAAACCCGAAGGGCCGGGCACGCCGGGATGGTACGGTGTCCCCGTGGCCCTGACCGACTCATTGGATGCCCGGGTGGACCGGCTGGAGTTGCCGTTCAACGAATTCGGCGTCGACCCGTACGGCATCTCCAAGTCTCATGTGAAACAAGCGCTGCGCGTCTTTGGCGCCATCTACCGCTACTACTTCCGCGTGCGCTGCTACGGCGTGGAGCACATCCCCCCGAGGGGCCGGGGGATGCTGGTGGGCAACCACTCCGGCGGCGTGGCGGTGGACGGCGCCATGGTGCTGACGTCCACGATGCTGGAGATGGACCCGCCCCGGCTGGCCCAGGGCATGGTGGAGCGCTTCCTCCACAACTTCCCCGTCTCCTCGCTGTGGGCCAGCCGCACCGGCCAGTTCACCGGCCTGCCCGAGCACGCGAGGCGGCTGCTGGAGGACGACCGGCTGCTGATGATCTTCCCCGAGGGCGCGCGCGGGACGGCCAAGCTCTACAACGAGCGCTATTCGCTGGTGGACTTCGGCACCGGCTTCGTCCGGTTGGCGCTCCAGACGCGCTCGCCCATCATCCCCTTCGCCTTCCTGGGCGGCGGCTCCGCCGTCCCCACGGTGTTCAACGCCTACACCCTGGGCAAGCTCCTCGGCGTGCCCTATGTGCCGCTGACGCCGTACCTGCTTCCGTTCCCCATGCCCGTGCAGTTGGAAATCCATTACGGCGAGCCGCTCGTGTTCCAGGGGACGGGAGACGAGGAGGACCACGTCATCGAGGGTTATGTGGAGAAGGTGAAGCAGCGCATCGCGGGGCTCATCGATCGCGGCCGCGCGCAGCGGCACAGCCGCCGGCTCGGAAGGAAGCTGCTGCCATGAGGGTGCTCATCCCAGGCATCTCGGGTGGCATCGCCCGCCAGCTCGCGCTGCACCTGCACGCGCGCGGGCATCAGGTGGCGGGCGTGGACACCCGCCCCTGGCCGGAGGCGCGCGAGGCCGGCATCCAGGTGTACCGGGGCGACGTGCGCAAGCGTGCCGCGGAGGACGTCTTCCGGCGCTGGCGCCCGGAGGCGGTGGTGCACATGGCCACCGTCACCGCCTTCACGGTGCCGGGCAAGGAGCGCGGGCGCATCAACCTGGGCGGCACCAAGGCGGTGTTCGACCACTGCGCGGCCCATGGCGTGAAGCAGGTCCTCTTCGTGGGGCGGCACACCTTCTACGGCGCGGCGCCGGACTCGCCGCTGTACCACTCCGAGGACGAGCCGCCTCGCGCGCTGGAGGCCATTCCGGAGCTGGCGGACCTGGTGGCCGCCGACCTGTACGCGGCCACCGCGCTGTGGCGCCTGCCGAAGATGACGACGGCGGTGCTGCGGCTGCCCTACACGCTGGGCGCGCCGGGAACGGGGACGCTGTCCTCCTTCCTCAAGGGCCGTCGCGTCCCCCTGGTGCTCGGGTACGACCCGCTCTTCCATGTCCTCCAGGAGGAGGACGTGGTGACGGCGCTGACGCTGGCGTTGGAGAAGCAGATTCGCGGCATCTTCAACGTGGCCGGCCCACCGCCGATTCCGCTGTCCGTCATCGTCCGGGAGACGGGACGCACGGGGGTGCCCCTTCCCGCGCCGCTGCTGTCGCTGCTGCTGGGCCGGGCGGGCTTCCCGCGCCTGTCGGTGGGGGCACTGGACCACCTGCGCTTCCCCATCGTCGTGGACAATCGCCGCTTCCTGGACGCCACGGGCTTCGAGTACCGGCACAGCGTGGCGGACACGCTGCGCATCTACCGCGAGTCGGCGCCCATCCTCCCCGCGGGCAACGAGGCACGTTAGACTCCCCCCACAGCGGACCTGCTTCCGGGGGGGAAGTCCATGTCAGCGGACGTCGAGGAAGTGGATGTCGTCATCGCGGGAGGTGGGCCGGTGGGCGTGCTCACCGCCAACCTCCTGGGCCTTCAGGGTGTGCGCGTGCTCGTCCTCGAACGCGAGCACGCGCCCCACGGACAGTCCCGCGCCTTCTCCTGCGATGACGAGGCCCTGCGCATCTACCAGTCCGCCGGCCTCATCGACACGCTGAAGCCGGACCTGCGCCAGGGCCGCAACGTCACGTTCACCGGGGTGGGCGGTCAGCCCATCGCGCAGGTGCGCCTGGGTGAGGTGGAATCCGGCTTCGGGTACACGCCCATCTGGTTCTTCTACCAACCGCTCCTGGAGAAGGCGCTGCGCGAGGGCCTCTCGCGCTTCCCCGGCGCCGAGCTCCGCACCGGCACCGACGTGGAGTCGCTCGAACAGGACGGCACGGGCGTCACCGTGCGCTACCGCGAGCCCGCCACCGGCGCCCGGCACGCCGTGCGGTGCCGCTACCTGGTGGCCTGCGACGGCGGGCGGAGCACCGTGCGCGCGCTGCTGGGGGTTCCCCTGGAGGAGCGCGGCACGCAGGAGCCGTGGATTGCCATCTCCGGCACCGTGTCAGAGGAGGACGCGCCCGCCGAGTGCCACATCGTCTGCGACCCCGAGCGCCCCGGCTTTCTCGGGCGCGGGCCCCTGGGTCAGTTCCGCTGGGAGTTCCGGCTGCGCACCGGTGAGACGCGTGAGGAGATGATGCAGCCGGGCACCATCCGCCGGCTGATTGGCCCCTATGTGAATCCGGACCGGGTGCAGGTGGAGCGCGCGCAGCTCTACAGCTTCCGCTCGGTGGTGGCGCAGCGCTGGCGCGTGGGCCGCACCTTCCTGGCGGGAGACGCGGCCCACCTGATGCCCCCCTTCCTGGGCCAGGGGCTGGTGTCCGGCCTTCGCGACGCGGCGAACCTCGCGTGGAAGGTCGCGTGGGTACTCCAGGGCCGCGCCCCGGAGGCACTGCTGGACACCTACGCCTCCGAGCGCCGGCCGCACGTGCGGGCCCTGCTCGACGTCTCCTCGCGGCTGGGCTCCGTGTTCAACGCGCGCAGCAGGCCCATGGCCTGGGTGCGGGACACGGTGCTCCGGGGCCTCCAGGCCCTCCCGGCCGCACGGCGCTTCGTGGAGGAGTTCCCCTTCAAGCCGGCGCCCGCCATCGAGGAAGGCTGGATGCTGGGCGGCCGCCGCTCGGGCAGGCACGCCGCCGAAGGCAGCTACCTTCCCCAGCCCCGCGTCCGGCGTGCCTCGGGCGAGGAGCACCTGCTGGATGACAGCCTGGGCACCGGCTTCGCGGTGCTGAGCCGAGGTGGCGGCACGGGTCACGACGCGGCGCGTGAGCTGGCCGAGGCCCTGGGCGCCCGCGCCCTCACCGTGCGCTCCGCGGGGGTTCCCGGCACGGACGAGGACAGCGTGGAGGACCACACCGGGAGGCTGTCGGAGTGGTTCCGGGGGCACGGGGCGGACATCGCGGTGGTGCGGCCCGACCGCTTCGTCTTCGGCGCCGTGCCGCTCGCGCGGCTGCCGGAGCTTCGCGCGGCCCTGGGCGTGGAAGTCCGCTGAGCGCGGACTTCGGTGTCTGGCGTTGCAATGGCTGGGGTCTGGAAGACCTCGGACTGTGGCGAATGACTCATCCCAAACGCCCCAGCACAATGAATTGCATCTGTCCATACCTCCCCTGGGGGTTGCATTGGAGTCCATGAGAGGCGCAGGCTTCCCATCCATCGCGAGGGCGCACACGGATGCGACCCTGGGGGAAATGGCTTGCAGTCAACAGTGGATGCAGCGCTTCTCGACGCATTGGACCGCCATGCCCAGAGACGCGCGCAAGGCATTGCAACATTGAGCACGCTCGTCGGCCCCTCGGAGCGGGCGCTGACCGTCTGGACGGAATGGATTCATCGCCGGGGCGCGAGCGTCGTCATCGTGGATGGGGATGACGTGCGTGGCGTCGTCGCCGCCTGGGCCGCGACCCTCGCCAGGGAACGAAACCTGGAGGAGGACGCGGAGTCCTTCGTGCTGCGCCACCAGCCCGCGGGCCAGCCGCGGACGCTCCGCTTCCAGGGGAAGACCGCCCATGAGCGCCGGGTGCTGCTGGAAGGACTGACGCCACCGCCCCATGCACATGCCGCCACCTGGGAGCTCTGCCAGGCCCTCCTGGAGGCCCCTGCCCCCGTGCCCCCTGGCGTGCTGCCGGAAGCAATCCGCCAGGCCATTGCCCGCGCGCCCCTGCCTGCGCTGCAAGCCCTGCTCGCGCTGGCGCCCGACGGACGCACCCCAGCGCTGCGCGTCCGGACCGGCCCGTCCGACTTCCGAGCCCTCCGCACCGCCGCGGCGCTCTGTGCCGCCGCACCCACACTCACGACGGGCTGCGTGCTCGCGCCCGAGGCGCTCGCCGAGCACCTCCGGCGGGGTGAGTCCCACGTCCTCGCCATGCTGCGGGAGGGGCGGCTGGACCTCGCGCACGAGGTGACGGACCTTCCTGGCGCCTCCGGCGTGGAGGCGGTGGCCGCGACGCGCGCGCGGCTCCGGCAGGAAGGCGCGTCCGAGCAGGTCGTCTCGCTCTACGACTCAGCGGCGCGCACCCTCGCCTCCGCCTACACGGACGCAGACGGCCGGGCCCGCAGCGAGGCGGAGAAGTTCCTGCACGCGCGGCTCCAGGAACACCCTGCGACGCGCGGCCTCTTTGTCCTCAACGGGCGCGTGTCTCCGAGCACGGGAGGACGACCGCTGGAAGTCGACCTGCTCTGCGCCGAGCTACGGCTGGCGGTGGAGCTCGACGGCTACTTCCACTTCCGCAATCCAGACGGCTTCCGCCGGGACCGGCGCAAGGACATGGCGCTCCAGTGCGCGGGCTACTGGGTGGTCCGCTTCCTCGCGGACGACGTGGTGGCCCGGCTGGAAGAGATTCTCGAAACCCTCGACACGTTGATTGCCACCCGAAGGGGTGAGCTCACCGGGAAGGACTCATCATATGGGAAGCGCTGAACACCGCCTTTCAGGCATTGCCTTGTCATGGCTCATGACGCGCAACGAGCGTCGTGGCACGCGCAAGGAATTGGAGGCCGCGCTCCGGCCCTTCGTGGAGCACCGGCTCAGCCGCTCGGAATGGAAGGGCGAGTTCGAAGCGCTGCTGCAAGCGCTGCTGGAGGGCGGCACGGTGGCGGCGCGTGCCCGCAGCGCCCTGGAGCTGACGCCCGCGGGGCGGACGCAGGTGCTGCGCTTCCTCAAGCTGGAGCAGCCACCGCGCGGCCTCACCTGGAGGAAGCTGAAGGCGACGCACCTGCTGGCATGCAGCCTGGACCTGCCGCCCTCGAAGGCCGTGCTGGCCCGGATGAAGGACGCGGATGGGGTGCGCGCCTCCGCCTTGCAGCGCGCCCATGGGCTTGACGCCGAGGAAGGCCTCACCCTGGCGCAGACGCGAGACCGGCTGCTGTGGCGGCAGCTCGGCGTGGAGACGGACCGTCCCTTCACCTTGAGCGCGGTGCAGGCGCACCTCCTTGGCAAGCTGCTCGACTCGGAGACGAAGGACCCGAAGCGCGGCGTGGAACAGCTCGCGGCCCGCGCGGCGGGCGCCAGCCGGGTGGACTCCGAGGCCGTGCGGCTGTCCCTGCTGCGGCGCTGGGCCTTCTCCGAGGATGAGGCGGCTTCCGACACCACCCGAGCGCCCGCACGCGCGAAGGGTGGGGCCTCCGAAACCGTCCAGACCGACGCGCCGACGCCCTCCGAGGGCGCCTCCGCGCGCAAGGTGCCTGCCGCCACCCCACGCGAGGCCGCCGCGCCGCCCGAGCCCCCCACGGCCGCGTCAGCGCATGACATGGCCATGGAGGAAACCGCCTCCCCGGCTCCCGCGCCCACGGAGGACACCGTTGCTGGACGCGCCCCCCACTCACCCGAGGCCTTCGCGACGCACGTGCTCAATGTGGCCCGAGCGCTGCCCACGGGCCGCTTCGGTCAGAACAAGGTCTTCATCTCCCACGTGTGGAAGGCCCTCCAGCCTGAGTGGAGCAACCGCGAGGCGTTCGACGCCGCGTTGCTGGAGGCCAACCGCACCCGCTTGCTGTCGCTGACCCGCGCGGACCTCGTGTCCGCGATGGACCCCAGGGATGTCGCCGAGTCCGAGGTCCGCTCGTTCGGCGCCAGCTTCCACTTCGTCGTCGTCTAGCCCGTCATCCAGGAGCGTCCCGTGGCCAAAGACCCTCGACTCGATATCTTCCTCAACGACCCCCGCGAGGTCTTCAGCAGCGTCGAACAGGGCCAGCACATCTGGCAGGCGGACCCGTTCGACGTGGAGGCCCTCAATGCCCCGGCCCGCCGCGCCTTCAAGCGGCTGCTCGACCGGGCCACGTCGGACTCGCCTCCAGAGGCGGGGAAGCTGCTGCTCCTGCTCGGTGAGTCCGGCAGTGGCAAGACGCACCTGGTGCGTGCCTTCCGCAACTTCGCACACGGCCAGCGCAAGGGCTTCGTCGGCTACATGCCGATGACCGTCGATGCGTCGCAGTATGACCGCTACATCCTGTCCAACCTCATCGACTCGCTGGACAAGCCCTTCGACCTCTCGGGGGACGATGACGACAGCGGCTTGATGCAACTGTCGAACGCGCTGATGGCCCAGTGCAACAGCGCCTTCGCGCCGCTCATCCCGGACGAGAAGGTCCTGGAGGACGACGAGCTGCACGGCACCATCCGCGCGGTGGCGGACGAGCTGCTCTCGGATTCGCGCTTCCAGCAGGTGGAGGTGGACCTGCTGCGAGCGCTCATCTACCTCCAGCGCCGGGACCCCCGCCTCAACCGCCGCATCTTCCACTGGCTGCGCTGCGAGGAGCTGTCCCAGGCGGACCGGCGCGTCATCGGAGACCTGATTCCGCGAACCGCCGACGACGCGCCCGCGCGCATGGTGGAGCACCTGGGGCGGCTGATGGGCGCGCTGGACCAGGCGCTCGTGCTCTGCGTGGACCAGGTGGAGGACGTCAGCGACTTCGAGCAGCGGCCGCAGATGGAGGGCTCGTTCCGGCGGGCGATGAACAGCCTCGCGGCCATCGCCAGCCGGGTGCCCCGGTCCATCGTGGTGTTCTGCTGCCTCTCCGACTACTGGGCGAAGATGCGGCCGCTCCTCAATCAGTCGATTGTGGACCGCATCGAGAACGACCCCGAGCCGGTGATGCTGGAGCAGACGGTCACCGCCGATACGGCCCGGGACCTCGCCGCCCGGCGCCTGCGCTCCCTGTTCGAGCAGCGGGGGGCCACCATCGACGATGCGGCGCCCACCTGGCCCATGCCGGCCCCTGGCTTCGACGTGCTCGGCGGCCATCGGGCTCGCGACGTCCTGAACGAGTGCCGCCGCTTTCGCGACCGCGCCATCCAGGACCAGAAGCTCCCCAAGACGTTCCCGCTCGAGCGGCCGAACGCCGAAGCGAAGCCGCAGACGCCATCCTCCCTCACGCCCAAGCCGGACATGGACCAGCTCTGGACGGACTTCCGCGCCGCGTTCAAGGCGAAGCTGCCCGAGGAGGACTCCGAGGTCGCGGCCCTGCTCGCCTGGGCCATCGAGGCCGGCAGCCAGGAGCTGGGGGGCAAGCCGCGCTTCGACGTGAAGCCCAAGGACCACGAGATGCTCGACGTCCAGGTCCACCCGGATGGCCACAAGCTCTTCATCGCGCTGTGCAACAGGAGCCCGCGAGGCGGCGGGCTGGGCCGGCAGATGACGGAGGCGCTCAAGAAGGCCGCGGGGAAGACGCCGGTCCTCGTGCGGACCTCGGCGTTCCCCTCCTCGACCGGGACCAAAGTCGCGGAGCAGATTGGCGTGCTGATTGGCAAGGGTGGCCGCCGGGTCATCGTGGGCGACACGGAACTACGAGACCTCGTGGCCCTGCGCAGCTTCCGCGAGAAGCACGCGGCCGAGGCCGCGCTCACCGAATGGAGCCGGACCGCCAGGCCCATCACCCGGCTCAAGTCCGTGGGGGACATCCTCGGCCTGGAACCGGAAGGCGTCACGCCCCCGCCCGCTGGCCCGAAGCCGACCCGGACCGAGGCCAAGAGCGCAGCGGAATCGCCCCTGGGGCAGGTGGGTGCCCGCAGCACTGCCACCAAGGGGCAGTCGGAGCTGTTCGGTGGCTCGTCCACGCAGCCCTCCGCCCCCGCGGAAATCCGCGGTGAAGCCAAGCGCGCCGAACCGCCCGAAGCGCCAGCCGAGGATGCACCGCCGAGCCCGCAGCCAGCGCAGGACGACCCCTTGCAGAACATGAAGGCCGAATCGCAGCTGCTGCCGTTGGTGCGCACCTTCACTCCCGCTCAGGACAATGCGCTTCCACTGGGCCAGGTCAGCGGCCGGACTCCGCCCTCTGCTCCCTCCCCCGAAGGTCTCACGGGCTCCCTTCGAATCGGCGCGTCGGAAGGCGTCTTCTCCCAGCCGGTGATGCTGGACCCGTCCTTCGAGCTGACGCGGCACAGTGCCTTCCTGGGAGGCACGGGCAGCGGCAAGACGACGCTAGCGCTCAACGTCCTGGAGCAGCTCCTTCTTCGGGGCATCCCCGCCATCCTCATCGACCGCAAGGGAGACCTCGCCACATACGCGCGCGACAGCGCCTGGGAAGAACCCCTGGCGGACCCCGCCCTCATCGAGCGGCGGCGCTTGCTGCGTGAGCGGGTCGAAGTCGCGCTCTATACCCCCGGCCGCTCGGATGGCCGTCCCCTTGCCATCCCCGTGATTCCACGGGGGCTCGAAGCGCTGGCGCCAGACGACCGTGAGCAAGGCGTCCAGCAGGCGTCGGACGCCATCGCGGGAATGCTCGAGTACAGGACCAGCCCCAACGACAGGGCTGCGCGCGCACTGCTGACCCAGGCCCTGCGCCTGCTCGTCCAACGTCCGCCAGGCCAAGAACTCACGCTGGAGATGGTGCAGCAGTTCGTCGCCGACCAGGACGAGTCGCTGCTCCGGGAAACCGGCGGCCTGCCCCCAAAGACCTTCTCCAAGCTCGCACAGGACCTGGAAGTCCTTCGCCTCAACATCCGCCCCATGCTGGCGGCGGGGGGTGAGCGCCTGGACGTGGATGAGCTGCTCGGGCGCGGCGCGGCGGGGACGCCCGGCAAGACGCGGCTGAGCATCATCAGCACCAAGTTCCTGGGCGACACCACGCGCGTCCTCTTCTGGGTGTCGCAGCTCCTATTGGAAACGAATCGCTGGGCGAGCCAGCACCCGACGTCCCAGCTTCAAGCCGTGCTGATGTTCGACGAGGCGGATATGTACCTGCCCGCGACCAGCAAGCCCGCCACCAAGCAGCCCATGGAGGACCTGCTCAAGCGCGCGCGCTCCGCGGGCGTGGGCGTGATGCTGGCCACGCAGAGCCCCGGTGACTTCGACTACAAGTGCAGGGAGAACGTCCGGAACTGGTTCGTCGGGCGCGTGAAGGAGGAGAACGCCCTGCGGCGCCTCCGCCCCATGTTCACCGAAGCACGCATCGACGCGGACGCGAAGCTCCCCGGACAGCGGACGGGGCAATTCCACGTGCTGCGCGACGGGCAGGTGCAGCAACTCAAGGCGGACCGGTCCATCATGAAAACGGACCAACTCCCCGAGGACGAAATCCTCAGGGAGGCGCGCCGCACGCTGGAGCGCAGCGGCGCCGCCCAAATGCCCAAGGCCAGCGGCTCGCGCTGACGCCCCTTCCGCGCAAGGGAGGTCCCAAGTCCTGGGGCCTGACGCGCCCTGCGTGGAGGTCTTGGCCGCACGCAGGGTTCTGACGTAGGGAGGCACGGTTCCTGGTATCAAGCGCCTCCACATGGACCGGCCGCCTCCTCCCAACTGCTTCCCCGACCGGGCGTCCTTCGAGGCGCTCGTGGCCCAGGGCTACAATCAGGTGCCCCTGGTGCGGCGGCTTCCGCTCGGGAGGCTGCGTCCGGTCGACCTCCTGCGGGCCTTGCCTGAAGCAGGCAGGTTCCTGCTGGAGAGCACCCGTGTCAGCGCGGAGGGGCGCTACTCGTTGCTCGGCGCGCGTCCCTTCCTTCGCTACACCGCCAGGGAGGGGCAGTGCTTCATCGACGGCGCGCGCCAGCCAGGTTCTCCGCTGGGGGTGCTGCGCGGGCTCCTGCGCCGGTGGCGCGGCGTGCGGCTCCCGGGCATGCCCCTCTTCTGTGGCGGCGCGGTGGGCTTCTTCGGCTACGAAGCCGCGCACTGCTTCGAAGCCCTACCGCGCCATCCCCGAGACGACCTGCGCCTGCCTGAAATCGCCCTGTCGTTCATCGACACCTTCCTGGCCGTGGACCATCACGAGGCGCAGTTGCTCCTCGTCTCCACGGGCGCGGACTGGGAGGACTGCGAGCGCCGCCTCGACGCTCTGGAGGACAGCGTCCGCGCCGCGGTCTCGACTCCCGCCCCCGCGCCTCCGCCGCCCGAGACGCCTGGGGCGGCGTACCGCTCCAACTTCACCCAGGACGCCTACCTGGAGGCGGTGGAGCGCGTGCGCGAGTACATCCGCGCCGGCGACACGTATCAGGTCAATCTCTCTCAGCGGCTGGAGGTGGACTTCCCAGGCGAGCCGCTCGCGCTCTACGAGGCGCTGTCCGCCATCAACCCCGTCCACTTCGCCAGCTACCTCGAAGGTGACGGGTTCCACGTGGTCAGCGCCTCCCCGGAGCGGCTGGTCCGCGTGGAGGAGGGCCGCGCCACCACGCGGCCCATCGCGGGCACGCGACGGCGGGGCACGCCGGAGGAGGAAGCTCGCTTCGTCCACGAACTGCGCACCAACGAGAAGGAGCGCGCCGAGCACGCCATGTTGGTGGACCTGGAGCGCAACGACCTGGGAAAGGTGTGCGCCCATGGCTCGGTCGAAGTGACGAAGCTGATGGACATCGTCGCGTACGCCCACGTCCTCCACATCGAGTCGGAGGTCGTGGGGCGGCTCGCCCCTGGGGTGGAGCCGCTGGACGTGGTGGGGGCGCTCTTCCCCGGGGGCACCATCACCGGCGTTCCGAAGATTCGCACCATGCAGATCATCACCGAGCTGGAGCCGCATGCCCGGGGGCTCTACACGGGCTCGCTCGGGTATCTGTCCTTCACGGGCGAGCTGGACCTGAACATCGTCATCCGCACGTTGGTGGTGAAGGACGGCCGGGCCTACGCGCAGGTGGGCGGCGGCATCGTCCACGACTCGCAGCCCCGCCAGGAGTACAAGGAGACGCTCAACAAGGCGCGCTCCCAGCTCCTCGCGCTGTCGGCCGTCGGGAAGACGCGATGATTCTCCTCATCGACAACTTCGACTCCTTCACCTTCAACCTCGTGCAGGCGCTGGGCGCCCAGGGCGCGGAGCTGAAGGTGGTGCGGAACGACGCCATCACCGTGGCCCAGGTCGAGGCGCTCCGGCCCGACCACATCCTCATCTCTCCCGGGCCCTGCACGCCCAACGAGGCGGGCGTGTCCATGGCCGTCATCCGCTCCCTGGGCGGGCGCGTCCCCGTGCTCGGCGTGTGCCTGGGGCACCAGTGCCTGGGACAGGTGTTCGGCGCGAAGGTGGTGCGCGCGCCCGTCCCCGTGCATGGGAAGACCGCCGCCATCGAGCACGCGGGCCAGGGGGTCTTCCGGGGCCTTCCCTCGCCTTTCACCGCCGCCCGCTATCACTCGCTGGTGGTGGAGCGGGAGAGCCTGCCCGCGTGCCTGGAGGTGACGGCATGGCAGGACGGCCTCATCATGGGCCTGCGGCATCGCGAGCTGCCCCGGCTGGAAGGCGTGCAGTTCCACCCCGAGTCGTTCCTCACGCCCGAGGGTCCTCGGCTGCTCGCCAACTTCCTGGAGCCGGCGCGCTGAAGCGCACGGGAGGCCCGAATGTTCTCCACGGTCGCGGTGGACGGCGAGGTGCGGCGCTGGGAGGAGCTGCGGCTGCGCGACTTCGCCCAGGGCTTCTTCTTCGGCGCGGGCTTCTTCACGACCTTCCGCATCGAATCCGGCTCGCCCTGGTTCCTCGCGCGGCACCTCAAGCGGCTGCGGTCGAGCCTGGCGGCCTTCCCCGGCGCCGTCCGCCCTCCCGCCCCCGAGCAGCTCGCGGAGGACACGGTGCGCGAGGCGCTCCGACGCTGCCTGCACGCGGATGCCGAACTCGGGCCGGACTTCCACGGTGTGGGCAAGTTGTCGGCAAGTGATGGCCGGGTGCTGCTCACCTTCCGCGCGCACGCGCCCGAGCTGGAGCGTCAGCAGCGCGAGGGACGGGAGCTGAACGCCTGGGAGCCGGGCGCGTACCGGGGCGGTGAAGCCACGCTGAACCACAAGGGCCTCGCCTACTTCCGCCAGTACGCGCGGATGGAGCGCTTGCCCTTGCTCGGCAACGAAGCGGGCGAGGTCTGCGAGCTGCCCACGGCCAACGTCTTCTTCCTGCTCGACGGCGCGCTCGTCACCCCGCCCCTGTCCGCGCCTTGCCTGCCAGGCATCGTGCGCGAGGTGCTGCTGGAGGCGGGGCACGTGGAGACGCTGCCCGTCGTGGAGCGTCCCATCCCCGCTGCTCGGCTGGCGGACGTGAGCGCCTGCGTCTTCACCAACTCCGCCCTGCTGGCCATGGGCGTGCCGCGGCTGCTCGGCCGGGCGCTCCCGGACAGCCTCGGGCTGGCGCGGGAAGTCCGGGCGCTCGTCGAAGCCGCGGCGGCTCGCGAGCGCTGAAGCCCCCCGGGCGAGGACTACGGTCCGGCTGCGGCCTCGCTCGCGGCGGGCAGGGAGCCCCGAGACACGGGCCGAATCTCCCAGACGGCGTTCCACACGGTGGACCAGTAGGTGTTGGTCGCCAGCCGGGCCCGCTCGACCACCTCGAACGACTCGGGTGCCACGGGCGGAGGCCGGGTGCCGAGCCAGAAGAAGCGCTCGTATTCCCCCGCGTACCGTTGCAGGTAGGGCCCCAGCGTCTGCTCCGTGAGGAAGCCCCGCTCGGGATAGCCGTCCGCCACCAAGGGAGCGGGCGAGAAGGGATACACCCAGTAGAGCTGCGGCCCGAGGAGCAGGTCGCGCTCGGTGACGTGGGCCTCCACCCACTCAGGCACCGGGGCAATCCGCTTCCGGAGGTGCGCCATGCCCTGACGGGGGTGCTTCACCCGCTCGTGCAGCGGCGCCCAGAGATAGCCAGCGGCCACCACCGCGCCGGTGACGGCGAGCACGGGCGGCGTCAGCACCTGGGAGCGCTCCGCCAGCAACACCAGCACCGCCGCCATCACCGGGAGCAGCCCCACGCCCAGCGGCGCGAGGAGCCGGGCGTCCAGCGCGTCCATCTGCGTGCGCGTCGCCGTCCAGAACAGGCCCAGCACGTACGACACGGCCATCAGCGCGGCGGGGCGGAGCCGGGCCAGCGAGGCGTCCGGCGCGCGCTCTCCGCGGAGCAGCGGCGTGAGCAGCCACAGCGTGGCCACCAGACAGAGGACACCGAAGGCGCCGAACGAGGCCTCTCCCAGCAGGGCATCCACGCCGCTCAGCAGCGTGGACACGAGCCCTCCTTGCCGGGGCGCCCGGGGCGGCCCCATGGCCCTGCCGAACAGCTCGACGTTCCGGAGGAGCCACGGCGCCACCACCCCTCCGAGCCCCGCCACCAGCGCCAGCGCCTCCACGACGTGCCGCCGCCAGGGCCCGCCGGACTCCCGGGCGCGCACGAAGCGCCACACCAGGAGCCCGGGCAGGAAGAACAGCGCCGCGTACCGCGTCAGCACCGCCAGGCCGAGCAGTCCCCCCACCGCGAACGAGCGCCCCACGCCCTCCGCCCCCCGGACCTCCCGCGCGACGGCCAGGGACAGCAGGGCGATGCACAGGGGCTCGGACCACGCGGCCCCCGCCACGTGCCCGAAGGGACGGTAGAGGACGATGAGCGCCGCGCACGTCCACACGTACCGCGCGCCCTGCCCCATGGGCGCCATGGAGAACAGCGCCGCGGCGAGCACCGCGAAGCTCAGCAGGTGCAGGGTGATGACCGCGGCGTCCGGCCCCAGCCACAGCAGCGCGGCCCAGGCCATGGGGAACAGGGGCGGCCACAAATCGAGCGGCCGGGGCACCGCGGTGTCCACGGCGAGCAGCGTGCCCGACAGCCCCGAGCCGGACAGCAGCCCGCGCGCCACGGAGAGGTAGTGCAGCGAGTCCGGCGTGTACTCCACCCCCAGGATGAAGAGGCTGAAGGCCGCCGTGACGGCGATGAGACCGGGCCAGAAGGCGCGCGCGGGGAGCGCGTCGCG
Organism: Pseudomonadota bacterium; assembly: GCA_023426545.1. Lineage (GTDB taxonomy): Bacteria > Myxococcota > Myxococcia > Myxococcales > Myxococcaceae > Myxococcus. Next base: position 31,628 of record JAFAAN010000151.1, read on the forward strand.
CTGGCGGGCCGGAGAAACGTCCATGGCCCACGAGTCTACACGCGGGCCATGGCCACCGCCGCCATCAGGCCGGCGACGGCGCGAAGGCCAACCCCTGTGACACCTCACCGTCCTCCAGGCGTCGCCATGCGCCCTCGGGCACGTCCAGCGTCACCCCACCCACCGCCTCACGGTGCAGCGTCCGCACCGGGTGCCCCACCGCCGCCAGCATCCGCTTCACCTGATGGTGGCGGCCCTCCGTGAGGGTCAGCTCCACCACGTCCGGCGCGCGCAGCCGGGCCTCCGCGGGCCGCGTCGGGCCATCTTCCAGCACCAGTCCCTCACGCAGGCGCCGCAGCGCGTCCGCTCCCGGCCGCCCCGCGACGCCCGCCACATAGCGCTTGGGCAGGTGCTGCTCGGGAGACGTCCCGTGCCGCACCAGCCGCTCGTCATTGGTGAAGAGCAGCAGGCCCGTGGTGTCCCGGTCGAGGCGACCCACGGCCAGCCACTCGAAGCCGAGTAGCGGCGCGGGAAGCACCGCACACAGACGCTCGAAGACGGTACCGATACCCTCCGGGTCCGTGCCGTGCACCACCAGCCCCGCGGGCTTGTGGAACATCAACGCCAGCACGGGGGCCTCCAGCCGCGCCACCTCCCCGTCCACGCGCACCTCCACGCCGGGGTGCACCGGGGCGAAGGGCTCGCGCACCACCGTCCCGCCAAGCGTCACCCGCCCCTCGCGGATGGCAATCTCGGCCTGGGCGCGCGGCATGACACCCGCCTTGCCCAGCGCTCTCGCCAGCCAGTCCGGCTTGCCGGGAGCACGCACATCTTCCGGCCCCCTCCTCCTCGCCGCCTCCAGCCACCTGGGTGTCCGCTGCCTGCGCGCCATCCGCCCAGCTCCTTGCCTTGTCCGGGGCCGAAGCCCTCCGCCGCCGCCCGGCCAGAGGGCCGGGCCCTGCGTCCGCCCATCGACGCCGCGTACCTACCTTCTGGGCAAAGGGGCTCGGGCACAAGTGCGTGGAGCGGCCCCGTCGAACACAACAGGAGGAGACGACATGGGCAGTGGCACGGACATCGACCTCCCAACCGGCCGCGGTAGGCCCTCGCACCCGGCACGGACATCCAAAGGCACCCACGAAGCGCCATCCGCGCGAGGCCGCGGCGCCCAGCCACCGCGCCCGGGGAGCACGCCCCGGGACCAGCTCTACCAGCAGGTGGACAGCCACCGGGGTGGGCTGGCCAGGGGCCTTCAGGGATTGGCGTCCAACCTGGAGAGCGCGTCGCGCTCGGAGGAAGCGGGCGTGGCCCGGCCGCTGTTGGGCCGCGCCGCGGGACTGCTGCGGCGCACGTCGGACCGGCTGGAGAACGAGACCACCGCGGAGCTGGTGGCGGACGCCCAGGACCGGGCCCGCGAGCGGCCCGGGCTCGTCGTCGCGGGGCTGCTGGCAGCGGGGTTCGCGCTCGGCCGGCTGCTCAGGCGCTGAGCCCCGGAAACCCCGCGACGATGACGTGGGAGCGCGCGCTGGCCGCCTCCCGGGTTTGACTCCGCTCGGTGGCTCTGCCATGTGCGCCGCCGTGGCCCTCCCTCCCGAGCACCTCGCCGCCGCCAATCACCCTCCGCCGCCGGGCCCCGCCGTCGCCTTCACGATTCGGCTGGGTGAGGCGCTGCACCGCTACGGCACGCCCGCGCACCGCCTGGAGCTGCTGATGCAGCGCGTGTCGGAGCGCTTCGGGTTGGAGGGGCGCTTCTTCTCCACGCCCACGTCCATCTTCTCTTCCTTTGGTCCCCCGGAGGCCCTGCGCACCTCGCTCATCCGCGTGGAGCCCGGGGACATGGACCTGGAGCGGCTGACGCTGCTGGACACGCTGGCGGACGAGGTCATCCATGGCGATGTCCACCCCACCGAGGGCAGCCGGCGCGTGGACGCCATCCTGGCCCAGCCCGACCGCTTCGGCCCCGCGCTCCAATTGCTGTGCTGGACGCTTGCGGGCGGCGCTGCGGGGAGGCTCTTCGGCGGCGGCCTCAAGGAGATGACGGTGGCGGCGTTCAGCAGCCTGCTCATCGGCACGCTGAGCGTCCTCACGCGCAGTCAGCCCAGCACGGCCCGCGTGCTGGAGCCCGTGGCGGCCATCCTGTCCTCCGCCATCGCCGCGCTGGCCGCCAGCCTGATGGGGCCCCTGTCCGCCCAGGTGGCCACGCTGGCCGGCCTCATCGTCCTGCTGCCCGGCCTGTCGCTGACGGTGGCCATCAACGAGCTCGCCACGCGCAACCTCATCTCGGGGACTTCGCGGCTCACCGCCGCGGCGCTCGTCTTCCTCCAGCTCGGCTTCGGTGTGGCGCTGGGCAGCCGGCTGTCGGTGGTGCTGCCCGCCCCTCCCATGTCGCCACTGCCGCCCGCGCTGCCGGATTGGACGCAGGTGCTGATGCTGCTGGTGGCCATCTTCGCGGTGTGCGTGCTCTTCCGGGCCCGCCCCCGGGACTGGGGCTGGATTGCCGGGGCCTGCACCTTCGCCTTCGCGGGAGCCCGGCTGGGCTCACTGCTGCTGGGCGCGCAGCTGGGCGCCTTCGCCGGCTCGCTGCTCCTCGCCATGGGCAGCAACGCGCTGGCCCGGCTGCGCAACCGGCCCTCCATCACCACCCTGGTGCCCGGACTGATGCTCCTGGTGCCGGGCAGCGTCGGCTTCCGCAGCCTGTCCTCGCTCCTGGAGCGCGACGTGGTGGCGGGCGTGGACACGGCCTTCTCCATGCTGATGGTGGCCGTGGCGCTGGTGGCGGGGCTCCTGTCCGCCAACGCCCTGGTCCCCACGCGCAAGGTGCTCTGAGGCGGGGCGCGCCGCCTCACCTCATGCGGGTGATGTACACGGCCGCCAGCGTCAGCAGGAAATACGGCACGAGGCCGCCGGCCCCCGCGTACTCCTTGGCCATGCGCTGGCCGAAGAAGAGCGCCACCAGGGACACCGCGGAGACGAGCGCGCCCCAGAAGGCCAGCGTCGCGCTGCCCGTCGCCACCAGCGCCACCAGCCCCGCGGCGCTGAGCGCGCCCGAGGCCAGCTCCATCAGCGTGAGGGTGGCCAGCATCGGCGTCACCACGCCGCGCAGCGGGCTCTTGGCGAAGTGGCCCGTGAGCCACCCCAGGTTGCCCTTCCAGTCGATGACCTTGTCGAGCCCGGACTGGAGGAAGAGGATGGCCAGGAAGCTGGCGCAGAGCGCCTGGAGCAGCCAGAGGGTGAACTGGGTGGATTCGAAGGGGGGCATGGCACAGCCACTCTAGCCGCCCTGGAGCCGGGCCCAAGCCCTCTTGCCAGGGGGCCGAGCGGGCGGCCCGAAATGCCACCCATCCCTGCCCAGCCCAGAAGGCAGACCTACCTTGCCAGGTATGGCAACCGAGCAGACCGCCCGGCGGGTGTTCACCGGCCTCATCCTCCTCTCCATCGTCCTGCTGGCCCTGCTCGTCCGCCCGTTTGCCAAGGCCTTCTTCCTGGCGGCGGTGCTCGCGGGAACCTTCCATGGCCTCTATTCCCGGCTGAGCCGGAAGCTGCGCGGGCGCAAGAGCCTGGCGGCGGGGTTCATCGTCTCGGGGGTCATCCTGGCCCTGCTGCTGCCCCTGGGGGGCCTGACGGCCTTCGTCGTCACCGAGGTGTCCGACGGCGTGAAGTTCGTCTCGGAGACCGTGCAGCGCGAGGGCGTGGAGGGGCTGATTCACAAGCTGCCCAGCCCCGTGCGCGGGCCGGTGGAGCGCCTGTTGGAGCGCATCCCGCTGGAGCAGGCCCAGCTCGACGCGACGCTCCAGCAGCAGGTGAGCACCCAGGGCGGCACGGCGGCGCGGGCGGTAACGGGCGTGGTGGCGGCGACGGGCTCCATCGCCTTCCAGACGGTGATGATGCTCATCGCCCTCTTCTTCCTGCTGACGGAGGGCGCGCGGCTGGTGACGTGGGTGGAGAGCGTGTCGCCGCTGCGGCGAGGCCAGACGGAAGAAATCCTGCGCGAGTTCCGAGGCGTCTCCATCGCCGTGCTGGTGTCGTCGGTGGCCACGGCCGGGGTGCAGGCGGCGGCGGCGCTCATCGGATTCCTCATCGCGCGCGTCCCCGCCGCGCTCTTCTTCGCGGGCGTGGCCTTCTTCATGGCGCTCATCCCGGCCGTGGGCGCGGCCATCGTGGTGCTGGTCGCAGCCGCGCTGATGTTCTTCAGCGGCCACCCGTGGGCGGCGCTGTTCCTCGCCATCTGGGGCACGGTGGTGGTGGGGCTGGTGGACAACATCGTGAAGCCGCTGCTGGCCAAGCGCGGCATGCACCAGCACGGGGCCATCGTCTTCTTCGCGTTGCTCGGTGGCCTGGCCGCCTTCGGCACGGTGGGCCTGCTGCTGGGGCCGCTCATCGTGGCCTTCTTCCTGGCCCTGCTGCGCATCTACGAGCGCGACTACGGCCGGCCCACGCCGCGCCCCGGAGACCCGGCCACGCCCGGAGGCGGCCCGGGCGGCGACAAGGGCGTCCCCACCCGCCCCTCGGTGTTGTCGGCGGAGACGCGCGAGCACGTGCCCCTGTCCCCCACGCCGCCCGAGCGCCACTGAGCCCCGGAGATGACACGGCCCCGCTTCCCCGTCGTGAGGAAGCAGGGCCGCGGCGCTTCAGACGGCCTCGCTCAGAACGCCGCGCCGGTGACGCGCCGGCCCGGAGAGGACGTCAGGCTGGACAGGCTGGTGTGCAGCACGAAGGGCGCGCCCTCACCCAGGTCCGGGTTGCGGTTGGCGGACACGCCGTCCGTTCCGCACACGCCGCTGCCCAGCACCGCGATGTCCATCGCCGTGCCCGCCGCGGACCGCACCGTGACGGTATCGCCGCTGTTGGACAGGCCCAGGGTCCCCGAGGACGCGGCCACCGCGTTGGGCGTCCCGGCCGGAATCCCCGCGGCGCCGCCGAACACCACGATGACGCCGCCCGCCGGCAGCGAGGTGCCGCTGGGGAAGGTGTGGCGGACGCTGACATCGTCGGACATCGTCCAGCCGCTGATGTCCACCGCCGAGCTGCCCGTATTCACCAGCTCCACGAACTCGCCTCGGACGTCCGAGCCCGGCTCGTTCACCATGACCTCGTTGATGAGGACCTTGCCCGTGCCGCCCCCCGTGGAGGTGGTGATGGCGAAGGCCGCGGCGCTGGTGGCGCTGAGGCTGGAATTGGAGGCGTCGCTGATGCGCACCCGCGCCGAGGTGGTGGCGGAGGAGGGCACCGTCCACGCATAGCTGCCCGCGGCGGCGGAGGTGCTGGCGGCCAGGGTGCTCCAGGTGCTCCCGTTCAGCGAGTACTCCAGCTTCACCTGGCTGACGCCCGAGGACGTCCAGGTGATGGCCTGCACGCTGCCAGCCGCCCAGCGCTCGCCGCCATTGGGCGCCGTCAAGGCGAGGGTGGCAACATCCCCGGGGATGAGGAAGTCCTTGATGACGGCCATGTGCTGCATGCCGGAGGCCGCGCTGTCTCCGTAGAGGGCGGGAGCAATCTCGCTCAGCGGCGTGTACACGCGCGTGTCCACCACCAGGCCGTTGGCGAAGGCGCTGCCGCCGATGACGACCGGCGTCTGGTACGCGTACAGGTCATTGTCCACCAGCACGTGGTCATACGGCCGGTTGCGGCCCGCGTTGGTGTTGGTGTTGCCGTTCTTGTCCGCCGGATGCGGGCCGGCGGTGCGCACCACCTCGGCCAGCGTGCTGAAGGCGGCCTCGGTGCGGCTGCCGGTGTTCAGGTCACCGCCGATGACCAGGTAGTCGCCCGCGGGGATGTTGGCCTTGATGCGGCTGACCAGGCTGCTCGCCTCCGAGTTGCGATTGCCGCTGCTCGTGGTGAGCAGGTGCACGCTCACCGCCCAGAGGTCCCGGGGGCCCGGGATGTCGATGCGCGCCCAGGCGAAGTCACGGTTGGAGACATACGGGTCATCCCACTCGCCCGAGGCGATGATGGGATAGCGGCTGATGATGCCATTGGGAATCTGCGCCCCGCCCTCGCGGTAGTAGTGGAACTCCGGACCGAAGGCCGTATCCACGAAGCTCCGGAGGTCCGCCGCCGAGTTCGACAGGTAGTTGAACTCCTGAATCATCACCACGTCGGCGTCCGTGCCTTGAAAGATGCGGATGCCGTGCCCCGGGTCGTAGTCCTGCCCGTTGCCGCTGGACGTGTTGGCCGCCATCAGCCGGAGGCGGACGTTGCCCAGCGCGTCCTGCCGCTGTCCGGCCGCGGCATCGTCGAGGCCCGGGTCCGGCCGCGACACGTCCTCACCACCACACGCAGCGAGCACTGCCAGGAGCAGCGCGGCGGCATGCCGCCGCCAATGGGACTGCACGAGCCTTGAAGGAGTTGCGTTGTCACGCACGATGTCCGGTCCTGCCCCAAACGCGGAGCTGTTGAGAGGTCGGGTGAGACATCCACACATTACAAGATTCACTTGGAATGCGATGTTCACCCGTCTCATTTATCGACCGAGACACAGCGGCGTTGCGTGAGACATTCGTGAAACGTCAGCCTCACGCGCTACGCTGCTGCCGCGGCGGATACAGCGACTGCGAGGTATCGCAAGCCTTTCCCCAGCGCGACGAAGAAGACGAAGGGCAGCGGGCGCACCCCCAACATGCCGCCAGCGAGGACGAAGGCGTCGCCCACCACGGGCAGCCATGCCAGCACCAGCACCGGCGCGCCCCACCTCCGCATCCACGCCTCGATTCGCTGCAGGCGCGGGCCTTCCTTCTCGCGCCGCCGCGCGTACCAGCGCCCCACGGCGCCCCCTCCACCCTGGGCCACCCACAGCCCCAGCAGGTAGAGCGACATGGCCCCCAGCACGTTGCCCACGGTGGCCACCGCCACGGCAACCACCGGCGGCGTCCCGCCGTAGACGAGCGCGGCGAGCAGCGCCTCCGAGGGCACTGGCACCACCGAGCCCGCCAGCATCGCGACGAGGAACAGCCCCGGGAGCCCCCAGGTGGCGAGTAAGGACGGGTCGGGCATGGGCGGATCGCGGGTGAGGCGCCTGAGCCTGCCACGCCGCCGGCGCCCGTGCACGGCCAGCAACGCCCGGAGACGCAAGACCTGCGCGGCACCCCATGGGCGCGCAGGAATTGCGCCGCGCGCGGGTGGGCGCATGGCACCTCCAAGGGGACGCGGCCCCGGCGCGGGGATTGCTACGAGCTGGGGCATACACCCAAGAGAGGGAAGGAACTCCTCGCCCATGAGCAGCACCGTTGCCCCAGTCCCGAGCCCGAGCCAGAGCTCCGACCTCCGCCTCGTACCGGTGGAGATAGCCCCCGAGACGTTCTGGGTGGGCAAGCGCGAGCCCGGCAACATCTTCTACGCCAACCCCTACCTGCTGCGGTTCCGCGGCACGGACAAGAAGACGCAGCGCCCCACGGAGTTCAACCTCCTCGTCGACCCAGGCTCGAGCAGCGACTTCTCCACCATCCACACCAAGGTGACGTCGCTCATCGGTGGCATGGAGCGGCTGTCCGCCATGTTCATCAACCACCAGGACCCGGACGTGGGCTCGTCGGCGAGCATCATCTCCGCGCGCTACGCGCCCCGGGCCGGCCTGCTCTGCTCGGAGGACACCTGGCGGCTCATCGTCCATCAGAACCTGCCGCGCCACCGCTTCATCCCCACGGAGAAGTTCGCGCAGGGGCTCAGCGTGCCCACGGGGCACCGGCTCCTCCCGGTGCCCTCGCCCTTCTGCCACTTCCGCGGCGCCGTCATGCTCTATGACCCGCAGACGCGCGTGCTCTTCACCGGGGACCTCTTCGGCGGCCTCACGGACTCCAACGCCAAGGGCCTGTGGGCGGACGAGTCCGACTGGGCGGGCATCCGCGCCTTCCATCAAATCTACATGCCGGTGAACTCGGCGCTGCAGCGCGCGGTGGCGGCCATCCGCAAGCTGGAGCCGGGCGTGGAGATGATTGCGCCGCAGCACGGCCGCATCATCCGCGGGCCCCTGGTGCAGCAGTTCCTGGAGCGCATGGAGAAGCTCCAGGTGGGCCTGGACATCATGGACGAGGCCCAGGACCGCACGCACCTCCAGGCGTGGAACTCCGTGCTGGACCGGGTGCTGACGCTGGCGCGCGGCTACCTGGGAGACGCGGTGGAGGCCAAGCTCGCGACGAGCCAGGAGCTGTCGGACACCTCGCAGTATGACGGCACGCGGCTGGTGGTGAACCGGCTGGGCAAGTGGACGCTGGAGCACGTGGTGGACCTGCTGTGCCACGGCGAGCCGTCGGAGATTGCCGGCCCCATCATCGTCGAGGCCACCAGCGCCGCGGCCGAGTACAACCTGCCCACCCCGCATCTGGACATCGAGGGCATGGGAGCGCCGTCCCACGTCTCGCTGCTGGACCCCTGAACCCCACGCCGCGACGACGCAGATGCTGGAGGTAGGCCGAGGTGAGCTCGACCGAGGATGAAGAGGGCGTGGCGTACCTGGGGGGCGCCATGCTGGAGCCGGAGCGGCCGGTGCTACCGCCGCCCCCGGCCGCCAGGCCCCCAGCGCCGCGCGCCCAGCTCACGCCGGGCCCCGGCCGCCCCTTCACACCCCCGGAGGCGTCGCTCCGCCCGGTGACACCACCGCCCGCCCTGTCACTGGCCGAGACGCTGCGGCCGGTGACGCCCATGTCGCCCCACGGCACGCTGCTCCAGGGCATCCCCGTGCCCGCGGGCATGGTGCGCGGGCTGGTGCCCGGACAGACGGTGGCGCAGCGCTACCGCGTGGAGCGCTGGCTCGGCGCCGGTGGCAGCTCCACCGTGTATGAGGCCACGGACCTGCGGCAGGACACCCGGGTGGCGCTCAAGGTCCTCGCGGTGCCGCACGCGGACGCGGCGCTCGTGGCGCGCTTCCGTCAGGAAGTGGAGCACGCGCGAGCGCTGGAGCACGTCAACATCCTGCGCGTCTACGACGTGGGCGTGGACGGCGAGCGGCACTTCCTCACCGTGGAGCTGCTGGACGGCATGGACCTGCGGCAGCGGCTGCTGGAGCGCCGCCCCACGCTGGCCGAGGCGCTGCGCTGGCTCACCCACGCGACGGTGGCGCTGGAGCATGCCCATGGGCGTGGGGTGCTGCACCGTGACGTCAAGCCCGCCAACCTCTTCATCACCCGCACCGGCGTGCTCAAGTTGATGGACTTCGGGCTCGCGAAGAGCACCCACGTGGCGGGGACGACGGCCCAGGGCGCGGTGCTCGGCACGCCCGAATACATGGCCCCCGAGCAGGTCATGGGGAGCCCCGCGGTCTCCCCCGCAACGGACCTGTACGCGCTGGGCGTGGTGGCCTACGAGCTGCTCACCGGACAGCTCCCCTTCCGCCACGCCGAGCCCGTGCCGCTCATGTTCCTGCACGTGCAGGAGCGGCCCGTGTCGCCGCGTACGCTCCGGCCGGACCTCCCCGAGCCCTTCGAGCGCGTGGTGCTGAAGCTGATGGAGAAGCGCCCCGAGGACCGCTACCGGAGCGCCGCGGAGCTGCGCTCCGCGCTCGCGAAGCTGTGGCCCCTGGCCCTTCTGCGGCAGCCGGCCGACGGCGTATAGGCACCATCCTCGCGGAGGGCCCCGCCTGCTCCGGGCGGCGGCCTCGGCTGGAGCGCGGCGCCGGGGCCGCGACACCGCGCCCGGGCCACGACACCGCGCCCGGGCCACGACA
>JAFAAN010000153.1 GCA_023426545.1 Pseudomonadota bacterium
GGCTGTTTGCGCCAACGACAGTCACGTGCTGTGCCCAGAAACCTCACGGAGCGTGCCCCGCTCTTTTTTCTCCCGGAAAGTTTAGACGCTGTCAGGGCGCCCCAATATCTTGTCGGCTGGAACAAACCGGGATTGCTCTCACTTTAAAGCCGCCAGTGGCACTACTTCGCCATGAGGCGCCGCCCTCCGCACGGTGAATCCCGGCTCCGTGCGGAGGGTGACTTTCCGTCATCCACCTTGGAGGTCGTATGACTAAGTGCAAGCCCACTCTCCTCAAGGCCACCCATGCGGGAACCATCCGAATTGGGGATGTCGAACTGCCCTGCTACGTGCTCAACAACGGGACCCGCGTCGTCTCGCAGAAGGAGATGCTCTCCGCCCTGGCACTGAGCCGCGGTGGAGCTGGTGCTGGCAAAGGGGACCGACTCGCCACTTTTGTCGCCGGGTCCAAGATAAAACCCTTTGTTTCCGAAGACTTAGCAAAGGGGATCCACTCGGCAATCCAGTTCAGAATTGCCGGGGTAGCAGGACGCCCATCATTCGCCTACGAGGCCACTGTGCTAGCCGACCTCTGCACGGCCATTATCAACGCGCGCATGGAGGGCCGCCTCCAGAAGCAGCAAGAGCACATTGCGCGAAGTGCTGCCCGGCTGCAGGGGGCCTTTGCGAAGCTCGGCATCATCGCGACCATCGACGAGGCGACGGGCTACCAGCAGGAGCGGGCTCCGGATGCACTCCAGTCGCTCCTTCGCACCTTCATCGACGAGAAGCCGAGCCGCTGGGAGAAGAGATTCGACGACGACTTCTACGCGCGCCTCTACCGGCTGACGAAGCTCACCAAGCGCGGGCGCAACCACCCGCGGTACTTCGGCATCCTCACGCGGAAGTTCTTCTGGGAGCGCTTCGCAGGGCTGCCCGGGGCGATGAGGGAATTGGAGCGCGTCAACCCGGCGAATGCCGCGGGTAACCGGTCCAACCGCTACCACCAGCACCTCACCCGCGGCCATGGCATCGACGCCTTCACCGCCCACAAGATTCGCGTCGAAACCATCTTGGACCTGGCTCAGACAGTGGAGCAGGCGCGGCTGCTTCTAGAGATGGCTCTCCCCGCCCCCAACGACACGATTCCCTTCCCTTTCTTAGAGGCTTTGCTGGCCAAGGGCGATGGAGGCGCGCGATGAGTCGGAAGACGCCTCGGAAGGCAACGCTGACCCGGCAAGCAACGCTGCGGCAATAGAGGGAGAGTTGCTGACGTTCAACTTCCCGGAGCCGCGGCAATACGAGGAGCCACTCTGCATCTGCCTGGGCGACCCGCGAGTGCTCGTGTCAGCCATCTACGAGGTGGCAGCCGCGCTGCGCGTCAGCGATGAGGCAGCCTTCGCGGACACTCTCTATGCGCTCGCCAGCCGCATCACCGAGCGGTATGGCAAGCTCGCATGGGACGCGCCAATCCCCGAGCAGCACCTGCGGGCGGCCATGGTCCAGGCTCTCGCGCTCGTTCCCGTCGAGAAACTGCGGAAGTTGCACGGTCCACACAATGTGGGACTGGTGGCGGTCGGAGAGGCTGGCGAGGCGTGACCGCTATTTGCGCGGCCACAGTCCTAAACGGCGAAGCGATTCCATAGCCACAGCCACGGGGACGTGCGCAGCGACAACGAAGCCGCCCTGCTCCTCAACGAGGGCGCGCAGCGCGAGGAATAGGCGCTCTGGCCGGCCCTTAATTGCGCTGAGGGTCGGCCCCCTACCCCACCACCTCGCGCGCCCGGTCACTCCAGCAAGCTCTTCAACTCCTTGGCGATTTCCTCAATCGAACTCGTAGCTGTATTAAGGGCAAACTTGTCGGCAAGCAGCGGGGCTTTCGCGATGAGTTGGTCTTTCGTAATCCGATGCCAAATAGGGAGGACTTTCTTGCCGCTCCCAATTTCAATGGCCGTCAGGGTGTCCAACTCGCGGGCAGGCCATTCCTTCGCAAGAAAGCGCTCTGAAATGATGACCACTCCGAAACGAGAGTTGGCGATTCCCTGCTCGATTTTTCGCCGCAAGCTGTCGCCAATCCTCAAGGCCATCTCGTCATACCAGACCTTGCACTCAAGCGCCGTGAGCGCCTCGTAGAGAGGCCGTGCCACCTCGTCCTTGTCCTCACTGGCGTGTGAGATGAAGAAGTCATACGACTTCGTCTCCTCCACGGGTCCTGCCTCTTGGGCTTGGCTGGCAGCCCGGAGCTCTCGCATTTTCCGCTGATGCTCGCGCTCCTTCGCAAGCTGCTCGTTGCGCTGGCGCTCCTCCAGCGCCGCCATGCGCTGGCGCTCCCTCTCCCTGGTGGCGTTGAGCGCGACCCGAGCGCGACCAAGCTCCTCTTCCTTGGCCGACTGGCGCTTCAGCGTAGCCGACTGTTTTTTGTGCAAATCAGAAAGGCTCGACAACAGGCGGTCGTACTCCCGCATCTTCGACTGATGCGTCGAGGGCGTCTTGGCCGCCGCCACTGCCTTGAGCAGTTGCGTCTGCTTCCTGATGAGGTCGCTCTCCTTCTTCTGGAGGTCCCCCATCGTCTTCCCCAACGCGGCAATCTCCGTCGTCAGCGTCTTTACCCTGGCCTCACTCATGATGGCCCAAGGCTACCTCGGACGCGCGCACCTGCCTACGCGGGCCGCCTAACCTCACGGCGTGATGGCCACCGGCGCGGGGCCCTCGCCCTTGACGGGCACGTAGCACCCGCCCTTGTGCTCTGCTGAGCGCCGCGGGCAAGGCGTCGAGGCGTCCAACTTCAGCCAGCACCCGCCGTTGATGCGCACCTCGGGCGACTCGCACGGTGGCCGCTTCTGGCCCTCCACTGGAGAGTTCGGCATGGGGATGCCGGCCAGCCAATGCTCGGAGCTCGCGACGTCGGCCAGGAACAGTGCCTCGGGGACAGCCGGATGGGGTGACTCACAGGGAGCCACCGCCGGCTCATGGGGCAGCAGCGCCAGGGCCACGCCCGCGGCGAGCGCCACAAGGTGGCCGGTGCGCTTCTGGCGACTGCGACGCCGCAACACGGGGTGCGGCGCGGAGAGGTGGCCCAAGGCCGCCGCGGGGAGGGCCTCGGCCAGCGCCGCAGCTCCGTCCAGGACGCCCGCCAGTGCGGCGGGGCTGCCAGACTGCACCTCCACGGCGAGGGCTGCCTCTGGAGCCTCCCAGGCCGTCACCAGCACCTGGAGGGAGGCCGGGGGCGTCCGGTGCGGAGTCTCCCCCGTGGCCGTCTCCAGGACGGCTGGGGCGCCCGTCGCACCGTTGAAGGTTCGGTAGACGCGCCCAAAGCCGAACAGGCGCCGGACACGCGGCCCGAAGAGGTACGGGCCTACCCCATTCCTGGAGCCCATTACGCGGCCCTCGTGAGAGTGCGCAGCGCGCCGGTGAACGCCTCCAACAACCCGCACAAGCCGGTGCCCTCGACTGCGCCCCGGCCAGCGTCCACCACCCAGCCGTCCCTCGTGCGCCACACGCGCAGGCTGAAGGTGTCCGGCAGCGTGTCCCGCTTCTTCGTCATCCGCTTCGTGGCCATGGTACCCCCTTGGTGGTCATGCATATTATATGATGATTGATGCGAGTCAAGGGGGCTTGATTCATGTGATGTTTAGCCGTACCGTTCCGCATATGCCCGTGCTGCCGCCCAGAGGCGATGACCAGAAGACGAAGCCCGTCACCATCACGCTTCCGCGATGGTTGACGGAACGCGTCGACCAGTTGGCGGACGTCCTCGGCTATCGCGGGCGGAGCGAGTTGATTGCCAAGACCCTGGAGGGTGCGCTCCCAGAGCTTGAGCGGATGGCAGAGCGTACCGCCGAGAAGGCCAAGAAGTAGTTTGGCGGGGAACGACGCAGTCTCGCGCCCTCCGCCTACCTCGCCCCCACGCCTGGCATGTCATCGGTCCAGTCCATTTGGAAGGGTGCGCGCTTGAAGACGTGCGCGAACCGATTCTTAAAGCCCCGCATGCTTCGGCACGTTTTCATGACGCCGATGAGTTGCCAGAGGTGTTGTGTCAGCGCACTCTTGCCGAACTCGGCCAGCCATTGGTGGTGGTTCTGGCGGTAGCGAGGAGAGGGGTTGAGTTCCCGCAGCTTGTTCCCGACGTCCTTGTCCATTGCGTCGTAGACGTACGCCATCACGTACTTGCCCCACCGCCAGGGGCGCACGTTAGGCAACTCGTCGAAGCCTTCCAGCCGCGCGAATTGCTCCCAGAGTTCGTCCGGGAACATCTTGCCCCACTCGCCCATGTCGTCAGCGATGTACGCGTCCATCTTGCGCTGGAGGGCGTCTGGAGCCCGCTCCTGCTGGTAGCCGGTGGCTTCGTCGACGGTACCGATGACGCCCAACTTGGCGAATGCGTTGAGCAGCACCGCGGCCCGCTGTCCGATGTGCTCCTGCTGCTTGTGGAGCCGACCATGGGCCATCGCCTGCACAACGGCGCTCGCGATATCCGCCAACAGCGTTGCCTCGTAGCCAGAGGCCTCGGGCCCACCGCCCTTGGGACGGAAACGAAGAGGGGAATCCGTGCGTGCGGATAACCCCTCGGAACTAAAAGACATTATGCGGTCCTGAGACACAAAACGGCTGATTCTGTGCGCGCCGTTGCCGCCACTCAGCGACATCCCCAAGGCAGCGAGCATTCCAGCTTGGGAGAAGACGCGCGTCCCGTCGCTCAGGACGTGACAGCCGAGCTTGAGTCCGCCTATGCGGAGCGTCCCGGTGTGGGTGGCCTTGAGGGGAGGTGTCGTACAACTCGGCATGGGGGCTCCAAGGAACGGGGGGACGACGTTGCCTATTACCCGAGGGCCAAGAGGCGGTGAGAAAACGGCCCTCCGCCGCTGGGCCTACCTGCGGCCCCCTCCTTACTCCGCAGATCTGACATGCCGAGAGAATCCGCATGGTAGTCCCGGCGCCCCCTCCCCTCCCTGGGGCGCCTCACCCCAGGGAGGTAGGCCGGGCCGTTGACGGGGGCGCGGGGGGTAAGGGAGGCTGGACAGATCGATGGGAACCTTCTGTGCCGTCATTGGGCTGGTCATCCTCATCATCACGTTCAACGTCGTGCGCCACATCTGGGAAATCAACGAGATGATGGGAGAAGCCAGGGCGCAGAAGAAGCGCAAGGACCAGGAGCAAGGCCGGCCATGAAAACGCTCAGCGCAGTCGCCGTCGTAGTCGCCCTTGCCTGCGGGTGCACCCCGTACAAGCGGATGGGCATCATGGGCGGCTACCGAGACATGGAGGTGTCGCCCGGGGTGCATCAAATCACCGTGCGCGGGAACTCCTTCACATCTCTTGACCGACTCACGGAGCACTTCCACCGGCGCGCGAAGGAAATCTGTGATGCTAAGGGCTACCCTGCATATGACTGGCGGGTGGGTGCGGATGTGCTGCGGGGCCCCAGCACCTTCACCGTTCAGCGCAATGCGCTGGGTGGCGGGTACAACGTCACGGAGAACCCAGGCTGGACGAAGGGGCTCGTTGACGGAGTCGTGATATGTACCGACGTCGCGCCGACGGCCCCTACTGCCCCTGCCGACGCATCGGCACGCCTGGTGCCCGGCCCGTGAGACTGAGGAACTGGGCGTTGTAGCCGTCGACTGCAGACTGACGGCCGGAACGAAGCTTGGCGTCGAAGGATGGCCAGTGCGTAGTGGCGTCCTCGCCATAAATCTGGCCGAGGACGACCAAGGTCCCATTGTCTAGGGCTCCGAGTCCGCGGGCCTTGTTGCTGACCGTCTTGAGTTCGGCCAAGAGCGACTGCAGTTGCCCCTTGGCCTCCGTCGGTAGCGTCTCCCCGCCATACTCGCGACGGAGCGCCGCTAGACGGTCGATGAGCCCTAGCACCTGCGTCGTAGCCGCCTGCTTCTCGCGGAGCTCCTTGGCCGCCTCCGCGTCGAGTGCGAGCACGACTCGACCAGGGGCAACCTGAACGGCCATCTTTCGCTGCTCGGGGGTGAGCATTTCCAGCGGCACAGGCTCTCCAGCAGCCAGGGCCGTCGCCACAGCACCGCCTTGCAGGGACGCCCGCATCTTGGCGTCAAACTCTGCCTGGGCGCGGGCGTCGGCCCGGCTGGCGAGGTTCAGTTGGGCGAGGTGGAGCCCGAGTTGCTGCTTCTTGTCGGCGGCAACCTGGGCGACCTGCGCGAGCATCTCCTTCGCGCGTACACCGGCCTCAGTCTCGCCGTACTCGGCAGCCATCGCACCGAGGCGCCGTTCGTACTGCGTCCATGCCGCCGCCTGAGCAGCGAGCTTCGCGGCAACGCGCTCGCCGTACACCTGCCGTGTCTGCTCCAACAGGTAGCGCTGGTTGGCAACGGCCTTTTCGTTGGAACGCTCCGCGCGGTCTAGTTCTCGCTCCTGCCGCTCGATGTCCTGCTCAATGGCGTCCTTGATGAGCATCACAGGAGGGCGCCCCTGGAGCGCGGCACCTGCCGACAGCAACCCCTGGGCAATGACGGCCATAATTTTCCCACCGGTGGACTTAGAGGCCCACCATCTATTGGCGTCGACGCGCCTTGCCGGCTTGTTCGCCTCAGCCGTGAGCTCATCGAGGCGCCGCATGCCGTCCTCGACGGCGAGACGGCGCGCTTCCTCCTCCTGCGCCAACTCAGCGGTGAGCTTGTCCTGCTGAGCCATCGTCTCGCGGGTATACGCGGCGACGCCACGGGCCTTCTCCACTTCCAGCGCCTCGCGCGCGCCAATGGCGTCCTCAGCCGCAGCGCGCGCCTGGACGGCGTCCTTCTGGCCCAAATCGGGCAACGCCATGGGGCGCAGGGACGGGGGCGCGGCCACCACAGAAGCAGGACTGGACGGAGACTGAGACGATTGCCCCTTGAAGAATGGCCTCAAGTCCGGGACGACGGCGCCATTCGAGCCTTCGATAGCCGGCGCCGGTTCTGGCAGCGTCCCCCCAGGCGCACTCCAGCCATCGCCGCTGCGCACCTGGCGCGCCGGGTCCCCGCGGAAGCCGGAGAACTCCTTCGTCCGGTCAGCCGAGGGGGCCGGAGGCACACCTACGGACGTTGCGAGTGCCTCCGCGGCGCCCGGAGCCGGGGCGGCAGGCGGCGCGCTGGCGAAGTCCTGAAGCCGCGCGAGCTCGTCGGCAGTGGGCTGCGCGGGCGTAGCTTGGGGCACGAAGTTCTGGGCGAAGTACTCCGCCGGGTTGCGCAGCGGGTTGGCCGGGCCCGCAGGCGTCGGCTCCTCGTCCTGGGCGGCGTAGTACGCCTCGGCCTCATCTTCCGTCAGCGGCACGCGGCCAAGCTGGCGAGCCTCGCCAGCGTTCATGCTGACGGGCGTCCCGTCAGAGCCCCAGAAAAGGCCAGAGGAGTTCCAGTCGTCTTCCTGCTGCCTGTAGAGGCGAGCGCCCTCCTCGTCTGACAGCACCTCGCGCTTCAGGTGCTTCGCAAGCGCTGCGCTCGTCTGGGCGATTCGCCCAAGCCCGTCGCGTACATAGACGGCCTTCTTCTCTTTCTCAGCCTCCTCTGGCGACACGACGTCCAGGCCGCGCTCACGGGCCACGTCGGCATCGGATGCACCCAGCGGACGCAGCACGCCGTCGGCGCGCACATACGCCGCGGGCTTGGCGGACTCGCGCTCGAGCTCAGCCTGCACCTCGTCGTCGGGGACAGTCCTGGCCCGCATTGCCTCGGCCGTCGCCGCGTCCGTTTGCACAAGACGCCCATCCACTGCGCTGCGCACCCAAACGGCGGGGCGGGAGGCGGGCGTAGCGGGATGCACAGGTTGCGGCGTCGCCTCCTTGGGCGCATAGGCCGCAGCCCAGGGCTCAGCAGGCGGCTCCTCCAGCCCAGGGGGCAGCCTGGGCGTCGTCACTTCGCGCCCATCGTCCGTCTCCACCAGGTACGCGCCTGCGCTGTTGCGTCCGAGGACTCGTGCCATGGCACTCCCCTATCGCGTCTGTCCCACACTCAGATGAGGCCGCCGATGATTGACCCGGCCGTCTGAAGTCCCGCGCCAATGAGCCCAGAACGCCCTGCAGCTGCACCTTGAGTCGCCTGCAGGCCAATCTGGTTGTAAGCGAGGTTCTGGTCCGTGAGCAGTCGCTGCATGTCCATGGCTGCCTGCTGCTGGGCCATGGAAAGGCTCATTCCAGAATTTAGATAAAATTGCGTCGCTTGGTCATTCATTTGCCGCTGCGTCACTTCGGACTGAAGGTTGGCGAGATTCGTCTGCTGTTGGAGATTTGCCTGCTGGGCAGCAAGGTCGATGTCCTGACCACGCATGGACTGCGTGAATTGGCCGAGTTGCGCCATGGCAGCCTGCTGCTCCTGCGCGCGCAGCACGGCAGAGTCATTCGCTGCCTGCTGCCCCATCAGCCCGGCCTGAGCTGCCACTTGGCGCGCCGCAGCAGCGCCACCCATGCCGCGCTGGGTGTTCGCCAGGGCCGCGGCCTGCTGGAAGTTTCGGTCGGTGGCTCCCTGGAGCTGCGCCTGGGCAACTGACGGCCCCTGTCCGTCCGCAGCTTGCGTGAGGCGCCCCAGCAAGGCCATTTGTGCCTCGCGCGCCTGCCCCTGCTGGGCGGTGTTGATTTGCGCTGCCTGGGTGGTCGCACCACTGCGGTGGCGCGACTGCGCAGCCCCCTGGGACAGGGTGCTGTGAAACAACCCGGCGTCAGGGATGTTCTGGGCGCTCTGGTCTATGTCCTGCGTCTGGACTCTGTACCTACCCGTGCCGAAGAAGCCAGGAGACTGGTTGTAGTTGGCCATGCGTCACCTCAGAGATTGCGTGTTGCGGGGAGTCGCGCGAGGCCGCGCTGAATGCCGAGCAGCAGGGAAAGCCCATTGAAACTCACGTCTCCCACGTCCTCCTCTGGCTCGAAGACGAAGACGAAGCGGAGCGCCTGGCACTGCTGGCGCCTGAGGAAGTGCCGCACCTGGAAGACGCCGTCTGCTGGGAATAGCCACTCGGCAGTGTCGACGGGCGCTGACTCGTCGTAGTCGGCGTACACCTGACACCGCACTGTGAGACCGCACTCCGCCGACGCAAGCAGGAGCATTCGCCAGATTCGCTGGGCGCCCTGGATTCCGGCGTACTTCAGCCAGGACGTGCCCACCTTCATGGCTAGAGTGGTGTTGCCACCCTCAGCCTTGCTGGTGGCCGAGTCCTTCCGGATGGCCCCCGACGAATGCAGGTAGTGCGGCACCTGCCCGTAGAGGACTGCGTCAACAGCGGGTTGTTCCGTCCACACGGCCCACTGTCCGCCCTCGTAGCACCAGACAAGTGTCGTGCCCTCTGCGGTGAAGAAGCGAGCCTCGCGACGCGCTTGCACGTCCAGGGCGCCCACTACAGTCAGGCCGGCGTAGCGCTCTACACCTGTCGCCGCTGTCACCTCCTCCATCGTTCGACTCAGCAGGACGATTTCAGACGCCGATGTCTGCCGCAGCAAACCAGCGGGCACACGGAGAATGGAGCGCGGGTTGGAACACCCCACGCTGCCGGTGATGTACTGCGGACTGGAGAAACCATTGGCGCCACCAGTGACGTCGGGCCCCTGGCCCCACATCACGTACTCGGCCCGCTCGGTGAAGAAGACGAGCTTGTCATCCAGCGTGCCCAAACCAACCAGCGCGCCGGTGTCCGTCGGCAGCCGCCCATAGAACTCATCGGCCCATGCGACGCCGTCAATCTCTGCGGCCGGAAGCGAGTACGAGAAGCGCGTTTCGCCGTCCATTCGCACCACGACGAAGTAGTCCTGATACCGGTGGATGAAGCGGTACGCAGGAGGCGGCCGGTGGTCGAGTTCTCCTCCTGTGCGGTACAGCACCTCGTTGGTTCGGATGGCAGCGTCTGACGCAGATGCGTTGATGACGACAGTGCTCGCCGTGTATGACACCGGGTCAGGCTGCCGGTAGGAAAACGACGCCGGAGTGGTGCGGTAGTAAATCGAGCCGTTGGCCTCGGTGCGGTAGAGCGCAATGCAGACGCCCTGCTTGCGCGTCAGGCGCAGTGGAGGGACCTCCACCAGCGCTTGGAGCCCAGCAGTCTCCAACGTCATCGACAACGGCGCGGAGGGCGTTGATTGGTGTCGGCGGCCCGTCGAATCGGTCCACTCGTACACTGCGACGAACGAGTACCTGCCTGCGGACAACGCACCGCCCGGCGGAAACGTAGCCGCGAGCCCCTCCGGGTAGAGGTGGAACCCGTCTTCAGCCCAGGTGGCACCGTCGTACAGCGCGGGAGATGCTCCACCGACATGCAATGCCGAACCATCCGCGGCATGCGGCACCTGCGCGGGAGGCAGCTCGCGCAGCACCACGCGGGAGAGCCCAATCGCGGAGACGTCGTCGATGAATCCGCCCTCTACCCCGGAAACCTCAAGCGCCGGCCGCCCCTTATCCGGGACGACAAAGGCAATCCCCCCATCGGCAGTCATGTACGGCCGCGGCAGCCCAGCTACGTTTACATGCCCTGGTGGCGTCCCTGGCGTTGCTATACGGCCCGACTCTCCGTCCAGAGCCCGAGCCAAGACACGCAGCCCAGGCGCATCCCCATCCACGACAAAGAAGGTGGGTTGGAGTCCAGGACGGACGTCGCCATAGTCCACGACATAGGTACAGGGCAGCAGGATGCGCCCGCCGTACACAACCGCCTCCCCTGCCAAGCGTAGTCCCCATCCCCACGAAGTGAGAGGTGCCACCAGTGCTCCGGATGCAGTGATGCGGCCGCGACTGATTGGTGCCTTGGCAGTCGGCTCTGCGTACACCTCAATCGCGCCATCAGGACGCCGTACAGCGGCGACGTGGCCAGGCACCAAGCCGTACGACACTGTAAATCGCGCTGTTGTTGTCAGCGCGCTATTGAGGATGCGGGCCTCCATCGGCCCGCTGATGCTGGTGTAGTAGAGGTAGTGCGCCTGAAAGTCCGGTGGTGTGTACAGGGCAAAGTGATGAGGTGCGGGCTGCCCACCAGACGTCACGGGCGCCAACTCTGCAGACCATTGGTCCGTGAGCGCGTAAAATTGATTCAGGGGCCACACCACAGAGAGCCCCGTACCGGCCCCAGTGGAAGGCAATGTGAGCTCAATGCTGGTGGCCTGCCCCGCGTTATAGAGGCTGCGCGTGGCGCTCCAGGTAGAGCCACCGTCAAGGCTCCAGCGGAACTGACTCGTCGTTCCGTTGATGGCGAGTCGCACGGAATACGCCGACGTCACCTGCTCGCTGCGGACGCACAGCAGAGGAGCGAGTCCGCCACGAGATGACGTACCAGTGAATGACGACATCCGGTAGCCGGTGTCAGTGAACCCCAAGTCCACCGCGGCGCCATCCAGAGTCAACGCGGACGAGACGCGCTGGAGAAACGCCCCGCGATTGCCCACGGTGTACAAGACGAGCGCTTGCGTATTGCTGTAGGCGCTCACCGCAATCTCGTATGGTGTAGCGACTTCGCTATCCCGGTACGAAAGATTGCTGACGAGTTCGTTGGCGGCGGTGATGGATGTCGGATTGGCGGGGCTGAAGGTGGCTCCCCAAAGATGTCCCTTAGTCGCGTTGCTCGTCGTCCAGAAAATGAGGACCCGCGCGGCCAGCGTCACAACACGCACCTGGGTGCGCCATGGCTCAACACCCAAGACGTCCTCACCGAGCAGCCGCGAATCAATGAGGCGCACGCCCGTGGCCTCGTCGATGACGGTTGCTCGCACTTCACGTCGGGAGCCATTGACCTCCGACCACGCTGTCACCGCATAGCCGGAGAGGTAGCCGACGGCGTAGTTTTCGGCGGAGCGCGGGCGGGCCACTACCTGTCGCACGTCGAAGGAGTAGGGCCTTGCGTCAATGGCGTCGCCGCGCTGCACCCAGGTGCCGTTGGCAGCTCGGCTGTCGATTCCGTTGGCCGTCCAGCGCAGCAACTCGCGCTCCGTAGAGGCAAGGGCCAGCGCAGGCGTGGAGGCGTCCGCCACTACCTCGGTGCCTGGGCGACGGTGCGGCACGTCCGCGGTCGGGAAGCAGACGTTCTCCAAGTCCAGCAGTTTTCCCTGGATGACACGGCGACGGTTGTCGCGCGTCTCCAGTCCGCCAGTGAATTCGACGTCTACCTGCCGCTCCTCGAGCGCCATAGCCTCACTCCGGCGGCAGCGCGAGCAGCCGCAACGTGTACGTGCGTCCCTCGGAGAGCCCGTCCACCCGGACGATGCGCACCGCGAGGTACTGCCCTGCCCTGTCCGGACGCCAGCGCAGCGGCAGCCCCGACAGGACATCGCCGGAGTCCTCCACCGCGCCCAGCAGCGCCACTGCCTGCGGCGCCGCTGGGAAGGAGGGCGACAGCAGGAGGACGCGATTCAGCGCGACGCCGGGCGCCGGTGCCACAACCGAAACCGCCACCACCTGCCCGCGGAGATTGGAGAGTCCAAGGCCACCGTTGAGCACCTTCTCTCGGAGTTCCTCTGCGAAGTCGGCGGTGTGCCGCTCCAGGCGGGCCAGCACCTCTTCCTTGGGGCGGAACACTTTGAAGGGCCGCGGCAGCATTACCGGCGACTCCATGGCCGCGGGTAGCGGAAGTCGTCCGGAAAATCGACGTCGGCCACCCTCTCCACCTCGCCCGGTTTGCGCTTGGGGGCCAGCGCGTTGATGCGCTGGTCCTCCAGGGCGAGGCGCTGCGCCAGCCCAGTGGTGTCGCGCTCCGCTTTGCTGAGGAACTTCAGGCCGGCGTGCACCACTGCCCACTCCTCCCAGGATTGAGGGAAGTCGGCCGCATCCGTGTCCGCGACGAGTTGTGTCCGCAGCGGGATGTAGGACAACACGGCCGGCATCGGCGTGCCAAAACCCGGGAGGAACTGGAGCGCCTGCCCGCGCAGCATGTACCGCACGTCTTCGGGACGCATCCCCGTGGCACTGCGCCACCGGTTGCGCTCTGCCCAGGGGCACTCCACCAGGGCCAGCCATTGGGTGGAGGACACCTGCACGTCAATGCCCAGCAACTTGTAGAAGTCGGCTGGCAGCGAATGTGACGCCCCCGTCAACGAGACGGAGACGTCACGGGCGTAGTAGTCCTCCCAGACGGCCACCAACTTGTCATAGAGCGCGTCGAGGCTGCCGTTGACGAAGCGGTTGAGCTCCGGCGTCTCCACGAAGCTGGAGCCCTCCGCATCCACCGCTTGCAGCACGCGCTCGCGGAACGTGGCCAGGGTGACGGCGGGCATTCAGTCCTCCTCGGACGGCTCCTCGGAGTAGCCCGTGCACGCGCGGACGAAGTCCTTCAGTGCCCGCCGGAAGCCGTCGACGTCGTCGGCCTTCACCGCATCGAAAGCAGCCTGGGCCGCCACAGCCTCCGCCTCCTCCTCGGAGACTTCGGGCGTGTCCTCCTCGCCGGAGCCCTCCACCTCGGGCTTTCCGGTGAGGAGCAGCCCGAGCATCGCCTTCTTCTTGTGCCCTTCCATCAGCGCACCGCGTTGGACATCGAGGAGATGATAATCTGGAAGTAGACGCGGTTGGCAGCAGCCGCGGGCACGTCCGCAGCGGCGCCGGCGTCGTCGAGGAGTGTCACCGTCCAGGTGATGACGCCGTTAGCCCGCGTGACGCCGCCCAGGGTGGGAGTGAAGAGTCCGGCCGTGCTGCCGGTGCCGGATGCCACCAGGGAGACGACAGCAGCGGCCTGGACGTCCAGAGTGACGGTGTACGCGCCCACGTCAGTGCGCGTCACCTTGATGCCCTTGGAAACGTCCGTGGGCTGCGCGGCGCCGTTGGGGGCGAAAGACGCCCCCAAGAAGGTCTGCTCAGGCAGAAATGCCTTGAGGTCGTAACGAGTCGAGAGGGCCATGGGAGCCTCGTGTCAGGGGTTGGCGGGCGGGGCTGACTGCTCCCCGCCCAGAGGCTCACCGCACCGTCGGCAACTTGATGACGGCATTGGTGCCCGGCTCCTCGCACTTGAGGTTGCCGTAGTACGCCCACTCAGACCCGAACCCATCGCCTGATTGCGTGCGCCGCTTGTCGAGACCGTCGTCGTCGATGATGTGAGGAGCGTCATCGACGCTCTCAAACGTCCACGACTCGAGATTCAAGGGATAGGCGTAGCCATCGGGGAAGTACATGTCTCCGAAGAGAAGGGCCGTGCCGATGCGGATGGCGCGAACGCCCACCTCGTATTCGGTGACGACCTCTTCGATGACGATTCGCCGCGACTCAGCCTCCTTGACTGCGATGTTGAAGTCCTCCATGGAGCAGAAGATGTGCGAAGGGAGCGCGCCCTCGCGCCGGATGATGCCCATGCCAGACTGGATGGCATCGATGATGCCGGCGGCCGCGGAGGAGTCGACGCGGATGCCAGCCAGACGCACCGGGTCGACGGAGCGGTCCACTCCACCGAAGTTGTCGCCGGACACGGGCTTGGTGAAGGGAATCCACGCCTGGATGCCCTTCATCTTCTGGTCATAGTCGCCGTCGATGTAGAGCCAGTCGTTGTTCTGTGGAGCCCATCCGCCCACCGCGGTGAAGGTGAGAACGCCCGTTTGCCGGTCGATGGACGTCACCCTGCCGGTTCCGGCGCGCATGGTGCCGCCGTTCCCCGTCTTGTTCGGGTTCGCCTGGAGGATGTCATCGACTTCGAGTTGCACTGACGACGCATTCGACGCGAATGTGATGGTGGTGCCGGAGATGCTGAGAATCTGACCAACCGCGCCTGAACCATCACCCGCCAAACCGGCCGCAATGGAACGCCTGAGACGGTCCTCGCCATGCTTCATGGACCGGCTCCACGCACTGACGATGGCGCCTTCATTGCTCTCAGACGCCTTCATCGTGAGACGGTCCACGCTGACGATGGCGTAGTCTCGCGCCCAGTCCAGGTTGAAGCGCTTACCCTTCTGCGGCGACTGGTTCGCCCGTGCCTTGTCGATGTTGGACGACCGCCCCGTGGCCGAGCTGTACTCCACAGGGACAATCATGGACTCGCCCGTCGCCTTCGGGTCCTTGTCCACCATCATCATGAATGGAGCGTTCTGGTCGCGGTAGATGGTCCAGGGAATGCCCTTGGGGTAGCGAATCTTGTAGGCGTAGGCGAACTGCGGATTGTCGAGGATGCTCATGCGAGCGCAACCAGACGCCACGCATGGCAGTGCCAAGGCGCAGCGTTACGAAGGGCGCCAGCCGTTCTTGTAGGCCAGCAACCGCTTCTTCGGGGAGAGGAGTTCCGAGCCGGGAGACTGCGGAGGCGCTTCGCCTCGCTGAGTCGTCACCGTCTTCGGGGCTTTGCCCTGGCTCGTGGCAGTGGGTGCAGCCTTGGTACTTCCAGCAGAGGCAAGCTTGGCGCGTACTTTTTTTGTTGTCAATCCCTTCTCGTGTCGTTCCAGCAGTTCCGCTTCGACTTCTGCCGCGGCGGCGAGGTAGTCGGCCTGCGTGAGCGGCCGGTACGCGGTCCGCTGCGACTTGGCCTCCTTCGCACGCGTTTGCCCCAGGGCGACGAGCTTGTCGGAGACGCGCTGCTGCGCCTCCTCCGGGTAGACCAGGGAGAGTTCGAAGTCGTCGGCCTTGGCAGCCACGGCGGCCCAGCCGTCGGCAAGGAATTTCTCTCCCGCGGCGGCGCGCTGCTGAGCTTCGTACTCGGCACGCTGCTCGCCCAGCGACTTCTTCTCCTCCTCACGCTCCGTTTTCAGCGCCTCCAGGGACTGCTCTAGTGCGTCGAGCTTCTCCAGGCGCGCCTTCACGTCCACGGGCAACTCCCCCGGCTGACGAGTGGCGGCCCCCTTCCGGCCTGCCACCACCTTCGAGGTGAGTTGCTCAAGGAACTTGTCCAGGTTGTCCTCGCCGGCCAGCCGCTCGGCCACGGCCAGCGGGTCCCCCTTCTCCATGAGGGACTTGAGTTCAAGCAGCGGCGCCAGTTCCTTCTCCCGGGCCGCCAGCGTCTCCTTCTCCTTGGCCAGTGCCGCCGACTGCTGCTTGTTCTCCTCGATGCGCGCCTTCGCCGCACGCTGTGAGGCCAGGGCACGCGTGAAGGCCGCCGGATCGATGGGCTTGGCCGCTGGGGCCGCAGGCTCCTTGAGCGGCTCAACAGGCGCCGCTCCGGGCTTCGGAGGGGCCGCGGGGGCGGGAGGTGCCTTCGCCACAGTCGGAGCGGCGGGCGTGGCTGTGGCGGCCTGCGCGCCGGGGGCGGCAGGGGTTGCTGGACTCGTGCTCATGTCGGGGACTCCCTCGGTACGACGGTGCTACGGGTTACGCCGCCATGGGCGGCATGGGTGGTGCGCCCGGCGGCGCCAGTGGCATCGGGCCGCCGGGAGGTGCGACAGGGGCAGCGCCGGGCATCGCAGCCGGGGCCGGTGGGGCTGCCTCGGGCGGGGGCGCGAGCATCGCCGCGGCTTGGTCCGCCCAACGCAGCAGGAGTTCCAGGCGAGCGGGCGGAGCGCCCTGCATTTTCGCCGTCAGGTAGGCCTGCTGCATGCGCTGGATGCCGAACTCGAGCGGCATGAACTTCTCGGGCGCCTCATAGACGTCCTCCGCCCCGGAGTCGTCGTCGCCATCCAAGAAGCGCTCGATGAGCGACTCGACGTAGTCCCTGCCAGCTCCCTCCGCGGTGGCGTCAGCCGCCAAGTCAGGCATGTCGAGCAGTTCGCGATAGCGCTCGTTGGTGATGAGGTGGTCCTGCCAGAGCTCGCGGACGTACTGCTTCCGGGCGGCTGGCGTCTGCGGCAGTGAGGACGACGCGAACACCTGGAGGGCGTACTCGTCCTCGTCCAGCGCAGCCTCCTTCCAGTTGACGGCATAGACGCGGCGCCGCTCGCGGTTGAGCGCCTTGAGCTTGATGCCCGTCTCGTCGGCCTGCCTCGCAAGGTCCGTCACGAGGTGGCCCGCCGCCACGAAGAACTCGTCGTAGGCGCTGATGACGTCCGCGAAGCGCCCGGACTCGATGTCCTGCTGCTCGCGCAGGCCGACGGCAGAGTCGATGCCCGGGGGCTTCTGGCCAGCGACGCTGAGCTGGTTGATGCCCACCTTCTCCAACGCCTCGCGCACAGAGGTCTGGTACTGCTGAAAGAGTTCGGGCGGCACAGCGGAGGGTGCCACCACCTGGGGCGGCGCGTTCCCTCGGACGATACGCCCCACCTCGTTCGTCATCGACGCGACGGCGATGTCGCTGCCGTTGGGCAGGAAGAAGAACGGCGTCGTCATCAAGTCCAACGCGCGCTGAATCTTCCTGCAGATGAATGAGACGGCGCGCTGGTCGGGCAGCAGCATCTCTGGCACACCCTGACCATCGAAGCCCTCGTCGCGCTCGTGGAACCGGAAGAAGGCAAAGGGGAAGCGTCCGTGCGCCCACTCCTCATCCAGCAGCGTCGTGTTGCTAATCGTTACGACGTGGCGCCCGTCATCCGCATCCGGCCCGCTGGGCAGGTGCCACGCCTCCACCACGCACACGACAGAGCCGAGCTCCGCGAGCACCTTGAGACGGGAGCCGCTGTCCTGTGCGAGGCACGGGTCCGCCTGGACGATGGCGCCCTTCAGCGCGGCGCGCTCAGCCTTCGTCTTTTTCTCGTGCCAGGCGTCAATCCACCCTTCCGCGATTTCGCGCGACACCCACGTGCGTTGGAAGATGCTCCGCGGCCGGCTGTACTTGCCGTCCATGGCGCCCACGAGAATCTCGTCCGGCAGCACGCGCTCCAGGCACACCTTCTCGCCGTCCAGGTAGCCCTTGAGGACGCCCAGTCCGTACTTGCACCCGTCGCGGAACACCCGGCGGCCGGTCGCGTACAGATTCGACTCGTGAAACGTCCCGTATACGAATGCGTCGAGCCGCTGCGCTCGGCGGCGTTGCGACCAGTCACCACCATTCGTCACGAAGGTGGCCTTGGGTTTGTTCTTGGCGATGCGCGCGGTGAGGCTGTCCACCGCGACGCGGGCGAGGTTGTAGCTGATGCTCCCCTTGGCGTCGGCGTAGGGGTTGATGATGGGCACTCCGATGCCGGCCGCGCCGCTCGCCCAGGACGTGTACGGCCGCTGCTCGTCGCCGTAGAGGGTGCGCGCGAGACGCATCATGGTGCGCCGGCCCTGCTGCTCCGCCTCAATGGCACGCGCCGTCGCCCACACCTCGCGGTGGCAGTCGCCCTCCTTCGCCTTCCACCACTGGACGGACTTCAGCTTCACGGGCTACCTCCTCGGACGGCGTCGAAGAGCGGGTCCTGCGGGTCGAGCCCTCCGGTGTCGTCGCTGGCCGCCGGGACGACGTGCATCTTCTCCTGGGGGGACTCGCCGGGCTGCACTTCCACGGGCACCTCGCGGACGACGACGGCCGGGCCGAGCACCACTTCCACCTCGCCCGCCTTCACCCGGACGGCGCCCTGCTCTCGCATGTGGCGCATGAGGGCGGCGAGCGCCTCCACGTCCTGCGTCGTCACCATGCGCTCACCACCATGACTCGTCCTCTCCGAGTACGTCCTGTCGCTGCTGCACGCGCTTCCGCGCGCGAGCGAGACGCTCCTCTTCCTGTCTACGCTTCTCGTCCCACAGCAGCTTTTCGTCGGGCTGTGTCTCGCGGCCGGCCAGGGCGAGGGCCTTGCGGTGCGCGTACAGCGCGGCGTCCGAGGCGTGGTTGGGGTGCGCCGGGTGCTCGCGCGGCGGCTTCCCGGCCTCCACCTTAGGGTCCTTGTGCAGGCTGGCCCACTCCGCGGCGGTGGCTCCGGCTGGCGTCTCCGGGCGGCTGGGGGCCCGGGAGGCCAACACCTTCACCCTACCCTCGCGCAGCTCCGCGTTGAGGGTAGCCACCGCGGCGTACTTCTCCGTCTTCTCCGCGGGCTGCACGTCCAGGGCGTAGGTGTCGCGCCACTCGTCGGCCACGCCCTTGCCCAGGCCGCCTTCGTCCAGCACGGACGCCACCGGGCGCCAGCGGCGCTGGGCGGCGGCGAAGTGCTCGCGCCACTGGCCCGCGTGCAAGCCGGGCTCGGAGTAGGACTCCACCTCGTAGACGGTGTCGCAGGTGTTGGCGACGGCCCAGACGTGGTGCGCGTACGCGTCGCCGGTGCCCAAGTCGCCACCCAGCACGTAGTACCAGGCATGTCCCGGCGGCAGGGTGCCGTCGTACAGATTGAGTGCCTCGTTGAAGGCGTAGAAGCGGGCGTTGGCGTCTCGCACCCAGCGGCCGAACCACTCGCGCACCAGCGCCGGCAGGGACTCCGCCAGTGCCTCGGCCTTCGCCCGGCCCGTCGGCGTCGCCAGCATCCGCTGCACGTCTGCGGCAGTGACGCCCTCGTGAAGTGCGGCCACCTTCGCCGCCACCAGCCTGCCCACGTTGTCGGCCACGTGGGGGTTGTCCAGGGCGCTCCAGGAGTGCACCTCCCAGTCGCGTCGCCGCTCGGCCAGCGCCGCCGCGTCCTCGTTGCGCGTCAGGGCGTGCCAGTAGCCGACGCACACCGGGCCAGGGGTGCCCAGGAGGAAGGCGTCTCCCCCAACGTCCGCCAGGGCGGGCCCCAAGTCCTCCTCGATGAGCTTCTCGAGCAAGTCCCCGACGAAGTTCTGCGCCTCGTCGCCCACCACCCGGGACACCTTGTCGCCGCGGTACTTGCGCACCTCTCGCGCGTCATCCGCGCCGCGGATTCGGATTTCCGTCCCAGTGCGCGGGTTGGTGAGCTTCCGCATGACGGCATTGAAGCGGTAGCCCAGCGAGTACTTCTCGTTGATGGCCTGGAGGTTGATGTCCGGGCCCATGACGGTTTCCCAGGCACGCGTCCCGCCGTCCGGGTGGATGTAGTAGACGACGGTGCCCGGGTGCTTCTCGGCGGCGTCGAAGAGCAGGCCGGGGATGAGCTTCGACTTGCCCGCGCGGCGGGTGCAGAGGACGGCCTTCCTGTCGTGCTTCGACTGGAGCACGGCGCGCTGCTGCTGAAACAGCGTGTCCACGTACTCGCGGAAGCGCTCGGGTGCCTTCTCCCGGGCAGGCGGAGCCACCCGGCGGTTGAGCTCCACGAGCACGTTGCGCGCACTGCACGACACGTCATCCCCTCCACGGAATCGGCAGGCGTGGGCACATGCACCCCAGGGGCTTGCCACACAGACGGCACCGGGGTGGGCGGTGGACGTGGCTCACGGCACCTGCTCGATGTCGCGGATGAACGCCTTGGCCACGTGCCCCAGGGCCTTCGCAGCAGCCAGCGGCGACGTGTAGCTCGGCGAGGACGTCATCACGACCACCGCACTCCAGCCCCCGCGCCCCTCGTCGAAGGTCGAGGTGATGGTGAACGAGTAGCCCCCGGCATCCTCCATCTCGTACTTCACCTGCGTCGCGTTGAAGTTCACCGTCCATCCCTCCTCAGCAGGTACAGCCGGGCGCGGTGGGCGAGGCCCAGGGAGTCCTGGTACAGCGTCCATGCCTCCGTGGCTCGCGCCTCGTTTCCGTACCGGTGGGCAACGTCCGCCTCGGCGCGCCAGTAGCAGATGCCGTCCAGCGCCTCCTGGTAGGCGTCGGCGGCATGGTCGCGCCCGTTGTCGGCCTGGTGCGGGCGCCCGTGCTTCTCGCGGCCAAAGGCGTCACGAGCGTGGGCGTCCCGCACCATGAGCAACCACGTCGTGGACGCCTTGTTCTCCGTCTCTCCGGAGCGGCGGTAGAACTCCTCCGCGATGACGGGCCACGTCGGCCGAGCCTTGCCCTCCTTCGGCGGGGGCTGGGGCTTCACGAGGTCGGTCACTGCATCACCGCCCATCTCATCGGCGTCGGCTGTTGCCTGAGAAACCGCATGCCGTCCGCCACGCGCCGCTCGCGCATCAGACGCCGGATGTCCTCGGACGTGGAGACGTCACGCGCCTCCGTCAGTGGCCTGTCCCACCGCAGAGCGCGCCGGTTGCTCTCACACATCGCGCAGGGGCAATACGTGTCAATGAATATGTCCATGTCGCCACACCACCTCTTCAATGCGCGTCCTTGCGCGGTTGGCCAGCGTCTCTGCGATGAGCCCGACGAACGATGCTGCGAGGCACAGCCAGAAGCCTCGCGCCGTGTCCTGGAATGGGGCAGCGCCCAGTGAGAACCAGCAGATGCCGCTGTTCACCACCTCCAGCACACACAGCACGGCGTAGCGGCGGCGAAGGCGCGCGAAGTGCCCGGTCACAGCTTCTTCCCTCCCTTCCGCTCCCGCCACACGGCGAGGAGTGCGGAGGTGGTGTCCCGCCACAGGCCCAGGTTGCGCAGGGCGGACTCCAAGCAGGCGATGGAGATGCCGAGGCACAAGGCCAGCAGGACGAGCGCGCCGGTGCCGACGACGGCCCAGGACACGGCGGTGAGGAGCCAGGACGGGAGCATCATGGCACCCTCCGTTTCACCGCTCGCCGCTTCGTGCCCCTGCGCCGCTTCACCACCGGCCCTGGAGCCGGCTCCGGCGGCGACAGCCGCGCCTCCACGGCCTGCGCCAGCGCCTGGCCAGCAGCAGCGCCCAGTGCCGCAAGGACACCGCGCGCCGCCTCCATCACCAACGTGCGCACCCACGGACTCATGGCCCAATCCCTCCGAAGAAGTGCTCCGGGTCGTCGCACTTGCCCGGGGCCGCGCAGTTGGAGTCGCTGCACTTCGGGCAGGGCGGCACCGGCAGCGACGGGAAGGTGGCGCGGAGGACGGCGACAGCAGCACCCTCCTCTGGCGTCTGCACGTCCAACCTGGGCCACAGGCGCTTCAGCGCGGTTTCCACCTGCCGTCGCTCGGCATGGTGGCGGGCATTCGTCTGGAACGCCTCGGTGCCCTTGTCGTCGGCCAGAGACAGCGCCTCGCCCAACTCCCGCGCCATCTCATCGTGGCGCCTGCTCCAGTAGTCCCGCCAGTAGCGAGCGTGCCGCAGGAAGGCGTACTGAGCGACGAGGGCCACACAGGCCGCGATGAGGAGCAAAGAGAGGAGTGGATTCACGCCCCACCTCCCAGCGGCCAGAGGGAGCGCCACCAGCCGAGGTTGTCCCGCTCAGACTCTGCGATTGCCGCCCATGATTCGCGACGACGAGGAGTCAGGTCGCTCAGCGTGACCACATGCTCGGCCGTCACCACGTAGGACGCCAGCACCGCATCCACCAGCGCGAAGAGGATGGCGTGCATTACTTGGCCTCCAGCGTATCCGGTCGTCAGGCAGTGACTCGCCCCATTTGGCCCCATCACCCATCCGTCTTTGCCAGAACCGTCCAGCGAAGCCCGCCACGGCCCCGGCGTCGCCGCCTGCGCCAGCCGCTTCAACTCTGCCAAGTCCAACTGCGTCTCGCTCATTCGTGGCACTCCCTCGCTGTGACTCCCCAGGAGTGCCACGCCCGTCCCACGGGCCTCAGCGCCTTGACTGGCGTACATCCGGTGCGGGAGCGTCTGCGGATGCGCCAAACTCTCGTCGTGACTGCGTTCCTCTTGAGTGCTTGCAACTCGGAGAGCCCATCCAGACAGGTGACGCAACCTGTGCCTCCTCCTGTGCCAGCAGTGCCCCGCGAGGAGTTCACCCAAGTGGAGTCAACCGTCAGCGAGCACTCGCTTCACCTTCGCGTGCTCCAAGCGCAGATAAACTACCTACAGGGGACTCATCCCATCCAGGCAACCTTCAACCCCGGCTCGGACGGCTACGTGCCTGTCATGACACCCGTCGGCACCTTTCTCGTCATGCTCGAGAAGGTCACGCCCTATGCCGATGGCCAGCGACTCACGTTCAAAATCGGGAACATCCAAGCCGCCGACTACCACGACCCGGAACTGACCATCTCGTGGAGCACTCGCCCTCCATCCGTAACCGACGAGAACTACAAAGAGGCGCTTCCAATCTGGAGCGAGTCAGTGCGAACCAAGACGGAGAAACCCCTCACGAGGCTGCGCGCTGGACACTGGAACCGCATCAACATCGTTGTCTCCCCTGCGACCAGCGCCGAGGTTGGATTCATCGAGCTGCGGATGGGCGTGGAAACCGTGTCCATGCCCACCAGGTGAGGCGCGCCTACGGCTCGCGCTGCATGAGGGCGTTGTACGCGTCAACGAGGTGTTCGCTGGACGCGGCGAGGTAGGCCCGCGCCTGCGTCAGCGACTCCAGCGCGGTGGCATTCACCGCCACACCCTGGGCCTCGCCCTGCGTCTGGACGCCCGCTGCGAGCGCCTCACATGCCTTGTTGGCGGCGGACAGCGACTCGGCTACAGCCTGGACGCCGCTGTACACGGCGTCGTCAAAGACACGGCGCTTGGAGAGGGACTGGAGCAGGTCCTCAAGGGCGGAGGGCTCGGCCATTTCACGTCTCCTTCTTCGGGCGGCCACGCCGCGGCGCGGGCGGCGTCAGCGCCTCCTGCTGCGACATGCCAGCAGCATTGGCGGATTGCTGGACAGTGACGGCGTCGAGCGCCGCGGGCTCCACCACCGGCAAGTCGTCGTGGACAATCTCCGCGATGCCGCCGCCGGACAGCGGGATACTCGTAGTGCTCCACACGTCCCTGTCCTCCACCTTGCGGCGGACGCGGAGCACCAGCAGCGGGCCCTGCATGGTGGCCTCCAACTCCCCCGGCTTCACGGCGAAGCGGTCGGAGTTGTAGACGCCCAGGCTGTGGAACTTCGTGAAACGGATGGACTTGATTGGGGGTGTCGTCATCCTTCGTCCTCAGGGGTGAAGCGCAGGCCAAAGCGGGCAACAAGCCGCGCACCAGCTCGCGTGTGGTGGGTGTACCTGGCGCCCTGGGCACGGGCGGCCGACAGCAGGAGGGTGCCGACGCCTAGGCGGCGCAGACGGTGCTTGGTGTAGGCCCAGTGCACGACGCCGGACTCCAGCAGCACGTAGCCCACCACCTCGTCCGGTGCGTCCGGGGCGACTGCCACGACGCAGGAGAGGCGCTTGGCCGCCCTGTCCGCCCTCGCGTTGTGCCGGGACTCCAGGTGCTTGCGGAGCGCGTCCCGGAGTCTCCACCGGCGGGCGCAGGCCTCGCACTCAGCAGCACAACCGCACTCCTCCCGGGCCCGGCGGAGCTCGTCCGCGTCCAGGCCGGCTGCGGCGAGTTGCACGTCCACCAGGGAGGCACGCCAGGAGTGCCGAACGAAGGTCCAGTCCTCCGGTGTCGCGGCACGGAGCTCAACCGGGCTGCGCTCAGGGGCTGGGCAGGTCATCGCCGTACCTGCTGCGACAGCGAGGGGCCACACATGAAACACCACGTCGAACGGCCGTGCTTGCACATCCCAGCCAGCGGCAGCGACTCAGCCTGCCGCAGCAGGCTGTAGCCGCCGGCCTGCATTCCCTCCGCCCACTCCCTCGTGTTCCTCTTGCCGCTCCACGCCGCGTTCAGGTCGTGCGTCAGGTTCGCGCTCACGCCGCACCTGCCTTCCGGCGCTGCAACTCCTCGCGGAGCTCGTCCTCGGACATGGCCGCCAGCGCCTGCTTGCGGAGTTCCTCGGTGGGCAACTTCGACGCCGGGTCCGCCTTGTCGAGCTCGCGGCGCTCCTTAGCCAACGTGGCAAAAGCTGACGACGTAGTGCCCAGCGCCTGCACCAACTCGGGCGACGGCAGCGCCCCCTGCTGCACCATCGCGCGAATGGTGAGCACCACCTCGGCCAGTGCAGTGGACGCCACGTCCAGAACAGCGGCAGGAGAGCCGTCTGTGGCCGCCGGGCGCTCAAGCTCGTCCGGGTCCACCATCTGCGAGGACGGCAACGCCTTGCCCCAGCCCCACTCGCGCAGCGCCTTGGCCGACATCTGCCGCTCGGTGATGTTGGGGCCTCGCTCGAAGAGGACGGGGCCGACGTCCTTGACGCTGACCACCTCGTTCATCTTCGCGGTGCCGCCAAGCACCTCCAGGTGGAAGTCGACGATGTCGCCACCGTCCTTGGTGGCCTCGCGGACCCGCCGGGCGAAGCGCGTATTGGCCAGCCCGCGGCCCCCTGGGCACGGCGACGGCCCGCCAGCAGTCCACCTGCCACCCTCGCGCGCCTCGGCGGGGTACTCCGGCACCTCCGGTGTCTCTGGCCCTGAGTCCTGCCTGAACTCAGGTGCCTTCTTCGCGGCCTGCTTCTTCGTCGCGGGCTTCTTTCGCGTGCCCTTGGGTGCACCCTTCATGGGCCGGGAGTGTCCTCCCGCCGTCCCACAGGGGCGTCGCTACTCCAGGCCGACAGCCTTCCTCGCCTCGGACTCGGAGACGCGGTGGTAGACGTACCGCCCTTCCTTGCGAGACTCCACGTTGACGCCGCACTCCAGCAGCGTCCCCAGGAGACGCTCCACGGAGTCGCGGGACATCGACAGTTCCTCCATCAACTCTGACGTGGAGCGCTCCTTCTTCACCAGGAGGCGCAAGGCCTCGAGGACGAGGCCCCACCCGCTGCGGTTGCCCGGCATCAGGCCGCCACCCGGAGGCTGGCCGCCGCGCTCTCGTACCGCTCCAGCGTGTCGGCAGCCTGGGTCGTCCCGGCCACCTCGGCCCGGACCTGGGCCACCAGGTTGCGCACCTTCACCCGGCCGCCGCGGGCCGCGTGGCGCAGCGCGCACTCCGGGCACCACTCGACAGCGCCCGTGGCTGTGTCCGTCAGCCGGCCCAGCGACTCCCCGGGCAGCACCACCGTCCCGTTGGTGGAGTACTCGTCACGGCACAGGAAGTCGAAGGAGGACAGCGCGGAGGGGGTGGAGGCGATGTGCATGGAGGCCATGGGGCACCTTGTGGTGTCGGGCGGCGTCAGTGCCGCGTCGATGGGTTGACATATGCCGCAGCATAAGCGGCATGTCAACTCCACACATCCTGCCCTGTGGTAAGGGGCGCTACAGACCCAGGGCTTGCTGCCGCTCGTCCTCCCTCTCACGCATCCTGGTCTGCCACTGGTGGAGGGTGTTGCGCCGGATCCCTGTCTCCCGCCCTACCTCCAGGGGCTCCACGCCCCGGGCCAGGAGGATGCGCGCGCGCCGGGTGAGTTCGGCCGCGGCGGCCGGGTCGTCCTCCCAGAGTTGGCGCAAGTCCACCTCGCCCACCTCGGCTGCACGGCGCTGGCGGACGGGCACCGTCGCGTCCTCGCTGCACAGGGGGCAGTAGTGCACCTCGTGCTCGTCGCACCACGCGGCGCGGCGCTCCATCCGCTCGTCGAGGGTGAGGCGCCTGCCTTCGGCCAGGGAAACCTCCCAGGACGCGAGGGGCCGCGGCGGCGGGCGCGGAGTCGGCAGCGGCAAGTCGAGTTGCTCGGGCTGCGGGTATCGGCAGGACATGGCTACCTCCCCTCATGGCGGGCCCGGGCTGCACGCAGGCCCGAGTCACTGACGTCGTACATGTCCGCCACCTCGGCGCAGGACATGTCCTCCTCGTTCTTCAGCCAGTGGCGGAGTGCCCGTTGCATCCTGGCCTCCGTCTCGTCGCGGACGTCCAAGTCGTACTCGTCGGTGTCCTCCCGACGCTGCCCAGGCTTGGGCCCTGGCGTGCCTCGCGGCCGGCCGTCGCGGATGCGCCGCACCAAGTTGGTGCGGCACCCCGCCGCGCGGGCCACATCTGGCACTGAGTAGCCGAGGGCGAGGCTGGCGCGGATGAGGGGTTCCAACTCAGCCACCTCTCGTTTCGGTCGGCACGCCATGGCTCACCTCGTTGGCAGGCCGCCAGGGAGCGGGTGCCCCCTCTCGGCCTTGAGGTTGTACTTGCGGCGCAGGCGCTCGATGTTCGGCGCGCGCGTCCCGAACCGCTCCTCGACCGCAGTCGCCGGCCACCCGTCGCGCAGCATCTCCGCAGCGATTCGCTCACGCCGTGACTGTTCCATCTGCGGCGTCCAGCCGTTGAGCGGGACGTCCGGGCCTTCGTCCTGCCCTGGCTTGGGGGCGGTGTGGCGACTCCTAGCCAGTGCGGCGCGGCGCTTGACGGACGCTGCATGGTTGCAGGTGTCGCTGCAGTAGGGGCTGTACCCGGCCCCCTGTTTCCTCTTGCGCGCAGGCTTGGTGCAGCCAGGGCGCTGGCACAGGTGCATGCACGTCATGTCCTGTCCTCCATGGCTGCGGCCGTCAGTGGGAAAGCCCCGGCGAACACCCCGCGGATGGCGCGCGCCACGTCGCGGTGCTCGCGCTGCACTCCGTCCGCGTCGCGGGCCTCCAGGTAGTGAATCCACGAGCGGGCGGAGCCCTTCATATACAGGCGCGTCCGCACCGACAGCGGAAGGAGGAAGCGCGCGGACTCCTTCGCGATGCCCTGCGAGAGGGCTGCCTCGTAAGTCCTAAGCGCCGTCGCCTCAATCGAGGCCTGCGCCTCCTGGAACCAGTCGCGGGCATGCTCCGGCAAGTCGTCATGGCTCGCCTGCCGGTTCTTGGCGTCCTGCCGGCGCGGCGCCGTCTCCTCGAAGCCCAGCGTGGCGGCTGCGTAGCGCTGGCTGAACTCCTGGAAGGAGAAGGAGCGGTGTCGGAGCATCTGCGCCGCGATGGCGCGGGACGTCTCCACCTCCACCGTCATGTCGGCCATCTCGAAGACCGACCAGTGGCCGTTGCGCATGCAGTAGCGCAGGAGCCTCTCTCCCGTCTCATGGCTGCCCTGGTTGTCCGGGCTGGAGACGCGAGCGCAGTACACCATCAACTCCTCGGCCGTCCTCGGGGCGCCGGGCGCAGTCGAGGACGGCTGACTCACAGCGACGAGAGTGACTTTCATCGGGCAGGCACTCCGTAAGGGTAGACAGCGGGCATGCAGGTGATGCCACGCTTGGAGGCAATCCGGTACACGTAGCCAGGCTGCATCCCGAGGCGCTCGCAGATGGCCTCGACTGGCACACCGTCGAGCAGCAAGGCAGCGGCGCGAGCCGTCTTGTAGCGGGCCAACTCCCACTCCGTCATGCCGTGCTGCGGCCGCGCCGGGCCGAGCGTGGAGCGTGGCTTGGCCGGAATCAGCCCGAGCTCGCTGGCCCGACTCCCGCACTGCTTCGAGCAGTACATGGTGCGGCTTGGCGGCCTCGGCTTACCGCACAGGCGGCACTTCCCGGGGCAACTCATCACGCCACCTCCACACAGACAGGCATCACCCCCGCCTTGAAGCCCGACCACTCCTCACCCAGCAGCTTTCCATTGGGCGTCTTCGCGTGGCCGCGACGGAACAGAAAGAGACTCTTCGTACTCGTGTCTCGCACCCGCTCTGTCTTGCACCGCAAGCAGCGTTCGACCGGCTCTCCGTGCGCCTGCGACTCTGTCTTCCCCCACTGGTGTCGTTGCGTCACGTCGCCACCTCCCCCGCGCCGGTGCCGGTGCTGCCGAACCCGCCCGCGCCCCGGGCCGTCTCGGACAGGGTGTCCACCTCGACGAGCTCCGCGCGCACCACCGGGGCGATGATTCCCTGGGCGATGCGGTCGCCGTGGTTAATCCAGAATTGGTTGCTGCCCTCCACCGAGAGACAGATTTTGACCTCTCCTCGGTAGTCTGAATCCACAGTGCCGAGCGCGACATGCACTCCATCTCGCGAGAGCCCTGAGCGCGGCCGAATCTGGAGTTCGTAGCCTTCAGGCACCTCGAACGCGAATCCACAGCCAACAACCTTGGGCATGCCCACCCCGTACAGAACGACCCCCCCAATCGTGTTGTCGATACAGGCGCGGAGGTCGAACCCTGCCGCGCCTTCCGTCTCGTACCGTGGCAACGGCAGGGTGTGGTTGCCGATTCGCTTCACTTTCACGCACGTCATCGCTTCGTCTCCTTCGCTGGGTAGGTGTTAGGGGACGCCAGGGCGCGCAGGTCAGCCGGCGCCTTCCGGGCGCGGCGCGGACGGCCCTCAGAA
This sequence comes from Pseudomonadota bacterium, assembly GCA_023426545.1. GTDB lineage: Bacteria > Myxococcota > Myxococcia > Myxococcales > Myxococcaceae > Myxococcus. Next base: position 28,624 of record JAFAAN010000153.1, read on the forward strand.
ATCGATTCTGGAGGCCGTGAAGGGGGCGCCATTGCACGGGAGGCGTCAGGGGTGGGCTCGGGGCGCTCCCCGGCGGTTCCCGCAGCCCACAGGACGACCTCCACGCGCGGCTCGGCCTTGTCGTCCTGGCGGTAGGCGTGGAGTTCAACCACCTGCGCGTCGTCGGCGTAGAGGTGCCCCTGGAGGCTGTCGAGCAGCACCTTCAGCCGGTTGTCGAGGTCTCCCGCCTTGCGCGGCCGGTACAGCCGCACCTCCAGCGCCACGGGGCCGACCAGGGAGCGCACCCTGGCCGCGAGGCACGCGTGGTGGACAGCGGCCTTGTACGCGGTGGCCTCGGCGCTGCGCACGGCATGGCCACGGAAGATGCGCCAGTACCTGTTGGTACTGGGCGGGTACGGCAGCACGAGGCGGGTTGGTGCTGGGCACGTCATGGTTCACCTCGACCGCCGATGATGACCCGCACTTCTGGCATTGTGCGCATGGGGACATCCGCAATCTCAACCTGCGCCGCTCCGCCATCCAGGAGTGTCAAGCCACGCGACGTGAGCACGCTCTCAGACGCTGCGGTGTAATGCCGCGCGCCTTTCTCCAACGTCCCGGTTGCCCACGCTACACGCTCCTCCGCTCGCTGAAGCATGTAGCGTTGAGCACGAATACTAGGGGCCACCTCTGCCGCCTCCATGCATCGCGCCGCAGCCTCAAGCCGCTTCGCTGCCGCGAGCAGTACGGCGGCGTAGACTGCGGCACTCGTCTTCGCTTCCCGCGCACGCATCACTGCTTGGTCGCACTCCCTGTCGCCATGCCATGCACGGCGGCTCGCTAGGCGATGCGCAGAGCACCGGTCGCACCGCGCGTGCTCAATCTCGCGGCGGTGAGCGACCTCCGCTGGGGCGCCGCAGTCCTTGCACGGATATTTCGTCTTGAGCATGCGCTTCACGACACAGCCTCCTCGGAGCGCAGCGGCCCCACCGGGTCGAGCAGCAGCACCCGGCCCTTCCAGCGTTGTTCACGGCACAGGTCGACCATGTGGCGCGTGCCCTTCCCGAGACGCGGGTCGACGTGGGCTGCTACCCAGCGCACAGTGAAACCCTTGCTCCACAACTCGGCGCACCGGACCAACATGGCCTCGTTGCGCAGCGGCCCAGCCTTCGCCCCCAAGCGCTTCCAGTCCGCGGGGTAGCGCTCCACGTCCCCCACCTGGAACCACGGCCACTCCAGACTCGCAGCGACTTCCCACAGGCGGTCGGCGCCGAAGGCTTCCGGGGCGTCCGACTTCCGCGCGTCGCCCGCGCCGTGAATCAGCGTCGCTCCGGTGAGGCCAGAGAAGCGCCGCATGTAGGCGCGCAGCGCCGGCAAGTGCGCCAGCGTCAGCCCGCTGCTGCCGCAGGCGAGAAGAACGAGGCCGCTCACAGCCCCACCGCCTCGGCCTCGTGGCCCGCGCAGATGCCTGACTCCAGCGCTGGCTGCCCGCACCAGCCCCACTCCGTGGCTACCCGGCACGCGGGGCGCGTGTCCGGCGGCTGGTAGCCCTCGGTGTCGCGCGCGCCGACTCGCGCCAGGCGTGAGGTGAGGCGCTGCACCTTCGCGTTGGCCGCGTCGGCCTCCACGCGGAGGCGTCCAGCGCGAGCCTCTGCCGCCATCCACCGACCGAAGTTCGTGCACTCGTCCCCGTGCTTCTTGCAGTTCATCGGTAGCCCCCTTCTTCCTCGTCCTGCTCTTCGCGGATGAATTCGATGCCCTCATCCGAGACGCCCGAGAAGCCCTGCGCGCCCTCGGGCACCTTGCCGCCGGTGGACATGACGAGGGCCGCGGGCTCGTACAGCCGCAGCCAGAATTCGAGGTACTTCTTCCCCTCGTTCTGTTTCGGGACGTACGCCGCCAAGTAGCCAGGGTGCTCCGGGTCGTCGTAGAGGAACACCATCAGCCGGGCCATCTTCTCGATGGCGCTGCTGCCGAAGGAGCTCTCCAGCGTCGGCCGCACCTGCTGCTGGTTCTTGTTCTTGTCCTGGGCTCGCGTCAGGTGCACCAACAACACCACCGCGACGTTGAGGTCCTTGGCGACGTTGCGGAGTTCGCGCACCGCGTTCGCCGTCGCGCTCGCCTCGCCGCGGCCCTGGGCGAGAATGTCCGCGTCCAGGTCAATCTCCGTGAGGTTGTCGACGATGAAGAGGTTGCAGTCATGCTGCACCGCCATCTGCCGCATGTTCGCGGCCACCTGCTTCGCCGTCAGGCCGCTGGCGGCGCGGATGCGCCAGGCATCGCCAACGAGTCCGTCCGCGTCGATGAGCCCCTGTCCGACCATCTGCAAGGCCGGCCCCGTCAGGACTTCCTTGCCGATGCGCCACACCGGCACGGTGGAGACGTACGCCAGCAGCCGGCGGACGAGCGCCTGCACCGGGTCCTCGAGCCACATGATGCCGGTGCGCTTGGCAGGCTTCTTCGCCTCGACGGCCTCGACAAATGCATGCGCGCGGTTGATGGCGAGGGACATCGCCAGGGCCGTCTTCCCGATGCCGGGCCGGGCGCCCAGGATTGTGAGCGTCCCGGGCTGCACGCCGCCCAGGAGGTAGTCCCAGGCCTTGATGCCGGTGGGGATGATGGGCACCGCCTCACCGCTCTGCACGGCGTGCAGGTGCAGGCGCATCTCCTCGATGGCATCCGCTCCGGTGATGATGCCTTCCACCCCCGCGGCGCCGAGTTGCGCGAGCGCGGCCGAGCTGCCCAGGACGACGTCAGCCGGCCGGCGCTTCGGGTCGCACGCCTCCTGGATGAGCCGGTTGGCCTCGGCCACCGCGGCGCGACGGACGGCGTAGTTGCGCACCGTGGCCACGTAGGCCGCGATGTTTACGGCCGCCGGCACGGACTGGTCGAGCCGCATGAGGTAGGCCGGGCCGCCGACGTGCGCCAGGTTGCCCATGGCCTTGAGCTCGTCGGCCAGCGTCAGGTGGTCCACCGGGCGGTGTGAGGCGCGCAGGCGGCGCATGGCCTCGAAGACGAAGCCGTGGCGCGGGTCGTGGAAGTCCTCGGGGGCCAGGACGGCGATGGCGTCCCAGCAGGCGGCGTCGGACAGTGCCGCGCCCAAGGTGGCGGCCTCAGCCGCGTGGTCGTGGAGCTCGGATGGGCGCATCACATCTCCACCAGCCGGCGAGGTTGGGCAGGCGCGCCCGCGGTGGCGCCGCCGGAGCGGGCTCGTGCAGCCTCGGCCTTGGCCGCATTTACCCACCGCTCAACCTGCGAGATGAACAGGCCAATCGGGAATGCGTGCTCCCTGGCGTAGTCGTCCGTGAGGAACAGCCGGAAGGCGGCCTCCAGCACCAAGCGCCCGTGAGTCTTCAGCGCCTTGCCCAGCACGGCCCACTGGTGCCCCTTGAGGGACGTCTCCGCGGTGGCGTCCGGCGGCATGACGGGCTGCCGGGTATCGACCGCCCACCGCGCCCACTCCGCACTGGGGGAGTCGGGCTTGGCGCGTGGCGGATTCGTCGGCGCGTCGGGGAACATGTCCACCGGCGCAGCAGGCGGCCGCGCGACAGCGGGGCCGACAGACTCCGTAGGAGTCTGTACCTTCTCTACTCTCTTATCTCTACTCTCCCAGAAGGGGGTTTCAGGGGGACCCGAGTCGGGACCCGACGGGGGTTCGACTCGGGTCCCGACAATGTCCCGATGATGTCCCGAAGGGGACATGGGTTCATTGCCGTGATTCTGGGCGTTTGCCTTTCGCGCCCGGGAGTGAGGCCTCTTGCGGTCGAACTCGAACTTCGCCGCAATGGCGCGCTGCTCACGAGCCCAGTCGTGGACCTCCAGCGTGCCGTCATCGTGGCGCTCCAGCAGCCCAGCTTGCACCATGGCATCGGCCAAAGTGCCAAGGGTGCCAGTGAAGCGGACGGCGGCTTCCATGAGCCCCGCGGCCGCCGGCCCCGCGAAGCGTCCGTCACCGCGGCGCTGGGCGCAGTAGTCCCAGAGGCGCCCCACGTACACGTCGGCCCTGTCGTCGCCGAGGAGTGCGCACAGCGTCAGCACCTTCTCGTGCGTCGTCCAGCCAGCGTGGACCTTGTACCAGGGCATGCAAGCCATTGGAGAGACTCCCTCACGTTGCAAATCCACACCGCGGTTGCCCGCGGCGAACACAGGGCGCAGGAGTACCCGCGCCGACCCACAGGGCTCAGGACTGCTCCAGCACTTGGCGCACCACTTCGCGGGCAACCGGAGGCACCACGGCGTTGCCCAACTGCTTCGTCTGGTCCTCGCGTGGCCCCAACACCACGTAGTCGTCGGGGAAGCCCATGGCGCGCTGGAGTTCCGGCACGGTGAGCATCCGCATGTTGTCGCCGTCCACCGCGGCCCAGACGTCAGCGGCAGGCACCGTGCCTAGAGGCCTGTCCAAACTGCGGCCCGTCTCACTGGTGCCGTAGTACGACATGACGAATCGCTCGCCGTAGGCGGCGCGTCCGCGGGCCACGCGGTTGCGCGTCGCCTCTACCTTCTCCGCCACTGGGCGCCACACCCCGGCGTCCCAGTCCACCAACGTCCGCGCGGGAACGTGCGGAAGGCCCGGCGACACCACCCGCGGCGCGGGCTTGCCCAGCCGGCCCACCACGTAGAGGCGCACCCGGTGCTGGGGCACACCGAAGTCGGCGGCGTCCAGGAAGTGCTCTTCCAGGTGGTAGCCCAGCAGCGTCAGCGCCGCCCACCATGCCCGGTAGAGTCGCCACTGCCGGAACTCCGGCACGTTCTCCACCAGCAACAGCCGAGGGTGCGTTACCTCAGCCACGTCCACCACCGCCCAGGCAGTAGCCCGACTGGCGTCGTGGTGCGGACGCTCCTTGCCGCGGGCCCGGGTGTGCCCGGTACAGGCCGGCGAGGCGATGAGCATGTCGTGCCGCGGCAGGTCCCGCGGGTCCATGAGGGTGACGTCCTGGCACCGGTGCAGGACGTCCGGGTGGTTAGCGGCATGCGTCTCCACGGCGCGCGGCCAGTGGTTGACGGCTGCCACCACCTGCACCCCGGCCTGTATGGCCCCAGTCGTCCAGCCGCCGGCGCCGGCAAAGAGGTCCACAGCCGTGCATGTCGTCTTGCACGTCATGGCGTCCCCTCCCCCTGCTCGCGCAGGTAGGCCTCGGCAGCCTCGCGGCCAGACTCGGTGAGCAGCAGGCTGCGCGCCACCTTGGACTCGCTGGTGACGAGGCGCTTTGCCATGAGGGCGCGCAGGTAGCACTGCCACGTGTTGGTGGACGCCCAGCCGAAGTGCTCGCACGCGTCGCGCGCGGCCGGGCTGAACCCGTGCTGGTTGCGGTAGGCGAGGACGAAGGCCAGCACCTCGGCCTGCCTGTCCGTCACCGTGCGCTCGGACTGGGGCGGCATGCCGCGGTTGTTTCGTCGGGGAACGGGGCAAGTCATGGCGTCACCGCCTTCGCCCGCTGGTGCGCGTCGTACTGGCCGGCCAGGGCCTCGGCGGCCTTCTGGCGGGTCAGGTACGGGCCCCGGGTGAGTCGCTGGCCATCAACCCGGAAGTTCCACCGGATGAGGACAGAGAGACGTGCCTTTCGCGCGCTGACGACGGACGTCATCACCTCAACGCGTTCCACGGTGCCGAGCAGGGCACCGTCGCGGCGGACCGCGTAGACGTCGCCACCAGGGAGCGCCTTGAACTTGAGCGGGCTCATGACTCACCGCCCTTCGCGGTGCGCGGCTCCAGGGCGCAGCGCCAGCCAGGAGAGAGGCGGTCAGCACCGTTGCAGGTGCCAAGGCAGGTGCAGTCCCGCCTTGTGTCGCCGGCCCGCAGCCCCGAAGTTGGAGCCGGGCGGCCCTCTATGACACGCCTGACATCCACCAGGGCATCCGCGCCCTCCTTCGTCTTGGGCTCAGCGGCAGCCTTCCCGAGGAGGGCCACCTCACTGACGCGCAGGAGGTCGGCCCGGAAGTTGGACCGCTCCTCCTCCAGCTCGTCCACCCGCGCGAGCAGGTCCTGCACGTCCTGCCAACTCGCGGCGATGAAGCGCGCGTCAGGGTGGTTGATGTCGGTGACGCGGCCGCGACCAGGCGACGTGTCAGGGACGACGAACTTCTCCAGGTCGTAGAGGATGCCCTTGGTGGCGAAGAGCGGCTGGCCCCCACGCAGGCCCCAGCGCGCGAACTCCATGACGGTTCCGTTTCCGCCCTCCAGGCCGACGTCCCGGTTGCTCAGGTAACCGAACCAGCGCCAGGGCCCGCGCGAGGCCGCAGCGTGGCGCTCGCGGATGGCGGCCAGCTTCTCCTTCCAGTCGGAGCTCATCGCCCACCTCGCGCGAGTGCCTTGAGGGCGCCGGTGAGTGCCTCAAGGAGGCCGAAGGTGCCGGTGCCGATGGAGGGCTGGTCGTCGCCGTAGCTGACGGCCCAGCCGCCAGGGATGCGACCGACGTAGAGGGCGAAGCGGTCGGGGAGCGACTCGGGGCTGTCTTCGGGCGGACGGGTAGCGTGCTGCTTGCGCGGCATGGTGGGCTCCTCTGGCTGGGTGGGCGGGGTGGGACTGCGGGTGAAGCTCAGGTAACGGCGGGGCTGTCGCCGTCCGCCACGGCGCGGCAGGCCGGGCAGTCGGACCAGCGGCCATCGGCGGAGTGCTGCCGGTGGAGGGCGGCGGCGAGCCGCTCCAGGGCCATCAGCGAGGCGTCCACAATTTGGGACGCCAGGACCTTGCGGTCGCGACCAGCGGAGGACTTCAACACCCCCATCTGCTGACGCACCACGGCAAGCGGATGAGGGGCTGTCACGGGCTTGTTCCAGCCAACTGCGCCAGTCCGTGCCAGTTTGGCGGACTCTGCGTCTAAGCCCTCGGATTTTGTTGGCAACTGGCGCGGATTGGCGTAGAAAGAGCTTGACGGTACGGGTTCAAGTCCCGTACTCCTCGCCAAATAAGAAGGGCCCGGAATCGTAAGGTTCCGGGCCCTTTGCCTTTAGGGTGAGGGCACAGTAGATTCTGTCCTCTGCCGCGCGTCGCACCGATGTGGGGAGTTAGTTCAGTTGGTTAGAACGCCGGCCTGTCACGCCGGAGGCCACGGGTTCAAGTCCCGTACTCCTCGCCATTCGAAGCCCAGCAATCCTCAGGGGTTGCTGGGCTTTTCTTTTTCCTCCGTGCCCTCAACTCAATGGTGGCGCGGCCCATCAGCTCCTGGACGACCTTGAGCGGGATGCCCCTCATTGCCGGTGCCCCCTGAGTGCATCCGCCACCGAGCCGCGCAAGCTCCACCGTCCGGCCCCCTTCAATCAAGCAGTTCTGGGCAATGACCCGCCCAGACAATCTGCTCGAAGATGGCGCGCAGCTTCGCGCCCCGGGCCGGGTGCAGGTGCGCCACCCAGGCGATGCGCCCCAGCAGGTGCGCTCGGAAGTCGGGATGACCTTCGGTGTTCTGACTCGCGGGGCCGCGCGTGCGACACAGGTGGAGGATGGCCTTCAGCCGTTCGTAATCCACGCGACGGACGGATGGATGCGCGTTCACCACAACGCCCGCGAGCCGCTGCTGGGTCCGCTGGTGCATCACCCGCGTCTTTCCGGCGCGCGGCGTGAAGCCCTCCTCGCGGAGAATCTGGCTCACATACCTCAGCAGCTTGTGCGTGCGCCGGGCCAACGCGCTCCCACCGGAGAATGCCAGGTCATCCGCGTAACGCGTGTATCGCGCGCCCATCGCCATAGCGAGCGCCGACAGCCGGACGTCGAGCCGATACGCCGCGAGGTTCGACAGCGCGGGCGACGTGGGCGCCCCTTGTGGCAAGTGACGCGATTCGAGCCGCCGTGCCAGACGCCAGCGTGCATCCGCCTCGGAGAGAGAGTCCGGCCGACGCGCCTGGGCCAACACCGCCGCCGGCGCGCGGTTTGTACAGAGCCCCGCGAGGGCGCTCGCCACGCCGTCTGGATACCCCGCCGTGCGGAATACCGCCCAGATGCGCGCGGGGCGCACGGAGAAGAAGAAGTCCTCCAGGTCCACCCGCACCACCACGGCCTGCCCTGAGTGGGGCTCCGCGAAGCTGCGAACGCCCCGCCCCGCGACGAAGCCATGCGCCGCGTCGTGCGGTGGGACCCGGCCCAGGATTCCGTGGAGCACCTTCCGCTGGACCCGCGCAAGGTCCAACCCCGGCCGCTCCAGGAGTCGCTCACCACCGCTGCGCTTCGGAATCCAGGTGTACCGGTAGCGCCGCCACCGCCCCGGCGAGGACGTCCTCTCGATGCCCGGCACATCCGCCAGCCAGTCCAATTGCGCCCTCGTCACGCCCAGCCAGGCCGCGAGGTCGGTCTGGGTCGGCAGCGAAGGCACCGGCCATGGCTGCCGAGCCATTTGTGGCTCGGAGGTCATCCAGCGCACGATGCGCGCCCGCGCCGAAGGATCGGAGAAGCCTCGCGAGAACGCGGGCCGCGAAGCCAGCAGCTCCCCGAGCAACTCCAGCCGCGCATGCGGCGGACGCGGGAAGAAGCTCATCGCGCTCCGAGCCAGCGACGACACCCAAGGCGCTCGTCCGCCAACAACCTCTGAGCCCCTTTCAACGAGCCCCTTGAACGTCCAGGGCCCCGCGAGGAACGCGGACGCGAGCGCCTGTGCCACGACCCGTCGCTCGCTCATCGTCCAGACTCACGCCATGCGGCGGCAGGGGCCCACCTGTCGTGTCTGGCGTGGCCCGTGCCGCGGCTTGCCGCGGAGGCGGCCACGCGTGACGGTGTGCTCCTGATGAGTTGTCCCCGGGGGTACCCCGGAGAGGCAGTGGACCGCATCTTCACGGACCGTCTACCCGCTGGGTGTCCAAGCCGCCGCATGGCACGCCGACAGTACACGGCGCTCATTCAGAACAAAATGCCGGGCGCGCACGCCGCTTGTGCCGCGAGCAGACGGTCATTGTGACCCGGCACACGCCAGTCCAAGCGAGACACCCAGGAGGGCGCACGGCGTTCACGGTCCAGGTTCTCGTCGCGGATTGAGGGTCCCATCCTGCTGGCCTCGCCTGATGTAGGAGCAACCTATTGTCGCGACTCCGGAATAGACCGGAAGCTACAAACTCAGACATCCTGTGCCCCCTTCCAAGGAGGCACGGATGAAGATGGGACGCATCGCAGTGGGACTGGTGGCAGGTCTCGTATCATGGGTGGGCTGTGGTGCCCCGCCGCAGGACGCTCCGGACACGGACGTGGCGGCAGCGGGCCTCGAGCAGTCCTGTGTGTATGCCTATTTCGAGTGTGGATACCGTGGCTACCAGTATCCCTATGCCTGGCCCGCATCCTGTGCCGTCGGCATGAACACACACGCGGGCGCCCATGCGGCGTGCCTCGCGGAGTGTCCCGACATGTGCACCGACACAGGGGACATCGGCACGGACCCCTGAACAGCGCCCACGTTGCAGCGGCCCTGCCAGCGCTCTGAGTGCAGCCCTCCGCCGCGCTCAAAGCGCCAGGAGCACATCCACCTGAGCTTGAAGCGCGCTGGCTTCATCGTGCTTGCCGAGTCGCATGTAGAGCGCCACTGCCTCGCGCCGCTCCTGGAGCTCCCGCTGGATGAGGGCCTCGACTGCCTCCGGAGACAGGAGCAGCCGAGACACTTCACTGCTCCCAAGCCCTTCCACGCTTCCAGCGATGACGCCGCCGACCGCGTCTGGCGCCACGCTCAGGTCGGGCGCCTCGGCATTGTCGATGGCGGCGAGCGTCTCCCGCAGCACTGCCGAGGCAGGGGCGTTTCGCGTGCGCAGTGCGTCCTTCAGCGCGGCACGCAACGTGGCCTTCCATTCATCCACGGTCCTCATGAGCGCAGGGTAGAAGAGCTCCTCCTGGGAACACAAGGAACGCGCGTGGACGTTCACGCACAATGCCTGGGAGGCCAGCCCCCAGGAGCGTGAAGACCGGAGGCAGCAGCTTCGCGGCGACTCGCCCGTCGAGTCGGAGACGCGGAGCGTTCTCCCGGACGAAGGCAGAGCCGAAGGAGCAAGAGGCGAGCCCATCGCCTGAGACAGGGAGCCATCATCAACGCTTGCCCGGTGGAGGACGCCGTTGTTGAGATGGACGGATATGGTCGCCCTCTCCCTTCTCCCGTGTCTTGCCCTGCTGGCGGCGCCGCCAGCGGCCCCCCCGGCGGCATCTGCATCGACTCCTTTCATGTCCTGGTTTCATGCCCGTGCGAAGCAAGAGGGCGCCTATCTCATCACGCACTTTCAGTTGGAGCTCGACGGGGACGGGCAGGACGACGACGTGGTCTGCTACGACTTCAAACAGGGCGTGGGCACCACGCTCCCGGTGGTCCTCGTGGGACTTGCCAGCGGGGAGCGCTTTGCCCTCTCCGGAGGAGGGATAGGCCCTGGGATCATGGACCGCTGCCCACGCCCCACGAGAGGTGGACATCCGGAGGTCCTCACCCTTGGCCGCAGCGGAACCACTGGATGGTCCGACACTGTTTCCATCCGCTTCGACCGGCACGGGCCACTGCTGGTGGCGACCTCCTCGGGCGGTCGCTATCACTCGGCGAGTTTGAGCCTGCTGGCACAGCGTTTCAGCAGATTGAGTCGGGAGGACTTGGAGTCCGCGGAGGAGGAGGACGGTTCCGAGGAGCGCCATCGGTCCGAGGGCGCGGTGGTGCTCGCCCCGGGAACCGAGAGCCCCGCCAGCCATCCCCCGGTGTGGGTGAGCTGGGGGCGGAAGCACTGGAGCGGAAAGGAAGACGCGGACCTGAAGGTACACGCGTTTCGGCGCGGCAACACCGTCACGGTGGTGGCGCAGTTCCAGGATGACCACGTGGTGGCGGCCACGGACACGAGTCCCAAAGCCATCCTCGCCGCAGACCACCTCGAGCTGTGGTGGCACGAGCGAGGACAAGCAGACGGCCGCTCCCGCCCGGTGCAACTGGGAGTGGCCCGGACCCACGAGGGTATCCCGGTGAGCACCTGGTTCCGTCCCCCCGCTCGGAAACTATCGCCGCCCACCGCGCGGTGGGTGGCCCCCAACCAGGTGGAGGTGGACCTGCCTGTAGCCTGGGTGTTGCCGAAGGCCAGGAGCGAGGAGGAGGATCCGGGCGCGTCCACGGGGGTCCCCTTCACCGTCGTCTTCTCCGACAGCGACGGAAAAGGACAGGAAACTCTCGTGTCCACCAGCGACCGGCTCCCTGGGCCCTATGACTACGGACTGCTGGCCATCGCTCCGGAGGGGAGACCGTTCCCCGCACTCTGGGGAGGAGCTCAGCACTGGGAGCGTGTCGGCAAACGCACCACGCTGCGGAGCCTCGTCAGATAGGTTCCACCACCTTCGAGACGCCGCTCGTCCTCCAACACGCGGTGGGTAGCGAAGACGATTCGTCCCCGAGGACGTATTGGCGGGATAGAGGTTGCGCAGCAGCATGAGGCAGCAGCCCAGGACGAAGCGGCCGAAGTGGACGTCGGCCCTGAGCTCATCACAGGCTCGAAGGCGTCGGAGCTGCTACTTCCAGGTCAGGGGACGCGCTCCCCCCCACCGCACTTTCCGTCGGGCTCAGGCTCATGAGGTCCCCTTCTTGACGCCGTTATGCCCTGCAGGCCGAACTGCTTCAGCGCTGCCCTGTCATCCGCGCGGGGGCGCCCAGCTTCTTCTTGGGCTGGGCGAAGGAAGTAGCGGTGCCATGCGGGGCCAGCAGGCGTCGGGAACGAGCTCGCGGACCACGCTCCTCAAGGTGGAGATGCCACTTGCTGCTGGTCAAAGTGGTCCGCACTTGCGTCAGGAGCTGTGAGCGCTTCCAAATAACACCTGATACTGTTAGTATGAGCATGGAATTGATTGATGCCCCTCAGCACGCCGTGGTTCATCTACGAGACCGAGGCTCCCTGTGCCCGGGCGCGGCGTGGGCTCTCATCACACAGAGAACAGTATGACCATACCCATGCGCCACATCAGCTCATCCGTGTCGACACGCTTCTCCATGTTTGTCCTGGTCTCTCTGGCGGCGGGCGCCATGGGATGCGTCGCGGCGCCCACCGACTCGCACGACAAGCCCCCCGGCTCGACTGATTCCATGTTGACGGAAGCGCAATGCGAGTACTTCGCGGCCAAGGGCAAGGTGCAGATCTGCCACGCGACCGGCTCGGCCACGCATCCTTACTCGCTCATCACGGTCAGCGAACGCGCGTGTATCAACGGTCACGCTTCCCACCCCGGCGACTACGTCACCAGCACCGACCCGAGCTCCCCCCTCTACGACCCCACGTGCCAGGGACAGGGCTGCCTGCCCAAGAACGCGCCGTGCGACGCCACGGTGCCCTGCTGCGACGGCTCCATCTGCAGGGACGGCACCTGCCAGATTGACCTCTGCGCGGGCGTGATCTGCGAGAGCCTCGACCAGTGCCACACCGCGGGCATCTGTGATCCGTCGACTGGGCAGTGCTCCCATCCTGCGGCCCCCGACGGCACGGCGTGCAACGACGAAGACGCCTGCACCCAGCTGGACACCTGCCAGGGCGGCGTCTGCACCGGCACCCCGGCCGGCGACACGACCAGCAACATGGCCCACCGGTGGACCTTCGATGAGGTCGGCGGCAGCACGGCCCTGGACTCGGCGGGCACGTCGGACGGAACGCTGGGCAGTTCGGTGTCGCGTACGGTCAGCTTCGACGGCTCCGGCGCCATTACGCTCACGCCCACCCAGCAGTGCGATCTCAACGCCCAGGTCGACTTCGGCCTCGCACCCGGTCAATTCGGGACGGGCGCGTTCACCGTGAGCTATTGGCTGAACACGACCTTCAACACCAACGGCAGCAGCGATCTCATCGGGAACCGGGTGGTGGGGAGCGCCGGCAACTTCCTCTCGGCCAGGCTCAACGGCAGCGCCGTGACGTCGCTCGAGATTTACGAGGACGCGGCAGGAACCAACGGAGCAGGCTTCAACGTCTCTCCGACGCCGCTCAACAACGGCAACTGGCACCACGTCGCCTATACCCGCAGCGGGACCTCGCTCAAGATGTACATCGACGGCGTGCTGGTCGGCTCCGCGACCAGCGCTGCGACGACGAACCTCACGGGCGCCAATTCGTTCCGCATCGGCCGCAGGCTGCCGGTCTGCCTGAGCAACCACTACAGCATTCCGGCTTCGTTCGACGATGTCCGGATCTACAGCCGCGAGCTCACCGCCTGCGACGTCGCCGCGCTGACGACGCCCTAACCACCGGGGATGCGGTGGCGGGTTGGAGCAGCGGGGGCAACGCGGGCCACTGATGGGAGCCTCCGAGCTACGTGCCCTGCCGGAGGAGAGGCCGCGTAGCTCCCCTGTGCCTCCCCCAAAGTTCGGTGCCGGTGCCCCCCAAAGCGCTTGCTCCTCGATAAGGACGGAGCGTTCAGGCTCTTGTGGAGCCGAGGAGGTACCCACCCGGATGGGACGGGACTCCCCCGGCTCCATCGTCAACATGGACGGGAAGAAGAACAGGTCCTGCGTCGGCGCGAGCGACATGCGTCCTTCTTCGTCCTGGCTCAGGAATAGACAGAGGCTTGGAGGCGTATGGTTTCGTTGCGCTGGTTCCTCACGTTCATCACCACGCCACGGGCACCTGAATCCAGTTCGAGCCGGACAGGGCTGACGTCGAGCTCGGCGGCGCTCGCGCTCCCCATGAGGCTCCATTCCAAGGCAGCAGCAATCATCAGGCCGCCAGTCCAGGACTGAAGACGGTTACGCAGACGTTATCGCCCTCCAACTCAGAAGGTGATGGTCGCGACGACGGTGTCGTTGTACGTGCCGGAGGGAACGTTCTGGCCGCGCGGAACCGTGCCGTAGACGACCACGGGCACGGGCAGCCCCGTGCCGAGGAACGGGAGGGCGGTGCCAGCGGTGTCGCCCCACACGAGGAGCCGGGTGACGTCCTGGTACAGGAAGTACGAGAGGTAGTCAGCCGACGCCGTGTTGCGCATCCGGCGCAGCGGCGCCGCGGGGGTCGAGCCGGTGCCCGCGTGCAGGCCCTGGCCCAGGGTGATGACCGCGGTGCGGAGCAGGGTGCACTGCACGCTCAGCGAGCCCGTGCCGAACAAGTCGACGCCCAGCGCGGAGTTGACGACGACGGGGTCGTACGTGCCGAAGTTCAGCGTGCCGCCGCCGATGCCAGAGCCGATGCTGCATGCGCCTCCGACGTTGGCGGTCACGTCCAGGTTCGCGGTGGCGGTGGCGGCCTCGGCCGAGGAGAAGGCCGCGAGAGACGCGGCGGCAGTGACGGCGGCAACGGCAGTCTTGATAGCGTTCATTGACAATGCTCCAACGAGCGGCCGGCTGATTCCGGCGGCGACGGCGCATTGCAACGCCCTCGCCAGCCCTAGAGCAGTCCTACGCACCCCTCCCCTCGGTGCATGTCGCACGCCTGCCTGGCGTGTGCTCCCAGGCAATACGCGAAAGTGATTCCTTGTTTGTATTCATGGCGAAACGCACACATGTCCATGAAGGGAGCCCTTCAGGGAGGGACGGACAGGCACCGTGGGCCATGCGAGTCCATTGGCACACGGCTTTCAGGGGCGGTGCATGTCCAGCCGGAAGAACTCCGTTTCCTTGGCGAGGGAGAAGAATTCCCGCTGCGGGTACCGCTCGCGCCTGGAACGGCTGGGCCGCCCTCGGATTAGAGGTGCCGCTTGAAGTACCGCGCGGTCTCCTCCCACATGCGCTCGGCCAACACCGGGTCGAACACCATGTGCGGCATGCCGCTGAGGGGCAGGAACTCGTGGGGCTGACCCGCCCGGAACAGCGCGTCCGACAGCTTGAGGGCGTGGAAGAAGAGGACGTTGTCGTCCGCGGTGCCATGGATGAACAGGAGCTTGCCCATGGGCTGGCCGGCCTTCACGTGGGTGAGGAGCGAGGCCTGCTCGTAGGCCTCGGGGTGCTCGTCGGGCAGGCCGAAGAAGCGCTCCGTCAGGTGCGAGTCGTAGTCGCGCCAGTCCGTTACGGACGACACGGCCACCGCGGCCTTGAAGACGTCCGGGCGGGTGAGCACGGCCAGCGCGGACATGTAGCCGCCGTTGCTCGCGCCGGTGATGCCCACGCGGCCCAGGTCCATCTCCGGCACCTCGGCCGCGAGCGCGCGCAGCGCCGCCACCTGCTCGTCCAGCAGCAGCCGGGGCCAGTCGTACTTCGGCTTGCGCAGCTTCGCGTCGGCGGTGGGCGAGACACCTCGCCCGTCCAGCTTCACCACGATGAAGCCCTGGTCCGCCAGCCACTGGTTGGTGAGGTGCTGCCACATGCTCTGGTACACCATGGGGATGCCGGGGCCCGCGTAGATGTCCACGATGACGGGCAGCTTCACGCCGGGCTTCGCGTCGCGCGGGCGCACCAGCGACGTGGGGTAGCGCTCCTTCCCCACGTGCCGCACCTCCACTCGCGGCTGGAAGGGCGGCTCCTTCGCCACCGAGGGCAGCTCGCCCACGCGCGTGCCGTCCGCCTTCATCACCGTGGTGTGACGCATACGCTGGGGGCCCTCGGCCGTGATGGCGAGCACGCCGCCCCGCTTGGACATCCGGGCCTGCTCAAGCGCTGGGCGCTCCGAGGTGATGCGGGTGGGCTTCCCGCCCGGGCTCAGGCGCCACACATAGCGCTCATCGGAGGTGGGGCCGCCCGTGAAGTAGACGGTGCCGTCCTTCTCCACGTAGCCCGCCAGGTCATAGAAGCCCGCGTCGGGCGGCACGACCGAGCGCACGCGCTTGCCCGAGGCGTCGCGCAGCTCCACTTCGCCAGCGCCGTTGCGCTCGGTGTACCAGAGGAAGCCGCTTCCATCCTCCAGCCAGTGGGGGAACGCCTGATGCAGCGTGAGCCAGGCGTCGTCCTTCTCCACGAGCAGCGTGCGCGTGCTCCCCGTCTTCGGGTCCACCGCGAGCAGGAGCTCCTCCGTCTGAAGGCGGTTCTGCACCAGCACCGTCAGCGGGCCCTTCGCCGGCCAGCGCACCGTGGCGAGGTAGGGATACTTCTCCGCGTCCCAGCGCACCCACGTCGTCTTGCCGCCCCTGATGGGGATGATGCCCAGGCGCACCCGGGCGTTGGCCTTGCCGGCGCGCGGATAGGAGAGCCGCCGCGCAGCGTTCTCCGGTTGGAGCGCGTCCACGATGGCGAGCTTCTCCACGCCGCTCGTGTCGGACTCCGTGTAGGCCAGGGCCTTGCCGTCCGGGCTCCACCAGTAGCCGGAGAAGCGCATCATCTCGCTCGTGGCGATGAACTCCGCCAGCCCGTGGCTCTTCTCCTCCGTGCCGCCCTTCGTCACCTGGCGCTCGGTGTTCGTGGCCAGGTCCAGGCGATACACGTCATGCCCCCGCACGTAGGCGACCTGGGTGGCATCCGGAGAGAAGCGCACGTCCATGGCGCCAGGGCCCGTCTTCAGCTCCGTCACCTTCCCGGACGCGCGCATGACGACGTACTGCTTGCCGGACAGACCCACGAGCATCTTCTCGCCGTCCTCGGACAGGGCGTAGGAGCTCAGGCCCCGCGAGGACGCACGCGCGGGCGTCTGGCGCGCCTTCGGCTCGACGGTGAGGTTCTCCTGGGCCCGCTGTAGGAGCCCCTCCGCGGTGAGGTGCTCGCGCGTCTGTCCCGTGGCTACATCGAACGCGTGGAGCGAGAGGGCGCGAGAGCCCTCCGGGTTGCGCAGGAAGAAGAGCGTCTGCTCGTCCGGGGTGAAGCTCGCGCCCATGGGACGGCCGCTGTTGAAGTAGCGCGTCTCGACGAGCTGGCGGATGAAGCCGTCCGTCTTCGGCGCCGCCTCCAGCGCGGGCGTGGACTTGGGCTGGGCGAGGACCGGAGCGCTCAGCAGGACCAGAGCGATGAGGAGGGTTCGCATGGGGGGGCGGGGGGGAGTCATCGGAATGATGGCTCACGATACTGCGAGACCATGGCATGGCCCTGTTGCCGGAGAGTGAAGAACCCATCGCCCTGGAGGGCAATGTGGCGCATCGGATGTTGGGCATTGACCATGACGGTTCCATGACACAGCCGCGAACGGGGCTGCTTGGGGGCGCCGGGTCCGGATGACAGGTGCTCCGCGCTCCTCAAATCGTCCGTTTCAAGACACAACGGGCTTTGGCAAGAGAAGCATGCATTTTCTTCATTTCGCGAATCGCACAGCCGGCGCGGATGAAACATGTGTACAAGGCTTTTCGCGGCCTCCTCGCGCCGCACGGATGTCGGTGGCGCGTACGCACGTGCGCCTGTGGCGCAGCTCACGTACACGTCGTGCGGGCCATCCGCCCGAGCCGCAGGCTCGGTTTCTCGCCGCGTCACGGGGCGCGTCCGGCCCGGCGCTCCTGCAGAAAGCAAGCCCGTTCCAGCTCAAGCCAGACACACCCGGGATGCCCTGCGTCGCACGCTGGGAGTAAATCAATTTGTATTCAACAACGCTCCTGCTAATGGTCTCGATGCGAGATTGCGAACAGGCCGTGACGAATGCGGCCCTCGTGACTGGCGCGCCGCGCCCGGAGCGAAGGGCCCCATGGGGGGGGACGTGGTCCTGCTCGGGAAACCGGCAGCACAGCCCTCCATGGTGGCGGGCTGCCTGCCTTGGAGGGTGGCACGCATGACTCAGGGTGCATCGCTGAAGAGAAGCTGTTGGTCCGCCGTCCCCACTCACACCCGGAAGCGCGGCGTGTTGCTGGGTGCGCTCCTGCTGGCAGGAACGGCCTCGGCCGAACTGCCGAACTACACGTTCCAGTTGCAAGCGCGCACCAACCTGGCCGTCAATACGGAGGAGGGCTCCTACAACGTCGAGCTGGGCAGCCTCGTCCCTGGCAGCTTCAGCGCGCCGCTCACCGCGGACCGGCAGGTGAGCTTCCAGCTCTCCATCACGCCGGAGGGCCGCGCGGGCATCTGGTACGGCCAGGACGGCGCGGGCGAGCGCATCTACCTGCTCCCCGACGGCCTGGGGTCGGATGCCCGCATTGGCGAGATGAGCCTCAACTCACACCGGCAGTTGGCCTTCGCCGTCACCGGCACGAATGACGCGTCGAAGAACGGCATCTACGTGCTGAACGCGGCCGAGCCGGGCGAGCCGGTGCGAATCATCCGCTCGCCGCTGGGCTCCTCCAACTGGTCCAGCCTGCTCATCAACGAGGCGGGGCAGATGGCCGCCCGCATCACGCTGAGCACGGGCTATGCCTACGCGCTGTACACGCCCAATGCGGCGGGTGGCTTCGACTCGAAGATTCTCGCGGCGGAGAAGAACGTCGACCCGAGCTTCCCCTACACGTTCCTCTACTCCCCCGGCGCGAACGACCTGGGGCAGATCGCGGCGGCGGTGGACCTGAAGGCGCCCGACTCCGAGTGGTACCAGGAGCTGCGCATCTTCAACCCGGATGGCACGTCGCAGGCCATCGCGGACACCCGCGGGTACAACCCGGCCTCCAACATCTACCGCTTCGCCTCCGTGCAGCCCGCCATCAACAACAAGGGGCAGGTGGCGGTCCAGGCCACGCTGCTGGACACGGACGGGAAGCGGCGCATCGCCATCCTCCTGTGGGATGGCAACGAGATGAAGGTGGTCGCGCAGGAAGGACTCGACGTGCCGGGCGAGCCCGGGGAGTCCATCAGAACGGTGGAGGTCTTCCCGCCCGACATCAACGACCGCGGGCACGTGGTCTTCCGCGCCATTCGCAACTCGGACGGGTTCCGCGCCGTGTGGGTCGGTGACGGCCAGGAGCTGAAGCGCGTGGTCACCGAGCACGACATCCTCCCCTCGGACAAGGGGGACGCGCGGGTGGACCAGGAGACCCCCTCGAACCCGGTGTTCGCCGGCACTCCGAGCATCAACCGCGACAGCGACATCAGCTTCGGCGTGGGCCTGGCCCCGCCGGAGACGGACCAGGTCGAATGGGGCACCGCCATCTACATCGCCCAGTCCTCGCTCTGGTCGCCGGAAGGGCCTGACGCGGGCACCGAGCCTGACGCGGGCACCGAGCCTGACGCGGGTACCGACCCCGGCACCGACCCCGACGCGGGCACCGACCCCGGCACCGAGCCCGACGCGGGCACCGAGCCCGATGCAGGGTCGGGCAACCCCGACCCGCAGCCCAATCCGGAGCCGGACAGCGGCTGCGGTTGCCAGTCGACCTCGGCCGCCGGCCTCTGGCCCTTCGCGCTCGCGGGCATCCTGGGCCTGACGCGCCGCCGCGCGCTGAAGCGCAGCGAGCAGTCCCCGCGCGCCTGACGTCCCACGTCCCTCCCGGGGCCGCGCCCGAAGGCGGCGCGGCCCCGCAATCGCTTCGACGCCTCGGGGGCACGACCCATATGGGTCGCGCCCCCGTTGTCTCTCATCCCCCTCCCCCCCGGAAGAACGATGCAGCTCAGGAAGCAGTGGCTCACCCATGTCCTGCTGGCGTCATGTCTCGGCACCAGCGCCTCGGCCGCCCCGCGGTCGAATGTCGACGCCTTCCTCGCCCAGCCCGTCAACAAGCCACTCGCCGTGGCCGATGAGCAGGCCCGTGTCCGTGGTTTGCGCGTCGCGCACACGGAGGCACGGCTCGGCGTCCCCTCCGTCCTCTGGTCCATGGAGTCGGGACCGGGGCTACAGGCCGCGGCCCGCGCGGGCACCCGTCCCGAGGACGCGGCGCGCGCCTACCTGGGCCAGGTAGCCGACCTCTACCGCCTGAAGCGAGAGGACGTCGCCGCCGCGCCGTTGCAGGCCGTGCACCAGACGGGCAAGGGCGCCGTCATCGTGAGCTTCCGCCAGGCGGTGGAGGGCGTGGAGGTCTTCCGCAGCGAGGTGAAGGTGGTGATGACGCAGGCGCTCGCGCCCGTGGCCGTCACCGGCTACCTCGCGCCAAGCGAGCTCACCCTCGCCGCCCGGCAGCGCTCCGGCGCGGCCGCGTTCCAGCTCACCGCGGCGGACGCCGTGGCGGTGGCGTACTCGGACCAGAGCGGCACCACGCTGGGGGCGCACGCCTTCGTCGCGGTGGACTCCCACGGCGGCTACACGCTGCTCGACTTCGAGCCCGGTGTGCGCACCCTGCTGCCCGGCCAGCTCGTCGTCCCCGCGCGCGCGAAGAAGGTCTTCTTCACCCTGCCCAGCGGCCTCCAGCCCGCCTGGTACGTGGAGGTCAACGCGGGCCCCAAGAACAGCAAGGACTCGGACTACACCTCCTATGTCGTCTCGGCCACGGACGGCTCGGTGCTCTTCCGCAATGACCTGCGCTCCCACGCCGCGGAGACCACGTACCGCTACACCGTCTGGGCGCAGACGACCGCCCCGTACATCCCGTTCGACGGCCCGCAGGGGTCCGCGGGCTCGCCATACCCCGGGCAGGAGCCGGACGGCTACGACGCCCCGCTGGACGTAGCGCCCAACGTCGTGGAGTTGCAGAACAGCCCCTTCACGCGCAACGACCCGTGGCTGCCCGCCAACGCCCGGCAGACCGTGGGCAACAACGTGGACGCCTACGTGGACCTGGTGGCGCCGGACGGCTACCAGCCCGGTGCGGACCTGCGCGCGGACGCCACCGGTGACCGCGAGTTCCACTACGTCTACGACCCCCACCGCGCCCCGGGCTCCAGCATCGAGCAGATGAAGGCCGCGGTGGTGAACCTGTTCTTCGTCAACAACTTCCTGCACGACTGGTACTACGACGCGGGCTTCGACGAGGCCTCCGGCAACGCGCAGATGCGGAACTTCGGCCGCGGCGGCATCGAGGGTGACCCGCTGCGCGTCGAGGGGCAGGACTTCAACGGCCGCAACAACGCCAACATGGCGACGCCGGCGGACGGCATGTCGCCCCGCATGCAGATGTACATCTTCGACGGCATGCCCATCCTCCAGGTGACGGCCCCCGCCTCGCTTGCCCGCGGGTATGTGAACGGGGAGAGCCGCTTCGGAGCCCAGGAGTACACGCTCGACGGCCCGGTGAAGGTGCTCGAACCCGCAGGCCGGACCCTCGGCTGCACGCCCTTCGAGGCCGGCACCTTCGCCGGTCATGTGGCGCTGCTCGACCGCGGCTCCTGTGACTTCACCACCAAGGCCCTGAACGCGCAGAACGCCGGCGCCATCGCGGTCATCGTGGCCAACACCAACGCCGGTGAGGGGCCGCTCTACATGAGCGGGGAGGACGCGCGCATCACCGTGCCCGCGACCTCCATCTCCCGGGAGACGGCGGACCTCTGGAAGGCGGAGGTGGCCACCAACGCGAGCGCCGTTCAGGTGCACCTGCGCCGCTCCAAGGACCTGGACCGCGACGGAACGATCGACAACACCATCATCGCCCACGAGTGGGGGCACTACATCAGCAACCGCTTGATTGGTAACGCCAGCGGCCTCACCAACAACCAGGGCCGCTCCATGGGCGAGGGCTGGGCGGACGTGCACGCGCTGCTGCTGATGGTGCGTGAAGGGGACGACTACGCGCGCGGCGCCTACGCCGTTGGCGGCTACGTGTCGGGTGGTGGCGGCGGCGACGGCTATTACTACGGCGTGCGCCGCGCGCCCTACTCCACCGCCCCGACGCTGGCGGAGAGCCGCAACGCGCTGACCTTCCGGCACATCGAGAACGGCAATCCCCTGCCGACGAGCCACCCGCTCGCCTATGGCCACGCGGGCCTCGGCAACTCCGCCGTGCACAGCAGCGGCGAGGTGTGGGCCTCCATGCTGTGGGAGTGCTACGTGTCGCTCCTCCAGGCCCACCCCTTCCAGGAAGCCCAGGACCGCATGAAGCGCTACCTGGTCGCCGGCTACAAGGCCACGCCCATCTCCCCCACCTTCCTCGAGGCGCGCGACGCGCTGCTCGCGGTCACCGCCGCGAGCGACCCGGCCGACCACCAGCGCTTCCTCCATGCCTTCGCCAAGCGCGGCGCCGGCCTGGGCGCGAAGGCGCCGGA
Organism: Pseudomonadota bacterium; assembly: GCA_023426545.1. Classification (GTDB taxonomy): domain Bacteria; phylum Myxococcota; class Myxococcia; order Myxococcales; family Myxococcaceae; genus Myxococcus. Next base: position 50,397 of record JAFAAN010000153.1, read on the forward strand.
CCGTGACTCCATGGACCACGTGGGCGTGGTGGAGAGCTTCGAGGCGGGCAACCTCCTCGAGGTCACCTCCCTGCGGCTCGATGACGCCATCGAGGGCTGCGACCGGGACGGCGTGCTCGACGTGGGCGAGACGGGCCTGCTGCATGTGAGCGTGCGCAACGTGGGCAACGGCCGGCTGAGCGCCTTCTCCGGCACCGTCACCACCACCAGCGGCACGGCCACGCTGGAGTTCCCCGCGGGCAACACCCTGTCCTTCGCCTCGATGGACCGCGCCGGTACCGCCACCGCCACCCTTCCGGTGAGGCTGACCGCCGCGCAGCCGAACGCGCACGCCGGCCTGCACATCACCTTCGACGAGCCCTCGCTCCCCGCCAGCGCGAGGAGCACCACGTATGACCCGCGTGTGAACTACGACGAGCTGCCCGGCGCGGTGGCGGAGGACGACTTCGAGGGCGCCCTTTCCTCGTGGACCTCGTCCAGTTGGCTCAACCCCTACGGCGAGCCGGACTGGAAGGTCCAGGGTCCTGAGGGCGGGCGTTACATGCACGCGCCCAACCCGGCGATGCAGTCGGACCTCATCCTCACCTCCCCGTGGCTGAAGGTGAAGGAGACCGGCAACTTCACGTTCAGCTTCCGCTACCGCCACTCGTTCGAGTCCGACATCTACACGGGTGGCTCCGTCTTCCCGTACTACGACGGCGCCGTCCTCGAGTTCAGCTACGACGGCCTGCAGTGGTACGACATCGCCGCGATGGGCGTGACCTCCATCTACTCCATCGACCCGACGTACGGCATCGCGGGCTACATCGAGCAGGGCCCCAACCCGCTGATGTACCGCAACGCGTGGGTGGGCCAGAACGTCACGGAGGAGAACGGACGGCAGGTCCGCTTCCCGGAGTGGTCCACCGCCGAGCTGCGGCTGGCGGACCTGCTCGCCGGAAAGAACGTCCAGTTCCGCTTCCGCGTCGGCACCGACACCGCGGTGGGCGCCTACGGCTTCGACCTGGACGACGTGCGCTTCACCAACGTGGAGCGCATGCCCTTCGGCGGCCGGGTGGATGAGCAAGGCAATGGCACCACCTGCAACCAGCGGCCGGTGGCCAACGCCGGGCGGGACCTCGGCAGCCCCTACGCCCCGGTGCTGGAGCGCGTGAAGAACGCCCAGACAGGGGAGCTGGAGCTGGTGCGCCACACGCTGGACGGCACCGCCAGCTATGCCCCGGAGGGCCAGCCCCTCACCTACCACTGGACGCAGGTGAGCGGGCCCGCGGTCACCCTGGTGGGCGCGGACACGGCCACGCCGTCGTTCACGGCGGATGTGCCGAACGATTCCATCCTGACGTTCCAGCTCGTGGTGCACGACGGCGTGGAGGCGAGCGCGGCACATCAGGTCCAGGCCTGGGTGCTCAACATCAACCGCGTGCCCACGGCGATGGTGACCGCGCCCGCGGAGGTGGCGGAGTTCTCCACGGAGCCCGTGACGCTGGACGGCCGCGGCTCGAACGACCCGGACGGAGAGGCCCTCTCCTACAAGTGGACGCAGACGTCCGGCCCCACCGTCGCGCTCAAGGCGGGCTTCAGCGCGGCGCCGAGCTTCACGGTGCCTGAGGTGGCGGGCGACACGCAGCTCATCTTCTCACTCGTGGTGAGCGACGGCAGGTCCCAGAGCAAGGCGGCCACCGCGACGGTGATGGTGCGCAACGTCGACCGGGCGCCCGTGGCCGGGGCGGGCTCGGAGCAGGTGGTGGACCCGCTGGCCACCGCGAGCCTCAGCGCGACGGCGGTGGACCCGGACGGGGATGCCCTCACGTGGACGTGGCGTCAGGTGGAGGGGCCGACGGTGGAGCTCCAGGGTGCGGACACGGCCACCCCGTCGTTCACCGCCCCCGAGGTGCGGGCGGAGACGGTGCTGCGCTTCGAGGCCATCGCCAGCGCGAACGGCCTGTCCACCGCGCCGATGGTGGCCACGGTGACGGTGCGGCATGCCAACAAGGCGCCCCTGTCGCGTCCGCGGCTCGTGGGTGAGGCGCGCTCGGGCGCGGAGGTGACGCTCGACGCGTCCGCCTCCAGCGACCCGGATGGCGACGCGCTCACCTTCGGATGGAAGCAGGTGTCGGGCCCGTCCGTGACGCTCTCCGCCACCGAGGGTGAGCGGGTGACGTTCCGCGCGCCCGAGGTCACGCAGGCCGTGACGCTGCACTTCGAGCTCACCGCGACGGACGCCCGCGGCGGCTCCAACACGGCGGTGCTCGGGGTGACCGTGCAACCGGCCAAGAGCGGCTCTTCTGGCGGCTGCTCCAGCACGGGCGGCTCGTCGCCAGGGCTGGTGCTGTCGCTGCTCGGGCTGCTCGCAGGGGCCGTCCGCTCCCGGCGCCGCGTCTAGCGGCACGCCGTGAACCCTGCCGCGGTGGAGGGACGCTTCCCTCCGCCGCGCGCACTGCAACGAAAGAGGGCCGCGCCCCCGGACGGGCGCGCGGCCCACGCTGCTTCAGGGGCTCGGCGCCGACCTTGCCTACGGCCGGGCCGGGTTCTCCTCGCCGAAGCTGGACGTCTCCGAGACGGTCCAGTCCGCCGCCGAGCGGGTGTCCGCGCCCGGGTAGCGGGACACGCTCTTGGTGTTCGCATCCACCGCGCCCCAGTCCACCGAGACGTCGAGCGCCGTCAGCGGAGCGCTGTCGTAGGTGCACGGCACCGGGGTGGCCGTGTCACCGCGGCAGTCCACCGGGCGCCAGTATCCCTCCTCCTGGGCGACCTGGAGGGCGGATGGGTAGGCGGCCGGGCGGGCCCCGGTCATGCTCTTGTGGGCGAAGGCCACCAGGTCCTGCGTGTCGCCCTGGGGATTGCTGAGGCGCAGCAGACGGTCGTTGAAGGTCGGGTGGCTGCTGGTCCCCGTCACGATGTCCCATGCCCCCGGGTAGAACGTCGGGTGCGCCTTCTCGTCCTTGGCGAGGGTCTCATTGCCCACCGCGAGCTCGTCCGCGTTCGGACGGAAGTGGATGACGATGAGGTCGCCCGCGGCCACCGTCACGTCCGGCAGGGTCGCCAGCCGGGACACGCTGGTGGCCTCCTCGGTGAGCGTGATTCCCTCGATGGCTCCCGCCGTCACGGCCTTCAGCTCGATGAGGTCGCGGTTGTTCGTCGCGGAGACGCCAGTCGTGATGTTCGGGTTCACCTCATTGATGATGAGCAGCGCCGGCACCCGGTAACCCTTGAAGGTGGCCGTCCCGCTCACGCTGACGCCGGTGTAGCTCTTCACCGACGGGTCCACGGTCAGCGTGTACTGCGTGCCGGGCTCCTGCTCGCTCGTGGTGAGCACGAGGGTCTTCCCGTCGAGGGTGTGGGCCGAAGCGGTCAGCCCGCTGTCGCCAAAGGTGAACTGGGTCGCCACGTCCGTGAGGGTGCTCGGGTCGATGCCCGGCTCGAAGGTCACCCGCACCTGCGTGGGCGACAACGGGACCACCGTCTGAACCTTCAGGGTGACGGCCGTCTCCGAGCAGTCCACCGAGAAATCCGACAGCGAGAAGACCGTCACCAGGGGCATGGGGTAGTACGGGGTCTGACCGTTGGGGGTGTTGGTCGCGTCGTCGTAGCGCCACATCACACCCGCATCGACGGAGACCCGGCAGTTCAGCCCGACGCCGACGAGGTCGGCCAGCTCGGGGGGCATGCGCAGCCGCGGCCCCATGCCGCCCGTGAGCGTGGTCCCGTCGATCGCGAACTGCGCAATCTTGTAGCCCGTGCCCGCCTGCTTCCCAGTGCCCGCCGTGGTGGTCACCCTGCCAGTCACCCGCACGAGCCGGCTCTCATAGGTGTCGATGTTCGCCACCACGTCGTCGGTGACGTGCGTTACCAGTCCTCCCGCCGCCGCGAGCTTCCGCACGGGGTGGCCCGAGCTCAGCGTCTGGAAGCCGGAGATGACGCTCGCCGTGTCCAACTTGTAGTCCGCGGCCGTGTTGCCGGACTGGAGGACCTTCGCGAGCACCTTGAAGGAGACCCGGTCACCCACGGCCACCTGCACCTCATCTGAGTGGCTGACGAACAACGCGGGGCCCTCCGCCCTGGCCTGCACGAAGAAGCCGCGGGGCTCGCCGGTGCTCGGAGTGATGGCGGTGACGAACGCGCCGTGGATGGTGAGTGGCTCGGACTGGTCGCCCGTGGGGGCCGCGTGGAAGGCCGCGATCTGCTCGTTCGCCTCGTCGAGCCCCGTCAGCGCCTCGCACCTGCCAGCGGCGTTGCAGCCCTGCTGTGCGGTGCACTGGCTGTTGTCGATGCACTGCACACACTCGCCCTGGCCGTTGTCCCGGGCGGTGTCACACAGGGGCGTCTCACCGCCGCACTGGGCGCTCTCGGTGCAGCCACACACGTTGTTGCCGCTGCACACCGGCTGGGCGCCGCTGGCGCAGTGACTGTCGTCCAGGCACTCCACGCACACTCCCGGAGCCCCGGACTTGCACTGCGGCGTGCCCTCGGCGCACTCGGCGTTGGTGCTACAGCCCTCGCACGCGCCGAGGCCGCCGTTGCCGCCGGCGTCGCAGGTCTGGCCCGACAGGCACCCCTGAGCGCTGCCGTCGGCCCCCGCGAGGCACGTCTTGCAACTCTTGCTGTCGAGGTCACACACCGGGGTGTCGCCGCCGCACTGCGCGTCACTCAAGCACTGGACGCACGCGCCCCGCCCGTTGTCCGCCGCCTCGTCGCACACGGTACCGCTGCCGCACCCAGCCGCGCAGGGCGAGGTGTCGGGCACGCACTTCTCCTCGACGCACACGTACGGGGTCGCCCCCTTCGGCGCACAGTCCGATGGGGTCTCGCACTCGGGTGAACAGCCCGTCGCCGCCAGGACGACGGCCAGCATCCCGAGTGCAGCCAAGACACTTCGTTGTCTGATCATGTTGATATCTCCAGGTTGGCTGCCCGATGGTCATACGCTCCGCCCGAGCAAGCGTCCATGTGGTTGGCCTCTGGCGCGGAACACCGGATCCGCCCCACCCCGGAGTCACACCGCACGTGCAGCGAAAAACATCGGTGAGTGACAATGACGTGTGTGTCATTGGAGGGCCGCCCTCAATCGATGGTGCTCCGCTGGATGTGTTTAGACAGGGAGTGGCGCCAGTCCTGCGACTCGCGGAATGCGGGAGTGCGCACGTGGGGAGAACAGGAGCCCTCGCCCGGTGAACCGGGATCAGGCGAGTCCGACAGCCAGGTGGATGGTGGCGCACCTGTGCAGCAACGACGATGTGAGCACGCCCGCCCTCCACGAGGCAGTGCTCCCAGCGTGTGAACAGGCGCGGCGCAAGCCCCGCGCCCATCACCGTGGGGACGAGGAACACGCGACAGCCGGCGAACAGCACACCGGCCTCCGCTGCGGCACGCCCCGTGCCCGCCAACGGCTCCAAGTACCCATGGAGCCAGCGCAGGCAGAACACGGCCAGTGCGGTCACCCCCACCGCGACTACGCGGGTTTTCGCCAAGCGGGGCTACGCGGGCAGCATCAGCGACCCCGTCGCCCGCTCGCGGACGTGTCCGGCGGGTCGGTGTTCGCGGACTTCCCGAGCAGGGCCGCCCTGCTCGCCAAACGGGTGGAGCGGCTCCGGAAGGAAGCCGAAGCGCGGCTCACCGCAGCACTCGACTCCGCCGTCCCGGCCGATGGCGTGCCTACGCCCCAGCGGGTTGCGACCGCGGCCCGAGCGTCGTGCCACGCTGGGCACCGGGCGCACCCTCGAGACACCGCCGTGGCGATGTATCACCCGCTCCGGTGCCCCACCTGTTGAATGCCTGACAGATGCCGCAGTGGGCAGACCTGTCGCGGTGTCAAGAGAGGCTCAACCTGGACATCCTTGATTCCAGAGTCAACGCAGGTTATGTCCGAAATTCACGGACTGAATAATCCTTTGGGGAGGCTGGAGCCCCAAGTCAGCCATGGCCACAGATTGCGCACCCGACAACGGTCCTCGTTCCCAAGCCCATGCCTGGCGACCGCGCGCTCTCGTGAGCGGGCTCCAGGTCCTGGGCTGTGTGGGCGCCTACGTCCTGTTCGCGGGCGCCAGCTATGTCTATCTCGGAGAATCACTGGCGGCGGGAATCGCGCTCGCGGTGCTCGCGGGGCTCACGCTGGTGCGTGTCTTCATCCTCCAGCATGACTGTGCGCACCGCTCCCTGTTCTCCCGCCCGCTGACCAACGACCGGGTGGGCCTGGCGCTGGGCCTCCTGACGCTGGCGCCCCATGCGTATTGGCGCGCCATGCACCTGGTCCATCACAGCACCAGCGGCGACCTCGACCGGCGTGGCGTGGGCGACATCGTGACGATGACGGCCAGGGAGTACCTCGCGCTGAAGCCCTCCCAGCGCCTGCGCTACCGGCTGTACCGCCACCCCGCCGTGCTGTTGGGCGTGGGCCCCATCTTCCAGTTCATGCTGCGCTTCCGCATGCCCGGCATCGTCCCACGAGAGCGCAGGCCCGAGCGCCGCTCCATCGCGGTGACGAACCTGGGCCTGCTGGCGGTGCACCTCGGCTTCCTGTGGCTGGGGGACTGGCCCCGGTGGCTCGTGGTGCACCTCCTCATCACCCAGGTGGCGGCGGGCATCGGCATCTGGCTCTTCTTCGTGCAACACCAGGTGGAGCAGCCCTACTGGGTTCCCCACGCGCAGTGGTCCCTGAAGGGCTCGGCGCTCCAGGGCAGCAGTCACCTGCTCCTGCCGCGCGCGCTCGAATGGCTCTTCGGGGCCATCAACCTGCACCACGTGCACCACCTGAAGCCCCAGATTCCCAATTACCTGCTGCGTGACTTCATGGAGCAGCACGGCCTGGGTGGCGACGGCGTGCGGCTCGGCCTGGGGGCGTCACTGCGCGCCTTCCGCCTCAAGGTGTACGACGAGGCCACCGGCAGGATGACGGGATTTCCGCCCGCGCCGTCCATCGAGACTCCAGGCGAGCTGAGCCGCCTGATGACCCTCTCCAGCGAGGAACGCTGAACCATGCCTGACTTCGTCCATATTCTCCTCGGGCTCGCGCTGGGCTACGTCATTGCCTCATACGTCGAGTCCTTCATGCACGAGTACGTGTCCGACGCGCGCCCGAAGGCGGTGCGCTTCTGGAACCGCGCGCCGTGGCTCTTCCGGCCGATGATCAACACGCACTACTCGCACCACACCATCCACCACGTGAGGACGTACCGCGGCGACCACGTGACGCAGTTCCGGAGCGAGGAAGAGAAGCAGAAGCTCACCGAGGAGCTGCTCCAGCGGGGCAAGCACGGCCGGACCATCATCCATGGCGCCTTTGCCACGCGGCTGCACGGCGAAGGCGCCTTCGTCTTCGTGGCCCCGCTGGTCATCTTCTTCCCGGTGTTCTACTTCACGCTCAAGCCCATCGCCTTCCTGGCTGGCTGCGTGACGCTGCTCCTGCCCCCCTTCATGAGCCACTTCGTCCATCCGTACCTGCACCGGCCCTTCGAGGAGGGCCAGCGCACGGCGCCCCGGTGGCTGGCGTGGCTGCTGCGCACCCGCTACATGCGGGCCGTCTACCGCAACCACTTCCTGCACCACCGCTATGGCGGCGTCTCCAACTTCAACCTGGTCCTGGGGGCGGACATCCTGCGGCGCCGCACGCGCGCGCTGACGGAGCGGGACCTGTCCGTCATGGCGGAAGTCGGCATGCCCCTGCCCGACGCGCCCCGGGAACGAACCGTCCATGGCTGAGCATCCACACGGCTTCCACGTCCCCTGGTGGCTGCGGTACTCGCACGTCCAGACGGTCGTCCCGCACCTGGACCGGCGCCGCCATGACGTGGTCACCGAGCACATCCGCCACGAGCTGCCGGACGGCGACTTCGTGGACGTGTACTGGCTCCGCCGCGAGGACGAGGGCCCCCTGTTCATCCTGCTGCCAGGGATGCAGGGCACCCAGGACGCCACCTATATCCGCAGCCTGCTGTCGGAGCTGTCCCGCCGGGGCCTGCGCGCGGCGGTGCTCTGCCACCGGGGCGGCACCGTGCCCAACCGGCAGGCGCCCTTCTATCACGCCGGGTTCACCGAACATCTGGCGTGGCTGGTGGGCCTCGTCCGCGAGCAAGAGCCCCACACACCGCTGTATGGCGTGGGCTTCTCCCTGGGCGGCAGCATGCTGATTCGCTACCTTGCGGAGACGGGCCACGCCAGCCAGCTCTCCGCGGCCGCGGCCGTGTCCCTGACGTTCTCCCTGGGCAGCACCGCCCGCCGGGCGTGCGAGGGTATCAACCAGCTCTACCAGCTCCGCGTGCTCGGCTCGTACAAGCGCACCGCGCGCCTCAAGGGCCACCTGCCAGAGTTCGCCTCGCGGCTCGGACGACTCAACGGGCTGCGCAGCATCCAGGACTTCGACGCGCTCTTCACCGCGCCCCTGCATGGCTTCAAGGACACCGACGACTACTACGGCCGGTGCAGCAGCCGGCAATTCCTCTCGCGCATCGAGGTGCCCTTCCTCATCCTCAACGCCGAGGATGACCCGCTCGTCGCCCGGGACACCCTGCCCGACGCGCGCGAGCTGCGCGCGCACGTGCGGCTCGAGCTGACGCCTCACGGCGGGCACCTGGGTTTCCTCTATCCGCGGTCATCCGGGCTTGGCTACTATCCGCCGGCTCGGCTCATCTCGTTCTTCCTGCAGGAGCAGTCCGAAGCACATGAATCTCTATCTCAGGATGTTGTGGGTCATGCTCTCCTCGCTCTGGAAGCCGGAGATGCGCGTGGACGCCCTGACGAGCACGCTGGAGCAGCGCGTCCTGCTCAATGACCTGGACCTGAACCTCCACATGAACAACGGCCGGTTCCTGACCGTCTGTGATTTGAACCGGGTCGACCTGTTCATCCGCACGGGGCTGCTGGCCCTCATGCTCCAGCAGAAGTGGGCGCCCATCATCGTGCGCCACACCATGGACTACAAGAAGCCGCTCCGCCCGTTCCAGAAGTACACCGTGTCCATGTCGATTACGCGTTGGGACGAGAAGTACTTCTACGCCACGCACCAGTTCGTCTCGCGCGGCAAGGTGGTGGCGGAGGGCGAGTCCACGGCGGTGCTGCTCGGGCGGGAGGGTGTCGTCCCGCCGGCGAAGGTGATTGACGCCGTCAATGCCCGCCAGGGCCGGGTGGCGGCCGAGCCCCGCTGACGTTCCGCGCCCGGGCGTCCGTCACGCCCAGGCCTTGCGGACCTCCGCGTAGTAGTTGCGGAAGAAGGGCACCATCGCGGCGCGGTTGCTGTCGACGATGGCCAGCAGCTCCGGGGGCATGACGAACTCCTCCTCCCCCAGCGCGTCATAGAGCGAGTCCAGCATCTGCTGATAGAAGCGTGGGAAGGCGCGGTGCCACCCCACCTTCGGCAGGCGGATGCCGTGCTCCCAGCCCATGGCCAGGTAGTGCTTGAGCGCCTCGGCGCGCGCCTCCTTCAGGGTGTAGAGGGAGATGGGCTTGCGCTCGGGCAGGAAGTCCTCGGCCACGAGCCCGCTCTGGCCACACAGCCGCCGCGCCATGTGCTGCCCCAGGAGCGGTGAGAGGAACAGCCCGTCGCGGTAGGTGCCCGTGAGCAGCCACAGGCCCTCCACCGACGTCGGCCCGATGAGCGGACACGTGTCCACCGTGACGGGCCGGTTCCCCGCCTGCCAGGCGACGAGCTGCGCCGCGCACAGGTCCTGGTCGATCTGCTCCAGGACGCACTCCAGCACGAAGAACATGTCCGCCGGGGTGGTGCGCAGCATCGGCCGCGCCGACAGGATGTTCGTCGCCCCGAAGTAGAGCTGGGTCCCCGAGCGGGGCATCCCGTGGAGGCCGCAGGCGAACGCGCGGTTCGGGGTGCGCACCACGTGCTGGAGCGCCGTCTTCGGCACCTCGAGCAGGAGCGACGTCCCTCCACCGCAGACGATGCGCGGGATGCGGCGGGCCAGGTCCGGCAGCTCGTCGAGGACGGCCTGGGTCCCCACGCCCATGGCCAGCACGACCTGGGCGGCGGACAGCGCGCGGCCATCCTCCAGCCGGACACCCGCCACGCGCCCGCCCTGGACGTCGAGCGCCTTGACGGCGCCATCCACGACGGACACCCGCGGCGACTGCGCCAGGGACTGCGTGAGCGCCCTCAACAAGCGGCTGGCGTCCACCGAGCCCTCGCGTGGCAGGAACAGCGCCTGCTTGGGCCGGCAGTCCTCCGCGGGGTTCAGCCCGGGAACCTGGTTCGGGTCCAGCACCTCGTGGGGCTCGCCCCCCTCCCTCACCGCCTCATGGATGGCGGTGAAGTTCTCATCCTCAATCGTCCCGGACTTCGCGTTGCTGAAGACGATGGTGCCCTCGTTGATGCGCACCTGCGCGTCCTCGGGGAGCTCGCTGTTGAGCTGCTCCAGCCACGCGGGCCACAGGCGCGCGGCCATCACACCCTTGGCGTGCTTCGCGCGTCCGGGAGCGGTCCTCAGCAGCGGCGCCGTCACCTCGCCATAGCAGCCGAGCATCGCTCCCGCCGCGGGAGACGCACCCGCGGGCCGGCTCGCGGGCCCCACCACGGCGATACGCAGGTTGGGGTCCAGCAGCGTCAGGGCACGCGCGGTCGCGAGGCCCAGCGCGCCGTTGCCCGCCACCACGATGTCATAGGTGTCCATGTGCTCGATGTCCTCGATGGCAGGGAGAGTGCCGCGTAACTTGGGCGCGCTGCACGGCGCCCGCCGCCCCCGGGCCCGCTCGGGACACGAG
>JAFAAN010000088.1 GCA_023426545.1 Pseudomonadota bacterium
CCGTAACTCCCACCCGCGCTCTCCAATCCCGTCGAGATATTGCCCTGCGTCCGCCCAGCCCGCTCTCCATTTCCTGACTGCCAGCCACCCAGGTACCCCAGGCCGCTGACATCGATGAGCGCTGACGCGTCAATCCGAACCGCATCTATGACTGTGATATCGAGGGAGGTCGTCTCCGCCTCAGTCGCCGGACTGTGACTCACTACTGCATTGTCTAGCACATAGAGATTTCTGAATGTGTGTTTTCCGTCGATCCGGAGCTTGTCATTGCCCCTGACGACGATATCCATCCCCTCGAATCGGTAATCATTCGCCGCAATGACATCGGTGACGTCTGCCGGGTACTGGGGTTCCATGACGTAGATGTCACGGTATGTCTCCGCCTGCAGTCCCATCTGATCCTGAACGACCAGACTGACGCGAATGACGCCCCTAGATATCGGAGTGTAATTTTGGCTTAGCCCGTAGCCTCTGTAGGGATTCATGATCCGATTCCCCACCCTGACGCCATTCACCCGAAACTCTGCCCAAGCAAGCGTAACGCGCTCGTCAGTCCATGTGCCTACGAGTCGCCCCTCAATACCGACAAGCAGATTGATGTTTGAGGCTAGCGTTGGTATCGGCGGCTGGTTTTCAATGACCTGGAAGATGGTGCTTCCACTTGCGACCGCCCCCAGGTCATCGCTTGCATTGGACTCAACAAGAACCTGCGTTGCAAGCGGAGCAATCTGTCTGTCCTCACAAAGACTGATGCATCCGGCGCCACACGAGACCGAACTCATTAGTGGCTCGCCGTCCGCAGAGGCAGAGAACTGAGCAATGCTCGAATTGTCCATCGCCCGGGCACAGATGCGGACGATCTCGCCCTGGAGCGCGGGGTTCGGCGTCATCGTATATGTCAACACCGGTGCCGGATTGGCTTGAAGCGTGGTCGTCCGCTCGATGGCGGCCGTCCTGCCACGTCCGTCGGTCGCCACCGCGCGGAACACAACGTCCGATTGCTCGCTCAGCTTCGGAAGCAAGTAGGTAGCAGACACAAAGCTCGTCGCACTCGACGCGAACTCCACGCCATTGGCATAGAGCTTTATGGTTGCGACATCGTTATCAGGATCGGTGGCGGATGCAGAAACATTGAGGTTTGCACCTTCGAACGCGCTCAATGGCGGCGGAACTCCATTGAACCTCACGGTCGGCGGGGAACCGTCCACCGCGACAACGTACGTCTGTGTAACCTGTGTACGGCGTCCCGCAAGGTCCACAGCCGTGGCCACCAGTGTCACCTGTTGGCCGACTGAATCTGCCGGGAGCACCAAGCCATGGCGAAGCGAGGCGGTGCCGCTTGCCTCTTGAGAACTCGCCAAGAGCGCGCCGTCCTTCTCCAACTCAATCCACAGCACTCCATCATCCGTCGCCTGGATCGTAATCAAGTTGACATAGGGCCCCGCGCGCAATTGGGTTGGGAGTCCTGACGGCGCGCTTGGCGCGGCGTTGTCCACGCTCAGCAAGACCTGCACTGAGGATTCCGCTGTCCGGCCAGCTCCGTCTACTAGGAGCACACTCAGCGGCATTGACTCCTGCTCGATCGCGACTGGCGCACGGAAGACCGCCTCGAGGATCATTGGGTCTGAAGCACTCTGGCCAAGTTCCCCGAGATACGTTGAGCCAAGCCAGGCAGACGCGGTGACAGGCGCAACTCCCGCGGTGCGTCGAGCGCGCACAGTCATCGTGGCGCCAGAAGCGATGGTCGTTCCTGCCGCAGGGGCTGTCAGGCTGATGCTGGGAGCTTGGGTTGAAGGGGGCAGGACGGTGATTGTCAAAGGGCGCGAAAGTGCTTCCATTCCACCGGAACCGCGCACCCTGAGCCGCAATTCGTGCCGCTGACCCGCGACTGAGCTCGCCGGGAGCGTCCACCGCGCTTTGAGGCTCGTTTCATCGAAGGCCGCGGCCGCAACGCCATCGACAACCAACTCAGCATCATCCAGCCCGATTCCGCTCGCGAACCCCGCAACGACCACATCCGTTCCGGCCTCAACCGATGGCGGATTGGCTGGAGAAACGATTCGCACCAGAGGCTCGGCCGCCACGGGGGGCATGTACGAGTGCACGATGCCCTGGGTTCCCCCAGTCATATTCACATCGGCGACCAAGAGCCTCCCGGCCGAAAGGATGGCGTCAGTGGCGTTCGACGCTGGCACATGCATCAACCGAACTGCCGGAGCGCCCGTTGGCAGATGCCAGAGCTCAACGCCTGCCTGGCCTTCGCTCACGATGGCCAACCTGCCTACTAGGCGGATCCGCGCAACGGGGCCTTCGGTGGGTACGGTGCCCAACAACTCTGGAGACGTGTCGTCAGCCAATGCGAACACGGAGAGGGAAGTAGCGCCTCCCACGACAGCGAGTTCGCCATTCAGAGCCACTGCGGAAGCCGTCACCGGGAGCGTGCCTGAACGGCGCAGTTGCCCCGAAGGAGCAATTTCCACGATCGCGGCCCCCTGACTGCCCATCGCGACCAACGCGTGGCGCTCGTCACCCGCGACATCGAGGGCCGCACTCCCAAGGGCCAGCGAATCTCCAGGCGCCACCCGTGGCCATTGAATCGTCTTGACAGATCCTACGTTGGAGATCGCCCAGATACGATTCCTGGCTACAGCCAGACGGTCAACGGTTCCCAGTGCCAACTGAAGCTCTGTCGTCTCCGAGTTATTGAGCTGAAGTGCTCCTGCGGTCGTCTCCCGTGCATAGCGAATGGTGGATCCATTCAGCACGAACGTGTCGCGCCCGATCCGCTCCAATTGCCTGACGTCGCTTCCCGCAAGCAACTGTCCGTCGAGGACCGGTGCCACGCTCCGCACCACATCAATGGCTTGAGCACCTGACGACCGGGCAGCGACCAGTGCCCCTCCTCGGAAGGCGGTCAGGCCCATCGCGGCGTCGCCAACCATGACGAGACCCGTAGCAATCGCTGGCTCCGTCTGCGGAATGCTCATGATGCTGACGCCTGCGGGCCCCGTCGCCAGTACGTGTCCGCCACTGACGAGGATTTCACGCACGTCCAGCCTCGACCGGGACAGCATTCGAGGTGCGACAGGGTTCCGGAAGTCAAGGATTCGGAGCCAGCCATCGTCGCCCACAACGTAAGCCAGGCCATGAATGACTTCCATGGATCGAACTCCTGAAGCCAGTGGCACCTCAAGCAGCTTTTCGACGGCAGTCTGCTGAGTCCTCACCCAAGCTTGGACTGAGCGATCCGTCCCAACGACCATGAGGTCGCCGTCGCTCTGCGCAATACGAACTGCCGCGGGCTGGACGGAGAACGTCTGCAGGACCTTCGTTCCGTTCTCCCTCGTCACTGGGGCAATCACTGACGATGCGCCAAGTGTTTGGATGACCCCATCAGCCACAGCACCAATCACACGGCTTGAGGCCGCGGTGCTTGCGGTGCTGCTGACGATCCAGGGGTGCGTTGGAACAGTGACGTCCAGCGTGTCGATTCGGTAAAGCCCATTCTCAAGAATTCGCGAGGCATAGAGACTGCCAGCCATCGCGACTCCGGTATACCGGCCCGGCACACGCGCAGAAACGAAGGGACTGCCAGAGCCGCTGGTATTCACCAACCAGAGGCCGTGCTCCCCTAGTGCGATGGCCACGTGGTCTGCAAATGCAGCCAATGCGACAGGTGGGACAGGGGTCGGCAAGAAGCCCACGCCCTCCAGCTCTGCATGGGCAGGGCCATGTACTCGTCCTACCCAGACGCCCGTCGTGGTCGCCACATAGACTCGGTCCCCCAGCCGAGTGAGCGACGAGGCTCCCTCAAGCGGAACCGTCGCGAGCTCAACCGGAAGGGGTGTTGCGGAAACGACCCGGTCCAAGGTGGTAACTGCCACCTGGCCCGCCCTATCCTCAGCCCGAGCCGTCAGCTTCAGCTTGGTGCCCGGCACCATGGTCGCGGGAACGTCGTAACGCAGCACCTGACCGCCACTGGCCTGAACTACGTCATCAATCGACAGCTCCAGTGTAACTCGTTCCAGCGCGATATCGTCGGTCGCCTCAACGGTTGCGACCAGCTCACTTCCCGCAGCAACGGTTTCACCTGTCGGGTCGGTCTTGATGCCGCTGAGGAGAGGGGGATTCACGTCACCGAGGACGCTGAGCGACAAGGTCGCCGGCTCGGATTCGCGGCCAGACGCATCCCTGGCCACGGCGGTTACCATGACTGTGCGCAAGCCCCCACCGAAGGGAATCCGAACGGGGACGTGGACGTGTGAACCCGCGACGTGCGCGGCCTCTTGTCCATCGATCATCAGGCGAATGCTGTCACCTTCTGCGCCCGCCGCGACGGCAGCCTCAATGGTGACGAAGGAGCCTTCATGGATCGCCTCTGATTCGTTCAGGGCCCTTCGCAGCACATTCACCACCGGGGCTTGTCCACCCTCCCCATCGCGCACCAACACCGTACGAGTCAGCGGAGGCCCACGCCTTCCTTGTGCATCCAGTGCGACGAACGTCACCAGAAGCGACGTAGGGCTCCCTGCTGGAACCTCCGGGGCCAGAAGCTCTCCCGCAAGCCATGGCGCCAACAGGATGACCGGCGGCCCGCCGGCGAGTGAGACCTCCACCTGAGCCACCCGGGCCGGATGCACGGGGAACACCGCTACGGGGAAGAAGGCTCCCTCAACCGCTTCCGGGGGCATGCTCACGTCCGCAAGTGCAGGACCCACCGCCGGTACGGGCTCCGTGAGCGTTACCTCTCGTTCAGTCCGGACCTGTCGGCCCGCAAGGTCTCGGACGACCAACTCGACCACTGCCGAGCTGCCCGTGGCAGGCAGGTCGATCCACGCCGGGATCTGGGTGTCGCGCGTTTCCGCGAGCGTTCCGTTGATGGACACCTCTGCGGTGAATCCATTGAGGGGCAGCACGTCATCCGACACGGTCGCGTCCAGGGAAACACGGGCCCCATGGACCGCCGAAGCGGGCAACTGCATGGCGACCTGTGGGGTCGCGGGGCCACGAATCACCGCCTGACGAGCCAATCCACGGGGCATGCCGCTCACCAGGGCTCCCGGGACCAGGGCCGCGGGCCCCCTTACATCCGGATACATGCCTGAGCCCATGGGCGTTCCGCGGACATCGACGAGTCGGGCGCCCGATGCGGTTCCTACGACCAGCAGCTCGCCAAAGGACGCCGCGTTCAGCGCCTGTGCTCCCAGCGGGACATCGCCACGCGAGAGCAACTGTGTCTGCTGCTCCGACTCGACCAGTGCGAAGCACCGCACGAGGCTGCCAGCGACACAGACGCCGCCATCCGCAAGCGCCGCCGTCGCCTTGAACGAGGCGCCAACAAGACTGGCTCGAGCCAGCTCTCGCGGAGCGTTCACCGCGGCGACATCAACGGCAACCACCGCTGTCCCCGTACTGACGAACAGCCGTGAGCCGGCGGCAGCCAATGATGTGACTGGCCCCAGGAGCAGACGGCCCATCCTCGTTCCGTCGGCGTGCAACAGTTCGACGCCCTGGTCGTTGCCAACCGCAAGCCAGTCGCGCACGCCGTCCAACGCGGTCGGCGCACGCACTAGCGGCGTAGTCGCCTGTACACTGGGCTCCAGCCCCGGGAGCGTGAATCGCACCAGCGAACCTGCGCCCTTGTACCGAACGGCAACCACCACCTCGTTCCCGGTGAAGACGGCGCCTACTGGCGTCCCAGCGATGCTTCGCGCCGCCACTCTCGCACCGGACTGACGCGAGCGCAGCTCGAGCTCGCCCCCTCCCCCGCTGTCCGAGCGGATAACCAGCACGGAATCGGCGCGGGAAACCAACGCCACTGGCTCCATGAAGTCCGCCGCATCCTCGATGACCACGGGCTGGCCACTGGTCATTACCGCCAGCGTGCCTTCGTGAACCGAAACACCTGACGCACCGCCAGGGGCCGTGACCGTCGCCCGTGAAATCACCGAGACGCCTTCAGGGCCTTCCGGCAGACGCGAGGTGCCTGCGAGTCCCTCCTCCGCCAATTGGACGGGAAGGCTGGCCCCCCCGGAATGGACGGATAGCACAGGCCGTGTTCCCGCATCCGATGTCGCGGACAGCGCCAGCGTCGACCCGCCCAGGAGCAGTTCGCCGCGCGGTTCCTGAGCCAGGAGGACGTCTGCGTTTGCTTGACCATCATCCACGACAGTCACCGTGACGCGCGCAACCAAACTGGACTCGCCTTCCTTGTCGGTGACCTGAGCCGTGAGTTCGAGCGGCGCGGTTCCTCCATCCAGCACAGGCGCAACGAATTCGGTGTGCCATGGTGCCTGAGTCAGCACGTGCTCCTCGGCGCCCGCGGTGATGCGTACGGAGGCCACCGCCCCCGCGGCGACGGCATCTACCTCCACGCCGAAGGGCCTGCCTTCCGGCAGCAGCGTGCCAGCATCGGGGGACGTCACCGCGACGAAGGGCCGGACCAACGAAGGCTCCACCGAGAACGACGCGGTGGCCTCCGCTGCATTCTCCCGCGAGTCCCTCGCGACCGCCCGGATCACGTGCGTCTGGGCCGACGTCACCACAGGCGCGTGCCAGGACACGCGCCATGGCGCACTCCGAGCCACGCCGACAGGCGACTCGTCGATGAAGAACTCGACTTCAGCGACACCGTTCGCATCCGACGCAATCGCCTCGAGCCACAGCGTCGACCCAGCCACCACGCGCCCTCCCGCCACAGGAGTCCGCACGAGCACGGACGGTGGAGCGACGTCTCTTGTCACCGTCAGCGTCCGCGGCTCAGAAGCGGTGACCTGTCCCCTGTTATCCGTCGCATACGCAATCAGGACTCGCGGCTCACTGGCCGCGGTGCCCTGGACCCGGCCCAGGGGGATTTCACGCGTCAAGCTCGCGGTGCTCGTGGTCAAGCCACTCAGCTTCCCCCAGGGCACGCCGTCCATGTGGAGTTCGACGGCGGTCACTACGGAGTTGTCGATTGCCGTCACGACCACGGTCTCCGTGGTTCCTTCTTCCCGCGTCGCATCGGCGACAGGTTGCTGGATTGTCACGGCAGGTGGCGAGTCATCCACGATGTGAATCTGTACATCCACTGGGCCACTCGTATTGCCACTTGAATCCGTCGCTGTCGCCGTCAAGACCGGATGCGATCCCACCGCGCCCTGGGGCCAGGAGAACGAGTAGATACCGCCGGAGCTTTGGGTGAGCGGCGCCCCGTCGACACTCAGCGTCGTCGTGACCGCCTGCCCACTGTCGTCCGAGGCCGCGACCTGGAACGACCATGTGACGGCCGCCGCGAAAGCGTCATCCTTCAACACCACTGCGCCACCTGCACGTCGGAGTTGAAGCGTCGGCTTCACGATGTCGACCGTGCGGAAATTCTCCCGGACGAGGCTGGCGACGTTCCGTGCCACATCCATCACCCCAGATGCCGTGATGGCATACGAGGTCGTGGATGCGAGCGCTTCCGAAGGCGTGAAGCGAAGTGTCCGGCCGTCTGGCAGCAGCTCGGATGCGCCTGGCACTGGAACGTCCGAGGGAGAGCGCACCAGACGAAGCAGGTTGGCGCTCGCCGTCGACAGTGGCTCGTCGAAGCGGACGTCGAACACCGCGGTCAGCGGCACGTTCAGGCGGCCCACGGTGGCAATGGGCTCGACGCGCTCCACCATGGGGGCCCGGACGTCACCGCGATAGACCGCATTCTCGAGATTCAGCGGCTCAGCCCCTGGCTGCGTCAGCGTGAGCGTCAGATAACGGATGTCGCCCGCAGGAACGAATGCTTCGACGCCTGTCGAAGTGAAGCCCCGGGTCTCCGCTCGGATGCCATCGAACCAGACCTCGATTCCACGATGGAATCCTGAGCCCGAGATACGTACCCAGCCACCCGCGACATCATCCACTGCCCTGGGCGTCACCTCACCGAGGTCCATGGGCGCGACGTACACGAACGGCGACGCGGCGATGGCTTCCGCGCCATCCGCGCTGGACACGCGCACCACTGCCGGGCCCGCCGCGCCAGACGGCGGGAGCATGACGGTCAAGGCGTTCCCCTGGGCCTCGCCAATCCGCGGTGCCTCCGCTCCACCAATCGTTACGGCGGCCGAGCCACCCAAACCGATACCCGACAGCGTGACAGGAATGCCTCCGGCCATGGGGCCACTTGCGGGGAGCACCGAATCGACGCGAAGCGAAACGGGCGCACCTCCCGCCCGGAGGGCGTAGTTCCAAGGCGCCAGGAGATGGCTACCATGGATGGAGGGGATAGCTGCCAACCGCAGCCTGGCCTCATAGGTACGCGACGGCTCCAGTTCCGCGTAAGGAACGAACGAAAGCGACGTCGCCGCAGTGTTCGTGGTTCCCCGAACCTGCAAGGCGCCATCCCAGAGCTGAAGTGATGAACCCGCTGCAACCGCGCCTGGCAGGTCCGTGGCCAGGGAGACGGCGACATTGCCGTTGAGGGCAATGGCCTCGCCGGGCAACGGCGACACGGTGTCCACGGTCGGGTACGGCAGTTCGAGTACGCGCAGGGAGTTGCTGACACTGACCACCGCCACTCCGTTGATGAGGGCAGCGCCAGTAATATTACCAGCCGTGTTCGCGAAGGAACGCTCGGTCAGCGATTGCGTGGTGTCCAGCCACGAGACGCGGTTGCCGTTCACAGCCATCAACCAGGGCCCACTCAACGAAAGCGCCTTCGAGGTTCCCCCTGAGGGATCCGATGCCGAGGCCAATATGCGTGGCTCCAACGGGTCCGTGACGTCGTAGAGATGCAGCGCGCCTCCCCCGGAAGCGGCCACCCTGCGACCATCGCGTGTCAACGCGCCCATGGACACGCCCAGGTTGCGAATAGCGGCCAGAAGCGGAAGCGTGCCGCCCTCGGTGCTACGAATCTCCAACCGGGATCCGCTCGCGCCATCCTCGACAAGGACCAGGAGCGCCTCGTCGACCACATCCAGATCGACGACCGTGCCCGTCCCGAGCATCGTGCGGGCCACCGTAACGTATGCACCATCCATCGGTGCGAGCAGCGCCAGTTCGTTGCCCCCCGCCACCGCGACATAAGCCCCTGCCCCACCGGCAGCCACGGCCTTCACGGCGAACGGGGTCGACGGCGCCAGCTTTATGCGTTCCAACGCCACCGGGCTGCAAGGCGCATGCGGCGAAGGACTGCACTCGGCTTCGGACACACGGTAGCGAACCACCTCGTCCCGTCCCGCCAAGAACAGGTCTGTTCCGTGGAATGCCATGTCCACGGGGTTGCTCACGCCAGCGGCCTGCCCAACCCATTGCGGGCTGCTGGCCACACTGAAGTCCACCACCGACAGCACGTTGTCCCGTGCGGCCAGCACGCGATGTCCATGCCTGGCGAGCACTGCGCCCATATTGTCGAGGTGCGCCCGCTCCGCCAGTGTGAAAGTGAAGCCGCCCGGCAGCGTGGCCTGCTGGGGCGGAACACCTGGCGTCAGCACCGTCAGGGCCACGCGACCCGTCACGTTGTCGGGAATCTCGACGAGCAGTGCGCCGGCATCGTCCATCTCCACCGAACGCGCAGGCACCGTGTCGAAATGGACCTGCGAGCCGGGGAAGAGCCCGACTCCCGTCACCTTCACCACGGCGCGACTGCCATAGGGCGCATGCCGTGGCTGCACATCCGCCAGCGTCGGGGACTCCAGATAGCGGTAAGCTCCCAACCGCAAGTGCGACAAGCCACCGGGGTTGATGACTTCGACGGCGGCTGCCCCTGGCTGCCCCGCGGGCACTGTCACGCGAATCCTGCGGCCGTCCGGCGACACCTCATGGACCGATGCCGGAATGCCGCCCATCGTCACGAGGCAGTCGCTCAGGAAGCCGCTGCCGAGCACTTCGACTTCGTTCCCACCCGCCGCGAGTCCATAAGCAGGTGACACGGACGCGACCTCAGGCCGCTCCTGTGCCGCATCTCGGCTGGTCCGGAAGGAAACGCGCGCCTGCGTTCCCAGTGGCGCGCCTCGCAAGTCCTTGAGCCCTTCGTCAATTCTCAGCTCGTAGGCTGTGTCCAAGGCCAACGGCGCGTAAGGCGTCAACACCACCTGCCCGCCTTGGGGATCCTGACGAACCTGGCGCGCAACGGAAACGACCTCCTCGCCAGTACGGCGGACCAGCGTCACCTCACCGGCGCTCGACTCCTCCGGGAGCGCGGTCAGCAAGACCTGGACGACCGCGTCTGGCGGAACCACTTCACCGTCACTTGGAACGGTTCCGCGAATGTCGAGCGTGTCGAGTTCCACGGACGCCAGAGCGCCCGCGAGCGGCAAGTGGGCGTCCGCAGGATTGCTCACGGGGAGCTCCACCGGCGTTCCGTTCTTGTCGAGAACCAACGTCCCCACGAGCAGGTAGCGCCCCATGAAGGCCAGCGTCCGCGCATCGCCAAAGACCGTCGCACGGCCCAATTGGCTGGGCGCTGCGCCGTCCCGGACGGAGTACCGCAGCACCTTTCCGCCACCCGCCGCGACATACGCCACGCCGGCCGCGACGCGTGTCTGCTCCGCGGAGGCCCAGCCCCCCACAGGCCCATCCACCACCAAGGCTCCATGGGGCGTGGGGTTGTACACGTCCTGAAGCTCGTAGATGGCGACCTGCTTCGCCTTTCCAAGCGATAGGAACGCACGCGTCCCCTCGGCGGTGATGTGCACGGCGGGAGCCGCCAGCGGCGCGGTTCCGTGGGACGTCAGGTTGCCCGTCCGGGCATCCAGCACGTGGAGCATGGGGGCGCCGGGAGAAGCGCTCGATACGAGGAGTTGAGCCCCATGCAGCGCCAGCGCGCTGACTCCCCCTGGAACCCCTCGCGTTCCAACGTGGAGCGGCCGGCGGCTTCCGTCCCCGAGGTCGAACACCTTCACGCCTTCCGTGTCGCCCACGTAGAGAAGCGAGCCGCCCATGGCGATATCCGCCGCGGCGCCACTGACCTGCAGATGCGGATAGGTCTCTTTGATGTCCGCAGGGGTCGAGACATCGACGATGCGCACGCCCCCCGCCCCCGCCGCGACGTAGACGGTATTGCCTCGCTTCAGGACGCGGCGGCTGCCTCCCTCTCCAGGGAACTCGAGTTCGCTGATGACGGTGACGTGCGTTGGGTCACTCAGGTTGGCCAGCAGCAGCCCGCCCTTCGACGTCTTCCGGTTCGCCTGGATCGGCGGGCCCCCCGTCGCGTCGTGGATGTCGACGATGGCGCCCAACGCCGCATAGGCGACGCCCGAATCGACAACCACGTCCCGGATGGGCGCAGTCGACAGGCGAGCCACTGCCCCCGCGCCATAGAGGAACGAGGCAGGGAGCGTCGCCACGTCAGCGCCGACCTGTACGGACACGTCGACCATCCCACCCGGATGTGGTGGCGCGACCGCCTCCACGCTCTGGTTGCTCAGCACCTGGACGTCGAACGCATTCGTGCCACCGAAGGACACCTTCATCCCTGGCGCGAACCCCCGCCCCTCGATGCGAACCTTCGTTCCGCCCTGCTGCGGAGCGCGGCCAGGAGAGAGGCTGAGCAATGTCAGTGGCTCCCGATACACGAAGCCACCCATCCTTCGAGCGAACAGGCCGCTCGGGTCGATGACTTCGACGGCAGCGAGCCCCGCTGCCGGCAGGCCGTTGACCTCGATGGCAGGTGGAATCTCGATAGCCATGGACAGGCCGTCTGACCGCACAGTCGCCGCGGCGCTCCTTCCGCCGACGAGAACCGTGGTGCCTTGCCGGAAGCCGCTGCCTGTAAGCAGCGCCTGCGTGTACTGGTCGGCACGGCCAGAGCTGGGCGTCAGCGACGCGATGACGGGTTGCACGGCATCCGCGTCCAGGATCTGGAACGCGCCGGAGAACGGCGCAGCCTGGGGAAGCTGATTGAACGACACCAATCCATCCAGCAACACCGTGACCTGGTCGTTCGGTGCAAACGGCTCCTTTGGCGTGAAGATGACCGACGAGCCCCTCACGGCGTACTCGACGTGCCATTCCCCTTCGACGGAGCTCACGGTGCCTGCGCGGACCCGCGACACCACCGCCGTTTCCGGCGTGAGCGAAGATTCAAGCACCGGAAGCGTGAAGTCCACCTTCACCATCGTCTCCGGCATCGCTGCGCTTCCGGGCGCGGGCGTCATCCCGACGGGAAGCAGCTCGTTCGGGGGGATGGACTGCACCGTGTGTTGCCCCCCGGTGGCCACGAACAGCGTGCCAGCCGCCCAACCAAGGCCCGTCAACGACGAACCCAGGTCGGTGTTCTGAAGCAGCGCTGGGGCTGCTGGATTGGCGAGGTTGTACACGTACAATCGACGCCCCACTGTCACGTAGGCGCGATCGCCTCGAACCACGAGCCGGCTGTGGACGAGGGCTTCATACGATGTCACGGAGGCGTCCACGGAGACGCGCCCCAGGCGCTCACCCGCCCGATCGTAGATGGATAGGGAGAGACCGTCCCCCTGCTGCGCCACCACGTTCGAGGTCAGTGCGAACAGCCGCTCGGGTCCCAGATCCAGCGCCAGAGCATCCGCATCGAGCGGCACCGTTTTGGTGAGCAGAAGCGCGGGCGAGCTGGCATCGAACTCCTGGACGTAACCGGAGGCCGACGAGGGGTCCACGGTCGTCACGAACGCCTTCGTGCCCTCGAGGCGGACGGCCGTTGCCCTCCCTGAACCGGCTCCGCCGCTGGCCGTCGACACCTGCCGCAGGAGCACTGGCGCTTCCGGGCGCGTCACGTCCACTACCGCGACGCCTGCCACGTCATTGGCCAGCAGGGCCAAGGCCCCATCCACATCCAGGCCTCGCACGGGAGACTGGGTCGCCAGCCCTCCCAACCGGAGCGGGCGCTCCTCCAGCCGGACATCGAAGATCTCCAGCCCCGCAGTTCCCGGTGAGGAGATGCCCACATAAAGCTTGTCACCTACCAGCTTGAGGTCCGATGCCACGCGCGGCGGGAACCCCGGCAACTCCATGCCGACGCCAATGGGCAGGTCATAGGAGAAGGTCCCCACCGGTACGCCTGGGCAGGGCGTCTCCGGCGCAGTGTCGCAAGGCGGCACGAGTTCGACAGTCTCGATACCCGCACCGGCCGCGGCAGGCGTGGTGAACTCCAGAGAAGACAAGTCGAGGATGTCCACGTCATCCGTGGCTTTGCCGCCCACACGGACCGAGGTTCCTGGAGCCACCGCGCGAGCGGACATCGAAACGCGGACCCGCGTGTGCCCCTCGATCGGACCATGGTTCGGGGAGAGGGTGACCTGACTGGCGAGCGGATCCAGCGCCAACAGTCCTGCCGGGAGATAGGCTTCGGGCAGGCCCTCATCCACCACCCACAGGTCCACAGGCCCCGCGCTCAGTGGTGGGAGCGTGAATCGCAATTCACTACCGGAGCGAGACGTCACCGTCGCCACCCGATTGCCAGAGAGCTTCACAGCGCTCACGCCCAGGAGGCCGCTGCCTCTCAGGGTCACCTCTTGTCCACCCGCCGTGGAGACCGTGGAGGGATAGACCGTGGCGATAACCGGCTGACGAGCATTGGCCTTGCCGGTGATGAATGACGTCCTCAAGGGAAGCAGGAGCGCGCCCGCGCGCTGGTCCGTGACCGTCGTATCCACTTCCAGGTGGTACGTACTTTCAGGAAGCAAGGGATTGCTGAGCGTCGCCACGATGGCGAAGTCAAGCTGTCCAGGATTATCGCGCACGCTCAGAGTCAGAGGCACCAGCGAACCACCGGGGCCCCTCAAACGGACCGTGTCACTGGTGACACTGGAGGCAGCAATCGGCCGGTTCATCTGGACCACGAGCCGCGGCAGGCTGGGCGGCACGCGCTCACCCCGAGCTGGGCTGTAGTCCGTCACCAGCATGAACGGCGTCTCCAATTCCGTCAGTTGCTGCTTCCCCGCCAACAGCAGCCGATCGCCCACCGCCAGCGAGTCGAAGGCGGGCTCCGTGTTTCCTCCGCTCAGGAGGAGCGGAGCCCGAGGATTCGACACATCCACCAGCACGACGCCACCTTCGTTGGCGGCCACGAACAGCACGTCTCCCACGAGCCGCAGGCGTTGAGGCTGTCCCGGAGTGTTGGAGAGCGTTGAGTCGAAGTCGATCCGGGTGACGTACTCGGGCGACTCGGGGGTGCTCACGTCCACGAACGTGAGCCCGAACTCGGCCGAGGCGACGATGGCCACGCCGTCGTGCACGACGACGTCCGTGAGGTTGCCTTCGATGGCAATCGACCCGACGACCTGGGCATCCGCCCCGGCCGAACTGTAGATGTGGAGCCGGTTGTTCTTCGGCAGGGCCGCGCGGTTCTTGTAAGCCGTGCGCTGACCGTAATCGAGCGAGTGATTCGGCAGCGGAGGCATCGGCTGAGCCGGGTCGCACTTCACGTACAAGACACCGTGATGGTCGCCGGTGACCACGTACAGCCGCCCATCCTTCACAGTGGCGCCATAGGGCTGGAACTCCTCGCCCCCGCCCACCTGCGAGATCAGCAGCGGATCCTCGGGATGACGCGCGTCCACCAGCAGCACACTGCCCTTCGCGCCAATCTGTGGCTGGACAGGGATGCAGTTGTTGGGCGGCGGAACGGACGGGTCCCCCTGCAATCCATTGGCGAGCACCCAGGCCCCCACGGGCATCGGCACAACGCGCGAGGCCATGAGTTCATCGCTGGTGCCCAGCTTGGCTCGTCCCAGGAGCTTGAGGCTTTCGAGCGAGCCGTCCGGCTGTTGCTGGGTCGTGCCACGGCCGTCGAGCACGGCCAGGCCGCTCCGGCCATTGGCGACGTAGAGCGTGTCACCGGAAATCGCCACGTCGAGCGAGTCCGGCATCAGCTCGACATCCGGCAAGGGCGTGCCACGCGGCAGGCGGCCTTGGAGCACGGCGACGAGGCGGTCAATCCGAGCGTCGTCCTGGCGGTTCGAGTTCACCACCTGGGCGCCGGCCGCACGCGGTCTCGTGGCGAGTTGTACGTCGAACGCCGCCATGCGGTAGGACTGAGGCACGGTGCCCCCACCGGTGAGCGTCCCCAGATAGGTCTGATCGAACTTGTTGCCGCTGATCGCGGAGCCGCCCGACGAATAGATGTAGTACGGCGACAGCGGGCTGCGGGTCAGCGCTCCCGGACGCACCGCCAGCGCCTTCTCCTCGCCCAGGAACGGCAGGCCGTAGCCCACCCGACCTGAAGCGGAGCTGCGCTCGACTCCGTCAGGAGACACGACGACGACCGGCGCGTCACCGAACGAACCCGGTCCAGCCACGGCACGCATCCGCGTCAGCGACAGTACCTGCACCTGACTCGCTGGGATTCCCCGCACCCTCACCTGGGTCGAGCCCAGCGGATGCGCCCACGCGGGGAGGAACCCTTCTCCCGTGATGTCCACCGTGCTGCCGCCTCGCGGATTCAAGAACCGGGGGGTGGCGCTCTGGACATGCAGAGGCAACGTGTACAGGTAGCCGCCCTCACGACGCGCGCTCAGCCCTGAATTCACGTTGCGAACCACCACATCCGCCAGGCCAGGAGCCCCCGCTGGAACGTCCACGGTCAGGCGTGACGACGAGCGTGCGAGGACCACCGCGCGCGCACCGCCGATGAACACCTCTGCCGAGGCATCGAAGTCAAAGCCGAGCAGCTCGCTGATGCCCCCTCCCGATACCGGTCCGACACGAGGAACCAGCTGAGAGATGCGAGGGGCAGCGCCTTCGGCTGCAGCACTCCAGAACTCCACGACCAACGGCGCCACCAATGAATGGCCCGCGGTGCTCTTGAGCGTCTCGCTGAGCGTCAACCGCATGGGCACATCAGCGGGGAGCGGCTCTTTCAGACGAAACACGATGGTGCTGCGCGCGTCCTCCGTCGTTCCCGCTTCCTTGTCCCCATGCACCTCCACGCCACCGGCAGTGAGCTGAAGCGCGGCCTCCACCGTCGAAGGGTCCACCGTGGTGGACAATGTCACCGTGATTGAGCCGAGGTTGAGCGGAACCACCTCGTCGTGCGCCACGCTGGCGCTGACCACGGACAGCTCGGTGCCAGGTCCGAAGTCCAGGGACCACTGGCCGC
This sequence comes from Pseudomonadota bacterium, assembly GCA_023426545.1. Taxonomy (GTDB): domain Bacteria; phylum Myxococcota; class Myxococcia; order Myxococcales; family Myxococcaceae; genus Myxococcus. The sequence goes on from JAFAAN010000088.1 coordinate 16,028, forward strand.
CCGCGGCGCGCTGGCGCAGGCTCACCACGCGTCCTCCCGGCGTCACGACCGCGGCAAGTGTGCTGCCCGCATGAGCTCCCGTCACATGGCGCAGCAACTGCGGCGCTTCGGGAGTGCTGATGTCCACGATCGCCACGCCCGCGGCACCCGCGGACACGTAGGCCAGGTCCCCTACCAGCCGCACGTCGGTGGCGAATCCATGGACGTCGATCGAACTCAAGAGTCTGGGGACGTCAGGGTTGCTCACGTCGACCAGCACGAGCCCGTCTGAACCCGCCGCCACGGCCGCGACCGAGCCGCGCAGCCGCACCCTTTGCACGTTCACGTCAAGTTCGCCCCGGGCCGACAGGGGGCCTTCCACGGCGAGCGTTCGCAGCTTCCCGCCGGACACCGTCCCCGCCGCGGTGCGGGTCCCCACGCCCGCTACGGCCCTTCCACCCTCTATCGAAATGGCTTGTGCGCCAGGTTCGGAGACGTACTCGCGAATGGGGAACGGCGCATGAGAGATATCGAAGGTGTGGAAGCCCGCGCTCGCCGCGGCAGCCAGCAGACGGTCGCCTCGGGCATCCACGTCATAGACACCGGCCCTTGCAATCACTCGCTCACTCACGACGAAAGGCTTCGCCGGATTCGAGATGTCGATCTCGTAGATTGCGCCTGTGGCAATCCCTCCGTCCTCATCAAGGGAGGCCACACCGCTGGCAAAGAGCCGGTCGCCCCCCGCCTCCGTCGCCGGATAGGACACCGCCCAGAGGTCGCCCGCGCTCACCGCTCCGACGATGCGGTCGTCGCCACCGATACCATCCTCATCCACCACTTCGGCCTGACGATCCGGTGGGATGGCAACTCCGCCGCCAGCGTTCGGGCCGCGTGTGTACACGCCGGACATGTCCACGACATGCAGGCCGTTGCTTCCCACCGCGTAGGCATAGGAACCAATCACCACGGCATCACGGAGGGTCCCGTTGAGCGCGACTGACGCCCCCGTGGGCTGGTCATACGTAAAAGCCCCCTGCAGCGTTCGGCTCGTCCCGTCCGGGTTCTGAACCGTCACGTCCGCGGTGCCCGCAGCGCCATTCGGGGTGTAGACCTCCAGCCGGTTGAGGCCCAGTGCCCGTACGAACTGGCCCTCCACGCCGTTGAAGCGGACCTCGACTTGCCCGGAGACGGCGAAGCCATGGCCCTCGATGATGACACGTGTACCGCCCGACATGGGACCACGCGCGGGCGTCACACTCGTGAGCGTCAACTCCTGGGTATAGAGGAAGGCCCCTGGAAGCACGACGGACACTCCTGCGGGGCTCGTCAGCTCGAGGGTCGCGGCACCTTCTGCCCCAGGGGGCGTCAGCATGGAGACTTGCGTCCCATCCTCGGAGACGCTGAGCCCGTTGGCGGGCTTGCCGTTGAAGGTGACCGCCATCCCAGCCGAGAACCCGCTGCCCTCGATGGTCAGCTCCGTACCCCCCTCAACCGGGCCTTCTCGTTTAGAGAGACAGGTGACGTTCATCCTGACGGCGTCGCGCGCACCTGCCGTCGTGAATTCCAGCACATACGTCCCTGGCATCACCGCGCCAGCGCCGGAGCCCCCTCCAACAACCTCGCGAAGCCCCTGAGCCACCAGACGATAGCGACGCGTCAGCCCCAGTTCCTCGCTCGGCGTGACCACCAACTCGGTACCGGACACGGAGACGGTCCCTGTGACGTCCTTGCCTTCCGCCGAACCATTGAGTTCGTAAAGCCGGACCGACTGGCTCCCCGTGGGCGGCTCCAGTTCCACGGGCATGTTGAACGTCAGGCGCACGGACTCCGTGGGCCGCACGTTCTCCTCACCATTGGCGGGTGTACTGGACACCACGACCGGGAAGGGCAACCGGACCACTGCGAGGCCATCCGTCGCCTGATCTCGGTAGGTGGCAGAAATGGCTGCAACGGCGACATCTCCGTCAATATCGACATCGGAGAGGTACGTCGCCGGGTAGAGGTCGATGGCGTCAATCCCGCGCGGCGCCGCCATGTTGGAGGCTTCCACGAACTGCAGTGATGCGGGACTGCCCACCATCCCAATGGGCGAAGTGATTGCGGCGGCCACATGCGGATGGGCCGCGGCTCCCACGAAGAGGCCCGACCGCATGAGCGGCGGCACCACGGTGTGAATGTACGGCCGTGAAGCGGGCACGAGCGAAACGGTTCGCAGCGAGCTCGCTGCGGCAAGGGCCTGAGGCCCGCGGATGGCCATCTCACCGAAGTTGCCGGACAGCTCACCGATGACGGCGAACCCGGGCGTAGCGAGGTCCACGAGCAAGGTGCTGGTCAAGGTTCCTCGCGAAGCATGCAACAAGGCATGCCGGCCCGCCGCGGCGACCTTCGTCACCGATACCGGTCCGAAGGCTCCCGCCATCAGATAGTTCTGCTTCGAGCCCAGCAGCAGGGGGCGATCCGGATTGGCGATCGAGAACACCTGGACCCCTGCTTCCCCCGCCGCCACCAACGCCAGATCTCCGACGAGAGCCACGGCGTGAGCCGTTCCGGGGAACGACACGGGGTCCAGGTAAGTCGGTGCATTCGGGCGCGTCAGGTCGAAGACCATCAAGGCCCCCTCCCCCTCTCCGGCCACGTCCACATGTGGCAGGGACCTCCCGTTGGCCACCACATACGCACGCTTCCCCCGCACTGCCAGGGCCACGGGCTCATATGGCGGCCGGATGGAGACCCCCCCCATCACCGAGGCATCCTCGGGCATGGTGACATCCACCGCGGCGAATCCACCATGTATGCTCCGAGCGAAAAGCTCCGTGGGCGACTTCGCCGCGGTGTAGACCTGCGCCGAGGACAGCACCCACGCTGTCTTGTCCTGGAGCACCACGGCGACCGGGGCACCTTGCGACAAGATGTCGCTTGGCTTCGGGTCGTTGGACGACTGGGGCCTGTAACGCCCTATCACGCGTGAAACGGCCAATCGGCTGTAGAGAAACGCCCCCCCGGCGTACGCGCGCTGGCCATCCGGATTCGTCACCACGATGTCCGCGGGCCCGAACGCGCCCTCGGGAGTCACGGCCTCCAGGCGGCCAGGCGCGAGCACCCGCACCTGGGTTGCCGGACTTCCGTTGAACATCACCGTCGCGCCTCGTTGGAAGCCGGCGCCAGAAATCTCCACATGTGTTCCGCCCGCGACGGATCCCGACGCAGGCGCAACCAACGAGACCTGCAACATCGGCAGGTAGACGAACCCGCCGACGAGCACGCCTTCGCCACCATCCGGGTTCACCACTGTCACCAGCGCCGGACCTTCGGAACGCGCAGGCGTGATGACCGTGAGTTGCTTGTGGTCTTCAGTCTCCGCAACCACACGGGCCTCGGCGCCGGCGAAGTAGACCTGGGCCCCCTGCGCGAAGTGGTCACCGTAAATCGTCACCTGCGTTCCACCCTCGAGAGGACCGGCGGCTGGCGACACCTTGGAGAGAGAGGGCGTCGCACCAGCGGTCGCACGCGTCTTGAAACTCGCGACGAAGGGCTCGGCCAGCGCCGTTCCACCAAGGTTCGTCACGGCTGCCGTCACCGTGACGAAGTAGTGCGTGGACACCGACAACGGGCTCTCCGGCGTCAGTGTGACGGTACGTCCGTCGACGTCGAGCGCCGCGGGAATCAAACGCCCCAGCGCAGCGTCCCCCTCTCGAAGCATGACGGACTGCTGCGTCACGGACTTCAGAGCGGGCGGCGAGGAGAACTCAACGGCAACCGGCGCATTCACGGCGACCTGTGCCGCGCCGTCTTCAGGGCGCATCCCGGTCACCGTGAGACGCCTCGGCAGAAAGGACGCGCCCCCCGTCTGGCCGAAGCTGGCCACGGGTGCGCCGGAGACGACAGCCACGCCGCCTGCCCTCGGCAGATTGGCCTTCACGGGCCGCAGGTCCACGGTGCCATCCGCGCGCAATGTCGACGCTGACAGCAGCCCCTTGACGGGCTGGCCCTTCACATCCACCAGGGAGGCTGCGACGACCGCCAGATTGCCGCTCACGGCCACGTCTGACAGGCCTGTCGCGAAGAGGGATTCACGTTCCGACCGGTGAGACAGCAGTGAACGAACCAGGGGTTCGCCGGGGTTCGACAGATCCACCACCGCCAGCGTCGCATTGGCGTCCCGGCATGCAACGTAGGCACGCGTGCCTTGGGCCACGACCCGCACCGCATCCCCCGGCAGTGCAATGAAGCCGACCTCCTTGAACCCGGGGGTTCGAAGATCATGCACCCGGAGCCCCGCCGGGCCACCTGCCACCAGGAGCAGGTCCCCATGGACCGTGACATCCTGAGCTGGCCCGTCCGTGAGGAGAGAGCCCAGTCGGCTCGGGGCTTCAGGCGCTCCGATGTCGACCACGGCAACCCCTTCGTCGCCGTTGGCAACAAACGCGAGGTGCCCCGCCACGGCTACGCCATGAATGTCCTCGCCAGGAAGGTCAACGGTGCCCATGCGAATGGGCAGCACCGCCGGTACATTCGACACGTCAATCAGCGTGAGCTGGGGCGGATGCTGCACCGAACTGCCAGCCGCGGTGGACCGCGCCGTGGCCACGACGGCGAGCCCTCGCTCTAGCGCAGCGGCGCGTGGTGGGCCGTCCACGAAAGCGAGCCCCAGGTTCGTCGCCGAACCCTGGTCTACCTGGACGATGGCGACCTGGTGATTCGCGTCGCGAACGGAGCCGATCAGGAGTCGCCGCTCTGCCCCGGAGCGGAGGAAGGACTGCGTCCCCCCCTGGTTGAACGGGTTGAAGACGAAGGCCGGCGCCATGCCGATCTCCACCTCTTCAAAGGCCGACTCCCCCCGATTGCCGGTCGGGTCTTCAGCGACGGCCCGAAACGCCAGCACATCCCCCGCCTGCCCCGAGGGGACCGGCCACTCCACACTGTAGTGAGGGCGATTGGCCGGTCCGCCCGAGGAGACCGTGGTCGAGCCGACGACACCACCGTCGAGGATGAAGTCCACCCTGGCGACCGACGCGTTGTCCGAGGCCGCGGCAGTCAGCGCCATCAGGGTCCCCTCTGTCACGACATCATGTCCGGGGGGATCCAGGAGTTCGATCTCGGGCGCGACCGTGTCTCGAACGGTGCCCAATGACACGGGCGCGGACTGCGTCTCCTGATCGGCTGCGTCAATCGCCACCGCGGTCAAGACCAGCGTCCGGTTGCCACTGCCCAGCTCTGGATGGAAGGTGGTGGTGAAGACGGTGGGCTTTCCAGCGATTCCGGCGGGCGCCAACGCGGTTCCCACGTTCCTTCCGTCCACGAAGAAGTGAACGGCCTTCACAGGCCCTTCAAGGTCTCTCGCATCGGCTTCCACTCGGACCGGCGTGCTTTCGAAGATCGCACTGCCGGCGAGTGGGAGGGTGATGGCCACCGTGGGCGGCTGATCCCTCTGGACAGAGACCGAGACCGGATTGCTCCATGCCTCCTGTCCGGCGATGTCGACCGCGCGGGCTCGGAACACGAGGGTTGGAAGTGGCTCGCTCCCTGACTGGCGATCGGGCGTATAGATGAACTCGAAGGGGAGCTGGTTACGCCGCCCCACTTCGACCTCGGCTTCTCCTGGACGTGTCACGTAGAAGCTCACGCTGGCGACGGCCACGTCATCCGTTGCCTCCGCGACCAGGGCCGACGGACGACCGGCGACCATCTGGGAAATAGGCTTGAGCTCAACCTCGGGCCCCTTGTCCTCCACCACCCCCACCGACACCAAGGCCGACGACTGCTTGCCGGACGTGTCCGTAGCCGTTGCCTTGATGCTCACGGCCTGCCCCACGAGAGACAGCGGCACGCGATAAGAAAAGGCGTAGGGCGGTGCGGGCATGGTGGCGTGGAAGGCGCCGTTGACCTCGAAATCCACGCGCACGACGCCGACGTTGTCGTCGGCGTCGGCCTCTACGCGAAGCACCTGTCCAGCAATGATTTCAGATTGGTTGGCCGGCGTCCGGAAAGACACCTCCGGCGGTGAGGTGTCGGCCTGGACCGTGACCTGAATCGCTGGCGCGCGGGCCTCCTTGCCCGTCGCATCCCGGGCGCTGGCTCTCAAGGTCAACGTACGTTCCGCAGAGCCATACGGCAGCGGGACGCGGAATTGGTGCGGCGCGGCCGTACTGGCAAAGCGCAGCGTGCCACCGATGCCGCCTTCCACCGAAGCCTCGACCGAGGCGACGCCCACGTCATCCTGCGCGGCCACCACGAAGGCGAAGTCACGACCTTCCGTCACCGTGACACCCGCACGTGGCTCGGAGATCGCGACGGTCGGCGGACGATCCTCCACGACGCGCAGCCGCACCACCTGGCTCCGGACTTCATGATTGAAGGAGTCCCGCGCCACCGCTTGCAGCTCGAGGGCGTCCGCCCCTTCGGGGACAGCCACCAGGAACACGAAGGGCGGCGCCCGAAGCACTTGCTCCATCACCATGCCGTTGACCCGCAGCTGAACGCTCGTGATGGCGACGTCGTCTTCCGCCGAAACCGTGACGGTGACGGTGCTGTGCTCCACGACGGAGCTGCTATCCACCGGAGAAATCAGCGACACTGCGGGCTCGCGGTCCCGAACGATGTCCACCAACTGAAGCGCCACGCCCCTGTTCGTCAACGGGTCCGCGTTGGAGTTGCCCGCGGAGTCGCGTACGCGCACGGCGATGAGATAGGGGGCGGAATCTCCTGCGCCCAGCTCACTCAACCGAGGAGCGGTGAACTCCGCCCGCACCACCGGACTGGAATACGAATAGCCCTCTTTCTCCCCGGCGGAGTCCGTGGAGAACCCGCCCGCGCTCCGGATGACACGGAGCTGGCTCAACGACGGGCCGACGAGGATTTCGAGCTCCTCGACAAAGACGTTGTCGATGCCGACGGCCTCGACGATGACCGCACTCCCTTCCACCAGGTCCTTGCCCAACGTAGGCCGGAGGACGATGGCCTGGGGCGCAACGGTGTCCGGCACCACGCGGACGACGTGCTCCCTCCACGTGTCGTGCCCTTCGAGGTCCGTGGCTACGGCACGTATCGTGATTTCGGTGTACGGGCGGTTGGGATCCAACGCCACGAAACCAGGAGGAAGCCGGATGCTGCCCCGGAACTCCTTGACCCTCGAAAGGTCCTCTTGGAATGAGAGAGGAAGGTAGGTGATGGCATCACGGAGCGCCGGCTCGTACGCCCGAGGGACGCTTCCGGCGGTGCCATCCGCTGGTTCGGCGCTGATGACCCGCGCCGCACTCTGGGAGACCGTCAGAGCAGGCTCGCGATGACCGTTGACGAAGTACTGGACGCGGTCCACGCCCGTGTCATCGGCGGCCACGGCGGACAGCACCAGGGAGACACTGCCTTCCGTGAGTGTGGCACCGGGGGCGGGCATCGCAATGGCAATGGATGGCGCTTCAGGCCGCCGCCACTCGATCACCACCCGATGGGTTGTCTGCGCGCCGAGAGAGTCCGTGGCGGTAACCTCGAAGATGGAGGGCGCCCCATCGGCCATCACTGGCGACGTGAACGTGACGGATCGAGAGAACGTGCGAGTCCCCGCGGGCGGCGTCTCCGACACGAGCGGAGTACCGGCGTGCGCCACGACCACGCTCGTCAGGGAGACATCGTCCTTTGCGCTGACCAGGATTGTGTGGGGCACCCCCTGAAGCAGCCGGACATATCCACTCCGAAGCTCCGTCTCGGAGATGACCTGCTGTCGCCCTTCGGTCAGGTTGTACCGCAGCTGGGACAGTGATACCTCGGGGCGGCTGTCCGCATGAACTTCCAGGTAGAGCGGCTGGGACACGGACGCATTGCCGGCAAGGTCCTCGGCAATGGCCATCAGTTGCAGCGGGGAACCGTCCGTGGGCGCGGGAATGGTGATGGAAAACGCCGCGCTCTGCAGCCCTCGGCCTTCGAGGAGTCCCCTGCGGACACCATCCACCAGCAATTCGATCCGGCGGACGTCCACTTCATCCGTGGCTCGCACCTGGACCGTGAAGGGTACGCCTGCCACCAGCGAGGTGTTTGACGTGGGAGAGGTGATCTGAACCTGCGGTCCCTTCGTGTCGGTCAGTGCCGCGCCCCCCCTCCCCTCCACGGTCACCGCGCCTGCTCGGTCACGCGCAACCACGCTGAGCGTCAGAGGGCTCGGATGCCATCCGCCCGGCAGCCTGTAGTCGGTCTGCACGGTGGCCCGCTTTCCGGGCTGAACGGCCATTGCGAAGGGCTGCACCGTCAACCGCTCTCCGGAGGCCACGGCCCGGACTTGTGCGAAGGAACTCTCGTAGCGAATGCCCACCGAGGAGACCGCGGGCGCGGTATCTGTTCCCACCTGCGGCAAGAACGACACCTGGACGTCCTCGACCAGCACCTCCGCGGGGAAGCTCAGGTCGACTTGAGGGGAGAGCTCACTCAAGTCCACTTGCCGGATTCCACCCGGGGTCATGGCCAGGAAGCTCTGGACGAACGGGCTTTGCTCCATCCCTGGAGCCACCGTGAACCGATAGCGCACCACGGCCCGGAGCCCCGCCACCGAATCGGGACTGGCGCTGAGAATAAGGCGCCGGGGCGTACCTCCCACCACGCCAGTGGTCGGTGACTGAACCTCCAGCGCGGTGGGCCCCGCCTCGACGGCAAAGACCTGATTCTGGCCGAAGTCCAACTGGACCTTGGCGCCGTAGGTATTGCCCGTAGCTTCTGGAGTGGGCAGCAGGAAGTGTCCGTCCCCCGAGACATTCACTGGCGCACGGGTGGTGGCCAACAGCCAGGCCGCGTCGATACCGGTATCCTCTTCGACCTCCACCTGAACGGTCTGCTTCGCATCCTCGATGAAGCCAGCCCCGCTCGCGGGCTGCAGCCACCGAACCACTGGCGGAGTATCCACGACCAGTTCGCAGCTCACGCTCGCGTGGGTGGTGCGGCCCGCCGCGTCCGTGGCTTCTGCCTTGGCCGTGTAGCTTCGGGAACCAAAGGTCCCCAACTCGGGCAAGGTCAGCTCCCAGGTCCGGGTGATGCGCGACGTCGGCTCGAAGCCGTCCACGGGGAGCGGGGCGCCATCCGCATGTGCGGAGAATGACTGGACCGCTCCGTCATCCGACACGTCCGCCACGAGCTTGATTTGAGCTCCAGCCACGCAGGATTTATCGGACGGCGTCCCCAGGAACCGCAGCGTCACCCGGGGGGCTTCGCTGTCCTTCGCCTCGATGATTTCGAGCGCCAGGTCCGCCGTGGGCGTGGAATTGCCCGCCGGGTCGACGGCCCGAGCCCTGAGAACATAGTGTCCCTTGCTGATGCCCTGGAGCTTGAGCGTCCCCTCGAAGCTCGCCAGGTATCGTCGGCTGACCAGGATTTCTCCGGGCGATATGGGATTGGGAACGCGCGTCTCTTCATAGCGCGCGTCCTTGGCGGTGAGCGTGGCTGCGCCGGTGGCCAGGTCCACTGGTGTTCCATCCAGTGTCACGAGTTCGGCTTCGACCCGCGCGACCCGGACGTCGTCTTCGACCGCCACGCGCATGCCGAGCGCCCCATTCAGGCGAACCGTCAGCCTCTCACCTGTCACAGGCGGAGCCGGCGCAAGCAATTCGGCCATTGGCGACTCGGTGTCCGGCCGCACGGTGAGGTGCACCTCGGCCTTCTCCGTCTGTCCCGCTGTATCCCGGGCCTCCACGCCGACCGTCGGCGGCGCGCCCTTGCTGACGATGGGAGCCCAGACCGTGAAGAACTGCTGGCCGCTAAGCGGCAACTGCGGCCCTGTTTCGGGGAGGTCGCCCTGACGTTGACCTCCGGAGAGCCCCACCATCCCTACGATGCCGTCGTCATCACCTACCGTGGCGACGATGCGGACGTCCTCCCCCTCCTTGTAAGGCGTTCCGGCCGCGGGCGAGGTCAGGGCCACCACGGGCGGCAGGTCCTCCACCACAGCAATATCGATTTCCCGCTCCGCCGTATGCCCCGAGGAGTCGGTGGCGACGGCGCGCAGCCTCAGCTTCTCTCCGGCCAGGTTCTCACCGACAGGCACCGTCCAGCGGAACACGTCATAGAGGCCATCCGTGTCCCGCTCGGTAACAACTCCCAGGCTGTGAGGCGCGAACAACTCCACATGAGAAACCTTCACGTCGTCGGACGCGGCGACCTCCACTGCCAGCGGCCGCCCCGCGAAGATGGGGGCTCCGGGCTGCGGCGTGCGGAACGTCACCATCGGCTTGCGGCTGTCCGGCACCACGACCAGGGGCCTTTCGGCCGTCGCCACTTTGAACTTGTCCGATGCCTTGGCCACCAACGTGACGGTGCGAGGAGGCCCCATGACGTCGAAGGAGTAACGGTATGGCGCGACCGTGTCCTTGCCCTGTGACATGCCGTCCACGAGGAGCTCCACCGACTCCACGCCTACGTCGTCGTCAGCGAGCACTTCGACATGAAGGCGGGAACCCACCGTGGCTTCGGAGGGCGTGGACAACGCGAACGACACCTGGGGCGCCGCGTCCTCCTTGGTGGTGATGGTCACCGAGGGGGACACGCCCACGTTGTTCGAGGCGTCGTATGCCTTGGCCCGCAAGACGTGCGTCGTCGCGGTCTGCAACTGAGCCGAGGTGAGGACGGTGTGCGTGACGAATGAGCCTCGCACACCCCCGTTCGTTCCAGGGGCAGTGTCTGTGAAGATGACGGTGTCGTTCAGGAGGATTTCCACCTTCGCGACGGAGACATCGTCGAGCCCTGCGACCGTGAGGAGAAGGTCCTGCGTCTCTGGGACGGACTGATGGTCCTTCGGAACGACGAAGGACACCGCAGGAGGCTGGGTGTCCGGGACCGCGAAAATATTCACCTGGGTCCGGGCTGTGTTGCCCGCAGCGTCACGTGCCTCGGCCACCACCGTCAGCTCGGTTGAGGCCGCCACCGAAGGCAGGGTGTAGCCAACCTCGTAGGGGGCGACGGTGGAGACACCCACCGCCACGTTCCCCACCAGCCACCGGACCTCCAATGGATCGGAGGTGTCATCCGTCACCAGGGCGGTCAGGCGGACTCTGCTTCCTCCCACCAGGACAGAGGACTCCGTCGGCGACAGGATGACGACTTTGGGAGGCGCATTGGCCTTGGCCGTGACGTTGAAAGAGCGCGAGGCCGCCTGTCCCGCGCTGTCTGTCGCCGTCAGCTCGAGCCTCCGGAGGCGGCCAATATCCGCCGCGGCAGGGGTCCAGGACAGATTGAAGCGCTCGCTTCCTGCAGCGGTTCCGCCCAGGCCACCGCGTGCAATGCGAACAGCGTCGACGGTGGTGCCATCGACGCGCAGCGACACTTGACTGCCAAAGGCCAGTGCATCATCACTGACGCTGCCGCTCACCCGGAAAGGCGCGCCGGCCACCGCGTCGGCAGTGCCTCCCCGGGGCTGCTCCACCGTCAACAAGGGCGGCGCATCCGTGACCACCCGGACCAGCAACGTGTCGGAGCGGACCAGCGCACCGCCCCGGTCCAAGGCTTCCATCCGAAGGGCCAGGCTGGAGCCCGCGGTGCCACGACGTGGCGTGAAGCTGAGCTCCCAGAGGGGGACCACGACGACTTCCCTGGTCGTGGGATTGTTTCGAACCTCGACGCGAGGGAGGTCAACCGAGCCCGCGAAGACATCGTCGACGTAGTACCGCACGACCTGGAAGTCCTCGGTCGACAGTCCCCCACCCATCCAGGCGCCGCTCGTGACGCGAAGCACCTGGGGGAGCCCCTCGACCAGCAGCGCTCCGGGAGTGGGCATCTCGATGACCACAGGCTGGGTACTCGGCGCGGGAACACCTGCGACGCGAACCTTGAGCGCTGCGGCCTCGACACGCTGGCCGCCGCTGTCGACGACCGCCGCGGAGAGCGTCAATGTCGCGCCACCGTAAGGCGGCGCCTGGACGCGCATCGAATACGGCGATTCGGTGTCGCGGCCTGCCGGTACGCCATTGACGAGGAACTCGACATAGGCCACCGAGATGTCGTCCGTCGCTGTCGCATGGAAATCGAAGGCCGTTCCCGCTGTCACCGTGGACGGAGCCGCCACTCGAATCGTGGGTGCACCGTCGCGCACCGTCACGTCCGCATGCGCATTGAATGCGTCATGGACCGCGCGGATGCGCGCGACGCCAGGCCGCAGGCCGGTCACCTTCCCATCCCGTCCGACGGTCGCCACGTCAGGCGCGTCGGACGACCACGTGGTGCCCAGCCCTCCTGCAGTCAGGTCCACGCGCCGCTCGCCGCCGGGCGAGGACGCGTCCTCCAGAAGGCCCTCCAAACGGAGCGCGGTGGTCCCCCCTACGCGATCCACCACGGGTTGGAGCGGCAGGACCTGCACTCCGACGAGGTTCGCGTCGGAGTCAACGATGACTTCAGCCGTCGCACTCACGCCCGCGAAGGTTGCGGTGAGCACGGCCGTTCCATCATGCCGCGCCTGGACCACGCCCTCCGGAGACACGACGAAGACCGAGGTATCCGACGACTCGTACTGAACCCCCTGCAACGAGCCACTCAGGTTGACGTCGCCCGCGAGCGCGAACTGCCCGGTCACCTGCACCGCCGACGAAGCGCCATACCCGCCCGAGAGAAGCAGCGGCGAAGGACTGAGCGTGAGCGCCACGAGCGGGTCGAACGCGCGCCCGCTGGTGAACTCCACGGCCGACGTGTTCACCACCCGCCCATACGGGTCATGGACCGCGACGTCGACGACCACCACGCCGTCCGCGGGAACCAGGGCTCCACCGAGCAATGGAACGATGAAGTCGATTTGACTCGAGGCCTGCTCACGTGGCCGAGCCATCAATCGGCGTACGCTGGCGAACGCCACGGACTCCGCGTCGCTAAGGCTTCCATGCACCCGCCGTAGAGCCTCCACAGAGGCGCCCACGAGCGTCAGTTCGGCATGAGAAACGGGGCCTTGGGCCCCGACACTCACGACGAGATGCGACAGGTCCTGGCTCGCATTGACCCGCACGGCTCCAGAGGGCAGTACCGGAGGCTCATGGGTCAAATCGTACCGGGCCGTGAGGGGGGTTCCGGTCCCGCCCTCCGCGGGAGTTGCTTCCACCACCACCACGGCATCGGCGGGCAGTGCGCCGCGAAGGGGCACTCGCACATGGAAGGGAACGGCGCCGGCGAGGTCCTGGTTGACCACCACGTCGCTGACATCCGCCAGCGTCCCCGCCGAGGCGGACGAGGCCTTCACCGATACGCGGAGCTGGCGTACATCCCCTTCGACCGACAATCCCAGGTCGACGGCATTCACGCCGGGTCGCAGCGGCGTCAACGGGAAGACCGTGGCCACGCGCGCCTGCGCATGGGCTGCCCCCGAGACAAAGAGTCCGGCCACGAGCGCGAGCAGCGCCAGTCCCCGCTTCAGGTCATCCAGGAGCACAGCTCCCCCTCTAATCCAACGAAGACCACCCGCGGCACGTCGCCGCCACGGGCCCACGACCACCACTACGAATACGTCAGTGCTGGGCCACCGTATCGGCTCCCGCTGACTCCGAGACCGGGGTTCCATGCGCGGACACCTCGATTGCGGCCTCCGCGCGCAGACGCGCCAATACCTGCTCGAAGACACGCCGCTGGGTCATGGGTGCCATCTGCCCCAGCACCGCTCCACGCACTTCCTCGAACGGCGGCACACGTGGAGCCTGACGTTCCAGGAGGACCAGGATGACGGCTCCGGCGGAATCCTCGATGACGGGCGTCGCCTCGCCTTGGCGGGTCAGCGCCCACGCCGCCTTCTCCAGAGCCGCTCCACCCAGCTCACCTCGAGTGAGCAGCCCCAGCTCTCCACCACGGGTTCTCTCAGGACCGTCGCCCGCCGCCGCGACCTTCGCCACCGGCTCGCCCGCGACGATGCGCCGGCGCAGAGCCTCCGCACGCTGCCGCGCCTCCGTCCATGCGGCACGTGGACTCCCCTGAGGGACCGAGAGCAGGATACGTGCCAGCCGGAGGCGCTCGGGTTGCGCGAAACGTTCGAGGTTCGCCTGGTAGTGCGCCTGGACCTCCGCGTCCGTGGGCGCACCAGCCGCCTTCTCCTCCTGAGCCAGCATCGCCTGGATCGTCAGCCGCTCTTCCAGTTCGCGAACCTGACGGCGGATCTCCGGATCCCGAGTGAGGCCACGTCGTTCGGCCTCGAGCGCAAGGAGCCGCTTGTCGACCATCGAGCGGATGAACTCTTCGCGCCCCGTCCCTTGTTCGAAACGCGCGCGCAGATTGGGCGGAAGCCGCTGACTCTCGCGGAGCAGCTCTTCCCGGGTGACCGCTCCACCCTTGAACCGAGCAACAACGTCCGCGCCTGGGCTGGCGGGCACGGACGTGGTTCGTTCGCATGCCGGTACGCCAAGCAGGCTGAAAATACTGATCCACTTCCACAGCGCCTGCTGGCGTTTCATCGTGCTTTCGTACCCGCTATTCCGTCCGGCCACAGAATTACTCTATATGTAAGAAAGATCGCAAGGCAGTTGTCCGGCAGCGGATAGATGACATTCAATTGCACCCGTCGCGGATGAGAGTCCGCTGGATGCAGACTTCAGGGTGGAGCGCTCGATGGTCAGGCAGTTTCGGTGGGTGGGAGCGGCCTCACTGGCCGTATCTTTGACGCTGGGTGCGGGTGGGTGTGATCGAGGAAAGCAGGCAACTCCTCAGAGGAGTGAGGGACCTGTTGTTGCGGTTGTCGGGGACGGCGCCATCACGCAACAGGAATTCGAAGCAAAGCTTGCCGAGCAGCCAGCCTTTATCCGTTCCCGCTATTCCTCCCAGGAAAAGAAGAAGGAATTCCTGGATAACCTTGTCCGCTTTGAGCTGCTCGTCCAAGAAGCCAAGCGTCGTGGGATGGACTCAGATCCAGAAGTCCTCGCCATGCTCGAAAAGGTCATGGTTCAGCGACTCGTCAAGGAACACACCGAGACCGGTGAAGGCGCGACTGTGAGCGACGAGGACGCACGTGCCTACTACGAGGCCAATCTCTCTGAATTCGTCAAGCCGCCGCGGGTGCGCGTCAGTCATTTGTTCCTGAAGGCCCCTCGGGGCAGCCCGGAACGGGCAAAGGTGCTCGCGCAGGCAACCCGGCTCTCCACGGAGGTCCAGCGCGGGGAAAATGCACAGCGCGCCTTCGACACGGTGGTCCGGACACACTCCCAGGACACCACCACCCAGGCGCAAGGTGGGGACCTGGGGTTCCGCACGCGGGAGGAATTGGTCGCGACCGGGGGCGAAGCCCTCGCCGATGCCGCCTTCACCCTCAAGGCCGTCGGTCAGCTCTCCCCTCCTATCGAGACAGATACTGGAATCCACCTGCTCATGCTGCAGGCCCGCCAGGTGGGGCTCGAACAGAAGTTCGACCAGGTGAAAGGCCGCATCGTGCAGCGACTGGAATCCGAGCGCCGGAGCAAGGCGCTCGACACGCTCGTCCAATCGCTGCGCGACAAGACCCAGGTGGAGATCAAGGACGACGTTCTGGCGCGGGTAAACCCTGAGACTGTCGGGGCCTCCGCGCCATCAGCGACCGAGGAAAGCGAAGCGCATCGACCTTGACACGGCGATCTGGCCGATTCCCAGACACCGTTCGACCTCGACTGCTCGTGCGAGTCGTTGAGCACCCAGCCTTCAGTGCAGATACGACAGCTGAAGCTGGGTGAACCGGTGGCCTGACAGGAGCGGGTTGGGCGGGTCCGCCATCTCCTGGGACCGGAAGACCATGCCCAGGCCGAACTGGAACCCGCCCGCCCGGAAGGCAGCGCCGAATTCGCTGTCCCCGACGAGGGGCGTCTTCCGGACGCTGATGCTCGGGCGGAAGAGGGTTCCGTCCAGGAAGAGGTTCCTCGCGACTACCCTCACCTGCCCTCGGGCGTATAGGTAGGCCTCCCAGGCGCGCTCGTCTCGGATGGCTCCCAGCGCCGAGGACGCCTCGCCTGGGGCTCGTTGGGACTCCAGCTCCCGGACCACGGACGGCATGATGGGAGCCAACCCATACGGCCGGGCGAGATAGCCCACGCGCACCGTTCCGCCCAGGCTCGCGTTCACAAACACCGTGCCCAACATCGCCCCAGCCGACCACGTCACGTCCACCACAGGGCTCCAGAGCAGCGGCTGCTCTCGCAGCGCGGAGAAGTGGAGCGTCGGCTCCGTGGGAAGCTGCTTCTCCCACCCCTCCGGAATCCTCGCCACCGTGCGCCCGAAGAGGTCGTTCAGCGCCCGGTGCAGCCACCGCTGCGTCTGCGCCGCGCCCGACGCCGGCCCCGTGACGCCCACCGTGGCCTGGAGCGTCAGCCTCGATGCATCCGCAGACGCCCTCCCTGCGTAGATGTGCTGGAACAGGACCCCGCCGTGCAACCACCCGCCATAGGGCCGGTCGTTCGGGTCCGGGAACACCGGCTGGTCCGGCAACGGAACAATCCGGCTGGGCGTGTACATGTTCTGCGCCAGCGAACCGCCACACAGGTACCGGTGCTGCACGCTGTCCGGAAGCCGAAGCGCCTGCGCGATGGCGCGGCACCCGCCGTACTCCCCGAGGTGCTCGACGCGCACGCCGTTCGTATAGAGCCGGTCGCTCCGGGCGAGCAGGTCGTTCTCGAAATGAAGGCTCGTGATGGACGGCAGCTTCTCCTCCACGGCCGCCGTGGAGGAGGACTGCGCCTGAGCCAGACAGGATGCGGTCAGCAGCGCGAGTGCCTTCAGCATCGCGCCATTCTACCGCTCGCGGCCGTCAGCCCCCGAATGGCCACTGGTCATCAGCAAACACTCGACTCAGCAGGTCGGCCAGCTCGAAACGCCCGTGGGCCTCGAAGCGCTCCGTCCCTCCGAGGAGGCTCAAACCCAATGCGGAGGGGCACAGCGCATACGCTCGCGACTGGGACGCTCCCAGCAGCAACTTCAGCAGGTTGAGCCGCTGCTTGGGCCCGCCGTAGGTCATGATTTCGAAGCGCTCGGTGGGCACCTTCGCCAGCGACAGGGCGTGGCGGCATGCGTCCTCGAAGCCCGCGACCTGGTCTACCAGCCCCACCGCCTTCCCTCGCCTGCCCGAATACACGCGGCCCTCCGCCAACTGGTGGATCTCCTCCTTCGTCCGTCCCCTCCCCTTGGCCACGATGTCGAGGAACGCCTGGTACATCTCCTCCACCTCCGCCTCCAGCGTCGCCCGCTCATGGGGGCTGAAGCCGCGTGAGTTGGAGAAGATGGCCGAGTTCTCTCCTCGGGCCAGCACCGTCCGGTGCACGCCGAGCTTCTCCATCAACCCCGACACGTCGAACTTGCCGGCGAAGACGCCAATCGACCCGACCATGGCGTGCGGAGCGGCCCAGATCTCCTTCGCCCCCACCGCCACCATGTACCCGGCGCTGGCGCATACCCGGTCCATGTACGCGATGACGGGCTTCTTCCGCGCCACCCGCTGGACCGCCTCCAGCATCTGCTCCGACGCCAGCGGCGTCCCGCCCGGGCTGTTCACATAGAGCAGCACCGCCTTCGTGCGCTTGTCCCGCCCCGCCGCGCGCAGCGCCTTCACCACCGTGTCCGACGTCGCCATCCGCCCGCTGGCGCCCTTGCCGGGGATGATCATCCCGGACACGGGCACTACCGCCAGCCGGGCCACCCGCCGCAGGGGCCTCCAACGCACCGGCGGAAATGGCACGGTGGCCAGGTACGTCGCCATCGGCTCCAGCTCCGTCTCCTCCGCATCCCCGCCGTCCGTCACGAGCCCCAGGTGCGCGGGCAGGTCCGCCTCGCTCACCAGCGCATCCACCAGCCCCGCGTCCAGGGCCCGGCGGGCGCTGAAGGGGCCTCGGTCGATGAGCCCCCGGACCTCCTCCGGCGTCTTCCGTCGCCCGCGCGACACCGCGTCCACCAGGTCCGCGTAGCGCTCGTCGAGGAACGACTCCACGGTGCGCGCCTGGATGTCCGACACCACGGTGTCCGTGAACAGCTCCGGCGCCGTCTTGTAATCCCCCCGCCGGACGAAGTGCGGCCGGATGCCGGCGCGTGACAGGCCCTCGCCCAACGCGATGGGTTCGGCGGCGTAGCCCACCAGCTCCACGCGGCCCATGGGGGCCAGGAGCACTTCGTCCGCCGCGCACAAGAGCGAGTACGCCTCGTTGTCCACGCTCACCGCCCAGCCCACCACCCGCTTCCCCTGGCGCTGGAAGGCCGTCACCACGGCCACCAGCGCGTCACGCTTCGCCGCGGGCACGGCCAGCGACTCCACCTCCAGGAGGATGCCCTTCACCCGGGCGTCCTTCGCGAGGACCTCCAGCGCTTCGCGGAAGCGCTCCACCGAGGTGACATCCGCGGGTTCGGGACGGCTGACGCCCAGCTGAAGCTTCCGGCGGCGCTGCTCGCGGTACGGCGGGTCCCCCGTCAGCCGGAAGCGGACGTAGGAGGGCCGGTCGCCCGCGGACATCATCCGGAAGGGAGCGCCCAACAAGGCGCGCACGAGGAGGGTCAGGTTGGTGAGGGCGATGAAGGGCAGGCGCAGCATGGCGTCCGGGAAGGAAATGTGGGTCTCCGGCCCGTAATGGACGCTCACTCGGGGTGCAAGCCCTGTTCAGTCCATCCGTTGGGTCGTGATAGCCTCCCCCGCCATATGCGATATCTCGTCCCCCGGTTGCTCCTCTTCCTCGCGCTCGGCTCGGGTGGTGCCGCGCTGGCCCAGCCTCGCAAGCAGGTCCAGGAGTTCCAGGCCCCCCGCGAGATGACCCCCGAGGAGCGCGAGGCCGCCAAGCAGCGTGCCATGGGCAACAACCTCAACTCCTATGGCAAGGACGTCCAGCTCAAGCAGAAGCCGATTCCGTGGATGGCCATTGGGCTCGCGGGGCTCGTGTTCGTGGCCGCCGTGCCCTTCGCCCTCCGCGCCTACCGCAACACGTCCAAGGACATCGCGGGGCAGAACACCTTCGGCGCCAACCGCGGCGACGACGAAGTGGCCTGAGCCGCCCACCGGCCTGGACCTCAGGCCGGCCGGACCTCCACCGAACCGCCTCCATCCACCGTGACGCGCACGGGAAGGAAGCGCTCCACGACGCGCGCGTGGGTGGTGAGGTGGTCGGTGATGCGCGCAGCCGTGAAGCGCGTGGTGCCCGGTGACGCCGGGCCCAGGCGCCCAGAGGCCAGCAGCGCGGCCGGAAGGAGGATCTGATCGGCGAGGTGCTCGTCGAGCGCCCCGCCCGTCTCCATGAACCGCGCCAGGGCCTCGCCCGCCTCGCGGCCCACGTCCTCGGCGGGCCGGCCTCGCTCCCCCAGCGCGGTGAAGCCCGCGATGGTGTGCTCGAACTGCGCCAGGACGAAGGTCGCCGTCCCCACCGAGCGCGTCACGGCCAGGGGCCGGTTGTCCGCCTCCGCCAGGATGCCGCGCTCACGAAGCGCGCCCACGGCGGCCCGGGACTGACGCTCCGCGATGGTGAAGGGCAGCCCGCCGGTGAAGGACGACACGCGGACCTCGCGCAGCATGCCGCGCGCGGGCAGCTCCACCAACCGGGGCGGCTCCTGCGGCGCCCCCACCTCCGCGACAAGCTCGCCCGCGCCCTCCGGGTAGAACCCTGCATGGACCAGGGAGAGCACCACGGGCAGGCCATACGCGTGCGCCACCGGCTGCCACACGGTGGCCACGTAGTGGAAGCTGGGGCTGTGAGACAGGTGCGTGCCACCTCGCAGCGTCAGGCGCCCCCCGCCGGCCAGCGCCAGGGGGTACACGAGGCACTGGAACAGCAGCGGCGTGCTCCCCGCGGTGCCCACCTCCAGCAGATAGTCGCCGGGGCGCACCGGGGCTGGCGTGAAGGCGAGCTCGGACGCGCCGACGGTGGCGCCCTCGCTGGAGGCGGCGCCGCCGCACAGCGCCTCGGCGCCGCGCACACAGGCCAGGTGCTGGGGCCGAAGACCGGGCGGTTCACGCCGCTCGCGCAGGCGGGTGATGTGGAACGGGCGGCCGGTGATGAGCGACAGCGACAGCGCCGAGCGGAGAATCTGTCCGCCGCCCTCGCCTTCACTCCCATCCAGCCGCACCAGCCCGGTGCCGGGCACGTCGGTGCCGGTCATGACCCTCCCGTGTCGGGTTCCACCGCGTGAATTCCCAGGGTAGCAGGAAGTGAGCTACCCGCCCTATTCGTCCAGCGCCGGGAGCACGCCCACCTGGACGAAGCTCGGGTTCGTGGCCGAGTGGTAGACGCGGTGGGTGGACCGGGTGAAGTGCTCCTCCCTCGCCTCGAAGATGTTGGGCACGTAGGTCTGCGGGTTGCGGTCGATGAACGGGAACCAGCTCGACTGGACCTGGATCATGACGCGGTGGCCGCGCAGGAAGGTGTGGAACACGTCGTTGATGACGAAGCGCACCTTCGTCACCTCTCCCGGCTTGAAGGGCTTGGGCTCGCTGTAGCTCTCGCGGAAGCGGCCCCGGAAGGGCTCGCCGCGCACCAGCGTCTGCTGATGCCCCCGGTTCTTCTGCCCCTTCTCCTCGTCCGCCTTGCGCCAGCCGCGCACCTTGCCCGGGTTGACGTCTACCAGCTTCACCACCCAGTCCGCGTCCGTCCCGGTGGTGGACACCCAGAGCTCGGCCTCCAGGGGCCCCGCCACCGTCAGGTCCTGCGCCAGGGGCTCGGTCTCGAACACGAGGACGTCGGGCCGGCGCGCCGCGAAGCGCTGATCCTCCGTCATGTAGGCCTTGCTCCAGCCCGTCGTGAGCTCCTGCGTGTAGGGCACGGGCTTGTCCGGGTCGCTCACGTACTCCGCGAAGGACGCGCCGGCGGTCTTGGGGGCCTGGGTGGACAGGCCCCCCTTGGGTTGGAAGTAGAGCTTCGTCTGACGCAGGCCCTTGGGCGGCCAGCTCTCGAAGCGGCGCCAGCGGTTGGCGCCCGTCTCGAACACCAGGGCCTCGGGCACGTCCGGCTTGGGGCCGCCCTTGAGGTGGTGCTTGAAGAAGTCCAGCGCCAGCGACTGGTACGTCTCGCTGGTCGAGAAGCCGAAGTCCGCGTCCCCCAGCGACTCGCCATCCGTGCGCTGCCAGCCGCCATGCGGCCACGGCCCCATGATGAGGCTGTTCGAGATGCCGGGGTTCTGCTTCTCGATGGCGGCATAGGTCCGCAGCGGGCCGTACAGGTCCTCGGTGTCATACCAGCCGCCCACCGTGAGCACGGCCGCCTTGATGTTCTTCAGGTGTGGCAGCAGGTTCCGGGCCTGCCAGAAGGCGTCGTAGTTGGGGTGCGCCGTGACGTCCTTCCAGAACGCGACGTCCCCCTTGAGGTACTTCGCGTCCGCGTTGCCCAGGGGGCCCAGGTCCATGAAGAACTGGTAGCCGTCGGGCGTGCCGAAGTCGAAGCGCTGCCACTCCTCGTTGTCCGTGGGCTGGGGACGGGGCTTGCCGAACGACGAGAAGAAGGAGAACGCGAGCGACAGGTTGAAGGCGCCGTGCCGGTGCATGTCGTCCCAGAACCAGTCCGCGATGGGCGCCTGCGGAGACACCGCCTTGAGCGCCGGATGCGAGTCGATGGCGCCCGCCGACGTGTAGAAGCCCGGATACGAAATCCCCCACTGCCCCACGCGGCCGTTGTTGTGCGGGACGTTCTTCACCAGCCACTCGATGGTGTCGTACGTGTCCGTGCTCTCGTCGAAGTCCCTGGGCCCGGACTTCTTCGGCTTGTGCGGCCGGACGTTGACGAACTCGCCCTCCGACATGTTCCGGCCGCGCACGTCCTGGCTGACGAAGATGAAGCCCTCCTTCTCGAACGCCTCGGAGGGCCCCAGCGCGGAGGGATAGCGGTCCACGCCATACGGCGCGACGCTGTACGGCGTGCGCACCATCAAGAAGGGATAGCGCTTCGACGGCGACGCCCCCACGGGCACGTACACGGCGGTGAACAGGCGCGTCCCGTCCCGCATGGGGATGCGGTACTCGTACTTCGTGAACCGCGACCGGACGTGCTCGGTGCGCTCGGGGGAGAAGCCGTAGGGGTGCTTCGGAGCCGGCGCGGGAGTCTGGGCCAGCGCCGGGCCCGCGGCGCAGGCCAGCAGGACCGCCGCGAGGCGTCGGGACACGGGATGCATGGACGCTCCTGGAACGAGGGTGCTGGGAGACGGGCCCGCAACAGCGTGGCCGCTTGCTTGTTCCCGGAATCCGCGGCGCGCTTCACTGCCGTCGTCCAGCGCTGCTCGCGGCCCGACGCCGCGAGTCCATGAGGACCCTTCCGCCAGCGCGGCGTGGGTCAGGGGGCGTCCGCCTGGCCTCCCTCGATGATGCGCAGCCTGGGGGCTGACGCGCGCTCGGGGCCACCTGTCCCCGCGGCGGGCCTCTCCCCCGGCGCCGCGCGATCCGCCGAGGGCGCGCGCGCGCTGGAAGCCGCGGACGACGTGCGCCTCGGTGCGGGCCGGAGCGGCAGACCGTAATACAGGTACATATCGAGCAACATGGAGTGCCTTCCCCGCTCAGAGATGGTGTTGCCACCGGGGCCGGCCTCCCTCCGGGGCATGCCTCCTCGGAACCGGAGGCGAAGCGCACCGTGCCACGGCCACCTCGCCTCCTTCTCGTGAAAAAAGATGAAGACGTGTGGCCGTCATTTCCGTCGGACTTCGGACAATCTGTCGGATTTTCGGTGGGCTCCGCGCTACGGCGCGCCGCCTCCCCAGAGCTTCTCCTTCAGGGCCTCCAGTCCCTTGCCACCGACGTCACGCACCCGTTCGAGCGAGCCATCCGCGGCGCGGGCGGCATCGTCCAGCGCGCCCTGCCCGATGCCTCGCCGGACGCGGTCCATCCAGCGCAGGGGCGCCAGGACCTGCACCGCGCGCTCCGGGCCCAGGACGGCGCCGAGCGCCTTCTCCGGACCACCCGCACGCGCCAAGAGCGCCTGCCCCAGGAAGGCGGCGGCGCGTGCCTGGCGGAAGATGGGCAGTGAGTCGCCGTGCTGCCGCATGGCATCGGCGCTGGCCTGGAGCTCCTGCCGCGCCGCGGCGTCCAGGTAGGGGCTCCGCGCCAGGGTGTCGAGCTGCTCCGCGGACGCCTCGTAGCGCTCCCTGCGGAAATGGATGAAGGCCCACCCCCACCACGTCAGCTCGTTCTCGACGCCGAGCTTCTCCAGCGCGCCCAGGCCCCGCTCGATGTCGTCCTCCGCCGCGCGCTCCCGCTTGAGGCCCATGCGGTTCAAGGCTCGGAGGAAGTAGCCCGATGCCAGCAGCGACTCGCGGACCTGCGCGGGGGTGGCGTCGCGCAGGGCGGGATACGACTCGGCCGGCCTCGCCTCGGTCTCCGTCAGGAAGGTGGTCAACTCCTCCTCCGCCGCGTAGTGGTAGCCCGCCTCGAGGAAGGCCACTCCCCGGCAGGCGTGGACCGTGGTGCGCATGGCAGGAAGCCAGGAGGGCTGCGGCGTGGCGCGCGACAGCTCGTAGAGGACCAGCTCGGTGGCGGGAAGCCGGTTACCCCGGTCCACGGCATCCAACACGAACCACACCATGGAGATGAAGGCGTGTTCCTGCCCGGCGTCGTAGCCCGGAAGGGGGAGCGGAGCGTCCGGCTGCCACTGGTGCCACAGGAGGGGGAACTCGTCTTCGTCGCGCTGCTCCAGCGTCTTCTTCGCCTTGTAGAAGGCAACGCCCAGATCCAGATAGGCCTTCGCCAGCCGGCGGGTGTCCTCCTCGGTGAGGGCATTGGCCTCGAGCGTCCGCGTCTCCTCCGCCAGCCGCCAGAGCGTGGCGATCTCCGCCGGTGCGTTCGGGTGGCCCTGCGCGCGAGCCGTCAGCTTGAGGGCTCGATATGGCACCAGGGTGTAGGAGTCGCGAATACGCGCTTCGATCTTCGCGCGCTCCTTCGCCGCCCGCTCCGCGTCCGACTGGCGGCACCCGCCCAGCAACACCAGCAGCGCCAAGGCGAACAGCCCCCACCCGCGGCGGCTCCAAGGTGGCATGGGGACAAGGGGCGGAGTGGGAACGGTGACAGACGGAGCCATCCCTCTCAACGTTAGCACGCCCGCTGCCCCATACTTCCAGGGACCATGAGCCACCATCCAGGTGAAGTCCGCACGGGTGGTGGCGCAACGCGCGCGCGTGCGTTAGAGCGCGGTCACAGCATGGCCACCCTCGACGCGGCGCCCTCTCTCTCGGTGTTCCAACATCGCGACTTCCGCTTCTATCTGCTGGCGCGCCTGTGCGCGGTGCTCGCGGTGCAGATTGAGTCGGTGGCCATCGGCTGGCAGGTGTATGAGCTCACGGGCAGCGCGCTCGCGCTCGGGTACACGGGCCTGGCGCAGTTCCTCCCGTTCCTGTCGCTGTGCCTGCTCGGGGGCCAGGTCGCGGACCGCGCCGACCGGCGCGCCATCCTCGCCGTGTGCCAGACGGTGATGCTGGTGTGCAGCCTGCTGTTGCTCGCCTTCACCCTGGGCCACATCCGCGACGTGCGCTTCGTCTATGGCGTCCTGGTGCTGTTCGGCGCCGCGCGCGCGTTCCATGCTCCGGCGGGCTCCGCGCTCACGCCGCACCTGGTGCCCCCGGAGCAGCTGACACGCGCGGTGGCCATCAACTCCACCACCTGGCAGGTGGCCACCATTGGCGGCCCGGCCGTGGGAGGCATCCTGTACGGCTGGGCGGGCGCCACCGGGGCCTATGTCGCCTCCGCCACCCTCTGCGCGCTCTCCGTCGTCTGGATCCTCATGCTCAAGGTGCGCACCGGCCGCATGTCCTCGGAGCCCCTGTCGCTGGCGACGCTGGTCGCCGGGCTCGGCTTCGTGCGCCGCCAGCGCCTGCTGCTCGGCAGCATCACCCTGGACCTGTTCGCCGTGCTCTTCGGCGGCGCGGTGGCGCTGCTGCCCATCTACGCGCGGGACATCCTGCACACCGGGCCGTGGGGGCTGGGCCTGCTGCGTTGCGCGCCCGCGGCCGGCGCGGCGGCGGTCGCCCTCTTCCTGGCCGTTCGGCCGATGGGTGGCAACACCGGGCGGAAGATGTTCATCGCGGTCGCCATCTTCGGCGCGGCCACCCTCGTCTTCGGCGTGAGCCGCTCCCTGCCCCTCTCGCTGCTGGCGCTGGCGGTGGCGGGCGCCGCGGACATGATCAGCGTCGTCGTCCGTCACACGCTGGAGCTGATGTCCACCCCGGACGACATGCGCGGGCGCGTGGGCGCGGTGAACATGATGTGCATTGGCGCCTCCAACGAGCTGGGCGAGTTCCGCGCGGGTGGGCTCGCCGAGTCCGTGGGCGCCGTGCCAGCCGTGGTCGTGGGCGCGGTGGGCACGCTGGCCGTGGTCGCGCTCTGGGCCTGGGCCTTCCCCGAGCTGCGCCGGGTGGATCGCCTGGAGTCCCTGGGGGAGAATCAGCCCGCGCCCCCCGCGGGCTGACGTCGCGCCATGCTCAGGCCCGCCCGCCGCGTAGGCAATCAGGTGCCCCCTTTCCCCGATGGAGGTCCCGCAGCGCACGGGGTATGGGGCCGGGCATGCCCTTGCGCCTCGTGAAGCGACTTGCTCGGGACTGGTTCCTCCTGGCGATGGTGGCCGTCATCGTCCTGGCCATCCTCTTCCCCGAGTTCGGCAAGTCGGGTGGTCCAATGCACGCGGATGTGGTCTCGAACGCGGGCATCTTCGCGGTGTTCCTGCTCCACGGCCTGGGGCTGCCGGCGGCCCAGCTCCGGACCGGGGCGCTGCAGTGGCGGATACACCTGGTGGTGCAGGTCTTCACGTTCGGGGTGTTCCCCCTGCTCTGGTGGCTCGGCGATACGCTGCTGGGCCGCTGGCTGCCTCCGGACCTGTCGATGGGGCTGCTCTATCTCTGCGCCGTCCCGTCGACCGTCTCCTCGTCCGTGGCGATGACGGGCATGGCTCGGGGCAATGTCCCCGCGGCCATCTTCAATGCCAGCCTGTCCAGCCTGCTGGGCATCGTACTGACGCCCCTCATCGTCGGCCTGTTCGCCCATGTCACGGGACAGGCGCTCTCCATGGGCGAGGCCGTGCTGAAGCTCTCCACGCTCCTCCTGCTCCCCCTGGTGCTGGGCCAGTTGCTGCGGCCTCTCCTGGGGGCGTGGTTCGCCCGTTACCGGCGGTACACGAACGCCTTCGACCGGACCATCATCCTGGTGCTCGTATATGCGTCGTTCTGCGACTCCATCAGCAACGGGATGTTCACGGAGCATGGCTGGCAGTTGCTCGTGATGGCCTTCGCGGGAGCAGCGGCACTCCTCGCCATCGTGTTGACGCTGACGACCCGGGTGGCGCGAGCCCTGAGGTTCTCCACGGAGGACGAGATCGCGGTCGTCTTCTGCGGCTCGAAGAAGACGCTGGCGTCTGGGGTGCCCATGGCGCGTCTGCTCTTCGGCGCGTCGCCCGCCCTGGGGTTCATCGTCCTACCGCTCATGTTCTACCACCAGACCCAGCTGCTGGTCTGCTCGGTGATGGCGGAGCGATATGCGAAGCGGCCGGTGCGACCTCCCGCGTAGGGGCGGGTGTTTCCGCTACGCCCCGCGGACAAGCGCCGTCCCCCCGCGGCTGTGATAGGTGAGCAAGGACGAATGTCCGAGCCACTCAGAGCGACCGGGGACCGGCTTGACCCGGCGGGTACCGCCCAGGCTGGAATGCACGTCATGGCCGACCGACTCGTGTTCCCGCCCATCGTCGAGGGGCTCTTCGTCCGGGGGCTGTCTGGACGGGTGACCCCGCTGCTCAAGCAGCAGCTGCGCAGCGAGGGCCTGGACCTGGACCGGCCCCTGCTCCCCGCCTACAGCCTGGAGACGTGGATCCGCTGCGTGTCGCTCACGGCGAAGGCCCTGCACCCCAGCGAGCCCGACGCGGTGGCGTGGCGGATGCTCGGCGAGCGGATGATTGATGGCTACCGGGACACGCTGATGGGCCGCGCGTTGCTCGGCGTGATGAAGCTGCTGGGCCCGTGGCGGATGCTGTCCAAGGCCCAGCATGGCTTTCGGACGAGCAACAACTACACCGAGGTTCGCATCACGGCGACCGGGCCGACGGAGGCCGAGGTCTGGCTCAACGAGCCCGGCATGCTCCGCTACTTCAAGCAGGGCGTCATGCTCGCCATGTCTCGCGCCGCGGGCGGGGTCGAGACGACCGTGGATGTCCGCGTCTTCGACGACCACTGCGTCACGTACCGCGTTGCCTGGAAGGACGCCGGCCGCTGACTCAGCTTGCCCCCGGGGCCAGCGCTCTGCGACGTTAGCCCCCCGGCGGCGCCACGGCGCCACCGGTGAGGGGGGACGACATGCCGTCGAGCGAGCGCGCCAATCTGCCGCGATGGAAGGGGCAGCAGGGCTTCTTCGAAATCTGGTTCCTGTGTGTACTCGACCCGGGGGGTGAGCGCGCCTGGTGGTTCCGCTACACGCTCTTCACGCCCGCCCCCGGAGCGCCCGGCGAGCCCCGCGCCATGCTGTGGGCCGCGGCCTTCGACTGCGCGGCGGACGCCCCTGCCCTGGCGCTGAAGGCCCTCCATCCCCTCTCCCGGTTCGTCAACGAAGCCCCTGGCCGCTTCGGCATCCGCATCGGCGACGCGGAGCTGGCTCCGGGGCGGTGCCACGGGCGCGTCGAGGCCGGAGGGCACGCCATTTCCTGGGATCTTCGCTACACCCCGGCGGATGCGCGGGCGGTGCGCCGCACGCCTCGGGGGGCGGACCTGCTCCCGCTCCCCACGCAGGTGGCCCACTCGCACGACGACATCTCCTTCACCGGCGCGGTCATCGTCGACGGGCGCCAGTACGACGTCCAGGGCGCGCCCGGACTTCAGAAGCACCTGTGGGGCCACCGGCGGCTGGAGGAGCTGACATGGCTGTACGTGCCGCGCTTCGAGGAGGACCCGGAGGCCCGCCTGGAGGCGCTCTCCGTGCGCCCGCGGCGCGCGGTGCTCAGTCCCCGGCTCACCCCCATCTACCTGCGCACCGGGCGGACGGAGCACCGGTTCCACGAGGCGCCCGGCCTGCTCTTCACGCAGATGTCGATACCGCGCGCCGGAGAGCTCCATTTCCAGGCGCGTTCGGCCACCGTGGCGATGAAGGGGCGCGCCTGGTGCGAGCCCCGGACGCTCGTGGGCTACGTGTACCGCGACCCGACGGGCTGGGACGTCCACGTGGCCCAGAGCGACGTGGCCACGTGCGAGCTGGAGCTTTTCACCCGTCCACACCCCTTCGCGGCCTGGACGCCGGACGGACGGCTGACGTCCACCGTGGGCGCCCTGGAGTTCCACGCCCCCGAACCCCTGGAGGGCGTGCGCTACATCGGCTGGGACGACACCTCCGTGGAAGGGAGCGCTCCGGCGCCGTTCAACGCCGCGGAAGGCGCGGGGTGAGGCAGAGGCCAGGGGCCCCGCCGGGCCGTCGAGGCGGAGGCGTCGTGCGCCCCCACCGGCGAGGCCCAGGGCGGTGCGCTGCCCCACTGCTCAGGCCATGTCCTCCAACGCATCCAGGAGCACGGGATAGGTGTCACGGGAGGCGGTGCTTCCCATGAAGGTGTCCAGGTGCCCGTACCCCGGCAGCACCTCTCGCCGGTAGTACGACGCGCCGTTCTCCTCGCGAAGCCACTCGTAGGTGAGCTCCGTGGACGCGGGCATGTACGTACCGTTCTGCTCGCCGGATACGAAGGTGATGGAGCGCCGCAGGTGTTGCGCGCGGAGATAGGACGGGGGCCGCTCGCGCCCATAGCGCCGCAGGTTCTCCTCGCGGCCATGGTCGAAGCCCACTGCGTAGCCCGCACGCGCCATCTGCGCCAGGTGGCGGAACGTCAGCATGTTGCAGGGACCGAACTGCTCGTCGAGCCGGTCGTGGGTCTCCCGGTTGATGCGGGCGTGCCGGAAGAGCTGGCCATACATGAAGGTCAGCCGGTGGCACACGGTGCTGTCGCATTCATGGCGGAACAGGTCCACCAGTGCCCCGAAGGCCGCCTGGAACAAGGGGCTGCGTGGGTCCTCGTCGGGGGTGAGGTAGTCGCGCGTGACGTCCAGCACGTCCGGCAGGCGCAGCATGGCCTTGAGGTGTGTCGAGGGCGGGACGATGTGGTGCAACGCCACCTGGGAGGCGACCACGCCGCGCACGTCCGGCAGGTACCCCGCCGCCATCGCCATGAAGAACGTCGCCGAGCCCGCGCAGTGCGCCACCGCCAGCACGGAGTCGGCCCCCGTGCGCTCGCGTACACGGCGGACGGCTGCGGGCATGTCGTGCTGGGCGGCGTCATCCAGCGTGAACTGCCGCAGCGGCAGCTCCACGCTCGCGCGCCAGTCCAGCAGCCACGTGTCATAGCCGTGGCGCACCAGGAACTGGACGAAGTTCTCCCGCACCGTGGGCACCATGAACATGCCGCTCCACACCCCTGCCCCGTGGACCAGGAGCACGGGCCCCTTGGAGCCTCCCCGGTAGCGCGTGAGCTGGAGCGGCACGCCGTCGCCCGCGGGGAAGTCATGCCGTTCGGCTGCTGGAAACCTGTCCATGACGTGTTCCTCGACTGCGTTCAGAAGCCGTGCACCACGGCGTCGGCGATGCGCTCGGCCACGGCGCAGATGGTCATCACCGGGTGGAAGCCGATGGCGGTTGGAATGACGGATCCATCCGCGACGTAAAGCCCGGGATGGTGGAAGACCTCACCCTCAGTGGATACGACGCCCCGCTCGGGGAGCTCCGCCAGGCGCGCACCGCCCAGTGAATGCACCGTGAAGGGCCGCCTGAAGATCTGCCATGTGACGAGCGGCGCGAACGTGGCGCCGTACCGGGCCGCGACGTCGCGCATCGCCTCCGTCATGCGCCGCACCAGTTCCGCGTTCTCGCCGGCGAAGTCCCAGGCCACGTCCAGGCGCCCGCCCTTCAGGTGCATCCGCCCGTTGGCGTTGTCCTGGCCCATGGCAAAGAGGTTCGACGTGCGCGCCGCGTCCACGCCGCCGCGCAATGGCCGGCTCAGCAGGCCCTTCGCGAACGCCGCGTGGACCGCCGGGCCCAGATACGTCCACAGCGGCGCGCCGAGTCCCTGGAAGGGCCCGAGGTTCGGCTGGCCCAGTCCCGCCAGCACCTCCGTCGCGGGCCGGTTGAACGTGGCCGTCACCAGCGTGAAGCGCGGCTGGGAATCGGTGAAACGCATCACCGTGGACACGTCCGGCCCCACCCAGGGCAGGATGTCCTCGCGCGCCCCCTGCATGGATGCCAGGAAGTCACCGTTGCCCGAATAGCCATGGCCCAGCCACCGGCTCACCCGGGGCAGCGTTCGCGCGACGTCGCGGCTGCGCAGGAGAATCTCCACCGAGCCCAGCGTCCCCGCCGCCAGCACCACGCGCGAGCCCTCCACGACGTGCTTCTCTCCCGACGCGAGGTTCTGGCAATGCACCCGGTAGCCGCCGCGCACTGGCTCCACGTGCGACACCAGCGTGCGCGCCACGACGTGCGTCCCCAGCGCCTCCGCCCGCGCGAGGTACGTCAGGTCCATGCTGTTCTTCGCGCCGTGGTTGCACCCGAACTCGCACTCCGCGCAGAGCTGGCAGGCGCGGCGGTTCGGCCCCGGAGGCTCCGTGAAGGCCACGGCCACGGGCGGATCGAAGGTCTCGCGACCCAGGGCGCGGGCGGCCCGCTGGAAGAGGCCCCGCTTGCGCAGCGGCAGGTCGGCGGGCACTGGGTTCAAGCGCAGCTCGCGGGCCACCCGGTCGAAGTACGGCTCCAGCGACGCGCGGCTGTAGGCCGCGGGCCAGCGGGCGTCCTCGAAGACCTCCGCATCCGGGCGGACATGGACATTCGCGTAGACGAGCGAGCCGCCGCCGACGCCGCTGGCCGTCACCGTGCCGATGCCGGACAGGAAGCGCACGTCGTAGAGCCCCTGGGCCTGGGGGCGTGAGGGCTGGCGCCAGAGCAGCGCGTCGGCGCGCGTCACGTCGCGGGGAAAGGTGCCGGGCCGGTAGCGCCTGCCCCGCTCCAGGACGAGCACCGACTTGCCGGCCTGTGACAGGCGCAGGGCGTTGATGGCGCCACCGAAGCCGGAGCCCACGACGACCACGTCGTACCGCGTTGCCTTCGCCATGGTGCGCCGCTCCTATTCCAGCTTGGTGCGCGCGAAGACGTCCCAGAGGTTGCCCATGAACATGCCTCCGAAGCGCCGCAACGCCTGGGCCTTCGCCAGCGGAGAGGTCGTCCCCAGCACCGTGAAGGTGGTCAGCTGCTGGAGGAAGTCCGTCATGCCCAGGCGGATGATGCCGCTGGCGACCACCGGCGCGTCGCGATCCACGCCCCGGCGGATGACGGTGTAGAGCGTGGAGGTGTCACTCCACATGTCGAAGCCTTCGTCGTCGCGCACGTGCTTGTAGCCATCCAGCAGGTACGCCTGTCCGTCCACGCCGGTGAACGGGAGCAGGTAGAGCATCCGCCGCTCGTAGTAGCTGTCCGTGTCCACGAAGAGGTTGAACACGCCGCGCTCCACCTGGGCGCCCCGGAGCGGCGTGAAGCCATGGACGTGGAGCGTGCCCTCCGCGATGCCCGCGTGGGCCTTCTCCGCGAGGAAGCGGTCCAGGTTCGGAAGCGTGATGGTCACGGTGAAGTCGGCCACGTGGCCTTCCGCCTTGCCCTTCGCCTCCGCGCCCTGGAAGTCGGTTTCAGGGACGTGGCCCGGCGTGATGAAGCCCCGCATCCGCTCGGTGAAGCGCAAGCCGACCACGGGCGTCGGCGACAGCACCGTCCCTCCCAATGGAATCACCACACCACGCATCGGGTCCTCCCTGGGCACCACCCGTGGCGGTGTCACCTCCGTTCCCATCGTCATCCGCATCGACGCGCGGAAGGGCTCTCCGGCACTCCTGCCCGCTGGCGACCCTGCGCGCTCGGGCGCGGTCCAGGCTGGGTTCCCCAGCGCCTCGCGAATGGCGCGCTCGACGTTGCGCTCGGCCACCGCGGCGATGGTCGACGAGGGATTCACGCCCGTGCTCGAAGGCAGCGCCGCCCCGTCCAGGACGTACAGGCCCGGGTAGCCATGCACCTCACCCTCCGGGGTGAGGACGCCATACGCGGGCTCCTCGGCCATGGTGCAGCCCCCCAGGTTGTGCACGGACACGGGGATGTGGAGCCGGTCCCAGAGCGGGTTGTAGACGGCGCGCGCCCCCAGGGCGCGGGCGATGTCCTGGCAGAGCTGCTCCTGCGTGCGGTACAGCGGCAGGTTCGACGGCACGTCCCACCGCACCTCCAGGTCGCCCGACATGGGCCGCAGCGCCAGCCGGCCGTTGGCACGATCCCGCCCCATGGCCAGGAAGACGGCCTGGAAGCGCCCTCGCTCCTTGTCGATGGCCGTCCCGGTGCCCGCGCGCTTGCGCAGCGCCCGCACCAGCTCCTTCTGGAGGAACTCGGAAGACACCCGGATGTCACGCCCCAGGTCCAGCGCCTGGAGGATGCCCGCCACCTGTCCCGGGTGTCCCCCTTCCTGGAAGAGGAACCACGTCTTGTCCTTCCCCTGCCCCTGGTCCACCACGAAGCTGGTGGTGATGGTGGGGCCCACCGCGGGGTCCCAGACCTCCCGGGTGTCGAAGGCGAAGGCGAGGAAGTCACCGTTGGCCGAATAGCGGGTGCCCAGCCGCTCGCTGAGGCGCGGCAGCGTTCCCCACTGGTCGCGGCAACGCAGCAGCAGCTCCGTGGTGTTCACGGCGCCGGCGCAGAGGAAGACATGGCGGGCGTCCACGGTGCGGTGGGCGCCGCCCGCGGCGTGGTCGGTATACGTGACGCGATAGCCGGCGGGTGACAGGGGCTCGATGCGCGTGACCTCCGCCTGGGTGGTCATCTCCGCGCCTCGCTGCTCGGCGACGGCCAGATAGTTCAGGTCCAGGGTGTTCTTCGCGCGAACGTTGCAGCCGATGTCACACTCGCCGCAGTAGTTGCAGCCCTCCTGCGCGACGCCGAACTTGTTGGGCATGGGCTCGCCGCTGGGGGCGAAGCGCACCGCGAGGTCCGGATAGAAGAACTGCTGCTCCCGGCCAAGCTGACGCGCCGCCTCCCGCATCCGCTTCGCCTTCGTGGGCAGGCCGCGCGCGGACGCGGTGATGGGCTGGAGGTCCAGCATGTACGCGACCAGGTCGTAGTACGGGTCCAGCGAGGCGCGGCTGTAGCCCTCCGGCCAGTCCGACTCGAAGGTCTCCGCGGGCGGGCGGAGGTGGACGTTGGCGTAGATGAGCGAGCCACCGCCGAAACCGGCGGACTGGACGATGCTCATGCCCGGCAGGAGCTTCACATCGAAGAGGCCCTGGCCGTGCTGCCACAGCCAGCCATTGAAGGGGTTGCTCCAGTCGCGAGGGAAGCTCCCCTTCGGGTAGCGCAGGCCCCGCTCCAGGACGCGCACCGACAGGCCCGCCTGGGCCAACCGGCACGCCGCCACCGCGCCCCCAAAGCCGGTGCCAATGACCAGCGCGTCGTACGTCGGCGCCATGTTCCCCCTCGTTGCGACGCGTCCCCAGGGCAGGTTTCAACTGCCACCCTATTAACGCACGAGGGGCTGATCCTTCGACCTCCACTGAACGACCGGTGCCAACCTCTTGGAATCGTTGTTTTCGGCTACTTGCACTCCCCCCTCGGGCGGAACGGCAATGCCCACAGCTCTCGCCCGGTCGTTCCGTCATCCGCGGTGAAGAACACGTCCCACCCCGAGCGCACGAAGTCCCTTGGCGACGAGGAGGCGCTCCCTGGCGCCAGCTCTCGCAGCGGCACCGTGCCCCACCGCGTTCCATTGCTCACCCAGGGTTCGTGACCATGCACCCCATCGCTCGCGGAGAAGAACAGCGTGCCCTCGATGGCCGCCAATGCCTCGGGAGCCGAGGAGGTCGCTCCAGGCGCCAGGTCCTTGAAGAGCGAGGTTCCCCCGCGAGTGCCATCACTCACCCAGAGCTCTCGTCCCTTCCCCGAGCCATCATTCGCGGCGAAGAACACTCGCGCTCCCATTGTCGCCAGTGAGCTTGGTGAGGCGCTCCCCGGCCCTGGCCAGATGTCCTTCACGACCTTCGTGCTCGAATGCGAGCCGTCGCTGCGCCACAGCTCTCCGCCTTCGGGCTCGCCGTCGTAATCCGCATATCCGGCACTGAAGACGAGGTGGTTGCCCAGCGCGACCAGGTCGTGGGGATATTCGCCATGGAAGAACCGCAGCTCTTGCGTGCTCGAGGCCGTGCCGTCGGTCTTCCACAGGCTGGCTTCGCCCTCATCGTTGTCCACGAGGAAGTAGAGGCGCGACTTGACCCCCACGGGATTGAAGATGACGTTGTCCCCCACCAGGCTGAGGATGGGAGTGGCGCCTGGAGCGCCTGTGCTTCGCCAGAGATGGACCTCGTCGCCCCAGCGGCTCGCCTGGCTCGCGACGAAGTAGAAGGCGTCGTCGCGCACGCGAACGAACCTGCGTGGACGGGAACCCTCGGGCCCCGGTTGGAGCTCCTCGACCATGTACGTCCCCGCGGCCGTACCGTCGCTGCGCCACAGCTCATAGCCGTGAACGCCGTCATTCGCGCCGAAGTACACGATGCCGTCGAACTCGAGCAGCATCACGTCCTTCTGGTCAAAGAAGGGGTCCCGACGGATGAGCCCATCCCCCGGCCCCGGGAGGATGTCCTTCACCAGATACGTCCCCGAAGAGGTTCCGTCGGAGACCCACAGCTCGTAGCCGTGGACGCCGTCATCCGCGGTGAAGAAGATGCGGTTGCCCACCTTGATGAGGCTCGCGATCTCCGAGCCCGCCGCGCCCGGACGAACGTCCTTCACCAGGGACGTCCCGCTTCCGCCCGTCCCGCTGCTTCGCCACAGCTCCCGTCCATGAACGCCATCGTCCGCCGTGAAGAACAAGACGCGATCGCCATGCACCAGGTCGGCCGGATTGGACCCCGCGGAGCCCGGGTGAATGTCTGCCAGGCGAACGGCTGACTTCCCACACAGCTCCCACTTCCGATCCAGGGACGACTGCTGACCCGGGAACTCAACACGGTCGACACTGTCGACGCCCATGCCACACCCGGTGGCACCCATCAGGATGAGCAGTGGAAGATGGGGCTTCATGGCGGCCTCCTTTGTTTGCGCGGCACATCCGCGCCGAGGCTCGACAGTGCGAGCCGCACACACCCGCTGCCACTGCGCAGGGGGCGCACGGCACCACGTGGAATGCGACAGTCACGTGCGGAGACGCGGGGCTACGGCTGAGCTTCAGGCCCGTGACTTCTTGATGCGGAGCAGCCCTTCCTGGGCCACCGAGGCCACGAGCCGACCATCCCGCGTGAAGATGCTGCCGCGCGACAGGCCCCGCGCGTTCCCTGCCCAGGGGCTGTCGATGGAGTACAGCAGCCAGTCGCTCACCTGGAGGTTTCCGTGGAACCACAGGGCGTGGTCCAGGCTGGCGCCCAGGATGTTGGGCTGGAAGAAGCTGGCGGCGTGGGGCAGGAGCGCGGTGCCGATGAGGTTGAAGTCGGACGCGTAGGCCAGCACGTACCGGTGTACCTGCGGGTCCTCCGGCAGCTCGCCGTTGGCGCGGAACCAGACATGCTTGATGGGCGCCTTCGCCTCTGGGTGGAACGGGTCCTCGGGCGCCACCGGCCGGATCTCGATGGGCTTGTCGCCCAGGAACTTCTCGCGCAGCGCCGCGGGGATGCGGTCGGCCACGCGGCCGAGCAGCTCCTGCTCAGAGGCCAGTCCCTCCGGACCGGGGACCTCGGGCATGGGGGCCTGGTGGGTGAAGCCGGACTCGTCCCCGTGGAAGGACGCGATCATCGTGAGGATGGGCTCGCCCTTCTGGATGGCGACGACGCGGCGGGTCGTGATGCTGCCGCCATCCCGTACCCGGTCCACGGTGTAGACCACGGGGAGGGACGCGTCCCCAGGGCGCAGGAAGTATCCGTGTAGGGAGTGGACATGGCGCTCGGGGGGCACCGTCCGGCTGCCCGCGGAGAGCGCCTGCCCCAGCACCTGGCCGCCGAAGAGCTGGCGGAAACCCAGGTCCTGACTCCTTCCTCGGAACAGATTTTCCTCGATTTTCTCCAGTTTGAGGAGCTCCAACAGCTCGTCCAGGACTCGGCTCATGCCCCTCTCCTAATCGAGGTGGGCACCGCTGTCTCGGGTGCCGCGCAGGCCGCGTCCGGCCGTGGCCAGCTCTGTCCTCGCCGAGGGGCCCGGTGTTTCACCCAGGAAATACACGTCTCATACTTCGCGCCGCGGCGCAGCAATGACATACGGCGTCATGGGTCCTGCCTCGGTCAGGCAACCTTTTAGAGCGGGGGCGCTTGAAGCACCGTGCCCTCCTGCGCGACGCTCCTGCTCAACGTTGGACACTTCACTGGGGGGCGAATGCAGTCGAATGTATTCACGGCGGTGCTAATGCCGCTGGCGCTGGCGATCATCATGCTGGGGCTCGGCCTGGCGCTGACGCTGGCGGACTTCAAGCGCGTCCTGGTCTATCCACGCGCCATCGTCGTCGGGCTCGTGTGCCAGATGCTGTTGTTGCCCGTGGCGTGCGCGCTCATTGCCCACGCGTTCGGCCTGCCGCCCGAGCTGGCAGTGGGGTTGATGCTGCTGGCGGCCTCTCCGGGCGGCGCGACGGCGAACCTCTTCAGCCACCTGGCGCGCGGTGACGTGGCGCTCAACATCACGCTGACGGCGGTCAACAGCGCGCTCTCGCTGGTCACCCTGCCTCTCATCGTCAACCTGTCGCTCGCGCACTTCATGGACGACGCCCGCGCGGTGCCCATGCAGTTCGCGAAGGTGGTTCAGGTGGTGCTCATCGTGCTGGTGCCGGTGAGCCTGGGCATGTTCATCCGCTCGCGGAGTCCGGCACTGGCACAGCGGATGGACAAACCCATCCGGCTGCTGTCCACGGCGTTCCTGGTCGCGGTGATTGCCGCGTCCGTCTACTCGGAGCGCGCCAACGCGCTCAGCTTCTTCCGGCAGGTCGGGCCGGCGGCGCTGGCCTTCAACCTGGTCAGCCTGGGGGTGGGCTACTTCGTGCCCATGTTGCTGCGGCTGCCTCGCCGCCAGGCGATTGCCATTGGCATGGAGATCGGCATCCACAACGGGATGCTGGCCATCGCCATCGCGCTCAGCCCCACCCTGCTCGCGAACTCCACCATGGCCATTCCGCCGGCCATCTACAGCCTCATCATGTACTTCACCGCGGCGGCCTTCGGCTTCTACGTGAGCCGGCGCCACGCGGACGAGCCGACCCCCTCCGCCCACGCTCCCACGTCCCTCTCCGAGAAGGTGTCTTGATGACGCTGCGTCGAACGCTGTCCGCGCTCCCGCTGTCGCTCTGCCTGGGGCTCACCGCGCCCGCCGGGGCCCAGGAGCAACGCTCCGCCGTGCCGGAGGCGCCCCAGCACACGCCCGCCCCCACGGACACGTCGGCGGCTCCGGCGCTCCCGCCCCTGGGGCCCGACGTTCGCCTCTATCTCACCTCGCTCAACGTGGTCCGTTGGAACCCCCTGGGCCTGGAGTCCCAGAACCGCTTCCTCTTGCAGAAGCGTCTGTTCGACGGCGCTTCCCTCCTCACGCGGGACAACTTCGTCAACGGCGGCCTGGCCCTCAAGGCCAGCCCCGCGGCGCTGAAGCTGGGCCCCACGGTGGAGTTCCAGCCCCTGGCCGTCCTCAACGTGCGGGCGACCTACGAGTTCGTGCAGTTCATGGGGACCATGGGGTACCTCCAGTCGTACACCGACCCGCGAGCGGACTTCTCGGACGATGCGCGCGACCTCACGGATGAGCGCGCCTACAGCACGTCCGGGCACCACTACGTGGTGGAGCCCACGCTCCAGGCGAAGTTCGGGCCCGTGGTGGTGCGCGCCAAGGCCTCCATCGAGTACTGGGACATGAACCTGCGGGAGGGCAGCGGCGCGACCTTCTATGAGCCGCTGCTCGACAGCCTCATCCCCGGGCGGGGCTGGGTCTTCACCAATGACAGCGACCTGCTGCTCCTGGCGACGCCGCGACTCACCGTGGGGGCCCGCTTCAGCGCCGTGTGGCCGCGCTACACCGATGCGATGGGCGCTGGCGCGACGACGGTCGACAACAGCCACATGCGCGTGGGGCCCTTGCTGGCCTACGCCCTGTCGAGCCGCGAGTTCACCGCCTTCAGCAAGCCCACGGTGGTGCTCCAGATGGCGTGGTACCTCAAGCATCCAAACCGGATGGGCGCGATGCCCTATGTCATCGCGGGCTTCGCCTTCACGTCCGACCTGCTCGGCGGCAAGTAGCAGGCGCTCGCCGGGCCCCAGGCGGCAGGGCACCCGGCGAGGAAGTGGCGGCGGCCCCACCTGCGTGGGCCCGCCGGCAGGTGTCAGTGCTCTTCGTCGTGGGGACCGTGCGCGTGCCCGTGCTCCAGCTCCTCCGGCGTCGCCGCGCGGACGTCGCGCACGGTGACGTCGAAGTGGAGCGTCTTGCCCGCCAGCGGGTGGTTGAAGTCCACCACCACGGAGTCGGCCTTCACCTCCTTGATGATGAAGTCCACCTCGTCACCGTCGGGGTCGGTGGCGCTGAGCACGCCGTCGACGACGAACTCCAGCCCCTCCGGGAACTCGGTCTTCGGGACCTCCTCCACGCCCTCCGGGTCATAGTCGCCGTAGCCCTCGTCGGGGCCCACCGTCACCTGGAGGGTGTCACCACGCGACTTGCCCTCCAGGGCCTTCTCCAGGCCGGGAACGATTTCTTCATACCCCTGCAGGTAGACGAGCGGATCCCCGGGCTCGCTCTCGTCCACCGCCTTGCCGTCACCGAGGTGAAGCCGGTAATCGATGGAGACGACGCTGTCCTTGGTAATTTTCATGGGGCCCTCATAGCGCACGACCGTGGCGCATGCCTCAATGATGTGCCTGTCTGACAATGGGACGAGCGTGCCACCCGGCCAGACTGTCGGATTCCAGGGGAGTGGCAACCGGCCCCACTCACGTTCCCGAGCGGGGGCCGCCCATTCCCAGGTCCAGTGAGGCCCCTCGGGTGCTCCGGGCGATGCGCGCCTCCAGTCTGAGGACGCGGCGGTGGTGGTCCGGCGGCGGCTCGGCGGGCGCGGCCAGCCTCGCGTGGTGCAAGGCCCGGGCGAGGTCCTTCAGGGAGTGCTCGTACAGCTTGGCCAGTTGAAGGTGGAGGGGCGCGGCCTGGTGGCCCTGGGCCGCCTCGAGCGCCCGGTGCAGGTGCGCGGCGGCGGACGTGGCATCCCCCGCCCTGCGGGAGAGCCGGGAGGCCAGGGCCAGGGCTTCGATGCCCACGACGCCCCGGTCCCCCGCCGCCGCGGCCCGGGCAAAGGCCTGGGCGCGCTCGTAGTCACGGGCCCGGAGGGCCACGCCGGCGAAGCCCAGGAGGTCCCTCGGGTCCTCGCCCTGGGGCACCGCCGCCCCCTCCCCCGCTGCCCGGAAGCGGCGCACCAGCTCGCCCAGGAGCGCCGCCAGGAGGAGCAGGTCGTTGACGTTGTGCTCCAGCACGGGGATCAGCGCCGCGCCGTCCCCCCCGCGCAGGTAGCGGAAGTACAGGTCGGGAATCAGGGAGCCGTCCACGTCGTCGACGCGGCGGAAACCCAGGACCTGGTCCTCCAGGTGGACCAGCCGCGTGCCGGCACCGCGGTGCTTGAAGACGCGGCGCGCGCAGTGGAGCAGGTCCAGGTGTGGCAGCTCCGCGGGCGCGGGGACCCGGTTGAGGACGAAGCGGGTGCGCAGCAGCGGCCAGTCGAAGCTCTTGCCGTTGAACGTCACCAGGCAGGAGGAGTGGGCCATGCGCTCACCGAGCGCCCGGAGCAGGGGCGCCTCCTCGCCCAGGCGCCGCAGGAAGAGCTGGTGCACCTTGAGCGAGCGCCCCTCGAACCATGCGAGCCCCACGAGGAAGGGCACCGTGCCCGTCCCCCCCGCGAGGCCCGTGGTCTCCGTGTCAAGGAACAGCATCCGCTGGAAGTCCACGCCGGCCAGGTCCGCGTGCAGCGCGAGGCTCGCCACCAGGGGGCCCTCCACGTCCAGCGCCGCGGCCAGTGGCGCGGAGCCATGGTGATGCTCGGGCGGGAGGATGCGCTCGGAGACGTGGACGGTGCCATGCGTCGTGACCCGGGCCTCCACGGGCAGCGGTCCCCGCGGGGGCGGTGGCGCGCTCGGCCGGCGCGCGGCGGCGAGCCCCTGGCGCTCCGACCAGTCCGACAGCATCCGCCGCAGGCTGTCGATGCGTGGATCGCTCGGGGATGGGACAGCGGCGCTGCCCGCCGGGGCCTCCTGCGGAGCACGGGCCTCCCCGGAGGGGGACGCCTTGGCTCCAGGGCCCGCGCTCGTCAGTCGCGCCAGCTTGCGCTTCAGGTCCACGGCCGCGCCTCCCTGCTACTGCATCCCCGCGATGCCCAGCGCCGACAGGACCTCCAGCCCCAGCCGCTTGCGCGGATGCGGGTCCACGGGCGCCTGCCCCGGCAAGGTCCCGGTCGCGGGGCCGATGCACGCGGGGCAACCGTCCTCGCACGCGCACGACTCCAGCAACCGGCGCGCGCGGCTCAGCAGCTCGTCGCGCTGGTCATAGAGCCGCGCCGCCAGCCCCACGCCGCCGGGCACGTTGTCGTAGAGGAAGAGGGTCGGGTCGAAGCCAACGCCGCCATCCTTGCGCGGCGGCCCCTCCGCGTCATCGCGGCTGCCGAGCGTCTTGCCGAGGTCCCTCGGGTCGATCATCAACCCCACGCACGCCACCGTCCGCAGCGCCGTGGCGATGCCGCGAAGCGCGTCGATGACCGCCGGGCGCGGCGCCCGCATCGCGCGCACCACGGACTCGGGCACCGTCAGCCAGAGCGCCGCCGTGTGCATCTGCATCTCGGGCAGCGCCACCTCGCCGTACCCGACGTTCTCGTGCGTGTGGTACTTGATCTTCTTGTACCCCACGACCTTCTCGATGACGCTCACCTCGCCCATGCCCGCCTGGAGGTCCGGCCCCACGGGCGCGGCCTGGTCCTCCTGGATGACGTGCACGCGCACGTAGGTCATCGCGTCCGTGAAGTAGTCCGGCGCCACCTTGCGCACGTAGGCCTTGTGGTTCTCGTAGTCGAAGCGCTCGACCTGATACTGCTCGGCCT
The DNA here is from genome assembly GCA_023426545.1 of Pseudomonadota bacterium. Lineage (GTDB taxonomy): Bacteria > Myxococcota > Myxococcia > Myxococcales > Myxococcaceae > Myxococcus. The sequence continues at coordinate 56,950 of JAFAAN010000088.1, forward strand.
CGTGCTGGTAGATGGCCTGCTCGTGCAGCATCGTGTGTGCCGAGCGGAAGTCCATCTCCGCCAGCGTCCGGTCCGTCCCCCGCTCGATGATGACCACGTTGTCCCAGCCCACGCTGCGCAGGGACACGTGGTTCGCCGGGTACGCATCCGTGGACCAATGGAAGACGCGGCGGCCCGCCTCGCCGACGGTGGGGTGCACCACCTCGTGCTGCGCGAGGAAGCCCAGCGCATCCGCCGTCGCCTCTGGCGGGACGTCCCCGAAGGGCGCTCCTTCCTCGAAGGGCAGCTCGAAGGACGCGCACTTGAGGTGCTGGACGAGGATCTCCACGTTGTCCGGATCGATGCGCGCGTGCTCCACCGGTGAGCCGATGAGGAAGCGCGGGTCGCCCGCGAGGTACTGATCCAGCGGCGCGCTCGACGTCACCAGCAGCGCCAGGCTGCTCTCGCCCCGGCGCCCTGCCCGGCCGAAGCGCTGCATCAGCGCCGCCACCGAGCCCGGATAGCCGGCGCACACCACCGCGTCGAGCGCGCCGATGTCGATGCCCAGCTCCAGCGCGTTGGTGGCCACCACGCAGCGGACCTCGCCCGCGCGCAGCGCCGCCTCCGTCGCGCGGCGCGTGCCCGGCAGGTAGCCGCCGCGGTAGCCCTGGATGAGGGAGGGGTCGAGCTTCTCCTCGACGAAGCGGTCGCGGAGGTACTTGAGCATCACCTCGATGTTGTTGCGCGACTGGCCGAACAGCAGCGTGGACACACCCGCGCGCACCAGGTCCGCCGTCAGCCGCACCGCCGTCTTCAGGTAGCTGGCGCGGATGCCCAGCTCCGGGTTCACCACGGGCGGGTTGAACACCATGACGCGGCGCTCGCCCGAGGGCGCGCCGCTCTCGGACACCAGCGACACGTCACGCCCGAGCATCCGCCGCGCATGTGCCTCCGGGTTGCCGATGGTGGCGGACGCCGCGACGAACACCGGGTCCGCGCCATGGAAGCGCGCCACCCGCTGGAGCCGGCGCAGCACGTTGGCGAGGTGCGAGCCGAAGACCCCGCGATACGTGTGCAGCTCGTCGATGACGACGTAGCGCAGATTGGAGAACAGCCGCGCCCAGCTCGCGTGGTGCGGGAGGATGCCGGTGTGCAGCATGTCCGGATTGGTGAGCAGCACCCCGCTGCGCTCCCTCGCGGCCCGGCGCGCGTCAGCGGGCGTGTCGCCGTCGAAGGTGATGGCGCCATGGGACAGGCCGGCTTCGCGCATCAGCGCGCGCAGGGACTCTTCCTGGTCTCGTGACAGCGCCTTGGTGGGAAACAGGTACAGGGCCCGCGCCTGGGGCTCCCGCGCGAAGCGGTCCAGCAGCGGGAGGTTGTAGCAGAGGCTCTTCCCCGAGGCCGTGGGCGTGGCGATGACCAGGTTGCGTCCGGCGCGGGCCAGCCGATACGCCTCCGCCTGGTGCGAGAAGAGCTGCTGGATGCCGCGCTTGTGGAGCGCCTCGCGCACCTGCGGCGCGACCTCGTCCGGAATCGGCGCGAAGACGCCCGGGCGCGCGGGGGTGGTCTCATCCAGCGCGAAGCAGGACCCGAGCCTCCGGTCCGCCCGCCAGCCCTCCAGCACGGAGTTCAATCCGCGAGGCGCGTTCCACGGCGTGCGGCGGGCCCCTCCGAAAGCGCCCGGTTCCTTCTCTGGCTTCATGGGCCGGGCACTGTACAGACGTGTACCGGGCCGAACAACGCGGGAGCGCAGCCAACCGCTTTGAGCTCCAGCGAAATGCCGCCCGGGCGGAGTCGCGGGCGCTGCACTACTGTGCCGCGCCGTGGCCCTCGCCATCTTCCTGTTCACCTACGTCTTCATCGCCGGTGCGCGGCTTCCGTACCTCAAGCTGGACCGCCCGGGGGGCGCGCTGCTGGGCGCCGTGCTGATGGTCGTCCTCGGCCAGGTCACCCCCGCCGAGGTCTACAACCACAGCGACAACCCGGAGCGGCGCGCCATCGACGCGGACACGATTGTCCTGCTGCTGGGCATGATGCTGCTGGCGGCCTACATGTCGCAGGCGTCCTTCTTCCGCAGCGCGGGCGCCTGGGCGGTCCGCAAGGCGCACTCCCCCCGGCGGCTGTTGCTCGCGGTGACCTTCATCTCGGCCGCGCTGTCCGCGTTCCTGGTGAACGACACGGTGTGCCTGATGCTCACGCCGCTGGTGCTCGCCACCGTGGAGGATGCGCGCCTGCCGCCCGCGCCGTACCTGCTCGCGGTGTGCATGGGCAGCAACAGCGGCTCGGTGGCCACGTTCACCGGCAACCCGCAGAACATGCTCATCCAGGGCGCCTCCGGGCTGTCCTACGCCAGCTTCGCGGCGTACATGGCGCTCCCCGCCCTGCTCTCCACCGCCATCGTCGCCGGCGGCCTCCTGTACCTCTTCCGGCACGACCTGCCGACGCGGCGCTTCGAACCCAACCCACCCCCCCCGCCCGTGGACCGCAGCCTGCTCGTGCTCACGCTGACGGTGCTGTCGGGGGTCGTCGTGGCCTTCTTCGCCGGGCTGCCCATGAGCTGGAGCGCGCTGGCCGGCGCCGCCCTGGTGATGGCCCTGTCCCGCCGCGAGCCTCGCGAGGCGCTGGAGCGCGTGGACTGGGTGCTGCTGCTCTTCTTCGCCAGCCTGTTCGTGGTCGTCTACGGCGTGAACAAGCACGGCTACGCGGATGACATCCGCGCCCTGTTCGCGCCCCTCATGGCCGGCTCCCCGCTGAGGGAGACGCTGGGCTTCGCGGGGCTGACGCTGGTGGCGTCCAACCTCTTCAGCAACGTGCCCTTCGTCATGCTGGCGAAGACGTGGGTGCCCACGCTGCACGACGCGGAGCTGGGCTGGCACGTGCTCGCGCTCGGCTCCACGCTCGCGGGCAACCTCACCCTGGTGGGCAGCGTCGCCAACCTCATCGTCTTCGAGGCCGCGCGTGGCCGGGTGAACATGACCTTCCTCAAGTACCTGCGCGTGGGCCTCCCGGTGACGCTGGCCAGCTTCGTCGTGGGCCTGACGGTGCTGCTCCTGGAGCACGCGCTGTTCTGAGGCCGCCGCGCGCTATTCGGGATCCGGGTCGGGCAGCTCGCCCGGCGCCAGCCCGTCTTCGGGGAGCCTCGTCGCTTCGAGCGCCGGGGCGCCGGCCTTTCCGGGGACGACGTCCGTCGCCGCCCGGGCCGCCGGCGGGGCGCCACCGCGGTCCTGGGGCGTCAGGTCCTGCACGAAGATGCGCGCCACGTCGTCCACCATGGCCGTCATCGCCTCGCGGAACAGCGCGGGGTTCTTCCCCACCTTGAACGGATCCAGGTGCGGGTGGCCCTGGGAAATCTGGTCCATGGCGAAGGGCCGGCGCCAGATTTCGTTGCGTCCATCCAGCGTGAACATGCGGCCGTAGCCACGCAGATACGCGCCCGCGTGGCCGTCATCGCTGCGCATGCCGTACTCCTGGATGACGAACTCGACGATGGTGTCCGCGCCCAGCGACGCCACGAGGTCATAGTCGGGCGCGTTGGCCGGGACCTCCTCCACCAGGAAGCTCTCCAGCACCGTGGCCACGCGCGCGGGGTCCACGACGTGCGTCCATGGGTACTCGCGCGGCAGTTGCGACAGGGTGGTGACGCGCAGCCGCTCGGAGATCTCGAAGCGCGTCACCGCCTGGAGCAGCTTCACCGTCAGCCGGCGGTCCGCCTCCACGGGTTCCAGCTTCTTGAGCTTGTTCCGGTAAGCCGAGTCCTCGCGGAACACGAGGCTCTTGGGGCCAGCCCCGTCCTCGATGCGAGAGATGAAGGCCGGACGCCGGACGCGGTCCAGGTCCGAGCCAGCCAGGCGCTGCGACGCACAGGCCGAGACGAGCGCCAGTGCGAGAAACGGCAGTATCCGTCGCGTCATGTGAGAACCGTTGTACCCCATTCCGTTCCCTCACGCTCATCCCCGGCTCCTGGCGGTGCCTGGCAGGCTGGTATGCTCGTTCGCCGTGAAACATCCGCTCACCCCACCTTCCGCACCACTCCCCGGCCGCAAGCGCCGGCTCGGGGAAATCCTCATGGACGCAGGCCTCCTCACGGAGACCCAGCTGCGCTCCGCCCTCGCCGAGCAGCGCAAGTGGGGTGGCAAGCTGGGACTCACCCTGGTGCAGATGGGCTTCGTGGATGAGAGCTCCATGGTTCACGCCTTGTCGCGGCAGCTCGCCATCCCCACGGTGGACCTGGAGAACTTCTCCCCGTCCCCCATGGCGCTCCAGACGCTGCGCGCGGACATCGCCGAGCGTTACACCGTCTTCCCCACCGCCGCGGACCCGGCGACCAAGACGCTCACCGTCGCCACGGCCGACCCCACCAACGTCGAGGCGTTCCAGGAGCTGGCCTTCCACAGCGGTCAGCGCCTGCAAGTGGTGGTCGCGAGCGCCTCGTCCATCGAGCGGGCCATCCGCCGCCACTACCACGGCGAAGTCACCTCCGCGACGGCCAACCCTCTGGCGTTCGGCATGGACGAGCCCACCTTCGAGCTGGCCCCGCCCGCCGAGAGCGAACCCCTGTCGTCGTCCCTCCGCCCGGCCTCGGTGTCACCCCTGGCTCAGGCGGGGCGTGAAAGCGAGCTGTCCCAGCGCGTGGTCGCGCTGACCCAGCAGGTGGCGGGGCTCGAGCTGATGGTGGCACAGCAAGCCCGCTCCTTGCGGGCGATGCTGGAGTTGCTGGAGACGCGCGGCCTGGTGACTCGGGACGACTACCTCGCCAAGGTCCGCTGAACTCAAACGAGGACGATGTCCTCTTCGACGCCGGTCTCGGAGAGGACGCTCTGGGTGCGACGGAGGCGTTCATCCGTCAGCTCGGAGATCAGGGCCAGGATCTGCGGGTGACTGGAGATGAGCGCGTCGAAGTCGGCGCGCGGCAACCGCAGCAGCGTGGTGTGTCGCGTGGCGGTGACGGTCGCCGTGGCCGGCGTCTTCTGGAGGAGTGAAATCTCCCCGAAGACGTCGCCCTCCTTGAGCAGCGTCAGGAGATGGCCGTCCTTGCGCACGTCGACCTCGCCGGACAGCACCACGTAGAGCCCATCCGTCACGTCGCCGTCGCGGATGACGACGGTGCCGCGCTCGACGTCTCGCGAGCGGAAGCGCTCCACCAGGGCGCGCCGGTCCTTCCGGCCGAAGAGCCGGAACAGCTCCGACGTGTTCATGACGTTGGTGAGCATGCGCTGGCGGCAGAACTTCTTGAGCGCCTGCGCCACCTGCGGGTGATTACGGGACAGCTCGGCGAGCACGCCGGCGGAGATCTCCAGAAGCTGTGTGTCCTCGGCGGCGGACTCGACGGAGGCGGTCCTCGCCGCGCCGGAGAGCAGCGCCATCTCGCCGAAGAAGGTGCCGCTCTCCAGCGTCGCCAACTCCTGGCGCTGCCCGGCGTCCATCCGGAAGACGCGCGCGGCGCCCTCGCAGATGACGTAGAAGGCGTCGCCGCGGCTGCCCTGTTCGATGATTCGCTCGCCCACGTCGAAACGCCGGAGCGGGCAGCGCTCGAACAGCTCGATGAACGCTTCGCGCGGAAGGTCCGAGAAGAGCGGGATGGTGGGGAGCGCCTCCAGCGCGGACGCGTCAGGAGCGGTCTCCTCGGCCAGGCCGTAGACCTCTTCCTCCAGGTTCTCGGCGGCGCCAACCGCGCGCCCAAGCCCCGCTTGAGCCGCCAGCTCCACCGCGTGCAGCAGCGAGTCGGCTTCGAGCTCCAGCTCGGTGAAGGCGGAGGCGCTCGCTGGCGTCCGGAGCGACGCGCTGAGCGCCGACGTCAGGTCGTGCCCCGGAAGCGCCGTAGCACCGGGTGCGGGTGGCGGCTCGGCCCGGCGCGCCCGGAGACCGGTGGGCGCCGCGTCTGGCGCGGATGGTCCGGGAGTGACGGGGGCCGGAGCACCTGCGAGCGGTTTCCGCGCTTGCTGCGGCGCCGCCGCTCCAGGTGCGAGCGGCCCAGTGGGAACGGGGGCCTGCGAGCCGATGGGCGCCGGCGCTTCCGTCATCGACGGCACGGGAGAAACTGGGACCTGAGAGCCGATGGACGCCGCCGCTTCCGGTACGGCCGGACCAGCGAGAACGGGGGCCTGCGAGCCGATGGGCGCCGGCGCGTCCGTCACGGACGGCACGGGAGAAACTGGGACCTGCGAGTTGATGGGCGAGGCCAGGGCCTGCCACCGGCCGCTGTTGGAGACCGTGCGCCCCATGCCAGCCACCGAGGGCACCCGCTGCGACGACCGGGGCGCGAGTCCGGGGGGCAGTGCGCTGGTCGCAGCGCGTGCGCCTCCGGGCTGCACGGCGGGAATCCGCGTCGCGAGTGGCGGGAGCACGGGCTCACGGACAGCCATTTGCGTCAGCGGAGGAGCCCCTTGCGTTTGAGTCACCGCCTCGGAGATGGCGGCCTGAAGCGCGCTGCCGGTGCCAACTCCCGTCGCGCCCCCTGCTCCCCGCCCCTCTTCCGACGACACAGGTGGAACCGCCGGCTCGACCTCGATCGTCAGCTCCAGCGCTGGCGTTCCCTCATCCGCCGCGAGCCCCACATGAACGGAGTGGATGATCTCCTCCCCGCCCCTCACGCCGTCGTCCGTGGCGCCAAGGAGGGCGAGCTCCTGGGGCAGCTCGGCGGACAGGTCGACCTTGGCGCCACCTGCCTCCAAGGGGGCAGGCGCGGCGGCCCTCGCGCCGCTCTCCGGCACGTGTTCGAGAGGGCTCGGCCTCACCGCTGGCGCGCTGGCCACGGGCTGCTCCAGCACGGACGCTGGCCTGCTCAAGGCGCCATGGGGCCGGGGCCCCATGGGCGTTCCCCGGAGCGCGTACAGATCCGCGAGCATCTGCTGCACCCCTCGGTGCGCCGGGTCCAGCTCGAGGATGCGCTTGCTCGCGGCGATGGCCCGGGGAAGGAAGCCCTCGCGCGCGAAGCCCTCCGCGGCGGCCTGGTAGGCCGAAACCGCACGGTCCTTCTGCCCTGCCTTCCCCCACGCGTCTCCCGTGCGGAGGCGTGACTGGTGGTCCTTCGGCTCGGCCCGGCAGTAGTCCTCGTAGAGCTCCGCGGCTTGGGAGAAGCGCCCCTTCGAGAACGCCTCGGATGCCTTGTCCTTGAGCTTGCGCAGCTCCATCAGCGAGCACCTTCCGACGCGGTGCTCTCCGGCGCTGGAGCGGCTCCCGCGGCCTCGCGCACCGTGCGGAAGTAGTCGCCCTTGAGGGCATCCAGCTGGTCGGCGTACGCGGCTGCCCCCAGCTTCCGGAGCGACGTCGCTGCGGCCGCGCGAATCTCCGGCAGGTCGTGGAACAGGTCCTTCGCCACAGCGTCGGCCGCCGACGCTTCGCCGATGCTCCCGAGCGCCAGGAGGACGTCACGGCGGGCCACGCTGTTGGGCTCCTCCAGCGCCTTCACGAGCGTGGGAACGGAGTCCTTCGCCTGCATCCGCCCGAGCAACACCGCCGCGAGGGCCGCCTCGGGCCCGCCTTCGCGGACCACGGCCTGGAGCGACTCGGACGCCGCGGCGCCCGGTACGTCGCTCACGCGGGTGAGCGCGTCCAGCACCAGCAGCTTCTCGCTGCCCATCTTCGGGAGCAGCTCGATGAGCGCGGCCTGCCCCACCTCCCCCGCCCCGGCCAGTGCCTGCGCCAGCGCCTTCTGCAGGTCGCGATCGGGCTCGATGAGCCCGGCCTTCGCCACCTTCACTCCCTCGGGCCCGAGATTCGCCAGGGTCACCAGTGCCGCCACGCGCAGCACGGAGCTGGAGTCGTCGGTGTAGCCCGTGAGCAACTCCAGCGCGCCGGGCGCCTTCAGCGCGCCAAGTGCCCGGAGCAGCGTCGCGAGCGGCGCCAGCCGCTCTGGGGCCACGTCGTCATACAGTTCGGTGGGAACGCGGTGCTGCACCACGGCCCGGCCGGACTCGCGCACCCGGGCCGCGTTGAGCTCCTTCACGCGGCCCAGCAGGTCCGCGTGACGGGCCGGGCGGTCGTCCTTCACGCCGGGCACCGTCGGAGGCGGCATCGTCGACGGGTCGAACCCCACGCCGAACTTCTGGGGCAGCGGCTGGCGCACCCAGTCCTCGCGCAACGCCTCCAGTCCCTTGACCTCCTGCTCATAGAGCTTCTGCACGGCGGGAATGGCGGAGGCATCTCCGATTTCCGCCACGGCTTCGACGGCGAGCAGGCGCAGCGCCGCGTCGGTGTGGCTGAGCCACGGCATCACCTTTCCGATCAGCGGCTGCGCCGTGGGCCCCAGCCCCGCGACGGCCTGGAGGCCATTCGCGGCCGTGGCCGGACGGGCGAGCCGCTCGCCGATGGGGTCCAGCGGGCACCCGCCCCGCGCGCGCATGCTCCGGCCCGCGGCGAGCGCCTCGGCGGGCGCGCCCTCCAACACGGTGGCGCACAGCGCGGCATCCGTCTGCGGCGTGCGGGGGAAGGACACGATGGCGTCGATGGCCAGCGGACTGACGGCGCTCTTCTCGACGGCCACCAACTGGAGCCGCTGGGTGGCGACCGGATCCTGGAGCTTCATCAGCGCGTGGATGGCGGACTCACGCAGCTCGGGGAAGCTCTCCTCCAGCAGCAGCGCGATGGGGGCCACCGCGCGCTTGTCGCCCGCGTCACCCAGACCACGCACCGCGGCGGCGGCGAGGATGACCTGGCTGTCTCGCACCATGGGCAGCAGCCGGTTGACGGCGTCGGGACGACCGCTCTTCCCCAGCTCCTCAGCGGCGCCCACGCGCTCGGGCAGCGCGCCTTCGGTGAGGGCAAGCTGGTTGCGGTCCCACTGGGCCCGTGCCTCGGCGGCGACCACCTCCGCCATGGCACCCGGGACGTTGGCGTTCTTCAGCGCCTGGACGATGACCTGGCGCGTGGCCCGGCCCCGCCGCCCGTACTGGAGCGTGAGGTACGCCTTGGCCTTCTCGTTGTTGACCTTGGAGAGCGCCATCGCGGCGCGGCCCTGGACCTCTTCGTCCTGGTCCTCCAGCAGCTCGCCCAGGAGGTCCACCACGCGGGCGTCCTGGCTTTCACCAAGCGCCACGGCGGCCTCGGCCCGGACGATGGCGGCGAAGTCCTTCGCCGCGCGGGTGAAGAGGACGAGGTCATCCGGGTTGCCCTGCCCGGCCAGCTTCTTCACCGCGAGAGCGCGGACCTCCGGTCGAGGACTCTGGAGGTCGGCGAGGAGCTGATCCCTGCTGCCGTTACAGCCGAGGAGCAGGGCAAGTGCGAGAATGAGGGGGCGCGCGCCGGTTCGCATCGGCGGCGGTTATATCAATCCCCCTCGATTCCCGCCCAATCCACCGCGTCATCCATCAATGCGGACGACGCGGCCCCCGAGGAGGCGGGCGGCCCGCACCGCCCCTGGGGCGCTCATTGGTCCAGCGAGGCGCGCCGGCCTGCTCCTTCTTCTTGCTCCAATCCTGGAAGCCGGAGGGCTTCTCGTCGGAGGGACCGCGACGGGCGCCAGCGCGGACGACACGCTCACGGGGATTCCCGCTTTCGTCGGTGGGCGTCCAGGTCGAACGGGACGCGCCACGGCCACCGGCGGGCCGAGCCCCCTCACCCGCGGGACCCTCGCGGCGAGGGCCGCTCCGGCCACGCGGAGCGCTTCCGGCTCCACTGCCCGCGCCCCACTCGCGGCGCGGGGGACGGCTGGCGCCACCAGCGCTCCATTCGCGGCGCTCCGGACGGCCCTCGGTACCGGCACGCGGCCCGCGCGCACGAGGCGCACTGTCTCCGGCCGCGCTCCACTCGCGCCGCTCCGGACGAGCAGCAGCCCCGCGGCTACGAGGTGCCGCGCCGTCGCCCGAGCCCCAGGTGCGACGCTCAGGGCGGCCCGCTCCAGCGGCGCTGCCGCCACGGCCGCGAGGCGCCCTGTCATCACCGCCGCTCCACTCGCGACGCTCCGGACGCCCCGCGCCCGGACCACGACGACCCGCGGACGCCTCGCCACCGGCGCTCCACTCACGGCGCTCCGGACGCCCTGCCCCTGGGCCACGACGACCCGCGGACGCCTCACCACCGGCGCTCCACTCGCGACGCTCCGGGCGCCCCGCGCCCGGGCCACGACGACCCGCGGACGCCTCGCCACCGCCGCTCCATTCACGACGCTGGGGACGGCCTGTGCCAGCACCTCGGCGGACAGAAGAAGACTCGTCCCCGCCGCTCCACTCGCGGCGCTCCGGACGACCAGTGCCTGCGCCTCGGCGGCCCGAGGAGGCCTCGCCATCCGCGCTCCACTCGCGGCGCTCCGGACGACCGGCGCTCCGGCTCCGAGGTGCGCCCCCCTCGTCACCGCCGAAGGCACGGCGCCCAGCCGTCGCGCTGGCCGCACCGCGACCAAACGCGCGGCCCGTGCCGCCTTCTCCACCCGCTGCCCGGCCAGCACTACGGCCACGCGGCGCAGCCCCCTCACCGAACGCACGACCGCCACCGGCGCGCCCTCGCGGGGCTCCTCGCTCGTCACCACCCACCGTCCGGCGAGCGGGCTTGCCCTCCGACGCGGCGCCACGCGCCCGTCCGAAACGGGCCAGTCCCGAACCACCCTCGGACACGGCCTTCGGCGCGCGCGCCGGAGCCTTCCGCGCGGGCCGCGCGGCCTCTGGCGCGTCATCGTCCATGGACAGCTCCGCCTCGTCACCATCATCGAAGCCGGGGGCCGCTCGGCCATGCCGGCGCGGCGGCAGCTTCAGCTCGGCGGACGGAGGCGTGGCCTTGCCGTCCGCCACGGCGTTCAGCAGCTCCACCTCGCTCGCCTTGAGCGGCCGCAGCTCACCGGGGCGCAGACCTTCCACGCCCACGCCCGCGTAGGACGGGCGGAACAGGCGCACCACCGGGTGCCCCACCGCGGCGCACAGCCGCTTGATGAGGTGCGGGCGCCCTTCCGCGACGACGATCTTCAGCCAGGTGTTCCGCTCCGCCTCCTCGAACACGCCCACCGAGACAGGCGTGGCCATGCCGTCTTCCAGGCGCACGCCGCCGCGGAGCTTGCCCAGCGTGGCCGCGTCCGGCGTGCCCTTCACCTTGGCCAGATACGTGCGCGGCACCTGGAAGCTCGGGTGCGTCAGCTTGTGGGCCAGCGCCCCATCGTCCGTGAACAGCAGCGCGCCCTCGGCGTCGTAGTCCAGCCGCCCCACCGGGAAGAGGCGCTTGCCCGTCGGCTCCACGTAGCTGGCCACGGTCGGCCGGCCCTGGGGATCCGAGAGCGTCGTCACGACGCCCACGGGCTTGTAGAGCAGGAAGTAGGAGGACTCATCCGGCGGCGTGACGAGCGTCCCGTCCACCGTCACCAGGTCCGTGCCGGGCTCCACCCGGCTGCCCAGCTCCGTCACCGTCTTGTTGTTCACCGCCACGCGGCCCGCGGTGATCAGCTCTTCTGCGTGCCGGCGCGAAGCAACTCCCGCGCGGGCCAGGTACTTCTGTAGTCGTTCGGCCGCCATACCATCCTTCTTCCATGCTGCCCGTCACTCGGGCTTGGGCCCCGTCGTATCACCCGTCTCGGGCTTCGGGGGCGTCGTGTCCAGGACGCTGGAGCTGACCTGCTGTGTCCGGTCCGCGGCCGCCATGGCCTCTTCCAGGTCCTCCAGCGCGGCCTCACTGGCAGCCGCGCTCTTCTCCATCCGCTTCGTGAAGGCCGGGTCCGACAGGGCCTCCACCGTTCCGGCCGCTGTTGGCGCCGGCTGCTCTTCCTTCTCGACGATCTCCCGGTGCTCCTGCGTCAGCTCGTGGAACTCACGCAGCGTGGGCAGGGCCGACAGGTCCTTCAGTGCGAAGAACTCCAGGAACTCACGCGACGTGCCATAGAGGATGGGCCGCCCCACCTCCTCGCGCTTGCCCAGGATCTTCACCAACTTGCGGTCCATCAGCGCCTTGATGACCGCGCCACAGTCCACGCCCCGGATGTCCTCGATCTCCGGGCGCGTCACCGGCTGGCGGTACGCGATGATGGCCAGCGTCTCCACTGCCGCGCGGGTGAGGCGCTGCGGCTTCACGCGCAGGTAGCGCCGCACGTACTCCGCCGAGTGCGGGTCCGTGCGGAACTGCCAGCCGCCGGCCACCTCGTACAGCACGATGCCGCTGATGCCGTCGCGGTGGACGCCGGAGAGCTGGTTGAGGGCCTCGGCGATGAGCTCCCGCTCGATGCCGGTGGCCATGTACAGCTCGTCCACCGACAGCGGCCGCTCCGCCACGAAGAGCACGCTCTCGATGACGGTGCGGATGCGGTCGGCGGAAAGCTTGCGGCTCTTGGAGACGAGCTTCTCGAAGGACGTCTCCAGGTCTGGAGGCGCCTCGTCGGAGTCCTCCTCGATGGAGGCGGCCTCCAGCTCGTCCAGCTCATCCGCGGGCCCCGGGCCGGTGACGGCAGCGATTTCCTCTTCGGAGAACGGGCCGGGGCCGCCGGGCGTGCCCGGCTCGGGAGTCTCGTCCTGCGGTCCGTTGCTACCGGTAGTCACTGTCGTCGACCTCCGTGGGCGCCAGCTTCTCCAGCGCGTCTCCGTTGGGCAGCAGCAGGATGGGCCCCATCGGCTCGTCCTGCACCACCCGGATGAGCCGCCGCTTCACCATCTCCAGGATGGCCAGGAAGGTGATGACCACCTCCTGCCGCGACGGCGTCTCCTCTTCAGAGAACAGGCTCTCGAAGAGAACCTGTCCATCCGGGCGGAGGCGCTCTACTACGCGGAGGATGGCCTCGGACAGTGTCACGCGCTCCCGGACCACCTCGTGTTGCAGTTTGGGCTGCAACCGCTCCAGCACCCGGTCGAGCGCCTCGACCAGCTTGAGGACGCTGAACTCCTGGAGCCCCACCTCGTCGTCGGGGATGGGCACCGCCTCCACCGGCACGTTGCGGGCGAAGACGTCGCGGCCGAGCAGGTCCTGGGTGGCGAGCTGCTCGGCGGCATCCTTGTACTTCTGGTACTCGAGCAGGCGCCGCACCAGCTCCGCGCGCGGGTCCTCGGCTTCCTCCGCGACGGTGAGCACCTCCCCCGCTTCCTGCACCGCGACGGCGTCCTGACGGGGCAGGAGCATGCGGCTTTTCAGGTGCGCCAGCGTGGAGGCCATCACCAGGAACTCCCCGGCGATGTCGAGGTTGATCTCCCGCATCCGCTCCAGGTGTTCGAGGTACTTCTCGGTGATCAGCGCCAGCGGGATGTCGAAGATGTCGACCCGGTGCTCCTTGATGAGATGGAGCAGCAGGTCCAGCGGACCTTCGAAATTGGGCAGCGCAATGCGGAAGTTGTCGCCTGGACTCCGCGGCAACTCCCCTTCACGAAGGGCCTCGTCGGCCGGCGAGAGACGTTCCTCACTCACCGGATGTCCTGAATGGCGTCAACGGTATGGGTGGGGGCGCGTCATCGCGTATGAGCCCGACTTTCCTAGGCAGCGGGCACGAGCCTGGAGGACACACACCCATACCAGTGGCCCCCAGGTGGGTCAAACAATCGGCAGTGAAAGCCCGTTCAGTCACGCGGACTCATGGGATTCCCACGGCCTTCCGGACCTGGTCCATCAGGCGGGAGGCTTCGCTCCGGGCGCGGTCGGCGCCATCCTGGAGGATGCGCTCCAGCTCGCCCGGGTCGGCCGCCAGCTCGGCGTAGCGCTGACGGGCCGGACCGAACGTCGCGTGGTAGGCCTCCAGGAGCTTCTTCTTGAAGTCGCCGTAGCCCTTCCCGCCCGCCTTCCACGAGGCGTCCACGTCGGCGAACTCGGACTCGGGCAGCATGACCTTCAGCAGGTCGTAGAGCGGGCTGTCCACCGTGGGCTTGGGGGACTCGACGGGGGTCGAGTCCGTCTTGATGGACATGATGCGCTTCTTGATTTCCTTCTCGTCCCCGAACAGCTCGATGGTGTTCCCGTAGGACTTGGACATCTTCTGTCCATCGATGCCGGGCACCGTCTGCGTGGACTCCTGGATGCGCGCCGCGGGCAGCTTGAGGATGCCGGGCGCATGGCCCCGCTCCTTGCCCTCCGGGTCCGCCGGGTCGTAGCCGGGCACGTACTGGGTATTGAACTTCACCGCCCAGTCGCGAGCGAACTCGATGTGCTGGATCTGGTCCTTGCCCACGGGCACGGCGTCCGCGCTGTAGAGCAGGATGTCCGCGGCCATCAGGACCGGGTACGCGAAGAGGCCGAAGTCCGGGCTGATGCCCTTGGCCACCTTGTCCTTGAAGCTGTGGGCCCGCTCCAGGTGGGAGTGCGGCGTCACGGTGCCCAGGATCCAGTACAGCTCCAGCACCTCGCGCACGTCGCTCTGGCGGAAGAGCACGGCCTTCTTCGGGTCCAGGCCGAGCGCCAGGTAGGCCATCGCGGCCTCGCGCGTCAGCGCCAGCGCGGCCTTCGGATCCCGGACGGTGGTGAGCGCGTGCAGGTTGGCGATGAAGTAGAAGGCCTCCCCTTCGTCCTGGAGCTGCACGAACTGGCGGAGCGCACCGTAGTAGTTGCCGAGGTGCAGCCTGCCGGACGACTGAACGCCTGAGAGAATCCGCATATGGGTTTGAACCTGGAATCGGGAATCGGCCGGTCTTGAACCTGGACTTTGGAATCGGGAATCGGCAGGGCTCGTTCGCATACCCGACGCGGCGCTGCAACCTTCCGTTGGCTCCGCCTCGCGGGCGTCCGGGCCTGGAAGTCAAGACGGACCCTCCCTGGAACTTTGCGTCCCGCCAATAAATCCCGAGCAATTCCAGGCACTTGCAATTGAATGACAGCCGGGTGCGCCGATACCCTGGGGGCTCTCCCCTGGAGGGTGGACCCGCATGGAGCGATTCAACGGAAGTCTCGCCAGCTATCGGCTGCAGATGGTGATGCCGCCGCTCTTCAGTGCTCCGGGCGTGGAGGGCGTGTTGAGGGTGGAACGCGGCGCGGTGCGCCGCTGTTTCCACGTGAGGGACGGCTTCCTGGTGGGCGAGAGCTCGAATGATCCCCGCGAGCACCTGGCCCAGGTCCTGGTGAACCTCCGCATCCTGGATGCGCCCCGCGCCGCCGCGGCGTTCGAGGCGGCCGAGGGAGCGGGCATTCCTTATGGCACCTTCCTGGTGCAGCGCTGCTTCGTGGAGCTGCCCCGCCTCATCGAAGCTCTGGAGCACAAGGCCCGCGAGTCCCTCTTCGACTGCTACGCCTGGGAGTCCGGCGAGGTGGAGTTCACGCCCGGCCTGCCGCCCGCCGGGCGGGCGGTGGGGCTCAAGCTGTCCCTGTCGACGCTGCACCGGGACGCGGTCACCCGGCAGCGCGAGTGGGCCATGTTCCGCGACATCTTCCCGCGCATGGACATGACGTTCATCGTCTTCCGCGAGTTCGCCGTCGAGACGTACTCGGAGGAGGAGGACGTCCTGCTGGACCTCGCGGCGAGCGGCGCCACGCTGGGGGAGATGCTGGCCAGCGCCCGGGAGGCGCCGCTCTTCGCCGCGCGCTGGGTGCTCCACCTGTACCGCCGGGGCGCCCTCGCGCCGCGCAAGGCCCGGGGCCCCCGCCTGGGTGAGGCGGCCGAGCTGGCGGAGCTGCTCAGCCTGGTCAAGCGCTTCCTGGAGGCGGGCAAGTACGACCATGCCGTGGCGCTGGCCGCCCAGATACTGGAGCGGGGCCCCGTCCCCGAGGCCCACGCGCTGTACCGGGAGGCGGAGATCCGCCTGTCGCTGGCCCTGAGTGACGAGCTCTTCGCCCTGGACGGCCGCCTCGTGTTCGAGCCGATTCCGCGCCCTTCCCCGCCCGACCTGACGGCGGATGACCTCTACCTGTACTCGAAGCTGCGCGGCAGCCGGAGCATCCGGCAGGCGCTGCGCACGGCGGCCATGGGCGAGTTGGCGGCGTCGCGCTCGGTGCATCGGCTGATGGCCTCCGGGATGATTCGCGTGGCGCCGCTTCCGGGGGGCGAGCCGCGCCGGGCCCATACCGACCCCTATGGCCTGCCCGTCCACAGCGTGGGCGGCTGAGCGTCACGGGCCGCTGCCCGGCGCGCTGGCCGCCACGCCCACGCCGTCACGGCGCCGCCGCCACCCGCTTCTTCTTCGCCTTGGGCACGAAGACGTCGCTGCGCGGATGGAACTCGTCGTACACGGACCGCAGCCGGGCAGCGTTGACGTGGGTGTAGATCTGCGTCGTCGCCAGGTCCGCGTGCCCCAGCATCTGCTGGACGGCGCGCAGGTCCGCGCCGCGCTCCACGAGGTGCGTGGCGAACGAGTGCCGCAGCTTGTGCGGCGACAACGGTTTGGCGATGCCCGCCTTCAGCGCGTACCGCTTGAGCAGCTTCCAGAAGCCCTGCCGCGTGAAGCCCGAGCCCCGCGGCGTGACGAACAGCGCCTGGGACTTGCGCTTGCCCAGCACCGACGGCCGGGACTCGGCCAGGTACGATTGGACCTTCTCGATGGCCACGCGGCCCAGCGGGACGAGCCGCTCCTTGGAGCCCTTGCCCTTGGCCACCAGGTAGCCCGCGCTGAGCTGCACGTCGTTGATGCCCAGGCCGCACAGCTCGCTCACGCGCAAGCCGGTGGCGTACAGCACCTCCAGCATGGCCTTGTCGCGCACGCCCGTCGACGTGCGCTCGTCCGGAGCGGCCAGGAGCGCCTCCACCTCCTCCAGCGTCAGGAACGACGGCAGCTTCCGCGCCGAGCGCGGCGTGTCCAGGTCCTCTGTCGGGTCCTTGTCCGCCATGCGCTCGGCGACGAGGAAGCGGTGGAAGCCGCGCAGCGCCGCGAGGTGCCGGGCCTGGCTGCGCTTCCCCACGCCGCGCCTGCCCAGCGCGGCCAGATGCGCGGAGACGTCCTCCTGCCGGGCCTGCGTGACGTCGGAGACGCCGCGCGCGCGCAAGTCCTCGAAGTACACGGAGATGTCGGCGGCGTAGGCATCCACCGTCTTGCCGGACAGCCCGCGCTCCGCGCGGATGAACGCGATGAACGCGTCGAGCATTCCTTCCATCGCCGCGCAGGCTACCGGAGGCGCGCGGCGAGGCAACTCAGCGGCTCAGGCCCGGGGCTCCCCTGCCCTGTCGGGCGAGGCCGACTCCAGCGCCTGCACCACCCACGGCCAGCCCACCACGATGTTCCCGGGCGAGCGCAGGCAGGCATCCGCCACCGCCAGCACCTCCGCCGGCCGCGAGCGCACCGCCAGCGCCAGGTGACGCCCCAGGAACGGATGCGGCAGATAGCTGAGGTTGTGATGGCGCACCGGCACCCAGCCCAGCGTGGGCCGCCCCGTCCAGCGCTCCACCGCGTACGCCAGCGCCGACGCCAGCACCTCCACGGCGTACAGCGGGAGGCGGAACGCGCTGACCAGGAAGGCCACCAGTGTGGTGGCGGCCACGGCGCCGGCGAAGGACGTGTTCGTCGTCCCGCTCCAAACCACCATCGGCGCCAGGCTGGCGATGATGGCCGACACCTGCACCCGGACCACCGTGGGGCCGCGGCCAATGGTGATGCCGCTGATGCTCCCGCACGCCAACCCCGCCACCACGCCCAGGCAGCTGCCCACCACCATGCCGGCGAGCCCACCCATCCCCGGCCCGAAGGCGTCCGCCGCCGTGGCATGCAGCCCCAGCAGTGTGGACAGGCTGGCCAGCGAGCCCAGCAGGACGCCCGCGGCCAGGCCCAGCACCTGCGCCAGGAGCAACCCCGCCGCGGAGCAGAACAGCGCCGACAGCACCCAGCCCCGCTCCAGCGGAAGCCCCGCGCCCAGCAGCGCCAGCCCCAGCAGCTCCGTCGTCACCGGCGCGCAGACGAGCAGCAGCAACAACATCCGCCGGGTGTAGACGGCGGCGGCCTCACAGCCCTCGGCCGCGTCGCGACAGAGCACCCCCAGGCGCGCGCCCGGCGCGGGGATGCCCGCGGCTCGCAGCCGGTAGTGCAGGTCGACCGGCCGGAACAGCAGTAACTGCAACAACTTCATCAGCCCCGGGACCTGCTCCGGTGCGTCCACGGCGCGTGACAGCGTTCCCCCCTGTGCCAAGAAATCCCCCCTGTTCTCTGGTTTTACTCCTCTAGCCTACCCTTCCCCTGCCGGAGGATTTCAAGTGAATCGCCGATGAGTGAAATCACCGTCGACGGCTCGTTGAGTGTGACACCGCCGTCAAGGATGAGGTCCAGGCCGTGCCCCAGCTCGGCCTTGATATCCTTTGCGTCCGTGAGGGGCTCACCCTCGGTGTTGGTCGCGGAGGTGGTCACCAGAGGGCGGCCGAGCGCGCGGGCCAGCTCGCGGGCCAGGGGGGCATCGGGGACCCGGATGCCGACCTGCTTCTGCTTGGACATCATCAGGTCCGGCACCAGCCGCGTCGCCTCCAGGATGAAGGTGAACGCACCCGGAGTGAGGCTCTTCATGATGCGGTACGCGAAGTTGCTCACGTGCGCGTAGCGCGCGACGTCCGAGAGGTCCGGGCAGAGGAAGGACAGGGGCTTCTTCTTGTCGCGCCCCTTGAGCTGATACAGCCGCTCGATGCCCTTCTTGGAGCTCAGGTCGCAGCCGAGCCCGAAGTACGTATCCGTTGGGTAGGCCAGCAGGCCGCCACGCTCCAGCACCTCCACCGCGCGCTGCACATGGCGGGGCGAGGGGTGCTCCATGTCCACCTCGAGGATGGGTGCGGCCATGATGTCCTCCGTGTCTCCTGGTGGTGGCTGCGACGCGTCCGATGCCCGACAGCCTAGGCCGTTCCCGGGGCGTCGTCGGTGCGGATCTCTCCCGAGGCGGCCAGGGCCCGCCGCGTGAGGACCGGCCCCACCAGCTCGTGGGCGGTGATCATGGCGACGATGAGCACCTCCACCTGGGGACCGAAGGATGGAAACGTCTTCGACACCAGCGCCGCCAGGCCAAAGGTGACACCCGCCTGGGAGATGAGCCCCATCCACAGGTAGCGCTTGAGCCGCGGGTCGTCCGCGGGGGCGAAGCGGCGGCAGGAGAACCAGATGGCCACGCCCCGCAGCGACACCAGCAGCAGGGCCGCCGGCCCCACCGTCATCAGGGAGTCCAGCTTCAGCCCCGCGCCCGCGGCGGCGAAGAAGAGCGCGAACACCGGCAGGCCCGCCTGCTGGATGGCGTGGTGGATGCGCTCGCCCGCGCGCTCATCCAGGTTGGCGATGAGCGCCCCGGCCGCCAGCGACACCAGCAGCGGGGACAGGTGCAGGCGCGTGCCCCCTTCCGCCGCGGCGAAGCACAGGCCCACCAGGAACAGGGGCAGCTCCTGCTTCACGCCGCGCATGTAGACGAGCATGCCCATCGCCAGCACCAGCCCCACCACCACCGAGCCGAACAGCTCCCATCCCACCCCGCCGAGGAGCCCCGGCACGTCCAGCGCGCCGCCAAAGCTCGCCTTCGTCACGCCCGCGGCGAGCGCGAAGGCCACCATCACCAGCAGGTCGCCGATGATGACCAGCGCCATCAGGAACTCGGTGAAGGCACCGCGGGCGCTCGTCTCCTGCACGATGGCGATGGTGACGGTGGGCGAGAAGGACACCACCACGGTGGAGAGCAGCGCGCTGACCGCCAGGGCCTGCGGCACCGTCATGTCCGTCAGGAACGGCAGCACCGGCTTGAGCGCGAAGGTGGCGCCGAAGCACACCAGGAACGTGACGCCGCACACGGCCGCGCAGAGCAGCGCCACGCGCGCGCCCACCCGGCGGATGAGCCCCAGCCGCAGCTCCGTGCCCGCCACCAGCGCGATGAGGCTCACCGCCAGCCCCTTCACCAGCTCCAGCCCCTTCACGCCCGCGTTGGGGATGAAGCCCAGCGCGTACGGCCCCACCGCCACGCCCACCAGCAGGTACCCGGTGAGGCGCGGCAGCCCCAGGCCCTTGGCCACCTTCCCCGCGAACAGGCCGCACAGGAGCAGCGCGCCGGCCGCCAGCGTCACCGGCGTCCCGGAGTCCGCGCGCAGCACCTGCGCCCGGCTGATGATGGCCAGCAGCACCATCAGCAGCAGCAACCGGATGACGGCCCCCTTCATGCGGCCACCTTGGCGTCAGGGGCCGCGGGGGCCATGGCGCTCCGCGGCGGGTCCACCACGTACCGGAAGGCCTGGCCCGCCAGCAGCTCGTTCACCACCGCCCCCATCACCACCACGTCCAGCACCCGCCGCGCCAGCACGCCGGGAACCAGCATGCTGTACTCCGCCACCAGGCACAGGGCGAGGCCCCCCTGGGCGATCAACGCGTAGCCCAGGCGGGGCGGCAGCACGAGCGAGCCCTGCGCCAACCGCCCCGCGAGCCGCCCGCCCACCATCTTCCCCAGGAAGCGGAGCCCCACGAAGGCGGGCATCAACACCCAGGCCCAGTAGTCCCGCGCGTGCACCGCGCAGCCCACCAGGAACACCAGGACCAGGAACACGGGCCGCTCCACCCGCCCCAGGGCGCGCGCCACCCGCTCCGCGACGCGGCCGCCCACCACCGCCAGCGTCGCCCCGCAGGCCACGCCCGCCAGCAGGGGCGACACCCGCAGGTACGCCGCCGCGCCGCCCACCAGCGCCACCCCGCCCAGCGTCACCGTGGTCAGCTCCGCCAGATCCTTCAACGAATGTGTAAGGAACGCCAGCAGGGCCCCGCACATCACCCCCAGCAGCAGGGCCAGACACACCAGCCCCAGGCCCTCGCCCACGTTGCTGGCGGCGCCAAGAATCAGCGCCAGGGTGAGCACGCCCAGGCCCAGCGCGTCATCCAGCATGGTCAACAGGGCCACGCCCAGGCCCCGCGCCCGGTCCAGGCGCCCCGCCCGGTATGCGAGGACGGCGGAGTGCCCGGAGGAGAGACTCGCGGCCGCCCCCAGCATCACCGCCGCGCCCACCGCGCCGATGAGCCCCCGCGCGGACGTGAAGATGAGCGGCACCAGCAGCGGCAGGGCCACGAAGAAGAAGGCCGTGCCCGAGTGGGCCATGCCCGACAGGTAGACGGGGCGCGGCAGCAGCCGCACCAGCCGAGGCTCCAGGTTGAGCCCCAGCAGCACCCCCGCGGTACCCAGCCCCAGCGCCGTCACCGGCCGCAGCGCCTCCACGTTCCGATCCGTGAGCAGCCCGGACACCGAGGGGCCCAGGAGGATGCCCAACAGGACGAAGAGGAAGCCGCTGGCCGCCAGCCTCGCCAGCGCCGGGAAGCGCCCCGGGTCCAGCGCCCGGCTGGAGGCGAGCAGCGACAGCGCCGCGATGGAGAGGAAGACAAGCAGCGCTTGCACAGGGCGTGCTTATACCGGCGAGGGGCTTCCCGTCACGACCGTCGATGCGTCGGAGCCGAAATCACCGGCAGGGCCACCAGGCGGCCCATGGGGGGCTCATCCGCATCCATCTCCAGTTGGACGCGCTGCACCAGGCGCTCCATCTCCTCGGCCGAGAGCCCTGGCAACAGACTCACCAGGAGGACGCGATCATCATCCGCGCCGAGGGCGAGACTGCGCAGGCCCGCGAACACGGGCACTTCAGCGGACAGCGCGGCGGCCGCGCTCCGCGCACGGACCGCCAACGGCTCCGGGATTCCGAACTCCCGGAGCCGGCGGATGGCCCGCTCGGTTCCTTCCAGCTGTTCGAGGAACGTGATGACCAGGTACACGCGGCCGTCTTAGTCCGTCCGCGAGCCTGACGCCACGCTCGTCGCACTACTCATTCTGGCCCGGTCCCGCCGGCTCCCCGGAAGTGGGGGTGGGGGTCGGTGCCGCCCCCTCCTGTGGCGGACCCCCGGCGGCGCCCTCCTGGGCGGCCATCGCGGCCCGCGCGGCGCGCTTGCCCTCTTCGATGAGCTTCTTCACCTTCTGCCCACCCTTGCGGCCAATCTCCTCGTAGAAGTTCGGTCCTCGGGTGGCCTTCACGCGATCGCCACCCTTCTTGCCGATCTCCTCGTAGAACTTGGCACCGCGCTCGGCCTTGACCGTCTCACCGCCCTTGCGGCCGATCTCCTCGTAGAACGAGCGCCCGCGCTCGGCCTTCACGGTGGCGCCGCCCTTGCGGCCAATCGTCTCGTAGAACTCGCGACCCCGCTCGTTCCGGACCGTCTCGCCGCCCTTCCGGCCCGCTTCGGCCACCGTCATGCTGCCCTTGTTGTCCTTTTCCGACATTTCGCCATCTCCTCTCGTGACTACCCCAGCCCTCGCCTCGGTGCCCCTTGCCTGAAAACTTGGGACGGAAGCGCCCCGATGCAAGCAAGCTCCGTACACCGCCAGCCGTTCGCGCCTGCGAAGCCACACGGAAACACCAGTGATTCCGTGCGTTTGGCAACGCCTGCCGAGCATTCGGACCGGGCGGCGGGCTGCCCGGCCGAATGCTTTCATGTTGGAAACACCCCACTGCACATTGCGGATTCCCGAAGCCACCTTCACTTTCAGGCCCACGGCGCGGCGGAAGCGGGCCGCGAGGAGGCATCGCGTGTCGCGGTCGGTGAAGACCTGGCTCCGGGTATTGGCTCCGATACTCGTTTCGATGGGGGGCCCGGTGACGCTCCGGCTCCTCGGGCCGGACCTCATCGACCAGCAAAGACTTGCAAGCTGGCTGGAGCCCCTGGGGAACTGGGCGTCCATTGCATACATCGGCTTCCTTGCCCTCCGCCCCCTGACCTTGCTTCCGGGTCAACTGCTGACCGCCGTGGGCGGGATGATGTTCGGCACGCTCGCAGCGACCCTCTATTCACTAACGGGCAGCATCCTGTCGGGCATGCTGCTTTTCGCTGGGGCGCGCAAGCTGGGCACGGGACTGATGAGGCGCCTGGCGGGCAGCAAGTACCCCGCCCTGGTGCGAGCCGCGAAGCGCCATGACTTCCTCTTCGCCTTCACGGCCTGCATCAACCCGCTCTGCCCCACGGATGTCATGGTGGCGGCGTCGGCGGCCAGCGGCGCGCGGCTGGGGCCCACGTTGGCCGGGCTGATATTGGGGGCCATTCCGGGCACCTACCTCACCGCGCAGCTCGGCAGTGGGCTGGCCCAGGGGCGCGCGGTGCTGACAGGGGTTTCCGCCGCGGGCCTCGTGGTGTCACTGGTGCTCGGCGTCTACATCGGGCGGCGCTTCTACAAGGAACTCAACGGCGTCCCGAAGCAGGACACCGCCACCCCTCCGCCAACGCCGCCCCGTCCGCTCACGCCACGTGACGCCCCCAAGCCCGCGGCCCTCTAGGCGTGCATGGGGGGCTCCGGGAACAGCGACACGCGGCGCTGCACCTGCTCGCCGGGGCCCACCCCCGTGGGGAGCGCGGTGGCGCGGGCCACCTCCTCGCCGTGGCGCAGCCGCATGCGGATGACCTCCGGGGAGAAGTCGAGCATGTCGCCCATGGACCGGTCCGGCTCGATGACGGTGATGCGGCAGTACCGGTAGGGCACGCCGTCCGGACGCCGCACGGTGAGGCCCGCCTCATAGGCCTGACGCACGATGTCGTTGATGCGCACGAAGGACTCCACGTCGTTGAGGAGGATTTCGTTGAGCGTGATGTCGGCGAGGCTGCGCGTGGCTACCTCCAGGAGGTTGGCCGGCGGATGCACCCGTCGAATCTTCGAGGGGGAACAGACGATGACGACAATCTCCGTCGGCCCGAACTCCAGCGCGTCCCCCAGGGGCGTGGCGTTGCGCAGACCTCCGTCCACCAGGGCCGCCGCGCCGACCGGCTCCCAGAGGATGGGCAGCGTCGCGCTCTGCCAGATGGCGTCCAGGAAGTCCTTCGAGTCACTTGGCACCAGCTCGTAGTTGCCGGACACCAGGGACACGCGCCCCACGTGGGCGGGCACCCGGAAGGGGCGGCCCGCGACGTGCCGCTGGATGAGCTCGCGCATGGGCGTGTTGTCGTAGAGCCCCAGCTTGCGGAACAGCCCCACGCGCAACGCGACGAGCGGCCATGGCAGCTTCCGGTAGACGTCCCCCTCGCGGAGGTTCAGCCAGATGTCATTCAGCTCCCGGTAGGCCTGCTGCGCCAGCAGCGCGCCATTCAGGGCGCCGACGGAGACGCCGAAGACGCGCTCCCACTCGAAGCCGTGGACCTCGCGGAGGACGCGCTCGGCGCCGATTTGGAACGCGCCCTTGGCCCCTCCGCCAGAGAGCACGAGCGTCGCGGGACGATTCTTCATGGCACGCCTCCTGTGGAAGATGACCCCGGCGGAGATGGATAGGTGCGTGCCAGGCGCGCAGGAATCGTCCCGGGGCGTGGGCGCATGTCCACCGCCACCTGGGGCCCGGGGGCTCCCTGCGGTGAGTTCCTCTCAACGGACGCTCGAAGGGCCTCTAGGATGAGAGGCTTCCCTCCCCGGAGCCTCGATGAACCGCATGTCTGGCTGTGTGGTGGCGCTGCTGCTCACCGTCCTATCGCCCGCTGTCCTGGCCCAGCCGGCCACTGGCGACGAGGCCACCCACGGCGCCTTGCGCGTCCTCAAGCAGCAGATGGAGGACGCCCTCAACGCCCAGGACATCGAGGGGCTGCTGCGGCACCTCCACCCGGACGTCACCTTCACCACCATGAACAACGACGTCCGCGTGGGGAAGGCGGCCATCCGCGCGTACTACGACGAGATGATGCGCGGCCCCCACCGGGTGGTGGACCGCATCCAGGCGAAGTTCGAGCTGGATGACCTGACCCGCCTCTACGGCAACACGGGCATCGCCCGCGGCTCGTCGCGGGACCATTACGTGCTCACCGACGGCACGGACGTCGTCATCGACGGGCGCTGGACGTGTACCCTGGTCCAGGAGGGGGACCGGTGGTTGATCGCCGCGTTCCACTACTCCACCAGCGTCTTCGACAACCCGATCCTCACGCGGCTGAAGCACCTCGCGCTGTCCGCGGTGACGGTCACCGGCCTGGGCGCGCTGGTGGTGGGCGCCGTCATCGGGCGGAGGTCCCGGCGTCGGCCGGACACCCCAGGGCCTCAAGTCCCCTGAAGCCGGAGCGTGGCCGCCGACTCGCGGAGGAAGGGATGTCGGCCCGGCTCCGCTCGCGACGCCACCTTCACCACCATGTCGGGAACCTGACGGAGCGTCCTCGCCAATGGCTACGGGCCGACACCGCGGCGGGGTCCTCCTCCGTCCATCCAGTGTTCCCGGCGCGGAAGACACACTTTTGAACACCTTGCAGCAGGATTGCCCCCAAGATTGTTCACCATTGGAGCCAATTTCGAGTATGCAAGGAAGAAGCCTGGAGGCCGCCCCCCTAGCAATGGCCTTCTGGCGACGCCCATGGCTCTGAGCATCGCCTTCTTCGTTCCTTTCATCGCCGCGGCCCTGGCCGTGCTGCTCACACGGCTCTGCCGGTCATGGGCCGGCTGGGTGCTCGCCCTGTTTCCGCTGGGGCTGACGCTCTGGTTCGGCACCCAGGTGCCCGCCGTGGTGCGGGGCGAGGTGACGTCGGTCGACGCGTCATGGATGCCGGACCTGGGCATCGACTTCGCGCTCCGGCTGGATGGACTGGCGCTGCTGATGGCGCTGCTCATCACGGCCCTGGGCACGCTCGTGGTCATCTATGCGGGCCGCTATCTGGCGCACCACGAGGTGCTGGGCCGCTTCTATGGCTGGCTGCTGCTCTTCATGGGTGGAATGCTGGGCATCGTCCTGGCGGACAACACGCTGCTGCTCTTCGTCTGCTGGGAGGTGACGACGTTCGCGTCGTTCATCCTCATCGGCTTCGAGCACAAGGAGGAGGCGGCCCGCGAGTCCGCGCAGCGGGCCCTGATCATCACCGCCCTGGGAGGACAGTCGCTCCTGGTGGGCCTGCTGCTCATGGGCGACGTGGTGGGGACGCTGTCCATCTCCGGCACCATCGCCGCCGCGGAGACGGTGCGCACCAGTCCCCGCTTCCTGGCCATCCTCCTGCTGGTGCTGGGCGGCGCCTTCACCAAGTCCGCGCAGATGCCGTTCCACACCTGGTTGCCGGGCGCCATGACGGCCCCCGGCCCGGTCAGCGCGTACCTCCACTCCGCGACGATGGTGAAGGCCGGCGTGTTCCTGCTGGCCCGCCTGTCGCCGGTGTTCGGCGGCACGCCTCCCTGGGAGACGATCCTCACCGTCGTGGGCGCGGTGACGATGGTGCTGGGGGGGCTGCTCGCGCTGGGCCACACCGACCTCAAGCTGGTGCTGGCCTATGCGACGGTGAGCGTCCTGGGCGCGCTGGTGATGCTGCTGGGCCAGGGCACCGCGGCCGCCATCCAGGCCATGGTCACGTTCCTCACCGCGCACGCGCTCTACAAGGGCACCCTCTTCCTCGTCGCGGGCTCGGTGGACCACGAGACGGGCACGCGCGAACTGACGCACCTGAGCGGCCTGCGCAAGCACCTGCCGCTGACGGCCGCCGCGGCCGCGGCCGCCGCGCTGTCCATGATGGGGGTCCCCCCGCTCTTCGGCTTCGTGGGCAAGGAGCTCATCTATGAGGCCTGCCTGAACGGCCCGGGCGGGTGGCCGCTGGGGCTGGCGGCGATGGTGGGTTTCGGCGGCATGGTGGCGGCGGCGCTCGCCGTGGGCATCAAGCCCTTCGTGGGCCGGGAATTCCACGCCGACTGGCCCGAGTCCAAGGTCCACGAGGCGCCGCTGTCCATGTGGCTGGGGCCCGCGGTGCTCGCCGCCACGGGCCTGGCGCTCGGACTGGTGCCCTGGGCGCTCCAGCCGCTGCTGGCCGCCGCGGCCACGGCCATCGGCGGGAGCGAGGCCGCGGACATGAAGCTGACGCTGTGGCATGGGGTGACCCCCGCCCTGGGGCTGAGCGCGGCGAGCCTGGCGCTGGGCGGCGGCCTCTTCGCTCTGCGGGAGCCCGTGTATCGGGGCCTGAGAGCCCTGGACCTCGGCAACCACGGCCCGGAGCGCCTGTACCAGGCGTCCTTGAGCGGGCTGATGAAGCTGTCGTCATCCCTGACGCGGCTGACGCAGAGCGGCTCGCTGCACCAGTACATCGTCGTCACGATCGCCACGTTCGGAGCCCTGCTGGGGCTGGTGGTGGCGCTCCGGCTGTGGGTGTGGCCCCACGGCGTGGCCCACGACATCCTCCCTCACGAGGTGGTGGTGCTCGTGAGCATCCTGGTGACGGCGGTGGTGGCCGTCGTCGCCCGCTCCGCGCTCTCCTCCATCCTCGCGTTGGGAGCGCTCGGTCTGGCGGAGGCGCTGCTGTACGTGTTCTTCGCCGCGCCAGACCTGGCGATGACGCAGGTGGTGGTGCAGACGCTCACCGTCATCCTGTTCGCGCTCGTCTTCTCCCGCTTCCCGGTGCACCCCCACGAGCACCGCTTCCGCTGGTGGACGGCGGCGCTGCCCCTGGCGGTGGGGGGGCTCATCACCTGGACGCTGCTGCACGTGTCGGCGGCCCCCACGCACCGGCGGCTGGCGGACTACTACGCGGAGCAGAGCGTCCCCGGTGGCAAGGGGCTGAACATCGTCAACGTCATCCTCGTGGACTTCCGCGCGCTCGACACGCTCGGTGAGACCACGGTGCTGGCGACCGCGGGCCTGGGCGTCTACATCCTGTTCCGCACACGCGCTCATCGAAAGGAGACGTAGCTATGAGCCCCGTGGTGATGCACACCGTCGCGCGGATGATGACGCCGGTGCTGCTGATCGTCTCACTGGTGCTGACGGTGAGAGGACATGACATTCCCGGCGGGGGGTTCGTCGGTGGGTTGATGGCGGCGACCGCGTTCGCCTTGCAGATGGTGGCGTTCGGCCGGCCCGCCGCGCGCAAGCAGCTCCGGGTGCATCCCACCCGGCTGGCGGCGGCCGGGGTTCTGGTGGCCCTGCTCAGCGGCATCCCCGCGATGCTGCTGGGCCGTGAGTTCCTGTCCGCCCTGTGGGGTCAGCTTCCCCTGCCCTGGCCGGGCAGCGTGAAGGTGGGGACGCCCCAGCTCTTCGACGTGGGGGTGTACCTGGCCGTCCTGGGCACGGCGATGGCGTTCATCCTGGGCATGGGCCGGGGCGAGGACACCACCCTGCCGGAGCCCGGAGCCTAGCGATGCAGCTCTTTCTCGCGCTCACGGTCGGCGGCCTCTTCGCGGCGGGCCTCTACTGTCTCATGCTCCACAGCATCGTCCGGCTGGCGCTGGGCCTGGTGCTGCTGGGCAGCGCCACCAACCTGCTGCTGTTCACCGTCAATGGGTTGCAGCGTGGCTTCGCGCCCCTGGTGCCGGAGGGCCAGGACGCCCTCACCGGCCCCTTCGCGGACCCCGTGCCCCAGGCGTTCATCCTGACCGCCATCGTCATCAACTTCGGCCTGCTCGCGCTGCTGCTGGTGTTGGTGCACCGCACCGCCCAGGAGACGGGAACCGACGACACGCGCGCGCTGCGCACCGAGCTGAAGGACTCCAAGCAATGACGCCCGGCGTGCTGCTGAGCCTGCCCATCATCCTGTGTCTGGGCGCCGCGGCGGCGGGCCAGCTCATCCCGTCGCGAGCGTGGCCTCGCCGGTGGCTGGCGTTGTTGACCATGGTGCTCGTCACCGTCGTGGGCGCGCTGCTGCTCGTCACCGTGCGCCGCGACGGCGTGCAGGCGGTGCAGATGGGGGGCTGGGCCGCGCCCTTCGGCATCACCCTGGTGGCGGACCTGCTGAGCGCGCTGATGGTGCTCATCACCGGGGTGATGGGACTGACGGTGGTCGCCTACTCCGCCGCCACGCTCCCGGCGTCCCGCGAGGCGGGGGCCTACTACCCGCTGGTGATGGTGCTGGTGGGGGGCGTGTGCGGCGCGTTCCTCACCGGGGACCTGTTCAACCTCTTCGTGTGGATCGAGGTCATGCTGGGGGCCTCGTTCGTGCTGCTCGCGCTGGAGGCCCGGCAGGAGCAGCTGGAAGCCTCCATCAAGTACATGTCGCTGAGCCTCATCGGCTCGGTGGTGCTGCTGTGCGCGGTGGGCCTGCTGTACGGCGTCGCGGGGACGCTGAACCTGGCGGACCTGTCCGTGACGCTCCCGGGCTCGACCACGCCGCAGTTGCTGACCACCGTGTCGATCTTCTTCCTGGTGGCCTTCGCGCTGAAGGCGGGAGCCTTCCCCCTCTACTTCTGGCTGCCGGCGTCCTACCACACGCCCCCCGCGGCGGTGACCACGCTCTTCTCCGCGCTGCTCACCAAGGTGGGCGTCTATGCCCTGGCGCGCGTCTTCACCCTGGTCTTCACGCAGGACCCGCAGCTCACGAGCACGCTCCTGCTGGTGATGGGCGGCCTCACCATGGTGACGGGCGTCCTGGGCGCGGTGGCCCAGTACGACATGCGCCGGCTGCTGTCGTTCCACATCATCAGCCAGATTGGCTACCTCATCGCGGCCCTGGGGTTGCTCACGCGCGGCGCGCTGACGGCGCTCATCGCCTTCCTCGTCCATTACATCTTCGCGAAGTCGGCGCTCTTCCTGGTGAGCGGAGCCACCGCGCGCGTCACGCGGACCTATGACCTGCACCAGATGGGCAACCTGTACCGGACGCAGCCCCTGCTGGCGGCGCTGTTCTTCATCCCCGCGCTGTCGCTGGCGGGCGTCCCCCCCTTCTCTGGC
This sequence comes from Pseudomonadota bacterium, assembly GCA_023426545.1. Classification (GTDB taxonomy): domain Bacteria; phylum Myxococcota; class Myxococcia; order Myxococcales; family Myxococcaceae; genus Myxococcus. Next base: position 86,303 of record JAFAAN010000088.1, read on the forward strand.
TTCTTCGCCAAGCTGGCCATCATCCAGGCCGCGCTGCGAGCGGAGAACTGGGCCATCGCCGGCACCGCGGTCGGGGTGGGGCTGCTCACCCTCTTCTCGATGATGAAGATCTGGCGCGAGGCGTTCTGGAAGGCGCCGCCCGAGAACCAGCCGGAGGAGCCCAGCCGGCCGCTGAGCCTGGGTGACGGCGTGCTCGGGCCGTGCATCGCGATGACCGCCTTCATGATCATCCTGGGCGTGGGCGCCGAGCCGCTGCTGGAGCTGGCGGACGCGGCGGCGGGCCAGCTGCTCGACCCCGATGAGTACGTGCGCGCGGTGATGGGAGGCCGCCCGTGACGTCGCTCCTCTGGAACCTGGTGCTGGCGCTCCTCTGGGCGGCGATGCTGGGGAGCGTCACCGCGGAGAACCTGATCACGGGCTTCGTGATTGGCTTCGTGGTGCTGGCGCTCGCCGACACGCAGCGCCGCTCCTCTCGCTACACGACGCGGGCGTGGAACGTCGTCCGGCTCGTGGCAGGGGTCGGATGGGACGTGCTCGTCGCCAACGCGCGCGTGGCCTATGAAATCGCGACGCCGAGGCTCATCACCCGTCCGGCCATCTATCGCTACGACATGGAGGCGCAGACGGACGCGGAGATCACCCTGCTGACGCTCATCGTCACCTTCGCGCCGGGCACGGTGGGGATCGAGGTGTCCGAGGACCGGAAGTCCCTCTACGTCCACGTGATGTTCGCCAGCACCCGGGAGGCCTTCCGCCGGGAGCTGCGCGAGCGCGTGGAAGTGCCACTGCTGAGGGCCCTGCGATGAGCGGCTGGCTGGAGGTCATCACCCAGGGCGTCCTGGGCGCGCTGTCCATCGCGATGATGTTCTCGCTCCACCGGCTGATCCGGGGCCCCTCGCTGACGGACCGCGTGGTGGCGCTGGACCTCTTCTCGCTCCAGACGGCGGCGGTCATCGCCGTCTATGCCCTGTGGGTGGGGCAGCCCGAGCTGGTGGACGTGGCGCTGGTGCTGGCCGTCATCGGGTCGATGGGCACCCTCGTCATCGCCCGATATCTCTACAGCGCGAAGCGGAGGAGGTCATGAGAGAGGTCCTCACCGCGGCCCTGCTCATCGCGGGCGCGCTGCTGATGCTCCTCGCGGGCCTGGGGCTGTTCCGGATGCCGGACATGTTCCTGCGCCTGCACGCCGCGGCGAAGGCGTCGTCGCTGGGCGTCGGACTGCTCATGGGCGCCGCGGCCGTGGGGCTGGGAGACGTCAGCGTGGTGGCGCGGGCCGTGCTGGCGGTCGCGTTCGTCTTCGTGATGACCCCGGTGGCCGCGCTGCTCATCGCGCAGGCCGCGTTCCGCGCCGGGCTCCCCCTCTGGGAGCGCACCCACCAGAACGACCTGGAGGAGCACCACCCCCGGGGCGGCCCCTACGAGCCACGCCTGGGGCCGGATGGCGAGGACTGAAGCCGGGCGGCGGCGGGAGGCTCACTCGGCCTCCACCGTCTCCTCGCCCAGCGCGACCTGGGTGGAGGCCCCGTCGTAGACGGCTGTGTCGAGCAGTCCCTCCTCCCGCGCCACCAGCACTGGAACCAGCATCTGGCCCGTGACGTTCGTCATCGTCCGCATCATGTCCAGGATGCGGTCGATGGCGAGCAGGTAGCCCAGCCCCTCCAGTGGCAGGCCCGCGGAGCTGAGCACCACCGTGGCCATCACCACCGCCGTCCCCGGCACCCCCGCAGTGCCGAAGCTGCCCAGCACCGACGCCAGCAGGATGATGAAGTACTGCGACGCGGACAGCTCCAGGCCGAAGTACTGGGCCACGAAGAGCGACGCGATGGCCGGGTAGATGGCGCCACAGCCATCCATCTTGATGCTCGCCCCCAGCGGCACCGCGAACGCCGCGTAGTCCTTGTTGACGCCCAGGTTGTGCGTCACCGCGCGCAGGGCCACCGGCATGGACGCGAAGCTGGACGAGCTGACGAAGGCCACCTGCATGCCCGGCGCGGCGCCGCGAAAGAAGCGCAGCGGGTTCAGCCCGTGCGCCAGCAGGAGCCCCCCGTACACGAAGACGATGTGCAGCGCGCACGCCAGGTACAGCGCGAGGACGAGCTTGCCCAGCGGCAGCAGCCGCTCGAAGCCGTAGGTGCCCACCAGCGCGGCGATGAGGCCGAAGGTGCCCAGCGGCGTGACCTCCAGCACGAAGCGCGTGACCTGGATCATCGCGTCGCTGGTTTCCTTGACCAGCTCGCGGAGCCGGGCCGTCTTCTCGCCGAGCTTCACCAGCGCGAAGCCCAGCAGCGCGGCGAAGAAGATGACCTGGAGGATCTTCCCTCCCGCGAGCGCGGCGAAGGGGTTGGTGGGCACCACGTCCAGCAACACCTGCACCGGACCGGGGACGTCCCGGGGCTTGAACGACTCGGCGGCCACGAGCTGCCCCACCCCCACGCCGGGCCGCAGCACCGCGGCGACGCCCAGCCCGACGCCCACCGCGAGCGCGGCGGTGAGCGCGAACCAGAGGAACGTCTTGCCGCCCAACGCCGCCACGCTCTTCTGGCCGTGCAGCGCCGCCACCGCGTTGATGACCGCGAAGAACACCAGCGGGGTGGCGATCATCTTGATGAGGTTGACGTAGAGCGTCCCCAGGGGCTGGAACCAGGGGCCCGCGGGCTCGCCCACGAGCCACCCGGCCACCGCTCCGAGCACGAATGCCCCCAGGACGCGCTGCCAGAAGGGGATGCGGAACCAGGCGGAGACCAGCTTCTTCACGGGGGGACCTCTCGGCTGCGGGCTGCGGACGATAACGCCCCATCCCGGGCCATGCAGAGGAAGCGCAGAATTTGCGCCGCCGAGGGCGGGCCAGACCGGGGATCCCGGTTTTGACGCGCCCCGAGTCGCCCGGGAGGGCCCCCAAGCACATCAGGCACTCCCATTTATTCCCGGGGAGCGGTACACCATGGCCCCATCATGGCCGAGACCTCTTCGCTCAACATCCCCACTGTCGACCTCGCCGACCTCGCGTCGGATGACTCTTCTCGCGTCGAGCGCGCAGCCGCGGCGATTCGCGAGGCCTTCGGCGTCTTCGGTCTCGTGTACGTGAAGAATCACGGCGTCGACACCCAGGCGCTGAACCGCTTCTACGACGCCTTTGCCTCGTTCATCGCGCGGCCCGCCGAGGAGAAGAAGCCCTATGGCCGCGCCGACATCTGGTACCAGCGCGGCTGGACGCCTCCGAATACCGAGGTCGCGGTCGCCAGCAACGGCCAACCGGACTTCAAGGAGTGCTACTTCGCCGCGCCCTACCCCAACGACGCGCAGTCCGCGCTGGAGTTCCCGGAGCTGTACCCGGAGAACGTGTGGCCCCAGAACGCGCCGGCCTACTTCGAGGACGGCCTGATGACGCTGGGCCGCTCGCTCCACGAGGCGGGCTTGAAGCTGCTCCGGGGCGCCGCCGTGGCGCTGAAGCTGCCAGAGGCGACCTTCTCCGACCTTTGCGAGCGCGCCGCCCACGTCACGCGCGCGCTCCAGTACCTGCCCCTCACCAACGCGCAGGTGAACACCGACATCGTCTGGGGCGAGGAGCACACCGACTTCAACCTGCTCACCCTCCTGCCTGGAGGCCGCTTCCTCGACCCGGAGGGCCGCCCCGCCCCCGGCCCCGACAACAAGAGCGGCCTCTACCTGCGCACCCGCGCGACGCCCGAGGCCCCCAATGGCACCCAGGTGCGTGGCACCGCGCCGGCTGGCTGCATCGTCGCGCAGGTGGGCCAGCAGCTCGAAATCCTCACGGGCGGCACCTTCCTCGCCACGCCGCACGTCATCACCGCCCCCGGCGTCGCGGGATGGCAGCGCCAGTCGGCCGCGCACTTCATGCACGTGCACACCAACACGGTGCTGTTCCCCCTGGAGAAGCTCCGCAGCCCCGAGGCCATCCGGAACTACGCCCCGCCGGTGCTCGCGGGCACGTATGACATCAAGACGCTGGTGGACATCGGACTGGCTCCTTCGAGCGCGCTCGACAAGCTGGGCTACCGCCACTACGACCGGCTGAACCGCCAGCGCGCGGGCACGTAGTCGAGCAGCTCGCGCGACGAGGCCCCGGCGCGACACGGGGCCTCGCGCGGCATCGCGGCAAAGACAAGCAGACTCAACAAAGACAGACATCCATTTCGATGTCTGTCTTTGTTGCTTTCAATCACAGGCAAAACGTAGGCGCGGCCATGCGTGCGCTACCCGTTTGTTCATGTAGGCATCGGCGGCGCCTCGCCCTGAGGCCCTGAAAAATCACTGAAAACAGTTTCATGTAGGCATCGCAGGTGGAGACGAGGGCGCGGAAGCACTCGAAAACCCCTGAGAACGCGTTCATGTAGGCATTGGGCATTCATCCCCGGCGCCCGCCCACCTGACCTGACTGTCTCGGCGGATCAGTGCCCTACTGACCGCACCGCACCCGCGGAAATCGGACGCGAGAACTGGCTGAAGGTTCGTTCATGTAGGCATGGCCGGGCGCGTGGATGTGTCGCGTGTGCGACAGGTGAGCACTCCCGCCGCCCGAGGCGATGGCGGAGGGGGTAGACCCGTAGGGGGTAGCGCGCGCCCTACCCCACCGGCCCGAGTGACTGCGCACCGAGGTGAGGAGCTTCGCCGCACGATGCACGCCCCCATCGACTTCAAGTCGCTCTTCGAGGCCTCCCCCAATCCGTACATGTTGTTGGACCGCGACCTTCGGTACGTCGCGGCGAACTCGGCCTACCTCCGCGTCACCGCGAGCACCCTGGACGCGCTCCTCGGCCGGAACGTCTTCGATGTGTTCCCCAACGACCCGGGCGACCCCGGCAATGCCGCCGCGCGGCAACTTCGGGAGTCCTTCCTCCGCGTCCTGGCGCAGCGGGCCCCGGACATCCTCGCGCTGATTCCGTACCGCGTCCCCAGGCAGACGGAGCGGGGCCTCGTCGCCGAGCACCGGTACTGGAGCGCCACCCACATCCCCCTGCTCGACAGCTCGGGTGAGGTCGCCTACATCCTCCAGCACACCGTCGACGTCACCGAGCTCCAGCGCCTGCAGGAAGCCGTGCGCGCGGCGCGGGACGCGCAGGGGCCGTCCGCCCCCGGGCTGCTCGAAGCCAGCGTCTTCCAGCGCGCCCAGCAGGTGCAGGAGGCCAACCACAACCTGGAGCTCGAACGGCGCCACCTCCGCCGCCTCTTCGAGCAGGCGCCCAGCTTCATGTGCTTCCTCCGGGGCCGGGAGCACGTCTTCGAGCTGGTCAACGCCGCCTATCACCAGCTCGTCGGGCACCGGCCCGTCCTGGGCAAGCCCGTCCGCGAGGCCCTGCCGGAGCTGGATGGCCAGGGCTTCTTCGAGTTGCTCGACGACGCCTTCCGCTCCGGCAAGGCGTTCGTGGGCCGGGGCCTGAAGGTCCTGCTCCAGCGCACGCCTGACGATACGCTCTCCGAGAGCCACGTCGACATCGTGTACCAGCCCATCATCGAGGCCGACGGCGCCGTCTCCGGCATCTTCGTCCAGGGGCATGACATCACCGAGCAGAAGCGGGCCCAGGACGAGCTGCGCCAGTACAAGGACCACCTGGAGGAGCTGGTCCGTGAGCGCACCCGCGCGCTGGAGGAGAGCGAGGCGGAGCGGCGCCAGACGGAGGCCGCCCTGCGTCAGGCGCAGAAGATGGAAGCGGTGGGCAAGCTCACCGGTGGCGTGGCCCACGACTTCAACAACCTGCTCCAGGTCATCGGCGGGAACCTCCAGCTCCTGCTGCGCGACATCGGTGACACCCCACAGGCCCAGCGCCGGCTGGTCACGGCCATTGGCGCGGTGGAGCGAGGCGCGCGGCTCTCCTCGCAGCTGCTGGCCTTCGCGCGGCGGCAGCCGCTCAACCCCACCGTCATCAACCTGGACCGCCTGGTGCGCGGCATGGACGAGCTGCTGCGCCGCGCGCTCGGCGAGGACGTGGAGCTGGAGACCATCATCGGCGGGGGGCTCTGGAACACCTTCGCGGACCCGAACCAGCTCGAGAACGTCATCCTCAACCTGGCCATCAACGCGCGCGACGCCATGGAGGGCCAGGGCAAGCTGACCGTCGAGGCCGGCAACGCCATGCTGGATGACCACTACGCCCAGCTCCACCCGGACGTCGTCTCCGGCCAGTACGTGATGCTGGCCATCTCCGACACCGGCTGTGGCATGGCGGCGGAGGTGCTGGAGCGCGCCTTCGAGCCCTTCTTCACCACCAAGCCCGAGGGCCGGGGGACCGGGCTCGGCTTGAGCATGGTGTATGGCTTCGTCAAGCAGACCGGCGGCCACGTGAAGCTCTACAGCGAGGTCGGCCACGGGACGACCATCAAGCTCTACCTGCCCCGCTCGCTCCAGGCGGAGCTGCCGCGCGCGGAGCCCATCGCGGAGCCCGTCGAAGGAGGAACGGAGACGCTGCTCGTCGTCGAGGATGACGCCGAGGTGCGCACCACCGCGGTGGAGATGTTGACGGAGCTGGGCTACCGCGTGCTCAAGGCCGCCGATGGCCAGAGCGCGCTCGCCGTCCTCCAGAGCGGCATCCCCATCGACCTGCTCTTCACGGACGTCGTGATGCCCGGCCCCGTACGCAGCCCGGAGCTGGCGCGGCAGGCCAAGGCGCTCTCGCCGGACCTGGAGGTGCTCTTCACCTCCGGCTACACGGAGAACGCCATCGTCCATGGCGGACGCCTGGACCCTGGCATCCAGCTGCTGAGCAAGCCCTACCGGCGCGAGGACCTGGCGCGGAAGATCCGCCAACTGCTCGCCGCCCGGCAGCAGCGCATCGCCGAGCGCGAGGTCGCCATCCCGCCCCCGCCTCCACCGCGGGCTCCCGTGAAGAAGGGCCCGCTGAGCATCCTGCTCGTCGAGGACGACGAGTACATCCTCCTGCCGGCTTGCGAGCTGCTGGAGGCGCTGGGCCACGCGGTGACGGCCGTCGCCAGCGCGGAGGAGGCCCTGCCGCTCCTGACCTCGCGCGCCTTCGACCTCCTGTTCACCGACGTGAGCCTGCCTGGTCAGTCCGGCATCGAGCTGGCGCGTCAGGCCGTCCGTGACATCCCCGGCCTGCGCGTCATCATCGCGTCAGGCCATGGCTCCAACGTGGACACCGGAGACACCGGCGCGCTCGCCGGCGCCGTCTTCCTTCCGAAGCCCTACGGCCTGTCCCAGCTCGAGCAGGCGCTGGCCCAGGTGACGGCTTGAAGGTGAATTCAGGTTCATGCAGTGCGTCATGTGTGGGCGGGCCAGGCCGCGCTTGCTCCGCACGCGACAAAGTCCGTTAATCAGCGCATGAAATTCCTGAGAGAGCTCCGCTCGGTCCTCAACCTGACCGTGCTGGTGGCAGGGCTCGGCTACTTCGTCGACCTCTTCGACATCACGCTGTTCGGCGTGGTGCGTGTCGCTTCGCTCAAGGACATTGGCATCACGGACCCGGCGGAGATCCTCCAGAGCGGCCTCCTCATCTACAACGCGCAGATGGTCGGCATGATGGTGGGCGGCATGCTGTGGGGCGTGCTCGCGGACAAGCGCGGACGCCTCTCGGTGATGTTCGGCTCCATCCTGCTCTACTCGTTCGCCAACCTGGCCAACGCGTTCGCGTGGGACGTCACCAGCTACACCGTGTTCCGCTTCCTCGGCGGCGTGGGGCTCGCGGGCGAGCTGGGCGCGGCCATCACCCTGGTCGCGGAGTCCCTGCCCAAGGAGAAGCGCGGCCTGGGCACCACCATCGTCGCCACGCTGGGCATGCTGGGCATCGTCGCCGCCGCCGTCGTCGGTCAGCACCTGAGCTGGAAGACGGCCTACCTCACCGGCGGCTTCATGGGCCTCGCGCTGCTCTTCGCGCGCTTCAAGGTGTCCGAGTCGGAGCTGTTCGCGAAGAAGACGGACCCGTCACGCGCCAACCCGCTGCTGCTGCTCTCCGGGGGCCGGTTCCTCAAGTACATCTGCTGCATCCTCATCGGCGTGCCCATCTACTTCACCACGGGCATCCTCTTCACCTTCGCCCCCGAGCTCACCGCCGGCCTCAACGTCCAGGGCACGGTGACGGCGGGCAACGCCATCCTCTATGGCTCCATTGGCCTGACGCTGGGGGACCTGCTGGCGGGCGTGTTCAGCCAGTGGCTCAAGAGCCGCAAGCGCGCGGTGGCGCTGAACCTCACCGCCGGCTTCCTGCTGATGCTCGTCTACGGCCTCACCCCGGGGCTCACCAGCACGATGGTGTACGGGCTGAGCTTCCTGATTGGCATCACCGTGGGCTACTGGGCGGTGCTGGTGACCATGGCCGCCGAGCAGTTCGGCACCAACATCCGCGGCACGGTGGCCACCACGGTCCCCAACTTCGTGCGGGGCTCGGCCGCCATCGCGGCCAGCGGGTTCGCCTACCTCAAGGGCCACCTGTCGGTGTCCTCGGCGGCGATCATCGTCGGCAGCGTCTGCTTCGGCCTCGCGCTGCTGGCCCTCACCCGCATCGAGGAGACCTTCCACCGCGACCTGGACTACGAGGAGACGGAGGCCGGGCCGCACGCCGCGCGCCAGGCCACGCAGTCCAGCACCTGACGTCCCGTGCGGCGCGCACGCCGCGCAGCGCCCTGAATCGGACGTTCGTCCCGCGGGCCGTTGTTCCAGGATCCGCGGGATGCGTACAGCGCGCGCATGGAACATGTGACGCACCGTCCCATCCAGAAGGTCCTCTGCGCCAACCGCGGTGAGATTGCCATCCGCGTCTTCCGCGCCTGCAACGAGCTGGGCATCCGCACCGTCGCCATCTACAGCGACGAGGACCGCACCCACGAGCACCGCCACAAGGCCGACGAGGCGTATCTCGTCGGCCGGGGCAAGCGGCCGGTGGACGCCTACCTGGGCATCGACGAAATCCTCGACGTGGCGGAGAGGGCCGGCGTGGACGCCATCCACCCCGGCTACGGCTTCCTGTCGGAGAACGCCGCCTTCGCGGAGGCCTGTGAGCGGCGCGGCATCCGCTTCATCGGCCCGCGATCGGACGTGGTCCGCGCCATGGGCGACAAGGTCGCGGCCAAGCGGCTGGCGGAGGAGGCCGGCGTGCCGGTGGTGCCGGGCGTGACGCTGGAGGGTGACGACGCGCGCGTGCTGGCACAAGCCCGGGACTTCTTCGCCCAGAGCGGCGGCCCCATCCTGGTGAAGGCCGCGCACGGCGGCGGCGGACGCGGCATGCGCGTGGTGCGCGAGGCGAAGGCGCTGGAGGACGCGCTGGCCTCCGCGCGCTCGGAGGCGAAGAGCGCCTTCGGCTCCTCGGCGGTGTTCCTGGAGCGCTTCCTGGAGCGCGTGCGGCATATCGAGGTGCAGCTGCTGGGCGACCTGCACGGCAACCTCGTCCACCTGCACGAGCGCGACTGCTCCGTGCAGCGGCGCCACCAGAAGGTCATCGAGATTGCTCCCGCCCCCAACCTGGCTCTAGCGGTGAAGGAGGCCATCTGCGACGCGGCGGTGCGGCTGGCGCGGAAGGCCGGCTACTCCAGCGCGGGCACCGCCGAGTTCCTGGTGGCCAACGACGCCTTCTACTTCATCGAGTGCAACGCCCGCCTCCAGGTGGAGCACACCGTCACCGAGCAGGTGACGGGCGTGGACCTGGTCCAGAGTCAGATTCGCATCGCGGAGGGCTACCGGCTGGACGCGCCGGAGGTGGGCATCCCCCGGCAGGAGGACGTGGTGCCCCGCGGCTACGCGGTGCAGCTGCGCGTCACCACGGAGGACCCGGCCCAGCAGTTCATGCCGGACGCGGGCGTCATCACCGCCTGGCGCGCCGCCACCGGCTTCGGCATCCGGCTGGACGGCTCCAACGGCTACACCAACGCCGTCATCTCGCCCTACTACGACTCCATGCTGGTGAAGGTCATCGCGTACGCGCCCACCTTCCAGGGCGCGGTGATGAAGGGCCAGCGCGCCCTGCGCGAGTTCCGCATCCGAGGCGTGAAGACGAACCTGCCCTTCCTGGAGAACGTGCTGGCCCACCCGGCCTTCCAGCAGGGCGAGACCTACACCCGCTTCATCGACGAGACGCCGGAGCTGTTCCACCTGGGGCCCCGGCGGAACCGGGCCACCAAGCTGCTCCAGTACCTGGGTGACGTCACTGTCAACGGCCACCCCACCATCAAGAAGCCGCAGCGGCTCAAGCCCAACCAGTTCCTGGAGCCCCGCCTTCCGGTGATGCCCCCTGGCCCCGTCCCCCGGGGCACCGCGCAGGTCCTCGCGGAGAAGGGCCCGCGCGGGCTGGCCGACTGGGTGCTGGCGCAGAAGCGCGTGCTGCTGACGGACACCACCATGCGGGACGCGCACCAGTCCCTGCTGGCCACGCGCATGCGCACCCGTGACATCCTCCGCGTCGCGCCGGCCACCGCGCGCCTCGCTCCGGAGCTGTTCAGCCTGGAGAGCTGGGGCGGCGCCACCTTCGACACCGCGTACCGCTTCCTCAACGAAGACCCCTGGGCCCGGCTGCGCGCGCTCAAGGCCGCCGCGCCCAACCTGCTCCAGCAGATGCTCCTGCGCGGGGCCAACGCGGTGGGCTACACGCGCTACCCGGACAACGTGGTGGAGGCCTTCATCGACGCGGCGGCCGAGGCCGGCGTGGACGTGTTCCGCATCTTCGACAGCCTCAACGACCTGGGCAGCATGGAGGTCTCCATCCGCCGCGTGCTGACGACGGGCAAGGTGGCGGAGGTGGCCATCTGCTACACGGGCGACGTCGCCAACCCCAAGCGCACCCGGTACACGCTGGACTACTACGCGGACCTCGCGCGACGCATCGAGGACTCGGGCGCGCACTTCCTCTGCATCAAGGACATGGCGGGCCTGCTGCGCCCGCGCGCCGCCGCCATGCTGGTGCAGCGCCTGCGCGAGGTGACGCGGCTCCCCATCCACCTGCACATGCACGATACCTCGGGCAACGGCATCGCCAGCTACCTGGAGGCCATCGAGCACGGCGTGCACGTGGTGGACGTGGCGCTGGGCAGCATGGCGGGCCTGACGAGCCAGCCCAGCCTCAACGCGCTGGTCAGCGCCCTGCGCGGCCACCCACGGGAGACCGGGCTGGCCAACGCGAGGCTCCAGCCGCTGGCCAACTACTGGGAGGACGTGCGCGAGTACTACGCCCCCTTCGAGAGCGGCCTCAAGAGCACCACCAGCGAGGTGTACTACCACGAGATTCCAGGCGGCCAGTATTCCAACCTCCGGCCGCAGGTGGCGGAGCTGGGGCTGCTCGGCCGCTGGAACGACGTCAAGGACGCCTTCGCGCTGGTCAACGTGCTCGTGGGGGACATCCCCAAGGTGACACCGTCCTCGAAGATGGTGGGCGACTTCGCCATCTTCCTGCTCAAGAACGGCCTCACCGTGCGCGCCTCCACGCTGGCGGAGGCCGCCGCGCTCACGCGCCAGAAGCTGATTGAAGAGGCCCCGCGCCTGGACTTCCCCTCCAGCGTGGTGGGCTACTTCCGCGGTGAGCTGGGTCAGCCGCCCAACGGCTTCCCCGAGGACCTGCGCGCCGCCGTGCTCAAGGGGCTGCCGCGCGTGGAGGGCCGCCCCTCCGCCAGCATGCCGCCGCTGGACCTGGACGCGCTCCAGCGCGAGCTGTCCGGGAAGACGGGCCTCGCGCTCACCCGCGTGGACGCCATCTCCAGCGCCCTCTACCCGCGCGTCATGGCGGCCTATCTGGAGGACCTGGCCCGCTACGAGGACGTCTCCATCCTCGACACGCCGAACTACTTCTACGGCATGGAGGTGGGCCAGGAGATCTGGGTGGAGCTGGAGCCCGGCAAGACGCTGGTCATCAGCCTGTCCGCCGTGGGCGAGCCGGACGAGGACGGCGTGCGCACCGTCTACTTCGCCCTCAACGGCCACAACCGCACGGTGCAAGTGAGGGATCGCAGCCGGGCCGCCACCGTGGAGTCCCGCCGCCAGGCGGACCGCGGGAACCCGAACCACGTGGCCGCGAGCATGCCGGGCACCGTCATCGCCGTGCACGCCAAGGCGGGAGACCGCGTGGAGGCGGGCGCGCCGCTCGTCACCCTGGAAGCCATGAAGATGGAGACGGTGGTGCGGGCGCCGCGGGCGGGCACCGTGGCGGAGGTCATCCCGGCGCTCAAGGCCGCCATCCAGGGCGGCGACCTGCTGGCGGTGCTCCAGTAGGCGCCGGAGGTGGCGGTGGCCCTCAGAAGGTCACCGTCATCACCAGCGTGTCCGAATAGGCCCCCACGGGGATGGCCTGCTGGGCGGGGATGCGCCCGTAGATGGGTACGGTGACATCCACGCCGCTCACCGGGATGACGGGCCCATAGCGCCCCGTCCCCGACGCGCCGTTGCCCCAGACGAGCAGCCGCGTCGCGTCCAGGTAGAGGTTGTACTCCAGGTGGTGGGTGCCGGACCCCGCCATGCTGCGCGGCGCGTAGGTGCCCGACCCGCCGGCGCTGATGTCGATGGTGAGGGGCGTCAGCTGCCCGTCGCACCGGTAGGAGATGCTGCCCACCGAGTCCCGAGGCAGCAGGTCCGTGGTGAGGTAGGTCCCGAAGTTCACGCCCACCGTGGAGCGTATCTGGCAGACGGCGCTCGCCATCCCCGGGAGCAACCCACACGCCCCCGCTACCGCGAGGGCCATGGCCCGCGCTGCCCTATCTCTCCCCGTCATGGACACACCTCACAGTTCCCAGGTCGATGACGTTGCCCTCGACGGACGGGACGTCCAGCGAGACCGCACAGCGGCCCTTGGGGTAGACGACCGTCGCTGGCAGCCGGCCCTCCGGTAGGCCCACCAGCTCGAACTCGCCGTTCCAGCCGATGGGCGAGCTCCACTGCTCTCCGTCCTTCACGACGCGAATCTCGCCGTAGGACAGCCAGCGGGTGTCCTCCGCCGAGGTGATGGTCACCTTGCCCCGGTACGCGCGCACCGTCTGCGTCGCGAAGTCGAGCACCACGCCGCCGCGCTGGTACGTGGCCACCACCTTCTCCGTGGAGGGGATGTACACGTCCAGCGGCACCTCCTGGTCCGACAGCGAGAGGTGGTTGGCGTTGTAGGCCTGAAGCCGCGTCACCACCAACTCGCCCTGGGCGTCCGTGCGGCCAATGAGGTGGTGGTTCAGCCGCACGCCCACGCCCTCCACGCCCTTTACGCGGACCAGCGCGAAGCCCTGGTCCACCGCCCGCGTGGGACGCACGCGCCCGCCAATGACGACCAGTCCTCCGGCGACCTCCGCCAGCCCGGAGAGCCGTCCCTGGAACCACTCCGCGCCCGCGGTGACGCGGCCCACCCGGGTGTCGTAATCGGCGCGCGCCATGGCCTGCTCCACCTGCCCCACCCGGCCCTGCACCTGGTAGCCCAGGCCCCCTTCCAGGGGGACCGAGCGGGCGATGTCCACCGACGTGGTGCCCTGCCCCCGCAGGCCCTGCGAATGGCCCAGCGTGCCCGTGGTGCGCTCGCCGAAGATGGCGTTCAGGTAGACCATGCCCTCCAGCGCGGACTCCCCTCGCGCGGACTGGCTGCGGCTGGCGGAGAAGGACAGCGTCGACCAGTCCGTCAGCCGCGCGGAGGTGGAGGCCCCCAGCCACGTCGTCCACCCCGCCTTCTGGTAGCGGGACAGCACGGCCTGGGCGCCCACGCTGACGCGCTCGCCCAGGGCGACGAAGAGCGAGCCGCCCGTCTCGACCTTGGCGTGGTCGTCATCCAGCGCGAGGCTGGTGTGCGTGTAGGAATCCGTCATGCCCCGGCCGAAGATGGAGCCGCCCACCCAGCGGCGCTGGAGTGAGTAGACGGCGCCGGCCGCCAGTCCCGTGCGCCGCTCGCTGCGGCTGATGGCCTGCGACAGCTCGAGCTCGCCGAACGGGAGTTGGAAGAGCTGCAGCGCGCCGGTGCTGACCAGGTCGGGCGTCACCTCCAGCCTCACACCCGGCGTCAGCCACGGCGTGACGCCCATGCGGAAGTTGCCCAGGAGCATCGGACGGCCGAAGTCGAAGTTGTGGATGTTGACGGCCTCGCGCTCCACACCCGCGGAGAGCCGGAAGTCCGCCACGCCGGGCGACAGCTGTTGCCCGCTGAGGTAGTATGAGGTGTTCACCTCGCTGGTGCGGCCGAAGGCGTCGCGGATGACGTAGCGCGTGTTGCCCTCGCCCCGTGGCACCGTGAGGTTCTCCAGCCGGAAGGGCCCTGGCGGCAGCTCCTGGCGCCGCATCAGGTGGCCGTTGACGTAGACCTCCAGGGTGGACGGCGTGGACACGTCACCCGCGTAGTCCTGCATGGGGTTGCGGACGAAGTACGGGTTCAGCTCGAAGGAGCGCATGAGGTGGAAGCCCGCCACCACCGCGCCACCGCCCAGCACGCCGCCGAAGCCCGTGGACTCACCAGCGACGGCGCGCACCATCTGCTTGGGGAAGTCCAGGGTGAGCTGCGTGAGCCCCCGCAGGGGCGCCGCGCCCGGCCGCCACCTCGCCTGGGTCGTCAGCAGGCCCCGCCCCACCGACGCGCCGGCCTCGCCAAAGAAGGTCAACGAGGTATTGCGGGCGTGCGCCGCGTAGTTGAAGAAGCCGCTCGGGCTGCCGCTCACCGAGAAGTCCGCGGGCGCCTGTGGCCCCAGGTTGACGCGGGTCTGCGTGAACACGGACGCGGGCAGCTCGCAGGTGAGGCTGACGGTCCGCTCATCCATGAGGCACCGACCGCGAGGCGCCAGGGATTGCGCGGAGAGGTATGTCTTTCCTTCGATGACCTCCTGGCGGCCCCCGAGCGCCACCAGGTCAACGCCCGCGGACTCGAGTGCGGCCACCGGGAGCAGCACGTCCCCGTCCCGGAGCATGGGGAAGGTGGCGCCGCGAGGGACGCCGTTCAACGTGAAGTCCGCGACGATGGGCATGGGCGGCGTGGACGAAGCCGCGGCCGCCAGCCCCTCCGAGGCCGCCGGCAAGGACCCCAGGAACAGCGACATGGCCAGGGCCGTGCGCAGGGGCGCACGGCGTACCAGGAGTCGGGTGGGGTCCATGGCGGAGCATCAGCGGGCGCAGGGGGCGGGAGACTCCACGGGTGCTGTCTGACGGAGCACGCCCTGGTCGGTCTCCATCTCCACCTCCACCGTGCGGACCTTGCGGCAGGCCTTGCCCGCGACCTCCAGGGCGTACACCTGCGAGTCGCCCGCCAGCACGTACCAGCCGGGCTCCTCCTGCTCGACCAGCCGCTTGCCCTGGGCGTCGAGCCCCCGGACCCGGAGGTTCCGGACGAAGAAGTTCACCGTGCCCGGGTTCTTCACCCGGACGTGGAACTTCGACTCGCGCAATGCGGCCTCTTCAATCTGGCCCTGGACGGTCTTCTTCTTGGGTGCGACGAAGACGGGAATCGAGACACGGGTCAGGACATTCAATCCCGTCGCCTGGAGCGAGGGCTGTAGCGGGGGAAGCTCCTCCACGACGATGCGGAAGGAGCGTTCAGTGTCTTGTGGAGCCGAGGAGGTACCCACCCGGATGGGACGGGACTCCCCGGGCTCCAGCGTCAACATGGACGGGAAGAAGAACAGGTCCTGCGTCGGCGCGAGCGACATGCGGCCTTCTTCGTCCTGGACCCAGGAATAGACAGAGGCTTGGAAGCGTGTGGTTTCGTTGCCCTTGTTCCTCACGTTCATCACCACGCCACGGGCGCCTGAATCCAGCTCGAGCCGGACAGGGCTGACGTCGAGCTCGGCGGCGCTCGCAGTCCCCATGGAGATCCATTCCAAGGCAGCCGTGAGCATCAGGCCGCCAGTCCAGGACAGAAGACGGTTACGCATGTGTTATCGCCCTCCGGCTCAGAAGGTGATGGTGGCGACGACGGTGTCGTTGTACGTGCCGGAGGGAACGTTCTGGCCGCGCGGAACCGTGCCGTAGACGAGCACGGGCACGGGCAGACCCGTGCCGAGGAACGGGAGGCCCGTGCCCGCGGTGTTGCCCCACACCATGAGCCGGGTGACGTCCTGGTACAGGAAGTACGAGAGGTAGTCAGCCGACGCCGTGTTGCGCATGCGGCGCAGCGGCGCCGCGTCGGTCGAGCCCGTGCCCGGGTGCAGGCCCTGGCCCAGGGTGATGACCGCGGTGCCGAGCAGGGTGCACTGCACGCTCAGCGAGCCCGTGCCGAACAGGTCGATGCCCAGCGCGGAGTTGACGATGACGGGGTCGTACGTGCCGAAGTTCAGCGTGCCGCCGCCGATGCCGGAGCCGATGCTGCAGGAGCCACCGACGTGGGCGGTGACGTTCAAGTTGGCGGTGGCGGTGGCGGCCTCGGCCGACGAGAAGGCCGCGAGAGACGCGGCGGCGGTGACGGCGGCAACGGCGGTCTTGATAGCGTTCATTGACAATGCTCCAACCAGCGGCCGGTTGATTCCGGCTGCGTCGGCGCATTGCAACGTGCTCGCCAGACTTCGGGCGGTCCTACGCGCCCCTCCCTTCGGCGCAGGTCGCACGCCTGCCTGGCGTACGCTTCCAAGCAATACGTGAAAGTGATTCCTTGTTTGTTTTCATGGCGAAACGCACACATGTCCCTGAAGGGAGCCCTTCAGGGAGGGACGGACAGGCGCCGGGGGCCACGCGAGTCCGTTGGCACGCGGCTTCCTGGGGCGGCGCCTGCCCAGCGGGGAGAACTCCGTTCCCCTGGCGAGGAAGAGGATTGCCCACTGCGGGCAATCCGCGCGCGCCCCTGGCCAGCCTGCGGGGCACGGCGCGCGCGCTCAGTCCACCTTCGCCACGCGGCGGCGGTCTCCGAGGAACTCCTCCACGCCCCGGGCAATCGCCTTGGCGACCTCGGTCTGATAGGCCTTGGACTTGAGACGTGCCTCTTCGTCTGGGTTTGAGAGGAACGACGTCTCCACCAGGATGGCCGGCATCTTCACGCCCAACAACACATAGAACAGCGCCTCTTTGTGGCCCAGGTCACGGATGTCCTTGTACTTGCTGGACAGGTCCGTCACGAGGCTGCGCTGCACGTGATTGGCGAGCCGGGTCGACTCCTCCGTGTTCGCCTTCGTCGCCAGGTCCGCCAGGATGAACTGCAGGTCGCTGATGCCCTTCTCCGACGACGCGTTCTCCCGCGCGGCCAGCCGGATGGAGTAGCGGTCCGCCGACGTGTTGAGCGTGTACGTCTCGATGCCGCGCAGCGTCCGCTTCTCCGCCGCGTTGCAGTGGATGGAGATGAACAGGTCACCGTGCTCGGCGTTGGCGAACTTCGCGCGGTCCTCCAGCCGGATGAAGCGGTCATCGCTGCGGGTGAGGACCACGTCCAGGTCCTTCTCGCGCAGCTCCTCGGCCACCTTGAGGGCGATGGACAGCGCCACGTCCTTCTCGCGCGTCCCGCCCTTGCCGATGGCGCCCGTGTCGTGGCCGCCGTGGCCCGGGTCGATGACCACGCGCCGCACCTTCAGGCCGAGCTGCTCGACCAGCGTCAGCTCCGTGCTGCGCGAGTGCTTCGCCACGGCCTTCAGGCGCGCCTGGGCCACCTGGTCGTCCACGGGACGGGTGATGGGGCGCGGCGGCTCGGGGGGCGCCGCCTTGGAGGCGACGGCGGCGGCCACCACGGCATCCAGGCTCTTCTCACGGGACGCCGCCTTCGGGGCGGCCTCCGTCTCCGTCTGGGGCACCACCGGGGCCGGCGCCCGCGCCATCTTCTCGATGGCCGCCACCAGCGAGGCCGCCGGACGCTCCGCCGGCGTCGACGCCTCCACCTCGGGCTCGACCACCGCCTCGGCCACGGTGATGGCTTCGCTGGAGGGGGCCTTCCCGGCGTCGTTCGCCTCGGCGGGGGCGGCCTTGGCGGCCCCCTTCGTGGCCTTCGCCACGGCGGGCGCCACCGGCTTCGCGGTGGACTTCGCGGGGGCCTTCGCCACGGCGGGCGCGGCCTTGCTCGGAGCGGGCGGCGGCGGCTTGGGCGCAGGCAGCGAGGCCAGCAGCTCCTTCATCTCCCGCGCCTTGTCCCCCTTGCCGTTGACGGCGAGCATCTCCGTGAGGACGCGGCGGGCGGCCTCCGGCTGGTCCAGGCGGTGGACGTGAATCTTCGCGAGCGCCAGCGCCCCGTCGTCCGACAGGCGGTGCTTCGGGTAGCCCTCGGTCAGCTTCGTGTAGTCCGCGATGGAGGCCTTGAGGTCGTCCTCCACGAAGGAGATGCGGCTCAGCTCCTGGAGCAGCTCCGCCGCGGTGAACAGCGCGTCCGGCGCGCGGTCCGACTTCGGGAAGCGCGCCGCCACGGCCTCGAAGCGCGCCGCCACGTTGAGCCAGTGGTGGCGCAGCTTGCGGCGGGCCGCGTCGTCCTTCAGCGCGTAATAGACCTTGCGCGCACCCTGGTAGGCCTCTTCCGCCTCGTCGCGCTTGGCGGCCCCGACCGCGCTCGGGACGAGCAGCAGCAGCACGGGCAGCACGATGACGAGGCGCGAGTGCATGGGCTTCCTCCGGATGGGTACGAGCTACAGGCGTGTGTCACACAGCCCCACCCCCCCGGCAAATTTTCGACCCCTCCCTTCTGCGCCTCAGCGCAGCCACCCCAGGACCCCCGCCAGGTCCTGGTCGATGACGCGCGCCCAGCCCGGCTGCCGCGGCACCACCGCGGCCAGCACCTTCTCGCCGTTGCGCACCGGCGCCCGGCCAGGACGCACCCGCGCGCGGACCGCGTGCTTCACGTCCTGCCGGAAGTAGTGGGCGGGAAAGGACACCTCGCCCCGCGACTCGGGCAGCGGCCCGTCCGGCGTCAGCCACACCAGCGCGCCCAGCCGCAGGGGCTCCACCTCCGAGCGCCACAGGCGCCGCAGCTCCCAGACGAAGAGTCCCACCGCCACCAGCACGCCCAGGCCGATGCCCCAGGGAACCAGCCCCACCCGGAGCGCCCTCGCCCGGGCGAAGCCGGCCTCGCGCGGACGGTCCGGGCTTGCCGGGTCCACCAGCAGCGTCACCCGGGCGCCCCGGCCCAGCCCCTCGGCGTACTCGGCGAAGGTCCGCACGCCGGACACGGAGTGCTCCACCGCGTCGAACGTGTAGAGGACCTCCAGCGTCCCCTCCCCGCCTTCCCGGTCGTCCCTGGGGGGCAGGCGGGAGGCCACCACCAGCCCCTCCACCTCCTCGGCGCGAGACGCGAAGCCCTGCTCCTCCACGAAGAAGCGCCCGGCCCAGCCCGCGCCGGCCCCCAGCACCGCCACGGCCAGCAGGCCCAGCACCGCGCCGCGCACCAGGCGCCCCACGGCGCCGGGGACCTGCCTCAGTTGGACCTGCCGGGGAGCGTGCGGGATGGCCAGCTGCATAGGGCCTCGCAGCCTACTCCAAGCGCGAGGACCGCACGCATCCGCGGCCTCACGGCTGCGCCGGCAGCCGCACCCAGACGCCCCGGAAGTGCTTGCGCGATGCATCCTTCAGCCGCTTGCACGCGACGCCCTCCACCAGCGCCGTGCCGTCGTCGCTCAGCAGGAGGATTTCATCCGCGTCCTCGGGCGTGAAGAAGGCCTCCGGGTTGAGCCCCGTCAGGTCCACCGAGTCCACGGCCACCGGCGCGTCCGCGCCGCCCCGCCAGGTGAAGAGTCGCGAGGTGGCCTCGCCCGCCGTACCACCGCTGATGATGAGGTAGCGCCCGCGCCACCACGACAGCGAGCGGATGCCCAGGCCCCCCAGGTCGAGCCGCACCGGCTCACCCAGTCGCGCCCGGGCCGTCCCCTCCACCAGCGCCACCGGGTTGAGGACGGGCACCAGCAACGCCTTGCCCTCGGGCACCGGGCTGCGAAAGCCGACGAGGATGGAGCGCCCGTCCGGCATGGCCGTCATGCCCTCGATGTTCAGCCCGCCGGGCTCCTTGGGCGCCTTGGTCTCGGCGCCGTCGAGCCCGAAGCGGGCCAGCTGCGGCGCGGCGAGCAGATCATCCAGCAGGTGCGTATACGGCCGGCCCACCATCCGGGGACCGGCGTCCGTCCCCTCCGTGGCGAAGAAGCGCAGGCGGCTGGGCGCCTTCTTCCCGGAGCTGCTCCGTCCATGGGACGTGAGCCAGAAGGACAGCGCCCCCAGGCCCGTGGCCGCCTCGATGTCCACCTCGGGGGGCTTCTTCTTCGCGCGTGGGAGCTCCAGGTCCGGGGACAGGTCCACGCTCTGCACCGGCGGGCCGCCCCGGCGCGCGTCGTAGACGCGGAGGATGTTGTCCTCGTCGTCACCCACCACGAACAGGCTGCCCCCGAGCGCCACCGCGCCGGAGGCGTCACACATGCCTTCGAAGACGAGCACGTCGCGGCCCGCCACGGACGCGGCGGCCACGGCGCCGGGCCGCTCACGCACGCCGTGCGCTGAACACCCCCAGACCAGGACAGCCATGCAGACTGGCAGCAGCTTCATGGCCCCACACTTGGTCATGACCGGCGCAAGGGGGGAGTGCCCTGGCGGCGACTGTGGGTTGCGCGACACGCGGCACGGCGACGTCGGCCACCGTGCCGGGCTCGATGCGGCCGAGCAGCTACTCCAGCTCGCGCTGGAGCCGCGCCAGCAGGTTGAGCGCGTCCAGCGGCGTCATCCGGTCGATGGAGGCCGCCTTCAGCGCGTCCAGCGCCTTCTGCTGCGCGGCGCTCACCCCCGCCGGGGCCTGCTGCGCGGGCGCCGGGTCCGAGACGAACAGCCCCAACTGGCTCGAAGAGGCCGCGCCACCGCGGCGCCCCCCCGCGGGCTGCCGCACGGCCACCCGGGGCCGTCCCGCGTCATCCAGCTCCCCGGATTCGAGGTTCTGGAGCAGCTCGCGCGCGCGCCCGACGACCTCCGGAGGCAGGCCCGCCAGCTTCGCCACCTCGATGCCGTAGGAGCGGCTCGCCCCGCCCGGCACCAGCTTGCGCAGGAAGATGACCTTGCCGTTCTGCTCCTTCACCGCGACGCACAGGTTCTTCACCCGGGACCGCTCGCGGGCCAGGTCCACCAGCTCGTGGTAGTGCGTGGCGAACAGCGCGCGCGCCCCCACCTTGTCGTGCAGGTGCTCCGCCACCGCCCAGGCGATGGAGAGCCCGTCGAAGGTGGACGTGCCACGGCCAATCTCATCCAGGATGATGAGGCTCCTGCGCGTGGCGTGGTGGAGGATGTGGCTGGTCTCCGTCATCTCCACCATGAAGGTGGACTGGCCGCGCGCCAGGTTGTCCGCCGCGCCCACGCGCGTGAAGATGCGGTCGCACAGGCCGATGCGCGCCGCCTTCGCCGGGACGAACGAGCCCGCCTGCGCCATCAGCGCCGTCAGCGCCACCTGCCGCATCACCGTGCTCTTGCCCGCCATGTTGGGGCCGGTGATCACCAACAGCTGCGCGTCCTCCGCCGGGTCCAGGCGAACGTCGTTGGGGACGAAGGAATCCCCCGCCCCCAGCATGCGCTCCACCACCGGGTGCCGCCCGCCGGTGATGCTGAGCGCCTCCGAGGCGTCCACCTCCGGCCGCGTGTAGCCGTACTCCGCCGCGCACCGCGCGAACGACAGCAGCGCGTCCCCCGTGGCCACCGCCTCCGCCGCGGAGCGGATGCGCGGCGCCGCCGCCACCACCTGCGCGCGCAGCTCCTCGAAGAGCTGGAGCTCCAGCGCGCACCGGCGCTCCTCGGCGGTGAGCACCTGCTCCTCGTACTCCTTCAGCTCCGGCGTGACGAAGCGCTCCGAGTTCACCGTGGTCTGCTTGCGGATGTAGTCCTTGGGCACCCGGTCCAGGTTCGACTTCGTCACCTCCAGGTAGTAGCCGAAGACCTTGTTGTAGCGGACCTTCAGCGAGGAGATGCCGGTCCGCTCCTTCTCCCGCTGCTCGATCTGGAGCAGCAGGTCCTTGCCGGACGTCGACAGCGCCACCAGCTTGTCCAGCTCCGCGTGGAAGCCGGCGCGAATCATGCCGCCATCCTTCAGCGTCACCGGCGGCTCGTCCGCCACCGCGCGCGACAGCAGGTCCGCCAGCTCCGGCAGCGCCGTCAGCGGCCCCGTCAGCGACTTGAGCAGCGCCGCCTCGCACCGCCCCAGCACCGCCGCCACCCGAGGAAGCTGCGCCAGCGACACGCCCAGCGCCCGCAAGTCCCTCGCGTTGCCCGCGCCCAGCGACAGCCGGCCGCACAGCCGCTCCAGGTCGCCGACCTCCCGGAGGAGCGTGGCCAGCTCCTCGCGCCACACGCTGCGCCCGGACAGCTCCTCCACCGCGTCCAGCCGCGCGTGGATCTCCGGCAGCGAGCCCAGCGGTGACGCCAGCCACCGCGCCAGCTTGCGCGCGCCCAGGCTGGTGACCGTCTTGTCCAGCACGCCCAGCAGCGAGCCCTTGCGCCCGCCATCCCGGAGCGAACGCAGCACCTCCAGGTTGGCCCGCGAGGACTCGTCCATCAGGAGGTTGCCGCCGCGCTCCTGCCGACTCAGCCGGTCCACGTGCGCCGCCGCCGTCTTCTGGGTGTCCTTCAGGTAGCGGAGCGCCGCGCCCGCGGCCCCGGCGGCCAGGGGCGCGTCATCCAGCCCGAAGGCGGACAGCGACTGCACCGAGAAGTGACTCCGCAGGTAGGCCGAGGCCCGGGTGGGCTCGAAGGAGGCGGCCTCCCCCTCCGCGAGCGCCGGCGTGCGCGTCAGGCGAGTGAACAGCTGCGCCACCTCCGGCGCGTCCCGCTTCCCGTCCGGCACCAGCAGCTCGCGCGGCTCCACGCGCGACAGCGACTCCGCCAGCTCCGCGATGCCCGGGGCCTCCAGGGCCAGGAACTCACCGGTGGAGGCCTCCAGCAGCGCCGCGCCCCAGCCCTTGTCGTTCCAGCAGATGGCCGCCAGGAAGTTGCTGGCCTGTGGCTCCAGCACCTCGTCATCCAGCACCATGCCGGGCGTGATCACCCGGGTGACCTCGCGGCGGACGATGCCCGGCCCGCTGCCCGGCTCCTCCACCTGCTCGCAGATGGCGACCTTCAGGCCCTCGGAGACGAGCCGGGCGATGTAGCGCCGCGCGGAGTGGTACGGCACCCCGCACATGGGCACCTTGTCCGGGCCCTTGGAGCGCGCGGTGAGGGTGATCTGGAGCAGCTCCGAGGCCTTCACCGCGTCCTCGAAGAACATCTCGTAGAAGTCACCCAACCGGAAGAACAGCATCGCGTCCGGGTGGAGCGCCTTGACCTCCAGGTACTGGCGCATCATCGGGGTCAGGGAGGCGATCTCCCGGGCGCCCGCGCCCTCGCTCACCGTCCCCACCTCCGGCGTCATGTCCCCGGGGAGGTCCACCGCTGCTGTCCTGCCTGCCTTCGCCTGCTGCGTCACGGCCATTCCCGCCCTTCTCTCATGGCCCCACCCCCGGATCAACGAACCGGTTTCCTACCCGCCAAGTTCCCTTACCACCCACCGCCGACATTCCCCGCGCCCCTGCGCCGAAAACGGATGCCAGCCCCGCCCGCGCGGGGCATCGTGCGCGCCGCATGGCGCAGACTCCGAACTCCATCGAGGCCCGACCCCGCCCCCCCGTCCCCGCGCTCTTCCGCGTGGCCGTGGCCCCCCTTCGCGCGTTCTTCCGCCTGGAGGCCGCCAGCGGCATCCTGCTGGCGCTGTGCGCCGTGGCCGCCATGGTGTGGGCGAACTCGCCCTGGGCCGCCACGTATGCCGCGCTGTTCGAGGCCCGGATGGACGTGGGGGTGGCGGGCGCCCAGGGCCACTTCACCTTCCGGGAGCTCATCAACGACGGGCTGATGACGCTCTTCTTCTTCGTCGTCGGCATGGAGATCAAGCGCGAGCTGAGCTCGGGCGAGCTGCGCACGTTCTCCCGCGCGGTGCTGCCGCTCATCGCCGCGCTGGGGGGCATGATCGTCCCCGCCCTCGTCTACTCCCTCTTCAACTACGGCACGCCCGCCCAGGCCGGCTGGGCCATCCCCATGGCCACCGACATCGCCTTCGCCATTGGCTGCCTCACCCTGGTCAAGGCGCGGGTGGGCCATGGGCTGGTGGTGTTCCTCACCGCGCTGGCCATCTTCGACGACATCGGCGGCATCCTCGTCATCGCCCTGTTCTACGGGTCTGGCCTGCACGCCTCCTGGCTGCTGGGCGCGGCGGGCGTCGTCGCCGGGCTCGCGTGCCTCAACTACTTCCAGGTGCGCAACGGCGTGGCCTACGCGCTGGCGGGCGCGGCGCTGTGGTACGCCATGCACCACGGCGGCATCCACGCCACGCTGGCGGGCGTGGTGCTGGGCATGTTCATCCCCGCACGCCCCCTGCGCCCCGGCCGGCAGGTGCTGGAGGAGCTGGGTCGCTATGTGGAGGAGACGCTGCGGACGGCCGCGGACGAGGCGGCGCGCGGCGCACAGATTCTCTACATCGAGGAGCGCCTGGAGGAGCTGGAGCCGCCCCTCAACCGCTTCGTGCACCTGTGGCACGTGCCCGTAGCGTATGGCATCGTTCCGCTCTTCGCCCTGGCCAACTCGGGCATCTCCCTGGCCGGCATGGGCTGGGCGGACCTGCTGCGCCCGCTGCCCCTGGGCATCATCGCGGGCCTCTTCGTGGGCAAGCAGGTGGGCATCTTCCTCTTCACGTGGGGCTCGGTGAAGCTGGGCGTGGCGGAGCGGCCTGGCGGCGCGCGGCTGTCGCAGCTGCACGGCGTGTCGGTGGTGGCGGGCATCGGCTTCACGGTGGCCCTCTTCGTGGCGGGGCTGGCCTTCGCCGGGCAGCCGGAGCTGCTGACGGAGGCCAAGCTGGGCATCCTGGTCGGCTCGCTGCTGTCCGCCGTCGTCGGCTATGTCCTCCTGCGCTTCGTGGCCAAGCCGCCCATCCCGGCGTAACGTAGGGGCTCAGGAACGCTCGTGATTCTCCAGGACCTCAACCGCGTGCGGCAGATCACCGTCATCGCGGCTCGCCACGGCTTTGGCGAGCTGGCGGAGCGCGCGGGGCTGTGGCGCATCCTCGGACGCAAGGAGAAGGTGGAAGTCTCGCCGGAGGCCCAGCGCGCCTCCACCGCCCGGCGTTTCCGCATGCTGCTCAACGACCTGGGCCCCACCTTCGTCAAGCTGGGCCAGGTGCTGTCCACGCGCGCGGACCTGCTGCCCGCCGAGTACATCGACGAGCTGTCGCTGCTCCAGGACCATGTGGAGCCCATTCCCCTGGAGCAGGTCCACGCGCAGATCGAGGAGTCGCTGGGCGCCAGCGTGGAGAGCCTGTTCGCCACCATCGACCCGACGCCCCTGGCCGCCGCGTCCATCGCCCAGGTGCACCGCGCGGTGACGCAGGAGGGCGACGAGGTGGTGGTGAAGGTGCAGCGGCCGGGCATCGCCGCGCGCATCGACTCCGACCTGGCCGTGCTGCGCAGCCTCGCCCGCCTCCTGGAGGCCGTGGTGGAGGAGACGGGTGTGTACACGCCCACCGGCATCGTGGACGAGTTCGACCGGGCCATCCGCGAGGAGCTGGACTTCATCAACGAGGCCACCAACATCCGGGCCTTCCTGGAGAACCACCGCGAGCGGCCGTACCTCAAGATTCCGTGCGTCTATTCCAGCCTGTCCAGCCGCACGGTGCTGACGCTGGAGTTCATCCGCGGCGTGAAGCTCAACCCGGCGGAGCTGAGCGAGGCCGAGCGCAAGGCCATTGCCCAGCACATCCTGGAGGCCTCCTTCCGGCAGCTCTTCGAGGACGGCCTGTTCCACGGAGACCCGCACCCGGGCAACCTCCTGCTGATGGAGGACCACCGGCTGGCGCTGCTGGACTTCGGCGTGGTGGGCCGGCTGTCGCGGCCCATGCAGGAGACGCTGGTCATGCTGTGCCTCGCGGTGGCGCTCAAGGACAGCGACTCCGTGGCGCGCATCCTCTACCGCGTGGGCGTGCCCGACGCGCGCGCCAACCTGGTGGGCTTCCGCAACGACATCGAGGCGCTGCTCGGCCAGCACCTGGCGACCACGCTGGGACAGGTGGACACGCGCTCGCTGCTGAGGGACCTGCTGGACCTGGCGGTGAAGTACCGCATCCGCATCCCCAAGGAGTATGCGCTGCTCAGCCGCGCCTCCGTGTCCACGGAGGGCATGCTGCGCAGCCTGTACCCGGAGATGAACATCATCGAGGTGGCGCTGCCCTACGCCAAGGAGCTGCTCGCCGGGCGCTATGACCCGACGCAGCTCCAGGGCGGGCTGATGCGCACCCTGCTGCGCTTCCAGTCCATGGCGCAGGATCTGCCCACGCAGCTGTCGCAGATCCTGCTGGATATGGAGTCCGGCAAGTTCACCGTGACGGTGCGCGCCGACCAGTTCGACAAGTTGAACGAGAACCTGCGCAGCGCGGCGGTGATTGCCTTCATGGGCCTGTGCGCGTGCGGGTTCATCGTCGGCGCCTTCATCTCCTTCGCGCCCAAGCCCTGGATGTACGGCAACGTGCCGGTGATGGGCGTCATCGGCATCGCCGTGGCGGCGGCCTTCTTCGGCGCGGCCATCACCTGGTATCTCTTCGGCGGGCGCGGCCTGGGCAAGGTGCGCCTGAGCCGCTTCCTCAAGAGGCGCCCGCGCAAGTAGCCGGGCGCCGCGCTACACGGGCCTGCGGAAGAGGTCCGCGAGGTCAGCCGGGAGCTGGGACGCCACCGCCGCCACCTCTTCGTCCGGCAGCCGATCCCTGACGGCGGTGAACACCACCGTCAGCACGCGCTCGGCCTGGTCCACGGGGATGCGCAGGTGGTCCGCCACGTCCGTGAGGAACTCCGCGCGGCCCATCCGCTTCGCGTGGGACGGCCCGCGGTGGATGGAGCACGCCCCCAGGATGGCGCCGATGCCGTCCTTCCCCAGCGCCTGGAACAGCTTCCGGTCCTCGCCGTCGGACAGGCGCCGCGCGAGCGTGCAGAACACCGCCTCCGCCCCCTGCCGCGCGCCCACGCCGTTCACCTGGAACTCCCGGCTGTTCTCCAACTCCTCGAGGAAGCCCTGGAGGTCCAACGGCTCGTCGCGCTCCTTCACCGGCGTGGCGTTGAATGGGGGTTCGGTGTGTTCCGCCATGGGGCTGCCTCCTCGAATGGAATGCCAGTGCGGCCCTGCCGCGTGCTTCCCGTGCTCCACACAGTGGGCACGGCGCGAGCACGCTTCAGGCCCGAACGCCATGCGCCTCGGCCCGGGGCCATGGAGGGAGGTGCCCGCCGGGGCGCCTGCTCTGGCTCGGACGCTGGCCCACGCCCCCGGCTACGGCGAGGCGGGCCCCGCCACGGCGTCACGGCGATCCGACGACGGCGGCGTACCGAGCGCCAGGTAGATTTCGAACCACGCCAGATACGTGCGCCACGCGGGGCTGCCCTGCTCGAGCAGGGTGCGCCGCGCCTTGCCCAGCCGCTGGGGCACATCGAAGGGCATGGCCGTGGCCCCGTCCGCGTGGAGCTGCGCCGCGAACCAGAGGACATCCAGGACGCCGGTGTCGACCCTGGCGTGGGTGCGCGCCATCAAGGCGTCCGCGTGCTTCAGCGCCTCGCCCAGCCACTGGGCCGCCTTCGCCGGGTCCTGACGGTCCACGGCGTTCTCGGCCAGCCGCAGCTCCGCCAGCGTCACCGCGCGGACGTCCTCGTCGCGCTCCAGGTGGTCGAACCGCTCCAGGAGCAGCACGCGCTGCTGCTCCAGCGCCAGCGCCGCGGCCTCCAGGCGCCCGAGCCGCGTCTCCGCGTTCGCACGCAGGCCCGCGGCGATGAGGTGATAGGAGCGCACGACGTGCTCCCGCGTGGAGCGGGCCCACTTCAGCGAGCCCCGGACGTCGGGCCTCGCCAGGTCCCGCTCCACCTGGTCCAGGTCCTCCAGCGTCCGCTGGGGCTGCCCCGCGCCCAGGGCCGCGGCCCCGCGGGCCAGCCGCACCACCAGCCGGTTGTGCAGGCCTTCCTCATCCTCGGGCCCCGCTTCCACGAGCGGCAGCTCCCGGTCGTAGTGCGTCAGCGCCGCTTCGAAGCGGCCAGCGGCGAGGTTGTAGAGCGCCGCGCGGTCCAGCGCCAACGGGAGGAAGCGAGCCAGACGGGGCGCCGCGTCCACCATGGCGAGGGCCTGCTCCGCGGCCTGCGCCGCCTCCGCCTCCCGGCCGACGTGCAGGAGCGCGCGGGCCCGCGCCATGGACACGGCGATCCCCGCCCAGTTGTCCACGTACGGCAGCTTGTCCCGCTGATCGAGGTAGCCCAGGGCGATGTGGTAGTTGCCCACCTGCGTGTGCAGCAGCCCCAGCGCGCCGAGAATCATCGCCCGGTAGCGGGGGTTGTTGCGCACCAGGTCCAGCGCGACCAGGTAGTGGCGGTTGGCGCGCTCGGCGGCGGCGGGGTCCCGGCCGCGGAGGAAGTCCTCGTGGTGGATGGCGCCCGCGAGGGCCTGCACCGCGCGCTGGTTCTTGAGCACCGGCCATTCGGCCCGCAGCTCCCGCACCGCGGTCTTCACCGCCTGGGCGTGGTCGCGCGCCTCCAGCTTGGGCAGCCGGCGCGCCATCACATAGGCCTTTACGAAGTGCGCGAGCGGCTTCGCCATGCCCGGTGACGAGGTGGTGACCTCCTGCTCCACCACCTCGGGGCTGACCCCGGCCCGCAGGCGCAGGTTCATGGCCTCCACGGCGCTCTCCAGCGAGCCCGTCCGCTGCGTCACCAGGTCGAAGTCCGCGCGGGCGGCGTCCGTGCGTTGCCGCGCCAGACGGCGGTAGGCCCGCCCCATCATCGCGCGGCGGAACAGCCGCTCGGCCCGGCGGCGCTCCTCGGTGCCGGGAGGGGCATCGTCCACGTAGAGCGTCGCCAGGGTCTCCAGGATGCCATCGGCGCCCACCTCCGCCGCGCGCTCGACGGCGTCCTGCACCAGGAGCCGACGGCGCAGCGGGTCTGTCTGTTGCTTGTAGAACGCGCGCAGCGCCTCCCGCACCGCGCGCGGCGGGCGCTCCTCGTGGATGGCGTTGATGTGCCGGCCCAGCTCCAGGGCGAACGCGTAGGCCGAGCCCTCGGGGGCCGAGGTGAGCGCCTGGGCCATGGCGGCATCCGCCACGTCATAGCCGCGCCCCCGGTACAGCGCGCGGACGGCGGCGCGCGCGAAGTCGAGCTGGTCGTGCGACGGAAACACCCTGTGCTGGGAGAGCCGGCGCCCCGCTTCGACGAGGGCCTCCCGGTCATCGAGCTTGCGATACAGCGCATCCGCGCGCTCGAAGTACGCCTCCAGCACCGCGCGCGGCGTGGAGTCCACCACCTCCGCCAGCTCCAGCTCCTGGCGGGCCTGCGTGAAGTCCCCCGCGTCGTCCGCCAGCTCGCTGCGCACCACGCGTTGGAACACGGCGGTGGGGGGGCTCGGCGCGTTCGCGGGCTCCAGCGCGGCCATTCGCCGCCGCTCCGCGAGGCCCAGCTCGTCCACCATGCGTCCCCGCTCGCGCTCCTTCATGGCGCGCCGGTGGTCGATGAGAATCTGGAGCGGCCCCTCCAGGCCCGTGGTCGCGGCGTCGCTCACCGCGCGCATGTGGCGGGCGTAGAACTCCGCCGCGACGAAGTCCTCGAAGGCCAGGTGGAGCAGGCTCAGCCGCATCATCAGCAGGCGCTGGAGCTTGGGCCGGGCCTCGAGCAACAGGCGATGGCGATAGAGCAGGAGCTCATCGGCGCGCCGGCCCACCATCCGCAGCTCCTCGTTGAGGCGTGGAAGCGCCCAGGTGCTGGGCACCTGGCCGTCCAGCGGGAGCTGGTACACGTCCAGGGTCTTCGAGCGTGAGCAGGTCGCGACCAGGGACGTGGCCGCGGGGGCCGGGTACTGGCAGTTCCAGGACTGGCTGGTGAGCTGAGCCGGGCTGGCGGCGGCGGCCCGCGCGACGGCATCCTCGCGCTCCGACTCGAAGGGCACCCGGAACAGCACGCCGCTGTCACTGGCGTCGATGACGCCGTCCGCGTTGGAGTCCGTGAAGAACTGCACCACGTACAGGAAGCGCCCGTCTTGCGAGAAGACCGGCTGACCGCTCTGCCCCGGGACGTCGAGCGACAGCGGCACGGGCTCCGCGTCGGGGCGATCCAGCCGCACGGCCTCCAGGTGGGGGGCGGCGCGCGCGGCGAACCCGGGCCCCACCTGCTGCACGGAGCGCTTGACGGGGACGTAGACGAGCCAGCGCCCATCGGGAGAGAGCGTGGGGCTCGTCAGGTTGCGCTCAAGCAGCGGACTCACGCGCAAGGTCGCCCCCAGCTCCACCCGGGACAGGCGGAGGTCGCCCTGGATGGTGGCCCGGCTCACCAGCGCGATGCGCGAGGCGCCCATCCACTCCGCCTGGAGCGCGTTGGCATCATCCTCCAGGCAGCGGCGTTCCTTCGCGGCGGGCAGGTCCCGCACGCAGAGCTGCCCCCCGGCCTGGTCCCGGAACGAGATGTAGAGCAGGTGCTTCCCGTCGGGGCTGATCCTCGGCCACGTCACGTCCGCGCCTTCGTCGAAGAGGCGGCGCTCGCGACCCCGCTCCAGGTCCTGCGAGTAGATCTCCGTCGCGATGTTGCGGTTGGACGCGAAGATCAACGTGTTGCCGTCCGGCGCCAGCTGCCCGAGGAACTGGTCTCCCCCGCCCACCGTCAGCCGGGTGGGCCTGCGCAGCCCGCCGTCGCTCTCGTCATCCTGCGCGTGGGCCCCGCCGGCGAGGAGCACGGCCAGGACCGCCCAGGGCCGCCCCAGGCGCCTCAGCACTTCTTCTCTCCCCAGGTGCCGTCCTCGGCCTCGACCCAGCCGCCGCACACCACCCCTTCCCCGTGCAACCGCCACCAGCTCTGGCGCAGCGCCTCTTCCGGCACGTCGGGGCGGACGGTCCGCATCCACTGCCAGAGCTGCTTCCGGGAGCGGTTCACCCGCTCGACCAGGGCGACGTCCTCCGCCGTCATGCGCCCGGCCCGGCACCGGCGCCGGGTGCTCACCAGCAGCCCGTCCCTGCCCTCGCCCACGCAGTGGCGGCGCAGCAGGTCGTCCAGGCGGTCCGCTGGCGTCTTGCCGATGTTCTCGACCAGCGGCGTGGGCTGGATGCCCAGCTCCTCCAGCTGGTTGGGCGTGAGGGGCACCGGGGTCGGATTCATGCCCGCGCGGGCCAGGCGCTGCTCCACGTCCTTGAACGAGCCCGCGGCCTGCTCTTCGAGCGCCGTCGCGCGATCGACCATGACGATCTCCGGTGCGCTGATGCACCCGGAACCGGCGAGGGCGGCCCACAGCAGCAACCCACGGTGTTTCATGGCATGGCCTCCGGAGGCGTCATGGTTTTGATGAGCTGATCGACGATGGGGCCCATGGGGATGCCCCGGATTTCATCGATGCTGACCAGCTTCGCCAGTCCCCCCATGGTGATGCGCAGGCTGCCGAAGCCGTGGTTGAAGCTCACGCGCACGTGCTCCGGATAGCCCAGCCGCAACGCATAGCGGACCCGGTTGGTCGCGGGGTCGACGTGGCGGGGGTCCTCGATGTCGAGCAGGTCCAGCAGGTGCCGGTTGCCGATGCGGAGAATCTCCGCGCGCCCTTCGATGCTGCGGTCCTTCGCGGAGATGACCACGGCGGCGTTGCCGTCGAAGGGCTCGCCCCGGGAGGACTTCACGCCCGTGGCCCGCATGCGCGCCTCCAGGGTGGAGCGCTTCCCCCGCCAGTCGAGCAACCACTGTCCGGTGATGCGCCCACCGCGCACGCCCATCTCCAGCTGCGTCATGGACACCACGTGCTGATTGATGGACAGGTTGCCCGCAAGCGGAGCGATGGAGACGAACGGCGTGACGATGCGGTTCGCGGACACGTACCCGCTGCGCGAGAGCAAGGGGTGCTGGTCGGCGAAGCGGAGCATCGGATACGGGTTCACGTCGATGTCGCTCATCAGGCGAAGCTGTCCGTCGCGGAGCTCCAGGTTCTCGGTGAGCGGGACGTTGCCGTCGAGCGCCTCGACCTCGTAGCCCAGCTCGGGCAGGCGGAGGTGCAGATCCTTGAGCATCAGATTGGAGGTCGTCCGGAAGGTGGTGAGGTCGGGCGAAGCCACCCGGAAGTCGACCGAGACCTGCCCCCGGCCTTCGAGCTGACCAAGCCGCGTCAGCATGGACATGTCCTGGGCGAGGCTCCCCCGGATCCCCAGGCGGCGCCGGTCCTCGCTGAGGTCGAGCCGTCCCCGGACCTTCAACCGCGTGCTCGTTCCCGCGTTGGTCACCCCCAGCTCGGGGACGTGGATGACACCCGTGGGCCTGCGCCGGACGGTGAACGCCCCCTCCACGCCCTGGACCGGGTACGGCAGCGCCGGGTCCTGTTCGAGCGACCCCAGCTTCAAGCGCTGCTTCAGCTCGATTTCCTCCGCCTCCAGCGCCTCGGTGAACGTGGCGGTGGTGTCACTGGACAGGTCCGCGAAGGACAGCCGGCGATCACTCAGGCCGACCGTGAGCTTCTCCACGCGCAGGTCGCTGTGGAGGGTCCTCCGGGGCCCGTCGACGCGCGACTCGACCTTCCAGCTCACCGCGGGGACGTTGAGGAACAGGCCGTCCTGCCGCCACCGGATGCCGCGGGCGTCCACCGCCGCCGTCCCATCGAAGCTGGCGGTCCGCGCCGGGTCCGGCGCCAGACGAGGGGTGCCATCCGCGGCAATGCCCGTCAGCACGCCGCGCAGCGTGCCGTGCAGTTCGAGCCCCAGCGAGAACCGCGAGGCGTCCAGCGCCACGGGCACCTGCGCCCGGGCCAGCAGCCGCGCGAGGGCGCCCATCGGCGGCACGTCGCACGTCACGTCAACGCGGAGCGCACGGGCCTTCCGGTCGAACGCCAGCGCGGCATCGAGCGCGACCTTCGGCCCTTCGCTGCTGGTGAGCCCCAGCCGCAGCGAGGGCTTTCGACGGTCGAGGTCCACGCTCACGGTGTGGTGGTGGAGCCCCAGCTCGGCGTCACCGGCCCGCAGCCCCTCGACTCGAAGGTCCAGCGCGCCCTTGTGGCGCCACGCATCACCTTGCGAGCGCATCACGACCGCGACGGTGCTGGCCGAGACGTCATCCCACCCCGGCCGCTGGAGGCGCAGCTCCGTGTGGTGCTCCAGCCGGGGGGCGGAACCCAGGAGCGCGGCCACCCTGCCCTTCGAGTCCAGCCGCACTCCCAGGCGCTGCCAGGGGATGCGCGCCGCGAGCGCGTCCGGAATGAAGGGCCGGGCAGCGGCGAGGTCGGGTGTCTCGGCGGCCAGCGTGTAGACCACGTCGTCGGCGCCCTTCGTGGCCTCCAGGGAGGCGTGCATCGCCGCGACGTCGACGACGAGCCGGGCACGGCCCCGGCTGAGCTGGGGCGCGTCCAGTTGAGGAAACGCGTCCGACGCATCGAGCCGCACGCGCACGGGCCCCTTCACCACGTCGCGTCCCTCGGCCGAGACGACGTGGAGTGTGCCCACGGGCAGGTCCGCGCTGAGCGCGAAGGGAGGCTTCCCCGCCAGCGGCGCACGGAGCAGGAAGCCCAGTCGCTCCGCCTTCGCGCGGATGTCCGGCGTGCGCAGGTCCAGGGACTCCACCATGCCCGACAGCGTCGCGTCCCCCGCGACCTGGAGGGGCGACGAAGGCTCGGGCCTCAACCGCGCCCCCTTCAGCTCGCCGTGGGCCTTGGGAACACGCAGCGCCGTGGGACCGCCGACCTCCAGCGCCTCCAGGCCAAACGCCAGCCGAGCGGCCACGCCCTGCTCGGGGTCGGGGGTGGCCACCAGCGAGACGCGCCCGGTGCCGAGCGCCACCGGATGCGGTCCGTCGGCCATCCGGAACGAAGTGACGTCCACGTCCAGGCCCAGCCTGCCGTCAGCACCGAGCTGCGGCATCGCGCTGAGCGTGACCGCCTGGGCGTCCAACTGCACGGTACCCCGCTCGATGGAGAACGGGCGCCATTCGGACGGAACCAGCTGCAGGACCTTGCCAAGCTCGATGGCGGCCCGGGCCCGCGTGACGACGGGCGGCGCGTCCGCTGCGTCCGGGAGCACCCACTGGCCCTGGACCTCCACGCTGTCCGTCAGCCCGGTACGCTCCAGCTCCACGACGATGTGCTGTTGCTCGACGTCGAAGCGCGCCGCCGCCGTGCCATGCAGGAGCGAGCGGAGCGAGAACCGGGAATCGAACGTCTGCCGGGCGATATCGAGGTCCACCCGCGCGAGCACGGCCGAGGCACCGGCCTCCAGGGAGAGGGCCAGCTCCAGCTCCGCGAGCGCGGGCGGCTCGGTGGCCCCCTCACGGAGCACCGACAGCGCCAGCGGCGCATCGGGTTGCCCCAGGTTCGCGAAGACCTTCCATGCGCCCGCCTGCTGCTTCGCCTCGACCCGGGCCGCCAGTCCTCCCAGGGACCAGCGCTCCACCACGTCCCCGCTCCGGACGCGGACGTAACGCAACGACACGCCCGAGACTTCGACGAGGCCGACGGGGAGCGCCGCGCCCAGGAGCTCCGCGGCCTGACGCGAGGCCCCCGGGCCGGCTTCGACGGGCAGCGCCTCTGGCGCCTCGGCCTTCGTCAACCCCGAGAGTGATGTCCCCCCCGCGTCGTCCGCGACCAGCGCGAGGCTCACGTCGCGCACCGCCACCCGCTCGATCCGGATGGGGCCCAGCACGAGCGAGCCGGGTGACCACTGTGCCTCCAGGCGCCCGACGCGCAGCAGCTCGGGCTCGGCGCTTCGAAACGGCGCTGGCGTCTTCACCACCAGTCCGTCCAGCCGCAGCCCCGAGAGCAGCGCGACCTGGGCCGACTGGAAGTCCAACTGGAGCCCCGTGGCCGCCTCCACCCGCGAGACGAGCGGCTGCTTCAGCCAGGGGCGGTCGAGGTTGCGCAGGAGGACCACCGCCGTCAGCAGCACCAACGCGGGGGGCACGACAAGAATCAGGACCACGCCCGCGATGATTCGAGCCCACCGCCGGCGTGGCCGTTCAGCTCTGGGGGATTCCATGTGACTGGTTGACGCGAACAGCCATCATCGTCGGGAGCCCGAATGAAGTCGAGGACCGGCTGAAGGCGGGCGGGCGGCCGGGCCCGCCCCCCTCACCCGTTCGCCGCGGGCCGGGGCTCCTCCCCCGGCTGTGGGTGCCGCGACGGCTCGTGGGGGGCGTCGCCCTTCTTCCCGAAGCGCTCCCCCAGCCGCGTCTTGATGCGGTCCGCCACCACGTAGAAGGCGGGCACCACGATCAGGCTGAGCACCGTGGACACCGACAGGCCGCCGAGCACCGCGATGGACATGGGGGCGCGCGTCTCCGAGCCCGCGCCCAGCGCCAGGGCCGCCGGCACCGCGGCCATCATCGTCGCGGTGGACGTCATGAGGATGGGCCGCAGCCGCACCGGACCAGCGCGCAGCATCGCCTGGAGCGCATCCGCCCCGCGCTCACGTTCCTGGAGCGCGTAGTCCACCAGAATGATGGAGTTCTTCTTCACGATGCCCATCAGCAGCAGCAGGCCAATCATGCTGAAGATGTTCAGCGTGCTGCCCGTGGCGAAGAGCGCGAACGCCGCGCCGGCCACGGAGAGCGGCAGGATGGTGAGCACCGTCACCGGGTGCAGGAACGAGTTGAACTGCGCGCCCAGCACCATGTAGGCCACGCCAATCCCGAGGAAGAGCGCGAAGAACAAGCTGCTCATCGAGTCGCGGAAGGCCACGCTGGCGCCGCCCGCCACCACGCGCACGCCGCCGGGCAGGTCCTTCGCCAGCCGCTCCACCGACGCCAGCGCCTCCTCCTGGTTCGAGCCCGGGGCCACGTTGGCGAAGACGCTGATGGCGCGCTCGCGGTCCCGCCGGGTGATGGCCTGCAGCGCGGGCCGCTCCTCCTGCGTCACCAGCGACGACAGCGGCACCAGCGCGCCGCTGGCCGTGCGCAACTTCAGCAGCGACAGGTCCTCCGGGCGGGAGCGCTGGCCCGCGAGCAGCCGCATGCGCACGTCGATGCGCCGGCCACCGGTGCTGTACTTGCCCACGCGCACGCCGCCCACCAAAGCGTTGATGGTGGTGGCCACGGACTGGATGGGCACGCCCAGGTCGGCCGCACGGCCACGGTCCGGGGTGATGCGCAGCTCCGGCATGCCGAGCTGGTAGTCCGTGTCCACGTCCACCACCTTGCCGCTGGTCTGGAGCTTCTCGCGCATCTCCTGGCTGGCCTCCACCAGCCGGTCCCAGTCCGAGCCACGCACGCTGAACTCCACCGGGAAGCCGCGCTGCGCCGTGAAGCCGCTCTGCGACTGGTCCTGCACCACCGCGCGCAGGCCCGGGTAGCTGTTGAACTCCTTGCGGAGGAGCTGCTGGAACTCCGCCTGCGGCATGCGCTCCTCGGGCGGCTTCAAGCTGACGAACATGATGCCGGTGTTGACCGCGCCGCTGCCGAAGCCTCCGATGACGGAGAAGACGCGCGTCACCTCGGGCCTGTTGCTGGCGAACTCCTCCGCGCGCTTGAACAGGCGGTCCGTCTCGTTGATGTCGCTGCCCACCGCCGTCTGCAGGCGCACCAGCAGCCGGCTCTGGTCCTGCGACGGCACGAACTCACCCGGCAGCGCGCGGAAGACGAAGGCGCTGATGACCATCAGCAGCACCGCCGCGCCCAGCACCCACCACGGCCGCTTCAGGCCCCAGCCCAGGGAGCGGCCGTAGGCGCGCTCCAGCTTCTCGAAGGCCCGGTCCACCCACACGCCCACCTTGCTGCGGTCCTCGCGCGACGTCTTGAGCAGCTGCGCGCACCGAGCCGGCGCCAGGGTGATGGCCTCCACGTAGGACAGCAGCACCGCCACGCAGAGCGTCACGCCGAACTGGAGGAAGAACTTCCCGATGACGCCCTTCATGAAGATGACGGGCAGGAAGATGGCCACCACCGCCACCGTGGCCGCCAGGGCGGCGAAGGTGATCTCCGCGGTGCCCTCGCGCGCGGCGCGCACCCGGTCCTTCCCCTCCTCCGAGTGCCGGAAGATGTTCTCCAGCACCATGATGGCGTCGTCCACGACGATGCCCACCGCGAGCGCCAGGCCCAGCAACGTGAAGGTGTTGAGGGTGAAGCCCAGGAAGTAGATGACCGCCACCGTCCCCAGCAGCGACATGGGGATGGCCAGCACCACGTTCATGGTGCTGGAGAGCGAGCCCAGGAACACCCAGCACACGAAGGCGGTGAGGAGGCAGGCGAGCATCAGCTCGAACTCGATCTCGTGGACGCTGTCCTCGATGAACTGCGTCGAGTCGAAGTTGATGCCCAGTTGCATCCCCTCCGGCAGGTCCTTCTGCATCTTCTCCAGCTCGGCGCGGATGCCCTTCGCCACCGCCACGGCGTTGGCGCCGCGCTGCTTCTTGATGCCCAGGCCCTGCGCCGGCTCGCCGTTGATGCGCGCCATCCGGCGCATGTCCTCGAAGCCGTCCTCCACCAGCGCCACGTCGTTCAGGTAGACGGGGAAGCCGTTCTGCTCGCGGATGATGATGCGCCGCAGCGTCTCCAGGTCCAGCGCCTCGCCCATGACGCGGACGTTGACCTCGCGGCCCTGCGTCTCGATGCGGCCCGCGGGCAGCTCCACGTGCTCACGCTGGAGCGCGGCCGTCACGTCCATGACGGTCAGCCCCAGCGCGTCCAGCTTCTGCGCGTCCACCCAGATGCGGACGTTGCGCTCCAGCAAGCCGCCGAGCTGCACCTCGCCCACGCCCGGAATCGTCTGCAGCTTCTCCTTCACGCGGTAGCGCGCGTAGTCGCTCACCACCTGCTGGCTGAAGGGGCCGGACACGCCCACCCAGAGGATGGGCTGGTCCTCCGGGTTCGACTTGGAGACGATGGGCGGGTCGATGTCCAGCGGCAGCCGGCGCTGCACCTGGCTCACCTTGGTCTGCACGTCCTGGAGCGCCAGGTCCACGTTGCGCGACAGGTCCAGCTCGACGGTGATGTTGCCGCCGCCCTGGCGCGCGGTGGAGTTGATGGCCGTGACGCCCTCCACCTGCGTCACCGCCTCCTCGATGAACTCGAGGACGTCGCTCTCCACCGCCTCCGGGTTGGCGCCCTCCCACGTGACGGAGATGTTGATGGTGGGGAAGTCGACGTCCGGGAACTGGCTGATGCCGATGCGCTGCGCCGCCACCAGTCCGAAGACGATGGTGGCCGCCATGATCATCCACGCCAGGACCGGCTTCTTGATGCACGCCTCGGTGATGTTCATCTGCGGGCACCTCCGCCGCCGCTACCGCTCTCTGGCTCCAGGCGCGGCTCCCCCGTGAAGGTGGGCTTGGGCCCCTCCGCCACGCGCACGCTCACCCCATCGCGCAGGGCCTCGCCGCCGCGCACCACCAACGTCTCGCCCGGCTTCACGCCGTCGCGCACCTCCACCCGGCCGTCCGCGGTGCGCATGCCCAGGTCGAGCACGCGCTCGCGGGCCTTGTCGCCCTCCACCACGAAGGCCAGGAAGCCGCGCTCGCTGGCGCGCACCGCCGTCTGCGGAATCACCGGGCTGCCGCCGCGCGTCTCCACCGGCACCGCCACCGTGGCGAAGGCGCCCGGGCGCAGCTGCGCCGCCGCCTCGCCCGTCACCTCGGCCGTCACCGGCACCATGCGGCTGGCGTCGTCCGCGGCGGCGGCCACGTGGGTGATCTTGGCCACGAAGTCCCCGCCCACGGTACGCACGGAGAAGCGCGCCGTCATGCCTGGATGGATGCGCGCCACGTCCGCTGCGGGGACGGAGAAGCGCAGGAGGAGCGGCTCGCGCCGCAGCAGCGTGGCCAGCACGGCCCCCGGCTGCACGTACTGGCCCGTCTGCACCGTGCGCGTCTGGAGCACGCCGTCCATGGGCGCGCGCACGTAGGCGTCACGCTGGTTGAGCTGCGCCTGGTCCAGCATCGCCTTCGCGGCGGCGACGTCCGCCTCCGCGGTGCGCGCCCGGGCCTCGAAGGTCTCCAGCTGCTCGGTGGGCAGCAGGCCGGGGCTGGCCTCGTTGACAGCGGCGCGCCGCCGGGCGCCCGCCTCCGCCTCCACCAGCGTGGCCCGCGCCCGCGCCAGGGCGGCCTCCGCGGAGCGCACGGCGATGGCATAGCGGGCCGGCTCGATCTCCGCGAGCACGTCACCCTTCTTCACCGTCTGGCCCTCCGTGAAGAGGACGCGCTCCACGGCGCCGGGCACGCGGGCGGTGATCTGCACCCGCTCGAAGGCCTCCACCGAGCCCACCGCGTCCACGACGTACTCCACGTCCTGGGACCCCACCGGCGCCACCTCGACGGGGAACTGGATGGGCCCCCGGGCGCCACCGCCGCGCGAGCCTCCTCCGGCAGCGGCGCTCTGCGCGTCCTTCTTGCAACCAGCGCCCAGGGCCAGCACGGCCACAGCCAGGCTCAACGTTCCCGCACGTCGCAATACCTTCACGGTTCATTCCCCAATGGGTCGAGTCCGACTGCCGCGCGCAGTCCCAGCAGTGCCACGCCCAGCGCATACCGGCTCTGGGCGTAGGCCACCTCCGCCTCGAACTGCCGCAGCGAGGCGTCCGCCACCGTCAGCGCCGTGGACAGCCCCTGCCGGTAGAGAATCCCTTGTTCCTCCGCGTTCTGCCGCGCCGTGCGGACCGCCAGGTCGCTCTGCGCCAGGGCTGCCTGGGCGTTCTGCAGCGCCACCCTCGCCTTTTCGATGTCCACGTCCACCCGGCGCGTGGACGCCTGGACCTGGAGCTCGGCGGCCTTGCGCAAGGCCACTCGCTCGCGCCGCTCGGCGTACCGCTCGCCGCCGTCGAAGAAGTTCCAGACGAGGTTGACGCCCAGGAAGCCGTCGCCCGTGCGTCCCGCGAGGCCCGCCTCGTTGGTGAGCCGGTACGTGGCGGAAGCATTCAGCGCGGGCAGCAGCCGGGCCAGGGGCTCCTTCGCGCTCTCGCCCAGCGCATCCACCCGCAACCGGGCGGCCAGGATGTCCGGCCGCCGGTCCACCGCACCCTCCGCCAGGGCGTCGTGCGCCTCCAGCGGGCGGCTGGCGTCCGTCAGCAGCGTGTCCGGGGACGCGAGCGTGCCCTCCACGGGAGACACCAGCAGGTATCCCAGCTCCAGCCGCGTGGTCTGCGCGGCGTTGCGCGTGTTGGACAGCTCCACCTCCGCGCTGGCCGCCTCCAGCTCCGCGCGCGTCACGTCGTTGCTGCTCGCCAGCCCCGCCTTCGCGCGAGCGGCGGCGTCCTCCAGCGACTTGCGGGCGAAGGCGAGGCGCTGCTCCGCGGCGCGGAAGACCTGCTCCTGGGCCAGGGTGGCGAGGAAGGCGCTGGCGGCCTCGAAGCCAACCTGCCGGCGGGCCTCCACCGCCTCCAGGTCCGCCGCGTCGCCATCACGACGCGCCGCGCGATAGAGGAAGATGCCGCGGGCGTCGAACAGCGGCATCGAGGCCACGAAGTTGGCGCCGAATGCGTTCTGGCGCTGGATGACCACCGTCTGGCCACCGACGTCCCGTGTCACCTCGTAGAGGCGCCGCGTGTAGGTGCCGGTCCCCGTGAGCTCCGGGAAGAAGAAGGCGCGGGCTCGAGCCACCCGGGCCCGAGCGGCCACGGACTGCTGCTCGGCGGCCAGGGCCGCCTCGTTCTGCCGCGCGGCCAGTGACACCGCCTGTTCCAGCGTCAGCGGACCGCGCGTCTCGGCCGACGCGGGCGGTGCGCCGGAAGGTGCGTCGTTCGCGGATTCGGGCTGCTGGCCCAGGGCCTCGGGCGCGGTCAGGACGAGCCAGGCGCAGAGGGGCACGGAGAGGACGTGACGACAGGGTCTGGGCATGTACAGGCGAAGGGTGCTCGGGCCTCGGGGGTGGGTTCGACGCGCCATATAAACGGAGGTGATGAGAAGCGGCTATGACGTTTCGGCGTCTGGACGCTGGCCAGCGCAACGGACTATGGGTGACGTGAGGTTCTCCTGGGTTCCGTAACTCACTGTAGAAAGATTGCGGGCGCCACCAAGCGCCCGGGAATGCTCGGCCGATGCGTTTATTCCTGATGGCGTGGGTTCTTGTGGTCACGGTCTCCGCTTCCGGCTGCCGAAAGCAGGAGAACCC
The DNA here is from genome assembly GCA_023426545.1 of Pseudomonadota bacterium. Lineage (GTDB taxonomy): Bacteria > Myxococcota > Myxococcia > Myxococcales > Myxococcaceae > Myxococcus. Next base: position 127,133 of record JAFAAN010000088.1, read on the forward strand.
GCCCAATGCGGGCGCGCTCCGGGCGCTCGTCTCGTATGCGACGTTTCGTCCGGCCTGCCTCACGCTGACAGTCACGGACGCGGAGGACCCGTCGCGCACCGAGTCCACCGACGTCCGCGTGGACCCCGCGGCGCGGAGCGACATCCGGACGGTGGCCATCCTCGGCCGCGAGGGCTGGGGCCGGACCCTGCACATCGTCGCCACCGCCAACGAGCGCTCCTGCAATGGCCCCCTGGTGGCGCGGCAGGAGGTGACGGCCCAGGTGCCCGAGGTGGGCACCCTGGACGTCCAGCTGGCCCTGCGCGCCCAGGACCTGGATGACGACGGCTACGTCTCCGCAGAGGGCCCCTACCCGGGCTCCGACTGTGACGACACCAACGCGGCAATCCACCCGGGCGCGACGGAGCTCTGCGACGGCGTGGACAACAACTGCGCCAACGGAGAGGCGGACGCCCCGGGCGGCGCGACGTACTACCTCGACGCGGATGGAGACGGCTTCGGGAACGCGAACGCCCTGCCCAACCTCTCCTGCAATCCGCCCCCTGGCTACGTCCTGGAAGCCGGCGACTGCAACGACCAGGACCCGAACATCCATCCCCGCCCGGAAGAGCTCCTCTGCGACGGCAAGGACGACAACTGCGACGGGTACGTGGACAACGCCCCCTTCGACGTGGGCACCACCTGCCGCACGGCGCAGAACTGCGACGGCGCCAAGCGGTGCACCGCCGACGCGTCATCCACCGAGTGTGTCAGTGACCAGGTCGCGGAAGAGTGGTTCGTCGACGTGGATGGCGACGGTGAGGCCGGCACCTCGGTGGGGTTCTGGTGCGCGGATCCCCCGGAGGGCGCGGTGCGCACGAAGGCGGACTGCGACGAGACCTCGCGCTTCGTGTCCAGCGCCGCCACCGAGGTGTGCGACCGGATGGACAACAACTGCGATGGGAACATCGACGAAGGGCTCACGTCCTGCGACCCGTCCGCCTGGACACCGGATTCCGCTGGCCCCACTTCGACCCTCTGGCGCGCGGTGGCGGCCTATCCCGGAAACAAGGGCTGGCTCGCGGGCGATGACGGCCAGGTCGCCCACGTCGACGGGACGACGGTGACGCCGGTGGCGAGCTGCCCCGGCGCGTGGAAATCCGCGTGGGTGTCGAGCACCGGCCGCGTGTTCCTGGGCTCGGGCGCGGGAGCCTTCACCACGCGGCGGCCCACTGACACCGGTGCATGCGTGAACATCGCGGGCCCCGGCACCGCCAGCATCAACGGCATGGTGGGCTTCGAGAACGGCGACGACGTAGTGCTGTACGCGGTGGACAGCGCGGGCCGCATCATCCGGTGGAGCTACGAGGAAGCCGCGCAGACGCCGGCGATGCCCGTGGAAGTCACACAGCTCAACGTCAACCTGCGCTCCATCGACGGCACCAGCCCGGAGACCCTGCTCGCCGCGGGCACGGAGACCGTGAACGGCGCACCCCGCCCCGTGGTCTGGCACGCGCCCGCCCAGGGCAGCACCGAATGGACCCAGGAGAACCTGGGCAACCTCCCGTCGGGTGGCTTCCTGCACGGCGTCCGGGTGCTCACGCCCAGGCTCGCGTATGTCGTGGGAGATAACGGTCTGCTGCTGGAGCGCGCCGGCACGGCGTGGACCGTCAAGCCGCAGCTCCGCCTGCCCTCCAACGCCGCCCCTCACATCCGCGCGGTGCTCGCCTTCGGCAGCAAGGCCCTCTACGCGCTGAGCTCCGACACCCCCGACATCCACTTCTTCGACGGCACGGCGTGGAGCCCTGCCTTCACGCCGCCCAACACGATGCACGCGCTGGACGGCACCAGCCCGACGGATGTCTGGGCCGTGGGCTCCGGCGGCACGCTCGTGCGCTGGCATCCCTGAGGCGGCGGAGGGGCCCGGACAGACACCATGGACCTGCGCGCGGACGGCCTGACGGTGCGCTACGGAGCGCGGCAGGTGCTGTCCGGGGTGACGTGTGCGCTTCCAGCGGGGACGCAGGCGCTGGTGCTGGGGCGCTCGGGCGCGGGGAAGACGACGTGGGTGAAGTGCCTCGCGGGCCTCGTGCAGCCCACCAGCGGCCGGGTGCTGTGGGACGGCCAGGACGCGGCGCGCCTCTCCCCCGCCGAGCGCCGCGAGCGCCAGGCCGGCTTCGGCATGGTGTTCCAGACGGACGCGCTGTTCGACTCGATGACGGTGCTGGAGAACGTGATGCTCCCGCTCACCCGCCGGCGCGTCCCGCGCGACGCGGCGCAAGCCCGAGCCCACGAGGTGCTGCGCGCGGTGGGGTTGGCGGACGCGGCGGGCACGCTGCCGGAACGCCTGTCCGGCGGGATGAAGAAGCGCGCGGGCATCGCGCGGGCCCTGGCGGCCCGGCCCTCGGTGGTGCTGGCGGATGACCCGTTCGCCGGGCTCGACCCCGGCACGGCCCGGCAGGTGGCCCGTGTGCTGCTGGACGTGTCGAAGGGTGGCACGCTGCTCGTCGTGGCGACGGAGCCCCCCGCCGACCTCCCACTGCCCCGGTGGCTCTACTTCCGAGGCGGACGCCTGGTTCACGACGGGCCGCCGGCCCCCGGACTGGAGGATGCGCCGGACGAGGTGCCCGCATGACGCTCCTGACGGCGCTGGGGCGCGCGGGCCTGGGCGCGGTGCGCGCCGCCGGAGCGCTGGGACTCGTCGTGGGCCGTACGCTCCTCGCGCTGCCGAAGCTGGAGCGCCACGAGCTGGGGCGGGCCCTGGTCCAGTTCGGCTACGGCTCGCTGCCGCTGGCGCTGGCCACGGCGGCGCTGGCGGGCATCATCGTGGTGTTGCAGTCAGGCATCTACGTTCAGCGCTTCGGCGCGCGGGCCTACCTCGGCTGGGCGGCGAGCTACGGCGTGATGTGGGAGTTCGGCCCGCTGCTGCTCGGCCTCATCATGTCGGCGCGCATCGGCGCGCGGAACGCGGCGGAGCTGGCGCTGATGCAGGTCGGCGGACAAATCGAGGGCCTGCGCGGCATCGGGCTGGACCCCTTCGCCATCCTCGTCGCGCCGCGCGTGGTGGCCATGGAGGTGAGCATGCTGGCGCTGAGCACCTTCACCTTCGCGGTGGCCATCCTGCTGGAGTCCGTGGCGGCCTTCTTCATCCTGGGCCTGCCGGTCCGGGTGTTCTTCGGGACGTTCTCCCAAATGCTGGGCCCCCTGGACATCCTCGGCGGCGTGGTGAAGACGGGCACCTTCGGGCTGGCCACCTCCCTGCTGTCCACCACGGTGGGCCTCTCCGCCCGGGGCGGCGCGCACGCGGTGGGCCAGGCGGCGGCGAGCGCTGTGGTGCAGGGCTGCGCGGCCATCTTCGTCCTCGACTTCGTGCTCACGTCGGTGCTCGCGGGGTGGATGGGATGAGCGTGCTCGCGTTCTTCGGAGCGCCCGCGGTGATGCTGGCGCGCACGGTGCGGGCCTCGGCGCGGGACGGCATCTCCCGGCGCGAGTCCCTGGCACAGCTCCACGAGCTGGGGGGCCGCAGCGTGTGGCTGGTGATGTCCGGCATGGCCTTCTTCGGCGCCGTGCTCGTCACCATCGCCAACAGCCAGGCCCGGCGATTCGTGGGCAACGTGGCCGTCCTGGGCCCCGCATACTTCGAGCTGCTCATCCGCGAGCTGGGCCCGGTGGTCTCCGCGCTGCTGACGGCCGCGCGCGCGGGCGCGGCCCACGCGGCGGAGCTGTCCACCATGAGCGTCAACGAGCAGGTGGAGGCCCTGGAGATGTCCGCGGGCGACCCGTACGCGGACCTGGTGGCGCCCCGGGTCGTCGCGGGCGTGATTGGCGTCCCCCTGCTGTGCGCGCTGGGCACCCTCGCGGCGACGCTGTCCGCGGCATCGGTGGCGCAGCTCGCCTTCGGCGTGGATGGCCGCGCCTTCATGGATCCGCGCTACGTGGATGGCTGGGACCTCCTCGCCGCGCTCCTGAAGTCCGCCGGCTGCGGGCTCTACATCCCCCTGGCGGCGGCGGTGGCCGGGCTCAAGGCGCGCGGCGGCGCCGAAGCCGTGGGCGAGGCCACCACCGACGGCGTCGTGGCGGCGAGCCTGGGGTGCCTGCTCATCGACCTCGCCGTGTCGCTCGCCTTCCAGCTCCTGCGCCTGTGAACGAGTCCCTCCGCATGTTGCCCACCACGCCTCCCGTCCCGGACAGTGAAGCACTGCGGTTCCGGGACGTGCACGTCGCGTTCGACGAGGGACGGCGGCGCGTGCTGGCGGGGCTCACGGCGGACGTGTCCACGAAGGAGCTGACGTTCATCGCGGGCGCCAGCGGCACCGGCAAGAGCGTGCTGTGCCGCCTCGCCGTGGGGCTGCTGCGCCCGGACGCGGGCCAGGTGGACCTGTGGGGCGAGCGCGTGGACTCGCGGCCCGAGCGAGAGCTGGTGCGGCTGCGGCGTCAGGCCCCCTACCTGGTGCAGGGCCCCGCGCTGCTGGACTGGCGGACGCTGCGGGAGAACGTGCGGCTCGCGGACCCGGCGGCGCCCCCGGACGCGGTGGACGCGGCGCTGGAGCAGGTGGGCCTCCTGGACTGGGCGGACCGGCTGCCGCCGGAGCTGGGGCCCGGCGCGAAGAAGCGGACGGCCATCGCCAGGGCCCTGGTGCTGAACCCGCGCTATCTCCTGTTCGACGAGCCGACGACGGGCCTGGACCGGAAGGCGGCGAGCCAGGTGGAAGCGGTGCTCGCTTCGCTGAAGGCGCGGGGCCTGGGGGGAATGGTGGTGTCCCACGACTACCGGCAGCTGAAGGCGCTGGCGGACCGGGTGCTGGTGGTGGCGGACAAGCGGTGTGCATACCTGGGGACGCCGGAGGGATTCCTGGAGTCCTCCGCGCCCGCGCTGCGGGTGCTGACGGCGCCATTCATGGAGGGCGCGACGGATGGATGAGCGACGGCTGGAGCTGAAGGTGGGCGCGCTGGTGCTGGCCACCCTCGCGGGCGTGCTGGTGCTGCTGTGGCTGATGGGCGAGCTGCGGCTGGGCTCGGAGGCGGGGCTCGCCGTGGACTTCGGCCACACGGGGAACGTGGTGGAGGGCGCGCCGGTGAAGCTGGGCGGCGTGCAGGTGGGGCGTGTGCATGACATCCAGCTCCAGCCCGAGCGGCGGGACGCCCAGGGCCGCCCCCTGCCTGTCCGCATGGACCTCGCGGTGTCGCCGGAGGCCCTGGGCGCGCTGCGCAAGGACGCGCGGGTGACGGTGGCCACGGTGGGCATCCTGGGCGAGCCCTACCTGGAGCTGAACCCCGGCTCGGCGCCGGAGCGGCTCCCCCCGGACACGGCGGTCCGCGGAACGGACGCGCCCCGGCTGGACGTGCTCGCCGAGCAGCTCACGCGCTTCGTGGACCTGCTGTCGCAGATGCTGGAGGAGGACCCGGAGGCCATCCGGGGCCTCGCGGCGAACGTGTCCCGGCTGGCGCGGACGCTGGACCGCCTGCTGACGGAGAGCCAGGGAGACGTGAAGGTGCTGGCGTCCGAGCTGGCGGCGGCGTCGAAGGACCTGCGCCAGCTCGCGGCCCTCGCCCGCGAAGCCTTCCAGCCCGGTGGCAAGGGGGCGCGGCTGCTGGATGACGCGTCCGCGGTGGCGTCGGTGGTGCGCCGCGACCTGCCGGGCCTGACGAAGTCCGCCGGCACGACGCTGGACGGGCTGGCCGCCGTGGTGGGCCCGCTGGGCCCCGAAGACGGCGCGCGGGTGAAGCTCGCCCTGGAGCGCCTCACCGCGGCCTCGGGACAACTGGAGCGCATCGCGGCCCGCGCGGACCGGGTGCTGGCGAAGCTCGAAGCCGGCGAGGGCACCGCGGGGGCCGTGCTCCAGGACAGCACGCTCTACGACGAGCTGCGCATGCTCGTGACAGACCTCCGCAAGCACCCGTGGAAGGTGCTCTGGAAGGACTGAGCTCCGGCCCGCCGTGTCCGCGGACACGAGGGCTGCATGTCGCCGTAACGCCTACACAGCCCTCCACCCTCCCCGCGCCATTCAGGGGGCGCACACGGACAGGGCCGGTGGTACAAGCCCCGCCCGTGAAAGCTTCCCAGCCCCCCGCTCCCCCCGACGCCACCTTCGACTCCCTGGGCCTGAAGCCCGCGCTCGTCGAGGCGCTCAGCGCGCTCGGCTACGAGGAGCCCACCCCCATCCAGGCCACCGCCCTCCCGCCGCTGCTCGCTGGGAAGGACCTGCTCGGCATCGCCGCCACCGGCACCGGCAAGACGGCCGCGTTCGCGCTCCCCCTGCTCCATCACCTGGAGCCCGGCACGTGCCGGCCCAACACCACCTCCGCGCTGGTCCTCGTCCCCACGCGAGAGCTGGCCATGCAGGTCTCCGAGGCCATCCACCGCTACGGCCAGAAGCTCGGCGTCTCCGTGCTCCCGCTGTACGGCGGGCAGGTCATCGGCCAGCAGCTCCGCGTCCTCAAGCGCGGCGTGGACGTCGTCGTCGCCACGCCGGGCCGCGCGCTGGACCACCTGCGCCGCGGCACGCTCCAGCTCGATGACGTGCGCATGGTGGTGCTCGACGAGGCCGACGAGATGCTCGACATGGGCTTCGCCGAGGACCTGGAGGCCATCCTCTCCGGCACGCCCGAGGAGCGGCAGACGGCCCTCTTCTCCGCCACCCTGCCCCCGCGCATCGCCAGCATCGCCGAGCGCCACCTGCGCGAGCCCGTGCGCGTGAAGATCGCCCGCGAGAAGGTGGATCAAGGCGAGATGCCCCGCGTGCGCCAGACGGCCTACATCGTCCCCCGCGCGTTCAAGATCGCCACCCTGGGCCGCCTGCTCGACGTGGAGTCCCCCACGGCCGCCATCATCTTCTGCCGCACCCGCACGGAGGTGGATGACCTCACCGTCTCCCTCAACGGCCGCGGCTGGCGCGCCCACGCCCTGCACGGCGGCATGACGCAGGAGCAGCGGGACCGCGTCATCAAGCAGCTCAAGTCCCAGGGCACGGACCTGCTCGTCGCCACCGACGTCGCGGCCCGCGGCCTGGACATCCCCCGGCTGTCCCACGTGGTGAACTTCGACGTGCCGAACGCGCCGGAGGCCTACGTCCACCGCATCGGCCGCACGGGCCGCGCCGGCCGCGAGGGCGTGGCGATCACCCTCGTGGAGCCCCGCGAGCACCGGCTCCTGCGCAACATCGAGCGCGTCACCGGCCAGCGCATCGAGGTGGCCACCGTCCCCACCGTCGCGGACATGCGCGAGAAGCGCCAGGAGATGCTCCGCTCCTCGCTGCGCGAGACGCTGGTGGCCGGCGAGTTCGACTCGCTCCGCAGCGTGGTGGAAGGACTGGCCAGCGAGTTCGATGCCCTGGACATCGCCGCCGCCGCCGTGAAGCTCCTCCAGGAGGCCCAGGACGAGGGCCGCGACACCGAGGAGACGGAGATTCCCAACGTCACGCCCGCCCCCGAGCGGCGCGAGCGGCCGGGCAAGTTCGGCGGCCCGCCGGGACGGTCCGGGCCCGGCCGTCCGGACCGCGGAGCGAAGTCCCGGGGTGCTCCGCCGACGTGGGACGTCACGCGGCTGTGGATTGGCGCGGGCCGTCACGCGGGCATGCGGCCCGCGGACCTCGTGGGCGCCATCGCCGGCGAGGCGGGCGTCGAGTCCTCCAAGATTGGCGCCATCCAGATTGGCGACAGCTTCTCTCTGGTGGAGGTGCCGGAGTCCGAGGCCAACCGGATCATCGCCGCGCTGAAGAACACGACGCTGCGTGGCCGGAAGGTGCTGGTCCGCAAGGACCGGAGC
>JAFAAN010000097.1 GCA_023426545.1 Pseudomonadota bacterium
ACAACAACCTGCCGCGCGACAAGTTCAAGCAGGTCAACATGTCGCTGGAGGAGGCGCTGAAGATTCCGGGCCTCGTCCTCACCTGGGAGAGCACCTCCACGCGCCTGGGCAGCATCTACGGCCACACGGCCGTCACCCTGGGTGATGGCCACTCGTCCGCGAGCGACTTCATCGAGCGCAACACGACCAACAGCGGGCGCACGGGCTTCAAGGTCTTCATGCCCATCATGTAGTGCCTGCCGCGCAGGTGGTACCCCTCGAAGCCCCTGGCCCAGTAACGGGTCGGGGGCTTTGTCGTTTCCCGTCACAGGGACTCAAATCGTGGCCAAGAGCCGCTCCATTCCTTGGCGAAGACACCGGGAGGACGCGCGTCGAGGGGACCCCTCGGGAACCCCGGAGAGCGCCCGGGTGTATCAGGCATGGGCGCCACCAGCAGATGCCGCCGCGCCATGGGTTCGCGCGTCTCACCGCCTCATGGAGGGGGAGGGTGTCAGGTCACACCGCGGCTGGCAGAAGACGGCACCGCGCTTCATGTCGCGGACGTGAGCTGTGAATGCGGACGAGTCTCCGAACACCCTCCATCCGAAGGGCCTTCGCGCGAGGTGATGTCCACGTGACCCAGGCGCAGCTCGCCGCGCGGTATCTCTCCACCGCAGGGGTCAGCGTCGCCCCCGTGGTGTCATTGAGGAACGAGTGGATGCGCGCAGATTGTCCACGAAGAGAATGGCTTTGCTGTTACCTTCCCCGCGCTTCCCCCGCGAGCCAAGGAGTTATTGCACGATGCGATTCTTCAAACGGGCTGTCTATCTTTGTGCCGCCGTTCTCTTCCCTGCCTGCGGCGGAGGGGATGGAGTGACCGGGCAGGATGATGCGCTGGCGCAGCAAGAGGCAGCGGTGTCGTCCGTGTCGCTTGACGGATGTATCTACAGCATCTCCGCCTACCCTCAGCCGAACGTGACGCCGACTGTCTATGACATCAAGCTCTTCCGCCAGCCCATCCCGACGTGTGTATATGGTTACGGCAGCGTGACCCTGGGCACGTCCGTCGTCTATGACCCGACGCGGTCCGTGGCGGGGAACGCGCTGGGAATCGCCGCGAGCTACACCAAGAAGTCGAGCCTCAGCGGGAGCTCGCCCATCACGGCCAGCGTGCACCACGTGGACCCGGCCACGCTGACCGTCATCCGGAGCAGCAGCTTTGGCGTCTATATGGGAGCGGGCAACATCACGTCGGAGAACGTGGCGATTGCCGCGGACGGCACCACGGTAACCGTCTCGGGCTCGAAGACCGGCGTCATCTCGGGAGAGAGCGGCAGCGGGAGCCACTACACCTTGAGGTACCCGGACTTCTTCACCAGCACCACGCCGCCGACAGTCATGGCGTTCCCGTGAGGCCTCGCCTCGCACCTCGGGCCACATGAGGTTTGGGGGCGGGAGAAACCTCGTTCGAGGACTCCCGCCTCATGCCCCTGCGAGGCCCCCGCCGTTTTCCACTCCGCGGCGCGCCCCGCGGGCCTGGCTACCCGTGAAGCGCCGGACGCGGGCTCGCGGTTCGTACGCTTCACGGCTCAGTGAGGGGCCCCCGTTGCCTGAGAGTCGGCATCCGTCGCACGGGCGTCCAGCACCACCTGTCCATCCTTCATCACGAAGCGCACCGCGCGCAGCGTCGCGAGGTCCTTCAGCGGGTCGCCCTTCACCGCGATGAGGTCCGCGAACCGGCCGGCCTCCAGCGTCCCCACCTGCTCGTGCATGCGCAGCAGCGCTGCCGCGTTCGATGTCGCGGCCCGCAGCACCTCGACTGGAGCCAGCCCGGCCTCGCCCGGCGCCAGGAGGGCGCGCACGGTGGCCTCGCCGCGCGTCAGCCCTGGCGTTTCGATGTACTCGTCGGAGCCCGCGGCCAGCTTCACGCCCGCCGCCACCGCGCGGCGGATGCGCTCGTGCCCCCGGGCGATGTACTTGAGACAGCGCTCCTTCAGCGCGCGTCGAGCCTCCGGCTCCTGCGTGACGTACGCGTCGCATTGCTCCAGTGCTCCATCCGTGGGCACGAGGACGATGCCCTGGCGCGCCATCGGCTTCAGGACGTCCTCGGGGAGCGAGTAGCCGTGCTCGATGGAGTCTACCCCTGCCTGCACGGCGGCGCGGATGCTCTCGTCCTTCGTGGTGTGCGCCGCCACCGGGCGCTTCACCCGGTGCGCTTCCTCTACGATGGCCCTCAGCTCTTCCACCGACAGGAAGTTGTGGCCATTGTCCGCGATGACCTTGATGCAGTCCGCGCCGTCGTAGACTGCCTGCCGCACCGCGCGCCGCGCCTCGTCCACGCCCGTGACGGTGACGTACTCCTGCCCGATGAGGCCCTGCGCGGAGGTCTGGAGCTGGCCGAACTGGCCTCCCTGGGGTGCCAGCGCGCGGGTACACGCGGAGATGCGCGGCCCCGCTACCCAGCCCTTCTGGATGGCCCTGCGCAGCGCGATGTCACCATTCACTCCGGAGTTGCCCACATCGCGCACCGTGGTGACACCCGCTTCAATCACCTCGCGCGCCAGCTTCGCCCCCATCAACGCGCGCTCGGCGGTGCTCATCCGCGCGACCATCGCCTCCAGGCTGCCAGCCTCTCCACCCGTGCCCATGTCGAGGTTCGTGAGCAGGTGCGAGTGGGTGTCGATGAGCCCGGGCAATAACGTGACATCCCCCAGGTCGATGATCCGCGTCCCTGGAGGAATCGGTGTGCGGGAGCCCACGGACTGGATGCGCTGGCCCTCGACGAGCACGACGGCGTTCGTGAGCAGCTTCGCGCTCCTGCCATCGAAGAGCCGCGCGGCGCGCAGCGCGATCCGGGGTGGTGCTGGCGGCTCAGCCCCCGCTGGCGCGGAGCCACCCACCGCGAGCACGACACTCAAAACGCCCATCAAGGAACGCCAGGACCCGCCCATCATGCGCCTCCTGAAAGAGGGGAGGTGCACGCTCCTCCCCTCGCCGCGGGAAAGCAATCCATCGCCCTCATTCTGCAATCAACTCGGTCCCGGTCTTGACCTCTCATCGGGTTCCAGTTGATGCCCGGCCTGCTGCCGTGCCGAAAGTCGGCGCGACAGGAGAGCCACGGGGATGTCACGCTCTGGGGCGTCGTCTACGGCTTCTGTCTTTCAAGCAGCTCGCGCGTCTGCGGCACGATGAGCGCGAAGCTCGGTCTCATCGGCAATCACTCCTGGACGTGCGAGAACCAAGGGAGGCGAGGCGCCTCCGGCGCTCTCCTTGGCGGGGAGCACTGCCCCCCCTTGGTTCGTCGTGCGGGCCGAGGAGGCTCGCTGGCAGCACTCCCCGGCCTTCCGCTCCTACTGCGCGTCAGTCCTTCGTGCAGACGACATCGTCGACCTGGAGGTGGTCGCGGTCGGCCTCGCTGCGGCTCGGATAGAAGAACAGGCGCCAGTCGCGCACGTTGCCGGTGATGCGGAAGAACACCGGCTGCCACTCGTCGCTGTCGATGCTGAGGAAGTCGGTCTGCGGGCTCCAGCCCCCGCTCGAGTAGCTGCGATGGCGGATGCTGCCGTGGCCTCGCACCCGGTACGAGCAGGAGTAGTTGCCGCTCGCGACGTTGAACTTCTCGGTCGTGAAGCGCTCAGCGACCTGGATGGGGACGACGAACTGCAACGCCGTCGAGCCACCATGCACTGCGCTCGTGTAGGGCTTGAGGCGCGAGGGCTTGATCTCGGTGCCCGGGTCAGCAACGCCGTTGTCGAGGCCGTACCAGTAGTCCGGGATGAAATGCTCCCCGTGATAGGGGATGAAGTAGGTGTTCCAGTTCTCGAAGCCACCGTTGCGGATGATGTTCGAGGGGTGCTCGGCGGAGACGCAGCGCTTGGTTTCCGGGTCGCAAGCGGGAAGGTCACCGACGCAGTCGTGGGTGGTGAAGCAGGCCCCAGCGCTCAGCTCGCACACGCCGCTGGTGGGGTTGCAGCTCGTCGCGGGGTGGCTGCACGTGACGCCGGCGCAGGGGTCGCCCTCGACGCATACGTGCGCGGCGATATCGCAGACCGGCGTCTCAGGGGTCCCCGCGCAGTCCGCGTGACGGACGCAGCGACTCTCCGCGACCACACACGTGTGGGTCTCATCACAGGCCTGCCACTCGTTGCAGTCCGCGGCGGCGTTGCAGCGGCCGGACAGCGGCTCACAGGTCGCGGTGGGATTCTCGCAGCGCTCCCAGGCCTCGCAGCTCACCGCGTCACATGGCTCGGCGGCCCGCACGCAGCGCACGTCGTCGATGAACAGGTGCTCGCCGCTGGTGTTGCGGACGCTGAAGATGAGTTCGAAGGTGTCGAAGACGTCGCGGGCGAGGTTGAAGGTGTAATCGAGCTGGGTCCACGCCGTGGTGTTGACCGTGGTGTAGGCCGAATAGGAGGAGTAGTCGTCGGCGAAGAAGGCGTTCCGGACCTCGCCGGTGCCCCGTGCCTGGAAGGTGCAGGAGTAACGGCCGGCGGGCAGCGACTTCTCCATCGTGGTGAACCGCCGGTGCGTGCCCGAGGTATTGATCAACCGGGCCGCGTTGACGCCCTCGAAAGCACGCGCCGTCTCCTTCTGCACTCCGTCGGAGGGGATGTTCGACTTGCTCCCGAACCACATCGCAGGAAGGGCACCTGACCATTCCTCGAAGCCCCAGTTGTCGATGACGCTCACATCGATAGGCTCGCCCGCGTCCGGCAGCTCGGAGCCCGCGTCGGGCTCCTCTTCACCCGCGTCCGGCAGCTCGGAGCCCGCGTCGGGCTCCTCTTCGCCTGCATCCGTGGGCTCCGTGCCCGCATCAGGCGTTTCCTCGCCTGCATCCGGCGTTTCTTCACCCGCGTCGGGCGCCTCTTCTCCTGCGTCTGGGGTCTCTTCGCCCGCATCAGGCGTCTGTTCGCCAGCGTCAGGCGTTGAGTGACCCGCGTCGGGAGTCACCACGGGATCCGAACCACCGCAGGCGACCCCCCAAACCAGCAGCGAAGTGAGAAACACTCGAAACAGCGTCACAGCGAACCTCCGGTTCACAGAAAGTTGCCCCTCGTATCACAACTTGTCCCCGAGCCGCTGCGGAGCCAGAGTCACAAGAGGCAAACCTTGCTGTGGCACGCTTCCAAGACATCCTTCGAACTCCTGCTATCCACGGTGGTGCGCAGGGGCTCTGAGTGCTTCCGGGGGATGTCGCTCCGGCCGCGGGTGCTTCCGGAGCGCCCTCCTACGGGGCCGGATTGATGGACGCCGCCGTCGAGCATCGTCAGGCCGCGCATTCAGGTGGCGCATCGCCGGGGATGACGGTGGTGCCCTGGATGGGGCAGGCAGGCAGGCGCCGTCGTCCATGGGGCCGCGCTTCGGTCAGGCCGAGGCTCGCGGTCAGGGCGTTGGCGACGGGGGCTCGGGTTGCAGGCTGGATGTCACAAGCCCCGCCTGTGGCTCCGGAGTGCCGCGCCAGGGGGGCGCATTCAAGCTGACCCAGGCGCCTCGATGCCGGGCGGCGCATGCACCGGCACGTTCAGCAGCGCGGCCAACTCGAACGCATCCAGCAGCGCGTGCCCGTGCAAGTCATTGTTGAAGAACACCCATGCGGTGCGGTGGCCGGCCCTCCATTCCCGCAGGTCCCTGGCAACGGGCTTCAGGGCGGCCCGCCCATAGCGCCCTGCGAAGCGGCTGCTCGCGCCGTGGAAGCGCAGATAGCGGAAGCGCCCCGTGGGCTCCGGTCCGGGCGGGGGCACATCGAGCAGGTCGTGCTCGCAGAGCGCGGCGTGGTGGCGGCGCAGCACATCCAGGACTTCGGCGTGGTACCAGGCGTGGTGGCGGAACTCGACCACCTGCTGCACGCCTCGGGGTTGTAGGGCGAGGAAGCGCTCCAGCCGCTCCGGGGCAGGCTTCGTCATGTTGGGGGGGAGCTGCCAGAGGATGGGGCCCAGCTTCCGGCCCAGGCGGAGTACGCGCGCGTAGTAGTGCTCCAATCCTTCATCGACATTGGAGAGGCGCTTCATGTGCGTGAGAAATCGGCTGCCCTTGCACGCAAAGCGAAAGTCCGGCGGAACCGCATCGCGCCATGCGTCCACGGTATGCGGGGCGGGTAACCGGTAGAAGGTGGCGTTGAGCTCCACCGTGCTGAAGAACCTGGCGTACCAGGGGAGCCACCGGCGGGTGGGTAGATCGGCCGGATAGAACAGACCTTTCCAGTGCTTGTAGACATACCCGCTGGTGCCCAGGTGGATTTCGGCCATGGGCACAGATTGGCCATCCGGCCGTGGTGGCGCATGTTTCCGCTTGGGCTGCCCTGCCTCGGTCGCGCCCTGAAGAGTGTCCAGGGGCGAGCATCGCGAGCGCCTGCTCCCTCGCCTCAAGGCCGAGGCCACGATAAGCCTGCCAAAGCCAAGCGAGAAAGGAGTGGCCCTTGAAATCCCATCTCATGCCCATGGGTTTCGAGGCGAGTCCAGCGCTCGTAGGTTGCCTGATGCATTCAATACGCATTGATTGTCGTTGGGTCTGGCGCGCGCTTCCGGTTGTTACGCAATGCCCGTTAATGGATTCGGAACGGTCGTTCTCAAGCCTGCGGAGGACCCACCTGTGACAGGTGAGGGGAGGGGTGACATGCGCGACGAGGTTTGCACCACGCAGTGCTGCATCGCGGGAGGAGGCCCGGCGGGGATGATGCTGGGCTTGTTGCTCGCGCGAGCAGGCGTGGACGTGGTGGTGCTGGAGAAGCATGTCGACTTCCTGCGCGACTTCCGGGGCGACACCATCCACCCCTCCACGCTGGAGCTGATGCACGAGCTGGGCTGGCTGGACGAGCTGCTCGCCCTGCCGCATCAGAAGGCGCCGATGCTGCGCTTCCAGAGCGGGACCCACGACGTGGTCGTCGCGGACTTCTCACACCTGCCCACGCAGGCGCGCTTCATCGCGTTCATGCCGCAGTGGGACCTGCTCGACTTCCTCGCGCGGAAGGCCGCCGCCTATCCCGGCTTCCACCTGCGCCGGTGCACGGCGGTGACAGACGTGCTGCGCGAGAAGGGGACCGTCGTGGGAGTCCGGGCCCAGACGCCGGACGGGCCGCTGGAGGTTCGGGCCTCGCTGGTGGTGGGGGCCGACGGCCGGACCTCCACGGTGCGCCAGTGCGCTGGCCTGGAGGTGGAGACGTTGGGCGCCCCCATGGACGTGCTCTGGTTCCGAGTCTCGCGCCGCCCTGAGGACCCTGAGGACCCGATGGGCCGCTTCGAGCAGGGGCAGATCTTCATCCTCATCAACCGGGGGGACGAGTGGCAGTGTGGGCGCGTCATCGCGAAGGGGAGCTTCGAGACCTTGCGCGAAGCGGGGCTGGCGTCCTTCCGTGAGGAGTTCACCCGGTTGGCGCCGTTCCTCGCCGACCGGGCGCACGAGCTCTCGACCTGGAATGACGTGAAGTTGCTCACCGTGCGGGTGGATCGGCTGCGCACCTGGTACCAGCCAGGGCTGCTCTGCATTGGTGACGCGGCACACGCGATGTCGCCCATCGGGGGCGTGGGCATCAACCTCGCGGTGCAGGATGCCGTGGCCGCCGCCAACATCCTCGCGGGGCCGCTGCGCGCCGGTCACGTGACGCCCATGGACCTGCGCAGGGTCCAGGAGCGCCGTGAGTGGCCCACCCGCTTCACCCAGCGCGCCCAGGTGCTCATCCAGGATCGCGTGCTGGGGCCCTCGCTGCGGCGTCCGTCTCCCGCCGGCAAGCTGCCCCTCCCATTGTGGCTCGTGCAGCACGCGCCCATCCTGAGCAGGATTCCCGCGCGCCTCGTGGGGATGGGGGTTCGTCCCGAGCATGTGCGTACCCCCGCGGTGGCGCCGGCCTCCTGAGCGAGGCTGTGAAGCGCGCTCACAGTCTTGCGCGGACAGCGGGCCACCACGGGGACGTCACTGCGCTTCACGGGCGGCGCCCCGCGCCCGGTCCGTCACCTTCGCGGCCTGGCTGCCTGGCCGTGCGCGGGAGGCGCAGCCCCGAGCCCACGGCAGGCGAGCGCTGGAAAGAATGCGGCGGGAGGCCGCCCATCTCGGCCTCCCGCCGCGGGCCGCTACGACGGTGCGGAAATGCTCTGCCACGGGAACTGGGCGGCCCCCAGCGCGGGCTGGAGGTCGGACAGCCAGGTCGCCTTCTCGTCGAACTTCGCGAAGAAGGGCTTGCCGACCAGCTCTGCGTCACGGGCTTGGATGAAGTGGAGGACGAAGACCTTCTCGCCGCCCACCTCCGCCACGCCGTCCACGCACACCTTGCCGGGGGTCGCGGACATCGAGGGGCCGCGCACCGTGCGGGCCAGGCCGGACACCCGCTGGTATGCCCCCCGGAAGATGTCGTAGGCCTCGGCGAGCGGCACCGCGAAGTAGTCCTGCGGGCCCGTGTCGCGCTCGACGAACAGGTAGTAGGGCACCATGCCGTGGCGCAGGTGTGTCCGCCACATGCGTTCCCAGGTGACCGAGTCGTCGTTGATGGTCCGGATGAGCGGCGCCTGGGTGCGGATGACCGCGCCGGTGCCGCGGATGCGGCGCACCGCCTCCTGCACGATGTCGGGGACCATCTCGTTGGGGTGCGAGAAGTGCGCCATGAACGCCAGGCTCTTGCCCGAGGCGACGACCTTCTCGAACAGCCGCAGGAGGTCGTCGGCGTCCGGGTCGGTGACGAAGCGCTGCGGCCAGTAAGCCAGCGCCTTGGTGCCGATGCGGATGGCCTCCAGATGTTCAATCTCCAGCAGCGGCTCGATGTACTTCGCGATGACCGCCTCGCTCATGATCATCGGGTCGCCACCGGTGAACAGCACGTTGGTGACCTCCGGGTGCGAGCGGACGTACTCCACCAGCGGTTGGATCTCCCGCGAGGCGAACTTCAGGTCCGCGTCTCCAACGAATTGCGCCCAGCGGAAGCAATACGTGCAGTAGGCATGGCACGTCTGCCCTTGCTTCGGGAAGATGAGCACCGTCTCCCTGTATTTGTGCTGGAGGCCCGGGACGGGCTCTTCATTGGCCAGCTTGGGGACGTTGAGCTCCATCTGCCCCGCGGGGTGCGGATTGAGCCGCGCGCGAATCTGACCGGCGGCCGCGTTCAGCTCCAGGCTCGACGCGCCCGAGCGCAGCAGGTCCGCCATCCGCGCCACGTCGTCCGCGGGCAGCATGTCCGCTTGAGGGAAGACGAGCCGGTAGATGGGGTCATCGGGCGCGGAATCCCAGTCAATCAGCTCTTCGACGACGTAGCTGTTGGTTCGGAATGGCAGCACATGTGCCACGGCTTGCACCGCGAGTCTTTCATCCGCCGCCAGTCCCGCGCGTGTTGTCAGCTCTTCCAGATGTCTCGTCGTATAAGCTCGGTAGCGACGTCCAGTGGACAGGGCCAGTGCCGCGTTTGACATGACGCTCACGCCTCTCTCTCCTGTTGTATGCAGGACGGCCGCGAGGGTCCGCAACGGCCACCCTGGGCAGGTGGCCGGGCGTGGGTACACACCATTTGACCACCAACGAAGGGAGAGTCCGGTTACCACGTGGAGAGAGCAGTGTCATCTGTCTCTGCTGTGTGGATAGGTGTGTTTCACTCTGGGGCGGGCCCATGCGCGACGCAAAGTCCCTAAAATCATGACGCGATGCATCGCAATCCGCGGATTGCTTGTCATTCGAGGGTGGGTGCTTTGAGACCTATCACCTGTGTACCCACCTCGAAGGCGCTCATCATACGGCATGCTAGGCCTTTCACGGCTTCATGGGAGGGCACCGCATGACGGAAATGTACCGCGCGCTTCATGAGCGCTCACTCCAGGAGCCCGAGGCGTTCTGGGCCGAAGCGGCCGAGGGCATTCATTGGTTCAAGAAATGGGACAGGGTTCTCGATGATTCGAGGGCGCCTGGGTATCGCTGGTTCAGTGGGGGCCAACTCAACACCTGCTACAACGCGCTCGACCGGCACGTCGAACAAGGCCGTGGCGCACAGGCCGCGCTCATCTACGACAGCCCTGTCGCCGGCGCGCTCCAGGTGTATTCCTATAAAGAATTGCGCGAGCGCGTGGCCCGCTTCGCGGGGGCGCTGGTTCGTCAGGGCGTGACGAAGGGTGACCGCGTCATCATCTACATGCCCATGGTGCCCGAGGCCGTGGTGGCCATGCTGGCCTGCGCCCGCATCGGGGCCATCCACTCGGTGGTGTTCGGCGGCTTCGCGCCGCACGAGCTGGCGGCGCGCATCGACGACGCGACGCCGAAGGTCATCGTCTCGGCATCCTGTGGCATCGAGCCGGGCCGCGTCGTCGCGTACAAGCCGCTGCTCGACGAGGCCATCCAGCGCTCGACGCACAAGCCGTCGAAGTGCATCGTGCTCCAGCGCCTGCAGATGGCGGCCACGCTGATGCCGGGGCGGGACCTGGCGTGGAGCGAGGCATTGGAGGGCGTGGCGCCCGTGGAGTGCGTGCCCGTCGAGGCGACGGACCCGCTCTACATCCTCTACACCTCCGGCACGACGGGCCAGCCCAAGGGCATCGTCCGCGACAACGGTGGCCATGCGGTGGCGCTCCACTGGTCCATGAAGAACATCTACGGCGTGGCGCCCGGTGAGGTGTACTGGGCAGCGTCGGACGTGGGCTGGGTGGTGGGCCACTCGTACATCGTCTACGCGCCGCTGCTGAACGGGAGCACCACCGTGCTCTACGAAGGCAAGCCGGTGGGGACGCCCGACGCGGGGGCCTTCTGGCGCGTGGTGGCCCAGCATGGGGTGCGCGTCATGTTCACCGCGCCCACCGCGCTGCGCGCCATCAAACGGGACGACCCGGAGGGCGAGCTGCTCGCGAAGCATGACGTGTCGAAGCTCCGCACGCTGTTCCTCGCGGGCGAGCGCTGTGACCCGGACACGCTCCGCTGGGCGGAGGCACGGCTCAACCGGCCCGTCATCGACCACTGGTGGCAGACGGAGACAGGCTGGGCCATTGCCGCCAATCCCATGGGCGTGGAGCCCCTGCCGGTGAAGGTGGGCTCGCCCACGGTGGCGATGCCCGGCTACGACGTGCGCATCTTCGACCCGGAGGGCCACGAGCCCGACCCCGGCACCATCGGGTCCATCGTGGTGAAGCTGCCTCTGCCCCCCGGCTGTCTGCCCACCTTGTGGAACGCCGAGGCGCGGTACGTGAGCTCGTACCTGAGCGCGTTCCCCGGCTACTACCTGACGGGCGACGCGGGCTACAAGGATGCCGACGGGTACCTGTTCATCATGAGCCGCATCGACGACATCATCAATGTCGCCGGCCACCGGCTCTCCACAGGCGCGATGGAGGAGGTGCTGGCCTCGCACCCTGACGTCGCCGAGTGCGCCGTCCTGGGCGTGGCGGACACGTTGAAGGGCGAAGTTCCCGTGGGCTTCGTCGTCCTCAAGGCCGGCGTGAAGCGGCTCCACGAGGACATCGTGAAGGACGTCGTCCAGC
This sequence comes from Pseudomonadota bacterium, assembly GCA_023426545.1. Taxonomy (GTDB): domain Bacteria; phylum Myxococcota; class Myxococcia; order Myxococcales; family Myxococcaceae; genus Myxococcus. Next base: position 11,415 of record JAFAAN010000097.1, read on the forward strand.
TCGTGCGTGAGCGGATTGGCCCGGTGGCCGCGTTCAAGACGGCGGTGGTGGTGCCTCGTTTGCCGAAGACGCGCTCGGGCAAGATTCTGCGCGGCACCATGAAGAAGATTGCCGACGGCAGCGCGTACAAGATGCCCGCGACCATCGACGACGAGGCGGTCCTGGGCGAAATCACCGAGGCCCTGCGAAAGCTGGGGTACGCCCGGGCGCCCTAGCGGAAACCTGACATTCTGCTGTCACTCGGGCGGCCTAAATCCTCAGGCGTCGTTCCATCCTTCTCGGAGATTCCGCCATGACTGAGGTTGAGCAGCGCCCCGCGTCGAATGACAACCCGTCCACCCAGCGCTACACCGGTGGGTGCCTCTGTGGTGCGGTGCGTTTCGAGGCCGAGCTGGACCTGTCGAAGCCCTTGAGCCGCTGCAATTGCACCATCTGCACCAAGCTGGGCGCCACGAAGGCCTACACGAAGCCGAGCGCCTTCCGCGTCACCGCCGGCGCGGAGCACCTGGGGGAGTACCGGCTCGACTCGAGCCCGAACTTCCGCGCCTTCTGCAAGCGCTGCGGCGTCCACGGCTTCGGTGGCGGGGACGTCGAGGAGCTCGGAGGGGAGTTCCGCTCCGTCAACATCCACTGCCTGGATGACATCGACCCCGCTGACTTCAAGGCCCTGCACTGGGACGGACGCCATGACAACTGGCGCGCCGGTCCTCGTGCCGAGCCCTGGCCCATCCGGGGCTGAAGCCGTCCGGGCTGTCGCGTGCGCCCGGTTCGGGCTGGGGCGCACGCTGGCTCCGCTCACGCGCCGGACGGACTGTCAGCCCATGTAGGATGGAGGGTCGCTCGCGGGGAAGGAGGACATGGACCCCTCCGCGACGATGTCGCGCTTTCCGTTCGCGTCGCGCGTCTCGCCGGGGAGGATGTTCCACCGGCCGTGCTCGCCCGCGCCGTAGCGCGCCGGGTCCTGGGGGCCATGCCGCACATCGACCGTCAGCGGTTGCCGGGCGTGCGCGCTGCACTGCGCTACGAACAGGGCCGCCTGGGCGGCCGCGTCGCCCAGGTAGAGCGCGGGGGCCCTCCGGCCTCGCCGCGATGTGTACAGTCGCAAGTCCGCGGCCAGCAGGCAGAACGCGCTCCACGCGCCCAGCCGCCGAAGCTCGGGCGTGACGCGGCCTCGCCGGTGGGCGGCGAGCAGCGTCGCGCCGAGCGCGCAGAGGAGCCCGCCCACCGTCCGCATCAGCCAGGGCTCGCGGATGTGGCCCATGCGCTGGTCGACGCGTTTCAGGTCGACCAGGAGCACCAGCCCTTTCAGCAGGTAGAACGCGCCCTGGACTTCGGCCGGGTCTGTTCGGAAAAGCGCACCGAGTCGTCTGTTCATCTGCCCTCTGCCTCCCGTGCTGAAGAAGGTGCTTCCTGGCATGCGGATGGGCATCCGCGAGCCACGGCGAGCGAGCGGGGGCTGCCCTGGCAGCCAGCACAAGAGAGGGACCGACGCCGGGGGCGGGCAGCCGGGCCAGGGCTCGGGCGCCCGCGGCGCTCAAGAAGGGGCGTGTATGGGAAAACCACGAGCCTCCCGCCAAATGGGCGGGTGTCTTGTCTGGTGCCATTCATTGTCATAGCATCGGGCCTCTTGAGGCGTGGGCGGGGCGCCGGTGGGGCGTGAGGCTTTTCGTGCCGAGGCGTCCATTCATTGCGCCAGTCAATCCCTGATGTCGTGTCTGGGCGGGGAGCCGCTACGTCATGTTGACCCGGAGCCTTCGTGAGAGTTTCCGCCGCCAGGAAGGGCAGGCGCTGGTCCTCGCCGCGTTGATGGTGCTGGTCATGTCCCTGGCCGTGCTGGCGACCGTCAACATCGGCCACACCGTGCATGAGCGCATCCGGCTCCAGAACACGGCGGACGCGGCGGCGTACTCCATGGCAGCCATGGAGGCTCGCGCGTTCAATTTCTATGCATACGCCAATCGTACACAGGTGTCGCACTACGTGTCGGCGATGCTGTGGCAGTCCTTCCTCTCGCTCGTCTACGCCACGGAGGCGTTCCTCACGGACCTCTATGGCGTCATGCGGACGCTGAATCCATGCGCGGGGCGGCCCTCTGGCCTGTGGCTGGTGGCATGTCCCGTCTTGCAGGCCGTGCCAGTGGTCGGGCCCATCCTCCGGGTGGTCAGCCGCGTCATGGACCTCTACCGGGACTTCGTGCTGAAGCCCTTTCAGACGGCCCTCAGGATTGCGAATCCGGATTACATCATCGGGCAGCTCGTCGTCCCTGCCCACCGGCTGCTCAATGGCGTGATGTACTTCGCATCACAGTCGATGATGCTCTCGGCATCCACCCACGTGGTGCAGTCCACCCAGACGGTCATCGACGCGAACGACCGCAACGTCGACTCGCTGATGAGTCAGCTCGCGACGGGGGCCTACAGCGAGTGTCTGTTCAGTCAGGCGCACAGCCCGCACGCGGGAGGCAGCCCGCTGAACCCGCCATCCTGGAAGAGCCCGCTGAGCGCCCTGGACGTGAGGAAGCGGGCAAAGAACGACCCGGTCGCTCGCGCCAAGCGGGCCATGGGAGGCATCACCAACGCCACGCGATACGCCTGCGACACCGCGTCGTCGGGCGGCATCCTGGAGTGCACCGAGGGCTTCGTCACCAATCGAAAGCTCGGCGCGCTCCTCCCCATCCCCGACACGCTGAACTTCCTGGAGGAGTTCCTCAACGACGGCGTCGAATGGAAAGGGGTCCTGCAGTTCGGGAAGATGGGGCAGACGCGGATGCTCTCCTCCGGCTTCCCGGACGTCAACGCGCTCAAGAAGGGGCGGGGGCCTGGCAATGACGCGCGAAACTACATCCGGGACTGGAACGACAGCGTCGAGCCCTGGGGGATGATGGCCCAGGGCGACAACATCGGCTCGGATGACCCGTATTGGCTGAACATCGGTCCCGCCGAGGCGGGCGTGAGCGGCTTCAAGATGGACAACCCGCTGTCCTGTACCGAGAACGATGACTACTGGAAGTGCTTCGGTGACAACCGCAGGCACAAGGGGGACAACGACAGGGCCAAGCTGCCCTACAGGCACGTGATGAAGACGAGCGTCTGGGCGCTCAACGACGTGGACAGCGGAAGCCGGCGCGGTGGGCTCCACTGGCGCGTCAATTACTCGAACTACGACCGGAGCTGGGGCGGCCATGTCCGGCCCAGGGGGCGCGAGGGAGACATCGGCATCCACGCCGAGGAGATATGCGTGCTGAGGGCCGGCATCTGCGCCCTGGAGACGAATGTCTACACGGCGAATGTCCGGCCGGTGCAGGACGGGAACCACCGCTGGGTGGGGCTCGTGCCCTTCATGCACTTCGAGCCGGGGCAGCTCGGGACGGTGTGCACCCCCACCGCCGAGGCAGACGTGCTGAAGGCCGCCTCGCGTCAGGTCGACTTCAACCAGCCCTCCACGTGGGTGGCGCTGAACAAGTCGCCGGACGCGCTCGTCAACCGGCGGAACGAGGACGGGGCTGGCTCCAACGCTCCCGCCTTGCTCAACGCCCAGGGAAAGGTGTCCTTCGCCTTCTCACCGGAGAGCGAGGGCCTGGAGATGATGAACAACCGCAAGAAGTTCCTCGGCATGGTCGAGGGGCTCAACGTCATCTCTCGCGGGCAGTCCTACTACCACCGGCCGGGCAACTGGGCGGAGCAGCCCAACTTCTTCAACCCCTACTGGCGTCCCCGGCTGGCGTCCGTGTACCAGGGCCGCCACTCCCTGCCCGCGGTGGGGGGCTTGCTGGATTCCCTGCCCGGTCCACTCCAGGGGATTGCTCCGAAGATCATCACCCACTGAGCCCGCCTGCCCGGGCCACCCGCGAGGGAGTGGATACCGCGGCCTACCGGGGCGGCGGCGGCTCAGGAGTCCCTCTCGCGGCCGAGCGACGCCAGCTCGTCGGAGGACGAGGGCAGGCTGGCCAGGGCGCTGCCGGTGAAGAAGGTGGCTCCGAAGTAGACGACGCGGAGCAGCGTGGGCGTCGGCTCGACGGGAAGGAAGGGGTGCGCCCGGAGCCAGGCCAACGTCTCCGCCGCGTTCCAGGAATGGCAGGCAACCGCCAATCCCAACCAGAGTCCTACCGCCACGTAGCTCAAGAAGACATTGAACGGAGAGTGGAGCACCTGGGTGAAGCCGCCCAGCATGGGCATCACCTTCGGCGCCACGTACTTCCTCCCGATGACGGCATGAATGAGGCCCAGGACCAGGGGGCCGGCCACTTCCGCCACGGCGAGGGCAATCCCGAGCTGCTCGGTTCGGTTCATGCCGCGGGACCTTGCTCCCCCTGGAGGGAGGCGTCCAATCCACCCGTCGGCCGATGGACGCGGAGACCGGACCGGGCGGGGACCTGGGCAACACACCCAGGCCCCCGTGGCCCTGGTGGCGCGTCAGACGCCGAGCTCGACGTTCTCCAGCACGCCCAGCGCGTCGGGGACGAGCAGCGCCGCGGAGAAGTAGGTGCTCACGAGGTAGTTCGTGATGGCCTTGTCGGTGAGGTCCATGCGGCGCACGGAGAGGCCCGGCTCCACCTCGTCCGGCAGGCCGGTGCGGCGCAGGCCGACGACGCCCTGGTCCTCCTGGCCGGTGCGCAGCACGAGGATGGAGCTGGTGCGCTGCTCGGTGATGGGAATCTTGTCGCACGGCAGCAGGGGCACGCCACGCCAGGCCATGCACGGGCTGCCCTGGACGTCGACGGTGGTCGGGTAGATGCCCCGGCGGGTGCACTCCCGGCCGAACGCGGCGATGGTGCGCGGGTGCGCCAGGAAGAAGCGCGACTTCCGGCGCCGGCTGAGCAGCTCGTCCATGTCGTCCGGCGTCGGTGGGCCGTGGCGGGTGTGGACGCGCTGCTTGAGGTCGGCGTTGTGGAGCAGGCCGAAGTCCCGGTTGTTGATGAGCTCGTACTCCTGCCGCTCCCGCAGGGCCTCGATGGTCAGCCGGAGCTGCTGCTCCGTCTGGTCCATGGTGTTGCTGAAGAGGTCGGCCACGCGCGTGTGGACCCGGAGCACCGTCTGGGCCACGCTCAGCTCGTACTCGCGGGGCGCGAGCTCGTAGTCGACATAGCCGCCCTGGATGGAGGGCTCACCGGCGTGGCCGGCGGCCAGGGGAATGGCGGCCTGTCCCGCCTTGTCCTGGGGCTTCTTCAGGCGCCCGCGGAACCGCTCCACCTGGGCGCGCAGCGTCGCGGACCGGGCAATCAGGTCCTCGAACACCTGCTGTGGCAGGGACATCACCGTGCACGCCGTGGTGGCCTCGACGGAGAAGGTCCAGGCGTCGTCCGACTCCACCACCGCCTGGTCGCCGAAGTGGTCGCCGTCCGCCAGCGTGTCCAGGGTGACGGGCGCGCCGTACCGCCCGGCGCGCCACTTGCGCGCCTTGCCGTGGGCAATCAGGACCACGTGCTCGGCGGGCTTGCCTTCCTCGACGATGAGGTCGCCCGCCTTGTACTCCGCCTGGGTGAAGCGGCTGGCCAGGGCCTGAATCACCTCGTCGTCACCGCTCAGGCCCTGCAGCAACGGCAGCTTGAGCAGCTCCTGCGGGATGACGTGGACCTTCGCGCCGGTGTTGCTGAACACCAGGCGGTCATCGACCACCGCGTAGCTCAGGCGCCGGTTGACGCGGTACGTGCCGCCCGTCACCTCCACCCAGGGCAGCATGCGCAGCAGCCACCGCGGGGTGATGCCCTGCATCTGCGGGACGGTCTTGGTCGTCGTCGCCAGCTGGCGCGCCGCGGCTGTTCCCAGGCTCAGCCGCGCCGTGTCGTCTCCACCTGTCTTCAATGGGTTCGCCATGTGAAAGCTCCCCCCCGTTGTCCGGGGCGAAGAAGGGGACTTAGTGGCCGCGGCCGATCTCGACGTTCTCCAGGATGCCCAGCGCGTCGGGCACGAGGACGGCGGCGGAGAAGTAGGTGGTGACGAGGTAGCTGATGATGGCCTTCTCGTTGATGCCCATGAACCGGGCGTTGAGGCCGGCCTCGATTTCATCCGGGAGGGTGCCCGGGTGCAGGCCGACGACGCCCTGGTTCTTCTCGCCCGCGCGCATCAGGAGGATGGACGTGGTGCGCGAATCGCTGACGGGAATCTTGTTGCACGGGAAGATGGGGACGCCGCGCCAGGCGGGCACCATGTTGCCGTTGAAGTCGACGCTGGTGGGGTAGATGCCCTTGCGGCTGCACTCCTGGCCGAAGGCGGCGATGGCGCGCGGGTGGGCCAGGAAGAAGGACGGCTCCTTCCAGACGGTGGCCAGCAGCTCGTCCATGTCGTCCGGCGTCGGCGGGCCGTGGTGGGTGTGGATGCGCTGCTTGAGGTCGGCGTTGTGGAGCAGGCCGAAGTCCTTGTTGTTGACGAGCTCGTGCTCCTTGCGCTCCTTCAGCGCCTCCACCGTCAGGCGGAGCTGCTGCTCCGTCTGGTTCATGGGCTCGTTGAAGAGGTCGGCCACGCGGCTGTGAATCTGGAGCACCGTCTGGGCCACGCTCAGCTCGTACTCGCGCGGCGACGTCTCGTAGTCCACGTAGGTGCCCGGCAGCACCGGCTCGCCGGAGTGGCCGGCGGCCAGCTCGATTTCGGCCTGGCCCGTGGTGTCCTGCTTCTTCTTCGAGCGGGCCTTGAACTGGTCGATGTGCTTCTGGAGCGACGGCGACTGGGCCACCACGTCCTCGAAGTCGGACTGCTTCAGAATCAGCACGGTGGAGGGCGTGACGGCCTTGGCCGTGAACGTCCAGTAGTCCTGCGACTCGAGCAGCGCCTCGTAGCTGTAGTGGTCGCCGTCCGCCAGCACGCCGAGCACGGTGGTGGCGCCGTACTTGCCGGCGCCAATCTGGTTCACCTTGCCGTGGGCGATGAGGACGATGCAGTCGGCCTCCTTGCCCACCTCGGTGATAACCTCACCGGCCTTGAACGTCTTCTGCTCGAAGCGGTTAGCCAGCGCGGTCAGCACCTCGACGTCGTCATAGCTGCGCAGCAGCGGCAGCTCGCACAGCTCCTGCGGGATGACGTGCACCTTGGCGCCGGTGGTGGTGAACGTCACCCGGCCGTCGCCCACCGCATAGGTCAGCCGGCGGTTGACGCGGTAGATGCCGCCGGGCACCTGCACCCAGGGCAGCAGCTTGAGCAGCCACCGGGACGAGATGCCCTGCATCTGCGGGACGGTCTTGGTCGTCGTCGCGAGCTGCCGCGCCGCGGCCGTCCCCAGGCTCAACTGGGAGTGCTCGGAGTCCCCACCCGGCTTGATGATGTTCGACATGACTTACCTTTCGCGGTGTTTGGAGGTTCAGGCGCCGGAGCGCAGGTTGGTGATAAGCGAGGCGATGCGTGCCGCGGAGGTCCCCAGTCCCGTCGGGCCCGAGGGGATGCGCAGCCCCAGCTTGCGGGAGGCGCGCAGCTCGAATTCCTTGTAGCGGTCCACGGTCTGGTGCCAGATGAGCACGCCGCTCATCCACTGCTGCAACTTCAGGACGTACTGGTTCAGCTTGTCCCTGGCCTTGCCATCCAGGTTGAAGTTGCGGGCGAGCGGCTCCAGCTCGTTGGCGATGATGTACTCGAACTGCTGCATCCGCGCGGTCATCAGGTCATTGACGACGGCGACGGCCCGCGGCGCGTCCAGGTCGAGGAAGCGCTGGACGACGAGCACCCCGTTGTTGAGCTCGCCCTCGAACTCAATCTCCTTCTGGTAGGAGAAGACGTCGTTGACGAGGCAGGCGTAGTCCGCGGCGGCGTTCTCCATGCTGCGGATGGGCCGGGCGTGGAAGACCTCGGGCGGGAGCGCGTCGCCGTGGGCCAGGCGGGACAGGCTCATGGTGAGGTCCGAGCCGAACGTCTGGCGCCGCATCTCCACGTAGTCGATGGGGTCCGGGACGCGGTTCTGGGTTTGGTTGGCCAGCTCCCACACCCAGCTCTCCGTCATGTCCAGGATGGCCTTGCGGAACAGGCTCCGCGAGGCAGGCGTCACGCCCTCGGTGGTGCGGGCCCACAGGTCCGCCAGCCCGCGCTCCACCGGGTTGGTGGGGGGGGGCGGCGGCGTGGCGGCGTCCTCCGGGAGGAACAGCGCCAGCCGGGCGTTGAACATCTTGGCGCCGGCCATGTCCCGCGTGTGCCCGTAGAAGGCCGGGAAGTAGTCGTCCGCGTAGGTTCCCCAGACGAGCCAGCACGAGGACAGGGTGAGCTGCGCCGGGGTGGCGTTGGGATGAATCAGCGCGCCGCACAGCGCCACGTCCGCCACGTCGAACTTGTGGTCATCCCAGATGTAGCCGCCGGGGACCCCCGGCAGCACGTCCAGCATGCCCATCCGGCGCGCCCACTCCTTGGACTCCCGCCGCGCGGCGTCCAGGTGGGGGCTCGGCCGGGTGGAGTACGGCATGTAGAACTTCGGCAGCTTCACCGGGCCCACCTGCTGGTACGGCACGTGGGCGAAGCTCTTGAGGCGGGTGAGCCCCAGGGCCGTGGGGGACTGCGGCAGCCGCGCCGCGGAGGTCCCCAGGCCGTTGGGGCCGAGGAAGAAGCCCCCCGCGCCGCCAGAGCCCTGGTTCATGTAGCGGCTCGAGCGCATGTGCCACTCGTGCCCGCCGGACTGCCAGTCCTGGAGGCCCCGGACATAGGTGAGCACCTGGGCCTGCTCCAGCGGGTTCAGGCCATGATCCGCGAACAGCGACGGCAGCTCGGTCAGCACCGTGTTCTCGAACTGCTGGAGCCGCGACGTGAGGATTTCGTTGACGAGGTGGGCGGCGCTCTGGGGGGAGATGTTCAGGAACTTCTCCATCACCAGGACGCCGTTGGACAGCTCGCCTTCCTCCAGAATCTCCCGCTCGTAGGAGAACAGGTCGTTGCGCAGGTGGACCGCGTCGGAGAACGTGTCCTTCAGCACCCGCATCGGGCGGCTGGCGGCGACCCGGTCGGGGACCTCGGCGAAGACGGCGTGCTCCACCAGGTTCGCGGACCAGGGGGCCCCGCCCACCTTGCGGCGCATCTCGATGTATTCGATGGGATTGGAGACGCGGCGGTCGCTGATGTTGGACAGCTCCCAGCTCGACTCGTCCAGCAGGTGCTTGGTGCTCTCGAAGAACCGGCGCCGCCACGCCATGGAGCGGCTGGGCACCGTCCGGTTCCACAAGTCCAGCAGCCCGGCCTCGACCGGGTTGGTGGGCGCCGGCGGCGTGGCCGACGGATCGACCGGCATGAACAAGGGCAGCCGCTCCAGGTAGGCTTTCGCGCCGGCCTGGTCCTGTGAGCGCTTGTAGAGCTCCAGGAAGTGGTCGTCGAAGTAGAAGACCCAGACGTACCAGTCAGTGATGAGGTCCAGCTCCGGCCCTGGTGCCTCCGGATGGGTGTAGGCACAGAGCAGGGCGTAGTCCATGGCGTCGAACTTCGCCTCGCTCCAGATTTCCGGAGCGCTGCCATCCTTCGGACGGCCGATGATTCCCAGCTCGCGCGCCCATGCCTTCGTGTGAACCCGCGCGCCCTCGAGGTTGGGATTCAAGCGCGCTGGCCACGGAACATAGAAGTCTGGCAGCTCGAATGGCTGCTTGTTGCTTGCCTTGCCCATGGACGCCCCTCGTTGAACTCGAGGGGCGTTATAGTTAGGTGTTCAACAGTAATCCAAGTGTTTCTTGCGTAAGCAATTTTGCTGGACGCGCCCGGTTTTCCTCCGAGCACGGGTTGGCGGGGTGTCCCGCGCTCGGAGGTCACTTGGCGATAAGGCGTGTTTTTATTCACCAGTAGTGCTGGTGGTGAATTCAACACGGCGGTTCATGCTGCGCCCCTCGGCTGTGTCGTTTGACGTCAGGGGTTGGTCCGGACCGTAGCCCTTTGCGACCAGCCGAGTCCTGTTGATGCCTTGCTGAATGAGATAGTCGCGCACCGCGTCCGCGCGTTGCTGGCTCAGCGTGCGATTGAGCTCATCGGGGCCGGTGTTGTCCGTGTGGCCTTCGATGCGCAGCGAGACGTCAGGGTTGGCCCTGAGGTAGTCCGCGATGGCGTCCAGGTTCCGCCGCTCCGCGTCGGCCAGCGTCGACTGGCCCACCGGGAATTGGACGTGGTGCTCCGTGGGCAGCCGCGCCGGTGCTTCGGTCTGCGGTGCTTGTGGCGCGGGCTGGGGCGCCGGTGGCGCCGTGGGCGGCGCCGGCTCCGGCTCCGGCTTGGGCTCGGGGCAGCCGCGCTGCGATGCGACGCCGGCCTCCTGCGGGCACGCGTCCTCGCGGTCCACGACGCCGTCGCCGTCGGAGTCGGTGTCCGGGCAGCCCTCATTCTCCGCGGGGCCGGGTTCGAGCGGGCAGCGGTCATGCCCGTTGGGCACCGAGTCGCCGTCGTCATCCAGGGCAGGGCACTGCTCGGGCGTGTGGCTCCGGCCACCGCGGCACGCGTCCTCCCGGGCGGGCGGTTCATGGGCCCAGGCGATGCCCGCGGCCGCGCGGATGGACGGCGTGCCAGGGATGTCGGTGAAGCCGTGCCCGGCCATGGCGAAGGCCTCGAAGCCGCCGCCCACCGGCAGCCGCACGCCACCGAGCAGCTCCAGCGCGACGTCCGGCTCCACCAACGACTCGGCGGCTTGCAGCGCGACCTCGGCGCGCAGGCCCTTTCCGCGCGTGGCCACCACGATGCCCTGCTCCAGCTCGGTGCCGAAGTCGCGGCCGGGCTCGTTCTCGGTGGAGCGGAGCCGCACGCCCGCGCTGGCGCCGAGCACGATGGGGCCCAGCTCGCGGCTCGCCGCCACGCGGGGCGCGACCTGGAGGCCCGCCCAGCCCCGCTGCCGGCCGAACGCATCCGCGGTGCCGCCCGGCACGCCCACGTCCAGGCCCAGGCTGAGGAAGAGCGGGGCCCCGTCCTCGCGCCGGAGCAGCGCGTAGCGGGCGCCCAGCTCCGGTGTGCCAAGGCCGAAGGCGTCCGGCGCGGAGATGCCGGCCAGCGTGCCCGCGCCACCGCCACCCTGGTGGATGATGACGGGGAGGCGCGCGGACAGCTCCAGGTGGTCGATGGGAGACCAGGCGCCCGCGAGCCAGCCCGAGAAGCGGTTGTCGATGATGGAGCGCTCGAAGCCGTCGCTGCCCTTGAGCAGGAGGATGCCGCGCTCGTAGCCGGCCATGAGCATCAGCCGGTACGCGCCCTTGGGGAGCACGTGGCCCGTGTCCACGAGCAGTGAGTCCGTGGCCGCGGGCGTGAAGCGCAGCCGCTCCAGGTCGATGGGGACGAGCGCGCCGGTGGTGCTCTGGGCGAGGGCATTGGGCGCGATTGAGGCGATGAGCGCGGCCAGCGCCCAGCTCCGAGCCTGTGTACGCAAGGTGAGGTCCATTCGCGAAAGAGGGAGTCGTTCGGTTCAGTGCGAGGCGTGACGCGAGCGGCGGCGGAGGCCGCTCCATGACGTCAGAATCACCAGCAGGGCCAGCGACGCGGCCGCGCCGCCGTCAGTGGCCTGGCATCCGCCACCTGCGATGGAGATGACCGTCGCCTGGACGGTGACCTGGAACGTGCAGTGGGCTTCGTTGCCCGAGACGTCGGTGGCGGTCGCGGTGACGGTGGTGGTCCCCATCGGCAGGGTGCTGCCTTCGGGCGGCGAATAGGTGACGGTGACCGGGCTCCCCTGCGAGGAGGTCGCGGTGGCGGGCGGCCAGCGGCCCGGGGCACCCTCGGGCCCCGTTGCTTCGAGGGTCGTGTCCCCGGGGCAGGTGATGGCCAGGGGCGCGGTGGTCTCCACCGAGACGCCCACCGTGGCCTCGTTGCTGTCCAGCCCGCAGTCACTGACGCGGTAGGTGAAGCTGTCGTCGCCCACGTAGCCCGGGTCGGGCGTGTACGTGAGGTCCGGCGGCGTGCCGCTCAGCGTCCCGTGCTGGGGCTGCGTGACAATCGTCCACGTCAACGTCTGGTCGACATCTGGATCGGTCGCGGTGAGCGTGACGGGGAGCGGGACGCCGGAGCGCGCCGTGAGGCTCACGGCCTGCGCGGTGGGCGCGGTGTTGGCGCGCACCATCACCATGCGTCCGCCGGGGATGGCGTTGGCGAAGACGGACAGCGCGTAGGGGCCCGGCGGAGCGTCCGCGGGGACCCGCACCGTCGCGCGCGTCGCGCTCATGTCCGTGCCGGGGAGCGTCCAGAGCCGGCCACCCTCGGCGGCTCGCAGGCGCACCAGGGGGAAGCTCGTTGGCGAATCCAGGGGGCTGCCGCCCGTGGTGCTGGAGATGCCCCGGAAGCGCTGGCCTTCGAGGACGTTGGGGCAGGCCTGGTAGAGCGCTTCCGGCGCCGAGACGACCGGGCGCCAGGCCGGCGGCGCGAGGGGCTCTTCGTAGCGCTGGGCCGTGGTGGCGGCCGTGCCTCCGGCGAGCAGGAGGTCACCCGTGGGCAGAGCGACGGCGGCGGCTCCACCGCGCACGTCCGGAGGGCTGACCGGTGACCAGGCTCCGAGGGCGGCATCGAACGTCTCCGCCGTGTCCGCGTACGCGCCGGGCGCGCTCAAGCCGCCCACCACCAGGAGCATGCCGGAGGGCAGCAGCGTGGCGGTGTGGCGCCAGCGCGCCTGCGTCAGCGCGCTGCCCGGCGTCCAGGTGTTCGTCGCGGCGGAATAGCGCTCCGTGGTGGCGAGCGCGACGCCGCCCGCGACGCCGCCAACCGCCACGACCTCGCCGGAGGGGCGGAGGGTCAGCGAGAGGGCTTCACGGCCCTGGGCGAGGCTGGCGGCGGGCGCCCAGGTATTGGTGGCCGGGTCGTACAGCTCCGCCGATGGGAGGGCCGTGCCACCCGCGTCACGTCCACCCGCGACGAGCACGCGACCGTCGGGCAGCAGGACGGCGGCGTGCGCGGCGCGCGCCACGGCCGCGGGCGCCGCGGCGGTCCACGCCTGGGTGCCCGGGTCATACAGCTCCGCGGAGGTGAGCACGTCCGCGCCGTCCTGGCCTCCGACGACGAGCACGCGTCCATCGGACAGGCGCGTCGCGGTGTGGCGGTGCCTCGCGCGGGCGAGCGGCGCCGCGGGGCTCCAGGTCTGGGTCTCCGGCGCATAGCGCTCGGACGTGTGCAGCGAGCCGCCCGCATTCATTCCGCCCACGACGAGCACCTCGCCCGAGGCCAGCACCGTCGCCGTGGCATCCGCCCGCGCGGTGGAGAGGCTCGCCGCCGTGGTCCAGGCGTTCGTCGCCTGTTCATACAGGGAGGCATCCGCCGTCGCGGTGCCCGCGGCGTCGAGGCCACCCGCCACGAGGACGCGGCCCGAGGGCAACAGCGCCATCAGCGGGTCGACGCGAACGCCCCCGAGGCTGCCCGCCGCGGACCAGCCATGGGTGTCTGGGGCGTAGTCCTCCGTGTCCGCGTGGAACGTGAGCGCTCCCGCCGAGTCGAAACCTCCGGCGATGAAGACCTTGCCGGAAGGGAGCAGCGTCGCCGAGTGGTTCTCCCTGCCAATCACCATGGTGCCCACGGTGGCCCACTGTCCGGTGGCGGGGTCATAGCGCTCGGACTCCGGCCGCGCGGCGCGTGCGCTGTCGGAGCCGCCCGTGACGAGCACCCGGCCGTCGGGCAGCAGTGTGGCGGAGTGCCCCTGGCGAGGGAAGCTCAGGCTGCCCGTGGCCGTCCAGGTGTTGGCCACCGGGTCATAGAGCTCCGCGAAGGTGGTGGGGCCGCCCGCTGCGATTCCGCCCGCGAGCAGCACGCGGCCGTCGGGGAGCAGGGTGCTGGTGGCGTAGTGTCTTGGGTGCAGCGGTGGCGCGGCAGAGGTCCAGGTTCCAGTCTCGGGGGTGTAGAGGTCGGCGCTCGGAACCTCTGCGTCCACGTTGTTGAAACCGCTCACCACGAGCACCTGCCCGTTCCTCAGCAAGGTGGCGGTGTGCCCGTGCCGGGCCCTCGGCATGTCGCCCGCGGGGAGGAACGTGTTGCTCGCCGGGTCGTACAGCTCGGCGGACGTGAGGTTCCTGCCGCCCGATACCAGGACCTGGCCGGAGTCGAGCTGTGTGAGGGTCGGGAAGAGGCGGGGGGTGGACATCGGCCCGGTGGTGGACCAGGAGCCCGTGGCGGGGTCGTAGAGGCGCCCCGTCGTGGAGCCGTCCGTCAGCACGAGCGCCCGCCCATCGGAGAGGAGCAAGCCCCGGGTGATATTGCCTGTAATCCCAGGCGGGGGCGCCGCGCTCCAGGTGCCGGCGTCGGGGTCATAGAGCTCGGCCCCGGCCACGAAGCCCGTCTGGTTGACGCCACCTGCGACCAGCAGCTTGCCGGTGCCGAGCAGGATGCTGGCGTGCTGGGCGCGGGCGGTCGCCATGGCGGCCGTGGAGGACCAGCCCGGGTCCACGACGAGCGGCGCGGTGAGCCCGGCGAGGGAGACCTCGGTGGTGATGCGCACCTGCGCGCCTTCCACGTCGAACACCCGGGTGCGTGGATTCATGCGCCCGCCGGTGAGCCGTGTGCTTCCTTCGCGAGACTGTCCGGTGGCGTCGCGCACCACCGCGGGATGGAACCGGAGGACGGGGCGCGCGCGCTCGTCGAGGAACTGGAGGTAGCTCCCCGTGTCCTGGATGTGCCGGACGGACGGCGGCAGCGTCACGGTGTACTCCGCGCGGTGGGTGGGCTCGGCGTCCTGCGCTTCCGGCAGTGCGTCTAGAATCCACGCCTCTTCGACGCGCGAGGTGTGCCAGCCCCCGGACGCAGGCGCCGTGGGCCCCACGGGCCACCAGAGGTGCCGCTCGCCCTGGAAGGCGGCGGAGTGCTCGCGGCGGAGCGCGCCCGCGGCCGGCGAGCCCGGCTGGACATGGAAGGTCATGCCGCGCGTGCTCAGCGCCAGGCCGCCGTCATCCGCGAGCCGCGCCGTGAGGTGCCGCTCGGTCAGCGCGGAGGCCGCGGGGCGTGTTTCGAGGTCGGGGAAGTAGGCCTTCGCCAGCGTGAGGGCGGCAGTGGCGGAGGGGGCCTGCTTCCACCTCGCGAGGGCATCGCTTCGTGCATCCTCCGCGCGAGGCGCCGAGTCTCCCTTCCCGCATGACAGCAGGATGACGCTGCCCACGAGTATCAGGCGCCTGCTCCAGACCGCGCGATGTGACTGCATCCCGGGACTCCGATTCGAAAGGAGCGGCGAGGCGGCGAATGCCGTTGCCCGGCCGCTGTGAGTCAGTCAGTCCTGGCGGTTTATCCGTATCGCGCTCGCTGGGGCAACGCTGACCTCCCCGTCGTGGTGCGATGAGCGTGTCGTCGCGGGTGTGGCGCTGGAAGCTTCTGCTCTCCCTGTCTCCGGGCGTGAGCGACGGGCTGGCTTGACGCACTGGCCGGAGGCTCGCTACATACCAACCAGTTTGTATGAATGAGGCCCCGACACGACGAAGGCGGGACGCCCCCGAGACGCGGCGCCAGCTCATCGAGGCCGCGGTGCGCCTGATGATGCGTCAGGGGTTCGCGGCGACGACGGTGGACCAGATTTGCGCCGAGGCCGCGCTGACCAAGGGCAGCTTCTTCCACCACTTCGAGTCGAAGGAGGCGATTGGCGTGGCGGCCATGGCGGCTTTCTCGGAGAGGGGCATGGGGCTCTATGCCGAGGCCTGGCGGGAGCCCGGCGTGGACCCGCTGGAGAAGCTGCACCGGCTGCTGGACGTCATGGCCGACCTGGCGCGGCAGCACGGCGAGCAGCTCACGTGCATGGTGGGCATGCTGTCCCAGGAGTTGGCGACGACGAACGCCACCGTGCGTGAGGCCGGCGAAGGGCACATGAATGCCTGGGTCGAGGCAGTGGTGACGCTGCTCGAGGACGCGAAGCGAATGCACCCGACTCGCGAGCGCTTCGACGGCGAGGCTCTTGCCTGGATGCTCTACAGCACGTGGCAGGGCTCGATGCTGGTGGGCAAGACGCGCAAGCGGCCGGAGATGGTCATCGAGAACCTGCGCCAGATGCGTGTGTTCATCGATGGGCTCTTCGAACCCCGGAAGATGTCGTCCGCGCCCAGGGCAAGGGCGAAGTCAATACGGTCCAAGCGCGCCTGACCAGGGGCGCATCATGAGCAGAGGAGCATCGACGATGCAGAAAATCACACCCTTCCTGTGGTTCGACGGCAACGCGGAAGAAGCCATCCACTTCTACGTCTCGGTCTTCAACAAGAACTCGAAGGTGCTGAAGCTGAACCGGGCGGGCGAGTCGGATTCGGCGCCGGTCGTCTCCGGAACCTTCCAGCTTCATGGCCAGCAGTTCATGGCGCTCAACGGGGGGCCTCAGTTCAAGTTCACGGAGGCCATCTCCCTGTTCGTGGACTGTGAGACCCAGGAGGAGGTGGACGCGCTGTGGTCGAAGCTGCTGCAGGGCGGTGGTCAGCCGCAGCGGTGTGGCTGGCTCAAGGACCGGTTCGGCCTGTCCTGGCAAATCATCCCGTCCGTGCTGGGGGAGATGCTGGGTGACAAGGACCCGGAGAAGTCCCGGCGGGTGATGCAGGCCATGCTCGGCATGGTGAAGCTCGACATCCAGGGGCTGCGGCGCGCATACGACGGCGTGGACGCGTAGGCCCCGCGCGCGTCGGGCAGGAGGGGGCGACCGCGAGCCTCCCTGCCCGACATTTCCCTTCGACCGGGGCACCTCTACGGCGCCACGGCAATGGCTCATGCCCGCTCCGCGTACGGCTGGAGCTCACTGCAGCGTCGCCAGGCCTGGGCGGATGCGGCGCGCGACGCGCGCGCGCAGGTCGAACGGCGCGCCCCACTCGCGCGCGAGCCGGCTGGCGCGGGCCAGCAGCGTGGTCCTGGACGGGGTGGACGCATGCGCCAGTCCGACCAGGATGCGGTTGCCCGACTCCGCCACATCGAAGGCGTAGAGCTGCGCGAAGCTGGCCTGCCAGAGCGGGTCCATCAATGAGCCGGGCTTGCCCGGCTTCCTGAGCACGTTGCCCACCACCGCGCCGCCCGGCGCCAGCCGTGCCTGGGTGGCCAGGAGGAACTCCCGCGATGCCAGGGCAGGGGGGATGTTCCGCGTGCCGTAGGCATCCAGGATGATGAGGTCATACGAGGGCCCGGGCGTCTCGATGAAGCGGCGTCCATCGATGAGGTGGGCGTGGAGCGATGCATCCTCGCGGAAACCGAAGAACCGCCGGGCCGCCTCCAGGACCTGGGGCTGGAGCTCCACCGCGTCGATATGGGCGGCTGGGAGCACCGCGTGCAGGAAGGTCGGAATGGCGCCGCCGCCCAGTCCCACGACGAGGATGCGCGCGGGCTCGGGCACGAAGGCCAGGGTGGCGGCCACGGCGCGCGTGTAGTCCAGCTCCAGGCGTAGCGGGAAGCCCGGCCACACCGCGCTCTGGATGGAGCCAATCCACCCGAACTGGAGATAGCGGCGGCCCTCGTCGTCCTCGCTGACGATGACAGGGGCGCCTGGAGCGCGGGCGACGTGCAGGATGGTCCGGGGAAACTCGAAGGCCCGGGTGACGCGCGCCAGGGCAATCACGGTTCGGTGCCGCTGCCGCGCTCGGGCCTGTGCTCGCGGCTTCCACCGACGAGGGTAGGCCTGAGCCAATCTCCAGGGCGCGGGGCCCCACCTGTGTCCTCCCTGCCGCATCCACCTCACGCCGCGAGCATACGGGTTACTCGGCGCAAGGGAAGGCCGTGTCGAGCACCTCGCTGGCCTGGAGTCCACCGCCCGTCAGGGGCGGCCGTCACCTTGACCTTGGACGCACGCTCAGACGGGACGATGAAGGGGACCTGGGTGACAAGGCCGGAGGCCTCATGGAGGAGGCTCGGCCGTGCGCCGCGCCTTCAGCGCCTGGAGGCTTCGCGCCGCCGGAGTCCCAATGTGGCGAGGAGCATGAGCGCGAGCGGGCCCGCGACGCCGGCCCCCGCGGCACCGCAGCCTCCCGAACTGCCCGGTTCCCCGTTGTCGCCCGGTGACTGTGGCCCCGAGCCGGAGTCCGGTGCGCCCGTCCCCGCGTCGGTGCCAGCGCCGGCATCGGGAGACGTGCCCGCGTCCGGCAGCTCCTCCCCGGGGGCGAGGGCTTCTCCGTACGCGCCGATGTGGGCCGGGCTCGCCTGGGCGCGTTGCTCGCCCTGGGTGTGCTTCACGTACTGCCAGTCCACGGGGAGCGCATGGGCCTCCGCGGGGAGCGCCACGGACTGGCCTCTCAAGGGGGCATCAGGGCCCGGGTGGAAGTCCTGCGCGGCGAGGCTGACGAACCCCGGGTCGTTGCCCGTCAGGTTGTCCCCGGTATCCACCACGGAGCCGGTCAGCGTGCCGAAGGTGCTCACGTAGCCCGGCTTGTACCAGTTGCCGCCATGGCGGAGCGTCCCCGCCTCGTCCGTGAGGGACAGGGTGTTGCCACCTGCCGCGGCCACCAGCACCACGTTGTTCAGCACGTGCGCCGTCTGGTTCTGGTGGGACAGGCGCAGCAGCGTCGTGCGGTCCGTGCGGCTGGACACCACGGTGTTGTGGAAGAAGTAGAGCGTGCGTCGGTAGTTGGCCGTGGTCCCCGAGTCGCCGCCGAAGTGGACGATCTGCCGGTTGCCCGCGCCCTCCGGCTCCAGCAGTACGTTGCCGTAGACGAAGGTCGACGGATACGTGGGGGAGGTGGTCAGCGTGGTGCTGGACGAGTCCACCAGGTCGAGCTGCCGGTTGCCTCCCTCAATCCAGTTGTACCGGATGACGGTGCCCGCGGAGCGGTCCTTCAGGTTGTTCCCCGGGCAGCCGTCGCACAGGGGGCCGAAGCGGTTGAACTGGTAGGTGATGCCCAGCGCTTCGGTGTAGGCGTTGTGCTCGTAGATGCTGCCGGGATTGCCATTGCCCAGGATGTGGTTGTGCTCGACGGTGACGTTCGAGGTCTGATTGGCGACGAACAGGCCGTTGCCGCTGTCTTCCAGCACGCAGCCCCGGATGGTGATGTGCTCGCCCTTCTCGATGAAGATGGCGGCGGCGTTGTCCAGGTACGTGGACGCGCCATTGCGGCCGGTGAAGCCGCCGCGAGCCCGGCGCAGGTGGAGGTTCTCCACCACCAGGTGCGCGGGCATCGTGTCCGCGGGCCGGTTGGAGCCGCCAATCTTCAGGATGCCGCGCTCCTCGCCCCAGTAGTTGAGCTGCGGGCGCGTGGTGGCGTCCTCTCCGACGATGACGGGCAGGTTGCCTTGCGCGTCCTTCACGCCGCGCACGGTGATGGGCGCAGCGGCGGTGCCGCGCCGGCCCAGGACCCACTTCTCCGCATAGGGGGTGGGGCGCGCGTGGATGAAGACGGTGTCCCCAGGCTCGAGCGACTCCCAGGGCACCTCACCCAGGCGGGTGTACTGCTGGCCGGGGCCCACGCGGTATTCGGCGGCCTGGACAGCCAACGGATGGAGCAGGACGAGGAGCGCGGCGCGTGAGAGGTGCATGCCTCGCAGTCTGGCGCCTCCTCCCGGTCCGGGTCCACGAGCGCCTCGCAGGAGGCGAATCTGGAGTACGATGCTCGTGAAGTCGACAACGCCTATCAAGGAGCGACGGGCATGCCTTTGTACTACGTGCAGAACTTCACCTACGACGGTCCTGGCAGCTCGAAGATGTATGGCGCCATGGGCGCCCACAACCACAGCCAGGCGAATCAGTTCACGACGGACTGCATCGCCTACCTCACGTCATTGGGGTGTACGAACGTGACGCAGACGGGCAGCTTCGCGAGCAATCAGGCCGAGCCCGCCATGGGGAAGGAAATGCGCTGGGACTCGCTTGCAGGAAAATGGGTGAAAGCCTAGCGGCCCGAGAAGCGCGTGCCTCGTCCTGGCGAGCAGCACCGCCGTCACCGTGCCTCCGGATATTCCATGTCTGTGAATTCGAGGCACTCTGGCGGCTCATCCGCCTTTCTTCGCGGGCATGGACTCAATCCAGCGCTGGATGAGTGTCCGGCCCTGCTCGTCCACCACCCGCGTGCCCAGCGGCGGCATCTGCATGGCGCCGCGCTGGTTCATGCGGTGAAGCAGCGAGCTGTGCGCCACGTCCCCGGGCGCCACGCGCTGCGAGGTGCCACCCATCAAGCCTGTTGTCTGCACAAAGGCCTTCACGCCCACTGAGGTGCGCCACGTGTCCGTCGCCTGCACGGTGCCAAGCTCGCCGGCCTCCATCCGGAGGTGCAGTCCGGAGCTGCTCCCCAGGGCCGTGCGGTTGGCGCTGTGGCACGACACGCCGCAGTTCATGTGCAGATAGCCCAGCGCGGCCTGCTCCACTGGCGTGCCGGGAATCCGGGGGACCTCCTGCGGGGGATGGCTCAGCAGACCTTCTTCCACCAGCCGCGCCAGCGTGAGCCCGCGGGCGCCTTCATGGGCCAGGGCCACGGCCTCGAAGCCGAGCACCTCGTCTGTTCGCCCGCGGTGGCAGGACTGACAGTCCGCCTGGCTGGGGATTTCGTAGTCCTGCGTGCCGGGCACGCTCTTCTCGCCCCCGGTCAACTCGAGCGCCGTCTTACCGTCGTCGCTCCAGCGGTAGGTGGTCCGCAGCCAGCTGCCATCCGGGCGCTTCCAGAGGAAGCGTGTCTCGATGCGCCGTCCCTTCCAGTTGAACTCCTTCCAGAGCTTGGTGCCCACGGGGAAGCGCCACTCGTCGGGGTTCGAGGTGTCCACCTTCGTGCCGGGCGGCAGGTAGATGAAGCGCACCTTGTCCAGCCCGTCGCTCCAGAGCTGGAGCCCGGGCTCGTAGGGGCGGACGTCGGGAGGGACCGTCTTCGTGGCCCAGCCGGTGCCACCCTCGCCATAGAGGCCCGTGCAGGCCAGGTGCTGGAGCGCCTGGCACTGGATGCCGCCGTTCGCCTCCTTCCACTCGCCCTCGGCGGGTGTCCGAGTGCAGCCTCCGGCGGCTGACAAGGTGATGCTGAGCAGCAGC
Organism: Pseudomonadota bacterium; assembly: GCA_023426545.1. GTDB lineage: Bacteria > Myxococcota > Myxococcia > Myxococcales > Myxococcaceae > Myxococcus. The sequence goes on from JAFAAN010000097.1 coordinate 32,196, forward strand.
GCACTCCAGCGTGGAGCGGACATCGGGCCTCCTGACGCGTCCTACCCTAATGGTTCATGGCCAGCGCCTCGTGCGTCTTGCTGACGCACCCCGTGGCGCTCACTTGGGGACGGGGTACTTGGCCAGCTTGCGTTGCAGGCTCCGCCGTTGAATGCGCAACAGCCGGGCCGCCTGGGAGATGTTGCCTCCGCAGTCCGCGAGCACGCGCTGGATGTGCTCCCACTCCGCGCGCGCCAGGGACGGCACCTCGTGGTTGAGCGCGGCCTCCTGGCCGGAGGGCAGGGTGGCGCCAGCGAAGGCGAGCAGGATGTCGTCCACGTCCGCGGGCTTGGCGAGGTAGTGCGTGGCGCCCCGCCGCACGGCCTCCACCGCCGTCGCGATGCTGCCATAGCCCGTCAGGACGACGACGATGGTGTTCGCGTCCAGCGCCTTCAGCTCCCGCACCAGCTCCAGGCCGGAGCCGTCGGGCAGCCGCAGGTCGACAACGGCATGGCCCGGCCGGAGCGCGCGCGCGGCGTCGAGCGCCTCCTCCGCGCTGGCCGCGCCCCGGGCCTCGAAGCCGTGCCGCACGAAGGCGCGCACCAGCCGCTCGCGGAAGCGCGCGTCGTCGTCGATGACGAGCACCCGGGAGGGCGTCTCACCCGCTGGCATGGACACGCTCCCTCCGCAGCGGCAGCTCCAGCGTCACGCGGGTGCCGTGGCCCTCCTCGGAGCTCAGCTCCAGCCGGCCGCCGCACAGCTCCGCGTAGGTCTGCGTGAGGAACAGCCCCAGCCCCATGCCCTGGCCCGCGGGCTTGGTGGTGAAGAAGGGCTCCCCCATCCGCGGGAGCAGCGCGCGGGGGATTCCGGTGCCGCGGTCCTCCACGACGAAGCGCAGGCGGTCCGCCTCCGGATGCGCGGACACGACGACGCTCGCCTGCGAGGCCTCGCTGGCGTGCAGCCCGTTGCGCACGAGGTTCGTCAGGACCTGCACCAGCCCCCGGACGGGGCACCACAGCGGGACGTCCGGGCCGGGTTCGAGCCGGAGGCGCGCCTGCTCCGCCGCGCCGAGCTGCTCCCGGAGCCGCGCGAGGATGGCGCCCGGCGTCGTCTGCTCGGGCACCTCGCCCAGCGTCTGTCCCGCGCGGGCGCTCATGCGTTCGAGGATGTCGCGGCAGCGCTCGACCTCATCACGGATGAGGCGGGCATCCTCCAGTGCCTCCTGGGGCTCCTCCAGGATGAGCGCGTCCAGCTCGCTGGCGGCGATGGCGATGGTCCCCAGCGGGGTGCCCAGCTCGTGCGCCGCGCCCGCCGCCAGCGTGGACAGCGATGCGAGCTTCTCCGCGCGCGCCGCGAGTCGCTGCGTGCGCGCCAGCGCCGCCTGCCTGTCTCGCAGCGCGGCGGCCACGCGGGCGACGACGAAGGCGATGATGAGCGTGGTGAGCGTGAAGGCGACCCACATGCCCACGACGTGGAGCGAGCCCAGGCCGTGCGTGCCTGGGAGGCTCACCGTCTCCGGCAGCGGAACGTGGAGGGCGAAGAGGCTCGTCGAGCCCAGCATGGACAGCAGGGCGATGAGCGCCGTCCAGCGCGGCCCCAGCACGATGGCGGCCAGCGTCACATGGACGAGGTAAAGCATGCCGAAGGGGTTGGCCGGCCCCCCGGACAGGGCGAGCAGGCCCGTCAGCAGCGCGGTGTCGAACGCGAGCACTGCGCCGAGCAACCCCGGGCGGACGGACGGGGCCCGGTGGAGCCACAGCGCGAGCAGCAGGTTGGACACCGCCGTCGTGGCGACCAGCGCCAGCAGGGGCCCCACCGGCAGCGCCAGCTCCAGCCACTGGACGGCGACCGCCACCGTCACCGCCTGACCGGCGGCGGCATGCCAGCGCAGCCGGACGAGCCAGCCGAGCGCGATGTCGCTGGAGGACAGCCGCGCCACCATGTCTCCGGCGGGGCGCCGGAACGGAGCGCGTGGCAGTCGCGGGGGCGGGGCCGGGGCGTCGCTCGGCGGCGCACCGGCGTGGGTCGGCGCGGTGGACACCCCTCCCTCATATCCCGGAGGTGTGGGGTGGGTGTGCGTCAAGTTGACGCATTGCCCTGCTGGGCGGGAGGCACGCCGGACATCCGGCTGCTCTCCCGGCCGGGCCGCGAGGGGGCCTAGCAGCCCGCCACGGCGGCCCGGTTCATGTCCGGCTCAGGTCCGCTCCACGCGGATGCGGGCGGGCAGGCCGTTGAGGCTGACCTCCTCTTCCTGGCCGGTGAGGCCCTCGGGGCCGACGAGGAGGCTGGAGGCCAGCGTCTCCCGCGCAATCAGGTCGCGCGCCTCGTCCGTCACGCGCTTCACCCTCGCGTCGCCATCCACCCAGAGCTGGATGCGGTCGGTGTAGCCCAGCTCCAGGTCCTTGCGCGCGGCCTGCACCCGGGCGAGCAGCTCGCGCACCAGCCCCTCGTCGACGAGCGCCTCGGTCAGCTCGGTGTGGAGCACCACCACGCCCACGCCCATGCCCGCGGCGGCGTAGCCGGGGTTGGCCTCCACCAGCGTCTCCAGCTCATCCGCGGTGAAGGTCAGGTCCTCGCCCGCCACCGTCAGGGCCACGCGGCCCGTCTGGAGCAGCTCGCGGTGCAGCGCGGCGCCGTCGCCCGTGTCGAAGGCCTTGCGCACCGGGGCCAGCTTGGGGCCCAGCCGCCCGCCCACCGCGCGCAGGTTGGGCCGGACGCGGAAGCGGACCACGTCCGCTTCAGGGCTGCCCGGGTCCACGAAGCGAACCTCGTGGACGTTCAGCTCGTCCACGATGAGGTCGCGGTACACCGCCACGCGCTCCGTCAGCTCCTTGCGCGCGAGGATGACGTCCGCGCGCGACAGCGGCTGGCGCACCTTGAGCCGGTTGTCCGTGCGCACCTTGAGGCCCAGGGACACCAAGTCCCTCACCGCGCCCATCTCCGCCGCGAGCCCCTCGTCGATGAGGGCCTCGTTCACCGTGGGGAAGCGGGCCAGGTGGACGCTCTCCGGCTGCGTGGTGGGCCAGGGCTTGCGCACCAGGTTCCCCCACACCTCGTCGGTGAAGAAGGGGATGAAGGGCGCGGCCAGCGAGGTGAGGGTGGTGAGCGCCTCGTAGAGCGTGAAGTACGCGTCCTGCTTGTCCTGCTCGAAGCCCGGCGCCCAGAAGCGCGAGCGGCTGCGGCGCAGGTACCAGTTGGACAGCGCGTCCACGAGCGCCACCAGCCGCTGGGCCGCGTCGTACACCTGGTAGGTGTCCAGCGCGCGGGTGACGTCGCGCAGGGCGAGGTGGACCTCGGAGAGAATCCAGCGGTCCAGCACCGGCCGCTCCCTCACTTCGCGCCACCCCTGGCTGCGGCGGATGGCCTCCCACGGCGCGGTGGCCGCGTCCGCGTTGCCCGCGGCGGGGTTGAAGCCGTCGATGTTCGCGTAGATGGTGAAGAACGAGTAGACGTTGCGCAGCTTGACCTGGAAGTCCTTCTGCAACAGCCGCACGTTGCCCAGCGAGTGCCGCGTGTTCGACCAGGTGGGGCTCGCCGCGTAGAAGAACCAGCGGAACGCGTCCGCGCCCGGCGCCTTGGCGGACGGGTCCTTCACCACCACGCGCTCGGAGGTCGCCAGCCGGGGGACCTCCACCGGCATGACGTTGGCGCCGCGCGCGGAGGGCGCCACGCCCAGCGTCTGGAGCTCGGCGGGCGCCAGCAGCACCACGCGGCGCTTGAGCTTCTTGTGCGCCTTCACCGTGGCGGTGACGGAGACGTCCGGACGGTCCGGGCGGAAGAGCTGCACCCGGGCGCCCTCCTGGATGTCCAGGCCCTCCAGGTCCTCGCGGGCGATGAGCGCCACGCCGGGCTCGCCGGGCACCCCGGCCTCCGCGGCCGTGAGGACGGCGAAGTCCATGCGCACCTCGTCCAGGATGATCTCCGGCGGGGTGTAGTTGCCCTTGGACTTGGACTCCTTGCGGCCCTCCTTGTCGGAGACGTGGCCCAGCACGATGCAGCTCTTGTACGGCTGGGGCCAGCCGCGCTGGGGCGTCAGGCCCACGCGCGCCTGCGTCTCCTCGTCGAAGAGGAGCGTGCTCACCATCAGCAGCGAGTAGAACCAGCCTCGCGTCTGGTCGATGGCCTCGGAGATGAAGTCCGCGGGGAAGGCGCGGTTGAAGAGCTCCCGCGAGCCCGGCGCGTGCGGGAAGCCCCACTGCGCGAAGGGCATGCAGCCGGAGTCGAACCAGACGTCCACGACCTCGGGCACGCGCTGGAAGAGCCCCGGGGTGCCGGGCTTCTCGAACGTCACCTTGTCGATCCACGGCTTGTGGACGATGAGGTGCTTCGCGTTGGCCTCGTGGGGCTTGCCGGCGAGGAAGGCGTGCAGCTCTGCCTCCACCTCGGCCACGTTGTTGCCCGGCTTCTCGCGCAGCGCCTGGAGCGAGGGGACGGCCTCCACCTCGCCCGTCTCCGAGTGGACCCACAGCGGCAGCGGCGTGCCCCAGTAGCGCTCGCGGGACAGGGCCCAGTCCACGTTGTTGGCCAGGAAGTCACCGAAGCGGCCTTCCTTGATGTGCTCGGGCACCCAGTTGACCGCGCGGTTGTTGGCGATGGCCTGGTCCTTCACCGACGTGGTGCGGATGTACCAGGCGGGGCGGGCGAACTGGATGAGGGGGTCGTCGTCCGCGCGCCAGCAGAAGGGGTACTCGTGCTTGTACTGCTCGGTGAAGAGGACGAGCCCGCGCTCCTTCAGGTGGCGCTGGATGTCCTTGTCCGCCTCCTTCACGAAGCGGCCCGCGAAGAGCGGCACGTCGTCGGAGAAGGTGCCGTCCGGCTTCACCGCGCAGAACAGCTCCAGCGCGTCCGGCTGGGCGAAGCGGGCCCTGTCCTTGCGGAAGGCCTCGTAGTCGTCCTCGCCGAAGGCCGGGGCGATGTGGACGATGCCCGTGCCGCTGTCGAGCGTGACGAAGTCCGCGCCCAGCACGCGCCAGGCCTGCGCGTCCTCTCCGCCGTCCTTCAGCGGAAGCCGCGAGTCCCCCGCGCGCTGGTGGTACACGTCGAAGGGGGGCAGGTAGCGCTGGCCCACCAGGTCGCTGCCCTTCTGCGTGGCGAGCACCGGTAGGTCCTGCTTGAGCTTCTTCGCCAGCGCCTCGCGCAGCGCCGCCGCGACGATGAGCTTGCGCTCGCCCGCGTCCACCGTGACGTAGTCCACGCCCGGGTTGACGGCCGCGTACATGTTGGACGGCAGCGTCCACGGCGTGGTCGTCCACACGACCAGCGCGGTGTCCGGCGTGTCGCGCAGCGGGAAGGCGACGTACACGCTCGGGTCGTCCACCGTCTTGTAGCCCAGGCCCACCTCGGCGGCGCTCAGCGCGGTGCCGCCCTGCGGCCACCACCACACCACCTTGTGGCCCTGATACAGCAGGCCCTTGCGGTGCAACTCGGCCAGGGCCCACCACACGCTCTCGACGAACTGGCGGTGGTAGGTGACGTAGGCCTGGTTCAGGTCCACCCAGAACCCGATGCGCTCGGTGAGCCGCTCCCACTCGGAGGTGTAGCGGAAGACGGACTCGATGCAGCGCTCGGTGAAGGGCTCCACGCCGTAGCGTTCGATCTCCGCCTTGCCGTGGATGCGCAGCTCCTTCTCGACCTCCACCTCCACGGGCAGGCCGTGGGTGTCCCAGCCAGCCTTGCGGGGGACGTAGTGGCCCGTCATCGTCTTGTACCTGGGGAACAGGTCCTTGATGACGCGCGTCAGGACGTGGCCGTTGTGGGGCAGGCCGTTGGCGGTCGGCGGGCCCTCGTAGAAGACGAAGCTGGGGGCACCCTCACGTGCTTCGAGCGAGCGCTCGAAGATGCGGCGGTCCTTCCAGAAGGCCTGGATGCGGCGCTCCTCGGACGGAAAGTCCATCTCCGCGGGCACCGCATCGAATAGGGAAGGTGGCGTTTCAGGCATGGTGCGGTGCTTGATAGCACCGCACGGGGCGGATGGATGCCCTGTCCTGGTGAATCAGTACAGTGGGCAGATGAGCGGCCCGTTGCGGCCGCAGGCGTTGCGCTCGATGTAGTAGCCCCACTCTTCGCTGTAGTAGGCGTACAGGGTCGGGCCGCTGTGGCAGGACACGTACTTGGACCAGACCAGGCAGTGAATCTCCGGGTCGTACTCGGGGTACAGGGCCTGGGACGCGGACTCCATCGTGGAGGGCTCCTCCGAGGGCGTGTCCGCCAACTCGCCACCGCAGCCCCCCATCAGCAGGGCGGCGGCAAGACACATCAGGGCTGCGCGATTCTGGGCCATGGGGCTCTCCTGGGGCCGGCGTCCGTCACCGGAGCGCCGAATCTAGGCCGGTATTGGCGGAATTGCAGGGTGGGCATGTTGACGCGCATGTGCGTGCCTTTCTAGCTTCTCTGAAGCTGAGAAATCCCGCACCCCTGGAAGCGAGCGAGACATGAAGAAGCTGGTGCTGTGTGCCCTGGCGATGGCTGTCGCGGTGGGTTGTTCCAACGGGCCAATGGAGCAGGCCGTGGAGGCGGAGGGCTTCCAGCTCCTCCAGCACGACGCGGTGACGCTGGAGGCCACCTACAGCTCCGGTGGGGCGACCGTGCGGCTCCTGGTGGTGGAGACCCAGGCCGACGTCGTCGAGGTGACGTACGACTTTGGCGACCCCGTCATCGGCTTCCACATCGACTACAGCCTGGGCGTGGGGCAGTTCATCCCGTCGGGCAGCCCGCTCGACGCGGCCCAGGCGCAGCTGCTCGGGCCGCTGCTCGAAGGGCTCGCGCACGTCATCCCCGACGAGGACCGCACCCGCGTGGAGAACGCCGCCGAGCGTCAGACGAGCTTCATGCAGATCGTGCCGGTGGGGGAGTTGCTCACCGCCTACGAGTACGTGTCCGAGCGCGGCTGGGTGCACATCTCCTGCACCTGCGGCAAGCAGTACATCGGCTCCGGGTACTACCGCACGGCGGGCATGGGTTGTGGCTGCACGGGCGGCTCGGGCAATGGCTGCAAGGGGCGCTGTGGCCAGGGCTGCGGTGTCACCAGCCTGCCTCGCTGCGTGGGCACCACGGCCTACACGCAGGACTGCGCCAAGCACGACTACGGCCTGGGCAGCTTCGCGGCGGCCTCGGATGACTACTCGTTCGCGCGCAACAACTGCAGCTGCAGTGGCGTGGGTTCCTGCTCCTGATGCGGCGCTTGCTGACACAGGGGGCCCTGGCGCTCATCGCGGGGGCGGTGCTGGGCTGTCGGCAGGCCTCCGGGCCCTGTCCCGAGGGCGCGCGGCTCCACGGCCGGGCGCCGCCGGACGGCGTGCTTCAGTGGTGCGCGAGGCCGGACGGCAAGAAGCATGGCCGCTGGGCGGAGTGGCACGCCAACGGGACGCTGAAGATGGAGGGCGCCTACGTCGACGGGAAGATGGAGGGCCGCTGGGTCAGCTACTTCGAGGACGGCGTGAAGCAGCTCGAAGGGGACTATCGCGGCGGGCTCAAGCAGGGCCTGTGGACGCTCTACTACGAGGAGGGGCAGAGGAACCGCGAGGAGCTCCACCCGCAGGGCTCGCGCGAGGTGAAGTGGACCGCCTGGCGCTCCGACGGCACGAAGTGGGCGGAGGGCACGCTGTCCGGCCATCTCGCGCAGGGCGCCTATTCGGAGTGGCACCCCAGCGGCGTGCTGGCCGCGCAAGGCCGGTACGAGCGGGGCGCGAAGGCGGGGGCCTGGAGGTACTGGGACGTCGAGGGCCACGCCACGGACATTCCGCAGGGGGACTTCACGAGTGAGTGAGTCCTGGGCCGCCGCCATGCTGCTGCTGGCGGTGGCCGGGTGCGGCCCGCTGTCCGAGCCCATCGCTCCGGAGGAGGGCATGGCGGCGCGGCAGGCCGTGGTGGGGGGCTCGCCCGAGCCGGGCTTTCCCTTCGTCGCGGCCATCGTCCCCGCCTCGCCTTTCTGCGGCGAGCCTGACGCGGCGGCCCCCGTCCTCTGCACGGGGACGTTGGTGGCGCCCAGGGTGGTGCTGACGGCGGCGCACTGCGTGGAGAGCGCGGAGGCGGCGCAGGTGTTCTCGGTGGTGTTCGCCGCCGACACGGCGCATGCGTCCGCCGCCCAGCGCGTCCGGGTGGTGGAGGGCAGGCCTCATCCCGGCTGGCGGCCAGGGGTGAACGACATCGGCGTGGTGGTGCTCGCGGAGGACGCGCCCGTGGCGCCGCTCGCGCCGTGGTGGCGGGGGATGCCCCCGGATGGCGTGGGCCGGCTGGCGCGGGTGGTGGGGTTTGGCGTGGATGCGGACGGCTCCACGGGGCTCCGCCGCAGCGGTCTGGCCCGCATCACCTCGGTGGAAGCTGGGACGTTCTCCATCGAAGGGGCGCCCGCGATGTCCTGTGGTGGGGACAGCGGCGGGCCCGTCTTCATCGAGGTGGATGGCGTCGCGCGCCTGGCCGGCGTCACCTCGTTCGGAGACCTCGCCTGCACGACGGGGACGAACACGCGCTTGGATGTGCACGCGGCCTTCGTCCAGGAGGCCATCGATGGGGCATCGCTGCCAGCGCCCGCTCGGAGGCCCATGGACCCGGCGGTGGATGCGTGCGCGCGGCGGTGCGGCACGCACGCGGACTGTCCACTGGGCATGGCGTGTGTCGGCAGGGAGCTGGGGGCGCGGACCTGCGCGGTGGCGGGGCTCGAGGCGGGCCGCTTCGGAGCTGTCTGCACCGATGCGCAGAACGGCCGCCCGTGCGTGAAGGCGGGGGCGGAGTGCCGGCTGTGGTTGCCCTGCGGCGAGGATTCGCCGGCTCAGGGCGGCTGTGCGGCGGCGGGGGGAAGCGCTTGGGGCTTGTTCCCGCTGGTGCTTGCGTTGCTTTGGCTCGGGGCGCCCAGGTCCCCCCCCTCGCCTCCACTTCGGGCGAGGGGGACGCCGCGCTCAGTAAGGCCAGTAGCGCGCCAGGAAGGGGGTCTCGGTGGCCTGTCCCGGGGCGGTCCGCACGCCCGCCACGTACAATGATCCGTCGATATGCAGGAACGACGTGGTGGCGCGCTCGGCGCCTGGCAGGTTGGTGAGGTGTTTGCGCAGCGTGAATGCCCCGTTCGCATCCAAATAGATGACGCCGATGCCGTCAGTGGTGCCTGCAATGGTGCTCGATACCGTCACGACAATCTCCCCAGTGGGGAGGACGCCCAGCCCCACCAGCCGCTCGGGCTGGAAGTCGTTCATCAACGTTCGGGCGGTGCTGTCGCCGTTGATGCCAAACGACGTATCCGGGCTGCCGGTCGTAAGGACTCGCGTCACCGCGCCAGCAAGGGACAAGTTCGCATCCAACTGTGCGGTGCTGCCCACCAGCAGCTTGCCGTCGCCCAGCAGGTGGAGGGTCCGGGGCGTGAGCTTGGGCCAGTCCCTTGCTCCTCGGTAGACGAAGCTCGTGTCGCGGGTACCGTTGACGTTGTAGCGGCGCAGGGCCATGCCGTTGCGGCTGGTGCTCGAGGAGCCCGCCACCACGATGCGGTCATCGGGCAGCGTGACGACTGCTCGTCCGTCATCGTCGCCGCCCACGTCGTCCCAGGCCAGCCCGTCCGAGCTGAAGCTCGTGTCGAGCGCGCCCGTGGGCGTCACGCGGACGATGACGAAATCCTTGTCGGTTTGCTGCTGCACGGTACCCGCAGCCACGATGCGCCCCTGCGAATCCACCGTCACCGCGTGTAGCGTGGCGCTGCCCGCGGAGAGCTGGAAGGTGCGCACCCCCGTTCCGCCGAACGTGGTGTCCAGCACGCCCGCCGAGGTGTACCGGGCGAGCAGCAGGCTCTGGTACTGCCTCCCGCTGCAGCTTCCAGGGCCGGCGACCGCGCCGCCCGCGACCAGGATGCGCCCGTCCGACAGCACGGTGACGGCGTCCACGTAGTCATCTCCGCCGCAGACATCCAGCACCACGGTGCCCTGGTTGCCGAACTCTCGGTCCAGCGACCCGTCCTCGAGGAGGCGCGCCACCAGGACATCCCGCAGCCCAATGGAGCCCGTGGCGCCCACCAGGACCGACTTGCCGTCCGGTTGCACCGCCACGGCGTGGATGCTCATCGCCGGATAACCCAGGGCGGGCGTCACCATGCCTCCGTCGCCAAATGACAAGTCCAGGGCGGCCTCGCCGGGCTCGATGACGAGGTTCACGGGCCGCTCGACGCGGGTCGTTTCGCTCTGGGCGACCAGTGTCACATGCACGCTGCCATAACGCGCCAACTCATCGGTCCTGAAGTGGAGGAGGGCGTGGGACTCCCCTTCCGGAATGACGGAGGCGGTTGCGTGCACGTGCTCGGGGAGCCCTTCGAAGGAGATGGCCACGCTATCGATGAACGTCGACTCGCGGTAGATGTAGACGTGGAAGGCAAACTGGGCGCCCGGAACAAATCGGAGATACATCGAGTCCTGGGCAGAGAGGGTGAAGTCGGGAGGGGGCTCCTCCTGCCCGGCGTCGGGGTCGGGCTCCTCGGTGCCGGCATCCGTGCCCGCGTCGTCGCGCGAGGACCCCGCGTCACGCCGGGTGGGCCCCGCGTCCGGAGTGGGGCTGGGCGATGGCTCCGAACCACATCCCGAGGCCATGGGAGCCAGGCACAGCACGAGCAATGCGATGAGAGGTTTCAGCCGTGACGTGAGGCTCTGGGTGGGTGTTGAAAGACCTGGGTGATGGGAAAATTCCACGATGTCTGGGTTCATTCCGCGCCCCTTAAACAGGGTGGCGATGATTCGAAAAGCCCGATGTGGCACGACCGATTGGAAGCCCAGGACGGCCGCGGGGAAGACACACGGCTCGATGAGATTCATGGCTCGCCTCGATGACGTGTGCAGAATGTGCTCGCACGTTGGTGTTCGGCGCGAGCCAGGGCGGGAGCACGCATGAGCGAGTCGCGACGCAAGGTGGTCCTCATCACTGGCGCATCCTCGGGGATTGGCCTTGCCTGCGCGGAGCTCCTGGGGGCCCGAGGCCACGCGGTCCATGGAACCAGCCGGCACCCCGCGAAGGATGGCGCGCACCACCGGATGCGGGTGCTGGACGTCACGGACGACGCCTCCGTGCGGCGCGTGGTGGAGGGCGTGCTCGCGGACGAGGGACGGCTCGACGTGGTGGTGAACTGCGCTGGCTTCGTGCTGTCCGGTGCCGTGGAGGACGTCTCCGTCGAGGAGGCCTGGCGGCAGATGGACACCAACTTCTTCGGCGTGCTGCGCATGTGCAAGGCGGTGCTGCCCGCGATGCGCGCGCAGCGCGCGGGGCTCATCATCAACATCAGCTCCATGGGCGGCGCCGCCGGGCTCCCGTTCCAGGGGCTCTACAGCGCCAGCAAGTTCGCGCTGGAGGGGCTCACCGAGAGCCTCCGGCAGGAAGTCGCCGCCTTCGGGGTCGAGGCCACCCTGGTGCAGCCCGGCGACGTTCGCACGCGCGTGCGCGAATACCGGGTCCGTGCCAGCCAGTCCGGTCCAGGCTCCGCCTACCGCGAGGACTTCGAGAAGGTCCTGGAGCGGATGGAGGCCGGGGAGGGGGCGGGTGTCCCTCCCGAGGTGGTGGCGCGGAAGGTCCAGGCCCTCGTGGAGCGCCCGCGGGTGGACGTGCGTTATTCGGTGGGGCACCTGTCGCAGCGGGTCGCGCTGGTGTCCAAGCGTCTGCTGCCCGCGCGTACCTTCGAGCACATCGTGATGTCCCTGTATGGCCTCTCGCGTCGTTGATGGCGTGCCGGGAGGTTGCTCATTCCTGACAGAGGACTGTCAGGGGTGGGTCGCAGGATGGCGTCTACCCACTCCCCGGGTTGAATGCCCCATGGGGTGCCCGCCTTCCTGCCCAGGTACCGCCCGACATGATTCCCTTCTTGATGCTGTTGCCGATGCTCACCCCCGTGAGAGCCGGACGCTCCCGCCCGGCGAGGACTCCGCGGGCGTTGGCGCCGGTCCCTCCCGCCCCACCAGCGGAGGGAGCGTGCCCGCCAGCGCGGACCACCTCCCCCCGCTCCAGGGGCCGGCGCCTGCCCGCCCAGGTCCTGGGGCCACGCGACCTCAACCGGGCCCTGCTCCACCGTCAGTGGTTGCTGCAACGCCAGCAGGCGAGCGTGCCGGAGGCGCTGGAGCACCTGGTGGGGCTCCAGGCTCAGGCCACGAACCCGCCCTATTACGGCCTGTGGACGCGGCTGGAGGACTTCGAGCAGGACGCGCTGACCCGGCTCCTCACCGGGCGCAAGGTGGTGCGCACCGCGATGATGCGCGCGACGCTGCACCTGGTCAGCGCTCGTGACTGCCTCGCGCTGCGTCCGGTGTTGCAGCCCGCGGTGGAGCGCGTGCTGAGACAGTCGGCCCACGGCAAGAAGCTGGCGGGTGTGGACACGCGGGCGCTGGTGGCCGAGGGCCGGGCGTTGCTGGAGGCGCGGCCGTCTCCCCGTGCCGAGCTGGGACAGCGGCTCCTGGCGAAGTGGCCCCGCCATGACGCCAGTGCCCTGGCCATGGCGGTGTCGTGTCTGGAGCCGCTGGTCGTGGCGCCGCCTTGTGGCACCTGGGGCCATGGTGAGCGGACCGTGTACACCCCGGCCGAGTCCTGGCTGGGGCGGCCCTTCGAGCCCGCCGCGTCCCCGGACGCATTGGTGCTGCGCTACCTCGCGGCCTTTGGTCCCGCGAGCGTCAAGGACGTCCAGGTCTGGTCCGGGCTGCCGTGCCTGGGCGAGGTCATGGAGCGCCTCCGGCCTGGGCTGCGCACCTTCCGTGGCGAGGACGGCGCCGAGCTGTTCGACGTCCCGGACGCACGGAGGCCCTCGCCCGACATGCCCGTGCCCGTCCGCTTCCTGCCGGCGTTCGACAACGTGCTGCTATCCCACGCAAACCGCACGCGCATCATCTCCGACGCCGACCGCAAGCGCGTCATCACCCTCAACGGCAAGGTACACGCCACCTTCCTCGTCGACGGCTTCGTGAAGGGGACCTGGTCCCTCGCGCGGGAGCGCGACACGGTGACGCTGCACCTCTCCCCGTTCTCCCGCCTGTCCCGGCAGGACCGCGCCGCGCTGAGGGAGGAGGGCGCGCGGCTCCTCGCTTTCGCAGGCGCAGCGGCCCGCGGGCGTGACGTGCGCTTCGCCCCGGCGGGCTGATTCCGCGGGGGTGTGCAAAAGCGCCATGAGATTGTAAAACGATATTTGTCTTCAATTCGTGATTTTCAGGTGGTATCCGGCGCACTCCTGCCCCGGGCGGGAATCAGGAGGCGCGTCGAATGGCACAGGGACACTCGGTGTTGTCGGGGCGTGGCTGGGTGCTGGCGTTGGGGCTTGGGGGGCTGCTCTCGGGGCTGGCGGGGTGCGCGCAGGAGGTGACCGCGCCCGAGGTGGAAGCGCACGCGCAGGGGCTGGTGGCGCCTGTTGGCCAGCGCATCACGCTGAAGGCGTGCTCGACGCGGCAGCTCGTCTCCGCGGACCAGAACCTCGCCAACACGCCGCTGGTGGCGAACCGGGCGAGCGCGCAGGAGTGGGAGCAGTTCCAGGTGGAGGATGCGGGCGGAGGGCTCGTCTCTATGGGACGGAGTTCTCGTCGCAGGACATCAAGTGGTTCATCGACGGCGTCCTGGTGAAGACGGTGACGCGCGCCGAGGTCGAGCGCTACGGCCGCTGGGTCTATGACCGCCCCTCCTTCATCATCCTGAACCTCGCGGTGGGCGGCACGTACCCGTTCGGCGTCAACGGCGCGGCCACGCCGTACTTCGGCGTGCCGCAGTCCACGCTGGACCACATCCGTGACACGGCGCCCGCGCTCGAAGTCGACTGGGTCCGCTATTCCCAGTGGCAGTGAGCGGTTCAGCCTTGGGGGATAACCGTGGGCCCGCCGCCGCAGCGGTGGGCCGGGCCTCGCGGTGAGTGTCGGCGGTTCCGGTTCGAGCAGCGCTCGTCGAGCCGGTGCGGGGAGGCGGGGGGGGGCCCCCCCCCGCCCGGGGGGGGGG
>JAFAAN010000115.1 GCA_023426545.1 Pseudomonadota bacterium
CGGGGGAGGCCGGCGTTGGCCGGCCCCCGCCCGGGGGCGCCGGACAGCCCGCCGGCCTCCTTCGCCAGCGGGTGCTCGAAGGGACGGGCCAGCGTGGTGTTGGTGGCGATGAGGCCGGCGAGCTTGCTGGCCCGCGCGACGTCCACCACCTCGTCCACGGCCTCGGGGGCGAGGTCCGGAGCAATCTTGAGGAACAGCGGCTTGCCCGGGGCGACGGTGGCCAGGCGCTCCTGCACCGCGCCCAGCAGCTGGGCCAGCTGCTCGGGCTCCTGCAACGTGCGCAGGCCCGGCGTGTTGGGGGACGAGGCGTTGACCACCACGTAGTCACCCAGCGGCGCCAGCGTGTCCACGCACGCCACGTAGTCGTCCACCGCGCGCTCCAGCGGCGTGTCCTTGTTCTTGCCGATGTTCACGCCCAGCGGGCCGGGGCGCCACGCCAGCAGCTTCAGCCGCGCGGCGGCCTCGGCGGCGCCGTGGTTGTTGAAGCCCATCCGGTTGATGATGGCCCGGTGCTCCGGCAGGCGGAACAGCCGGGGGCTGGGGTTGCCGGGCTGGGGCCGGGGCGTGAGGGTGCCAATCTCCACCGCGGAGAAGCCGCAGGCGAAGAGGCCGTCCACGGCCTCGGCGTCCTTGTCCAGGCCGGCGGCCAGCGCTACGGGGTGGGCGAAGCGCAGGCCCGCCACCTCCACGTCGAGGCCGGGGGCGGCGCCCTCCAGGGCCTTCTCGCGCAGGGACTCACACAGGTCCCGCGAGCGGCCCAGGTAGTGCAGCCCCCTCATTCCGAGCCGGTGAGCGCGCTCGGCCGAGAGCTGGAAGAGCAGCGAGCGGGTGAGTCCGTACATGGGAAGTCTCAGGCGGAGATGAACGAGGCCTCACGGGCCCACGCGAGTGTCTGGTCCACCTGCTCGGCCGTGAGGATGCCGTTCTGCTCGATGAGGTCGATCTCCCGCCGCATGTCGGTCTCCAGCAGGTAGGGCCCGTCCGTGTTGATGGTGAACTTCACCTTGCGGTCCCAGAAGGTGCGGATGATGTGGCGCAGCTCCTCCACGCCCTCCACGGCCTTGGTGTGCAGGTTGGACGTGGGGCACAGCTCGAGGACGATGTCGCGCTCGCGCAGCACCTTCATCGCGTGCTCGTCGTAGGCGGCGCGGATGCCGTGGCCGATGCGGCGCGGCTGGAGCTTCTCCACCACGGCCATGACGCCCTCGGCGCCGGTGCCGCGCGTCTCGCCGGTGTGCACCGTGCATTTGAGCCCGGCGCGGCGCGCCCGCGAGAAGAGCTCCTCGTACTGGGTGACGACTTCCGGCCGCAGCTCCATGGCGTTCGTCTCGGTGCCTGCCAGGTCGATGCCGCACACGCCGCGCGAGCGGTACTTGATGGCCTTGTCCACGATGATGCTGTTGAGCCGGTGGTCGAACTCACGGGCCAGGCAGAAGATGAGGCCCATCTTCACGCCGTACTCCAGCACCGCGCGGTCCATGCCGCGCAGGGCGGCGTGGATGATGTGGTCCAGGTCCAGCTCCGAGTTCAGGTTGCGCTTCATCGGGTTGAAGCGCAGCTCCATCTGCGTCACGCGGCTGCCGCGGTACTCCTTGCCGATGACCTCGTAGACGGAGCGCTCGATGGCGCTCGGCGAGGACTGGATCTTCTCCGTCCAGGTGTGGAGGATTTTCAGATAGTCGTCCAGGCTGCCCACCTTGCCCGGCCGGGAGGTGATGAGCTCCACGAAGTCGAAGTAGTTCTTCACCGGGAGCTTGAAGCCCTGCTGGTGGGCGATGGACCAGAGGATGTGGGGCGCCACCGCGCCACCCACGTGGATATGCAGGTCAATCAGATCGCGTGCCATGTCGGCATGTATGCACAGTGCCGGGCGCGCGTAAAGGCTACCGCCGGAGCAGCACGTACACCGCGCCGGCGCCTCCGTCATGGGGGCGTGCGGTCGCGAACGCCAGCACCATCCGGCCAATGCGCTTCTCCGACAGCCAGCCCTTGAGCCGCTCCTTCAGCACGGGAATCTGGTCCTTGGAGTGCAAACCGCGCCCGTGGACCACCAGCACACAGCGCTTCTTCGCGCGGCGGCTGTCTCCGAGGAAACGCTCCAGCGCGTCACGGGCCTCCATCTGCGTCTTCCCATGCAGGTCCAGCTGGTCCTGGACGGTGAAGTCCCCCCGGCGCAGCGCGCGCAGCAGGTTCCGGTCGATGCCGGGGCCCGCGCCTTCGATGAACTCATCCGTGCCGGAGATGTCGAAGTCCCCCTGTCCGGCGACCAGCTCGGAGAGCTGCGCGAGCGCCTCCGCGTTCTCGTCGATGATGTCGGGCAGGCGCGGGTTGGGCGTGGGGGCCTCGCCGCGGTGGGTGAGCTGCTGCACGCCGTCCATGGCGGAGTAGAAGAGGGCGGCCTCGTCCTCCTCGCGGACCTTCGGCGCCTTCGGAGCCCGGGAAGGCGGCGCCGCCGCGGCCTTGCGCGTGGCGGCCTCCGCCGCGGCCTTCTCCTGGGCCGCCTTCTTCTCCTGGTCCTTCATCACCTGGATGGCTGACTTGAAGGGGTTGTTGGCGAAAGCCGCTTCCTTCTTCTTGGGGCCGTTGCGCTGCTGACTCATGGCGGGCGGTGCGTCCTCGTCGTGGGCGACTGTGGGGGATGTAACCCGGCGTCACAGGCCGCGCAGGCGCCGGATTTCTTCATAGGCGTCGCGGACTTGCTGGAAGCGGCGGGCGGCCTGTTCGGCGGCCTGACGGCCGAGGTGAGCGGATTTGTCGGGGTGGAACTCGGCGGCGAGCTGCCGGAAGGCGCGCTTCACCTCGACGTCGGTGGCGTCCGGCGTCAGGCCCAGCGCGGCGTAGTGCTCGTCGTCCACCCCCAGGTGCTGGGCGGCGATGGCGTGCTCGTCGGCTTCGGGGATGCCCAGGCCCTCGGCCACCCGGCGCAGCACCTCCCGCTCGGAGCGCTGCATCCCCCCATCCGCGAGAGCCAGCTCGTACAGCGTGTCGAGCAGCCGGTGGCGCTCGGCGGCGGGGAGCTGGGCCTCGCAGGCGCTCACCGCGGCGTCCAGGGCGGGCGGGCGGGCCAGGAACGCCTTGAGGTGGCGCCGGACGACCTCCAGGGCCTCGGGCCCGTAGCCGAGCGTCTTCTGGAAGTAGCGGCGCACCACCCGGACCTCGTCGCGGCGGACCTCTCCGTCGGCGTTGGCCACCTCGACGAACACGGCGCACAGGTCGCTGGCGAGCTGCTCGTAGGGCTCCGGCTCGCGGGCGGCGGGGCCCGTCGCCTCGTCGTAGGCCAGGGCGTGCAGGGGCGAGAAGTCGGACAGGGCCTCGGGGTCCTGGGGCGGCATCGCGTTCAGGGAGTCGTAGTAGCGCCCCGCGAAGCCCCCCGCGATGAGGAACAGGACGATGGCCCAGGGGCTGCCCACGAGCAGGCCCGCCATCAGCCCCAGCATCGCTCCAAGAACTGTTCCTGCGCCCATGACCGAGGTTCCGCTCCCTTTCCGGCGGGGGAGTTTCGCATAGAGTGCCACGTCTCATGGCCCAGTTGATTGACGGCAAGGCAGTCGCGGCGCGGGTGCGGTCAGAGGTCAAGGCGCGGGTCGACCGGCTCAAGCGCGAGCACGGCCTCACGCCGGGCCTGGCGGTGGTGCGCGTGGGCGAGGACCCCGCCTCCAAGGTCTACGTCAACGGGAAGAAGAAGGCCGCGGAGGAGGTGGGCTTCCACTCGTGGGAGCACCACCCGGGCGCGGACATCTCCCAGGAGGCGCTGCTGGCCCTCGTCCACCAGCTCAACGAGGACCCGGCGGTGCACGGCATCCTGGTGCAGCTCCCGCTGCCGAGGCACATCGACCCGGACGTCATCATCGCCGCCGTGAAGCCGGAGAAGGACGTGGACGGCTTCCACCCGCTCAACGCGGGCAACCTGCTGCTGGGGCGCCCCGCCATCCGCGCGTGCACCCCGTCTGGCGTGATGCGGCTCCTGGAGGAGATTGGCTGCGACCCCGCAGGCAAGCGGGCCGTCGTGGTGGGGCGCAGCAACATCGTGGGCAAGCCGATGGCGCTAATGCTGCTCCAGAAGAACGCCACGGTGGTTCTCTGCCACAGCAAGAGCGACCTGCGCCGCGAGGTGGAGGGCGCGGACATCCTGGTGGTGGCCGTGGGCGTGGCCGAGCTGGTCAAGGGCGCGTGGATCCAACCCGGCGCCGTGGTGATCGACGTGGGCATGAACCGCAAGCCGGACGGCAAGCTGGTGGGAGACGTGGAGTTCGCGCCGGCCGCCGAGCGCGCCGCATACATCACCCCCGTGCCCGGCGGCGTGGGGCCCATGACCATCGCGATGTTGATTCGCAACACCCTGGAGGCCGCCGAGCGCACCGTGGCGTGACGCGCGCCCCCGTTACCGCCGCGTGCCCACCGTCAGGTAGGCGGTGAGCGTGACGCGCTGGGGCCCCGAGCCCAGCACCGACTGGGCATGCTCGTGCATGGACCAGAGCACCTGCTCCCACCGCGCGCCGAGCGCCTGCCGGGCCAGCACGGCGGGCGCGCTCGAACGCGTGGTGGCATCCACCATGGCCGCGGTGGTGGGGTAGTCGATGTGGCTCTCCACCTCGTGCACCGAGACGCTGGCGAAGCCCGCACCGCTCATCTCCTGGAGGCAGCTCTCGGCGGTCGACAAGGGGATGGGCGCGTCGTCCTTGGATTGCGGGGCGCCGAGCTGCTCCCAGAGCCGGGCGTACACCGCGCCCAGCTCGGGGGAGCGGTCGAAGGGCGTCCAGCTCGACACGACGGCGCGCCCTCCGGACTTCAGCACCCGGTGAAGCTCTCCGAAGCCTTGCGCGCGGTCCGGGAAGAACATCAGGCCGAACATGGAGAAGGCCGCGTCGAAGGCGCCCGCGTCGAAGGGCAGCGCCATGCCGTCTCCCTCCAGGACTTCGAGCCCGAGCCGGGCCTCCGCGGCGCGTACACGCAGGGCCGCGATCATCTCCGGCGAGAAGTCGACCGCCGTCACCCGGGCGCCGTTGCGCGCGGCCAGCAGCGCGAGCGTGCCCGGGCCCGTGGCGACGTCGACGACGCGCGTGCCCTGGACGACGCCGGCCCGGATGAGCGCGTCCCGGGAGAACGTCTCGAAGGCGGGCAGCAGCTCGCGCACGTACTCCGGGGCCACGAGGTTCCAGGCCTCGGGTTGGGCAAGGGGGGACACGGCGGACATGGGGGCTCCTGGGCTGGCGGGCGAGGCGTGGGCCGGGTGGCGCGAGGAGCCTGCACGGCTTGATGGAGGGGCGCAATTTCGTCGCGGCCGGCACCGGGGGTGGTCCAGGGGCCCCCTGTCTCCGCCGTGACATATACGGGAGTGTTCAATTCTTGCTCAAACCTCGTTGGCGGGGGGGCGTGACATTGTGTTTCACGTCCCCCGCAACGAGCCTCCAGGGCGAGTCGCATGTCTCTGTCGTGACATTCTGCTTATTCCGACAAGTTTGGATTGCCAGGGGTATGTGAGGGGTTAGGATGGCGGCTCACCGGGGGGGCCGGTCTGGCCGGGGTGAGACAAGGAATGATTGAGCAGGATGTGGGGGCGCCTGTGTTTCGGAGGCGCCTCGGCCATACACGCATGGCGGATGTGCGAACGGAAGGGGCCGTGCCAGCGGAGACTTCCGGGAGCACGCCGCGCGGTGGTGAGGTCGGAGTGCTGGAGGCGCGGGTGGACGCGCTGCTGGCGGAGCACCTGGAGGCGGTGCGCCGCCGGGTGGACGCGCGCTTCGCCGCGTTGATGGTGGGGCAGTGGCTGGTGGCCATCGCCGTGGCGGCGGTGCTGTCGCCCTTCGCCTGGCAGGGGACCTCGCGCGAGGTCCACCCCCACGTGCACGTGGCCGTGCTGCTGGGCGGGTTGCTGTCGGCCTTTCCCCTGGTGCTGGTCCGGCTGCGGCCGGGAGACGAGTCCACCCGGCACGTGGTGGCGGTGGCGCAGATGCTGTGGGCCGCGCTCTTCATCCACCTGACGGGGGGGCGCATCGAGACGCACTTCTACGTCTTCGGCTCGCTGGCCTTCCTGGCCTTCTACCGGGACCCGGCGGTGATGGCCACGGCCACCGTGACGGCGGTGCTGGAGCACTGCCTGCGGGGCATCTGGTGGCCGGAGTCCATCTTCGGCGTGTCCAACCCCGCGTGGTGGCGCTTCCTGGAGCACTCCTTCTGGATGGTGTTCGTCAATGGGGTGCTGGTGATTGCGTGCCGCGAGACGCTGGGGGAGATGCGGCGCGTGGCGGTGCAGCAGGTGCTGCTGGAGGGGGCCTATGCGAACGAGCGCGTGGACCATGAGCATGCGCTGGCGCGCGTGCGGCGCGAGCTGAGCTCCTACCGCGAGCAGGCGGCGCGGGTGGAGAAGCTGGCGGCGGTGGGGCGCCTGATGGCCACGGTGAGCCACGAGCTGCGCAACCCATTGGCCGCGGCGCGCACCGCCAACGCGGTGGTGGTTCGTCAGCTGCGCAAGCTGGACGCGACGCTGGCGGACCCGCGCCTGCAACGCTTCCTGGCCATCATCGAGCGCGAGCTGGCGGTGTGCTCGCGCATCTCCTCGGAGCTGCTGGACTTCGCGCGCGAGCGTCCGCTGGCGCTGCGGCCCTGCTCGCTGCACTCGCTGATGGAGGAGGTGCTCGACGTGGTGCCTCGCCGCGAAGGCGTGCGCATCGTCAACAACGTCCCGGAGCGCATGGACATGCCCTGGGTGGACCGCGAGCTGCTGCGCCAGGTGCTCATCAACCTGGTGCAGAACGCGGTGGAGGCGATGCCGCAGGGGCGCGCCGGGCGGGTGGACGTGAGCGCGGAGGGGGGCGGCGGCAGCCCCTTCATCATCCGCGTGTCCGACAACGGCATGGGGATTCCGGAGTCCATGCGGGAGCGCATCTTCGAGCCGCTCTTCACCACCAAGCCAGCGGGCACGGGCCTGGGCCTGTCGGTGGTGGCCAGCTCGGTGCGGCAGCACGGCGGCACCCTGCGGGTGGAGAGCCGGGAAGGGGAGGGCAGCGTCTTCACCCTCTGCCTCCCCGAAGGCAGCCCCGGGGCCGAGGTGGCCGTCTAGCCCCAGGACATCAGGTACTCGCTGTCCAGCAGGCCCAGGGCGCGTCCGTGGATGCGCGTGCCCTGGGCGCCAATGGCATCCAGCGCGGCCCGCAGCACGCCCTCGTGGTAGCTGTACGGCATGAAGTCGCGGAACATGCTGAAGCGGCCCTGGCGCTCGTCCAGCCACTCCACCGTCCGGTCGCCGTAGCTGACGGCGGTGCTGTAGCCGGAGGGCAGGTTGCTGACGAGCCGGCGCGGGCATCCGCCGGCGAGCGCCAGGAAGCTGCGGCCCACGACGGTGCCCAGGAAGTCCTGGGCGGAGCGGACGCCCATGGTCCGCATGGCCGCCTCGAAGCCGCCGAGCTTGGGCGCCAGCAGCCCGGCGGCGCTGTACGACAGCCGCAGGAAGCTGGTGATGGGGTAGAGGAAGAAGGGCACGAAGGCGCGCTCGCGGGAGGCCGCCAGGCAGCGCGCCGCGGCAGCCTCGCCCGCTTCCTTCCGCACCACGTCGAGCGCGCCCAGGAAGAACATGCCCCGGGCACGGTCCTTCTCCTCCGCGCGGCTCAAGCGTCGAGCCAGCTCCGTCAAGGGTTCAGGCGTGCTCCGCGCGACCTCCAACGCAATCATGGCCACCCCCGTTCTGGGTGGAGGCGCCGGCTCCGCGCGCCCCTCGTGTGGCTACGAAAGTGAGGGAATCCAAGAAAGGACGAAAGCCCGCACGGCTGCAACCCGGGGGCAGTGGGAGCCCCAGTGGTGAACAGTGCGGGCGCTCCGTCAGAGGGGAAGCGAGGCCGGGGGCGCCGCGTGTGCTCGCGTGCGGGCGGTGTGGCCTGAACATCAATTCCGGCGGCCGGCCCGGGGCCAACCGCCGCGTATTGAACGCTCAAGCCGTGAAGGCTTCGCGCACGCCCTCGCGGCGCAGCGTGAACAGCATCCAGACGGCCACCGGCACGCCGATGACGCAACCCGGAGACAAGATGTAGAGCGCGGTGATGCCACCCACCGTGGCCAGGCCATAGCCCCGTAGGTTGAGCGCGCTGATGGCGCCCCACGTGGAGAGCACGCCGCAGAGGATGCCCACCACCAGCATCAGCGCCAGCGCCGGCGTCAGCTCCAGCGTCGTGGCCTCCGCGCCCGCGGGAACGAAGGGCGAGGTCACCTTCATCGCCGCCAGCACGAAGCCCGCGATGTTGTAGATGACGTTGAGTACCCCCGTGCACAGCAGGAAGAACGCGGGCGGGCGGAGGATGTTCAGGACCTTGTTGCGCGGGTCGTCTTTGGGCAGCTGGATTCCAGGACCACTCATGAACGGGCTCTCAGTGCGCTCACGATCATCCGCGTCGCCGGGGACTTGTTGAGCGTGTAGAAGTGGATGCCGGGGACGCCCCGGGACAGCAGCTCCATGCACTGCACCGTGGCGTGGGCCACGCCGAGCTGCGCCACGGCGTCCGGCTGGTCCTTCACCCGCTCGAGCTGCAACGCCAGGCGCATGGGCACGGTGGCTCCGCACAGGCGCGTGAAGCGTTGAATCTGCTCGTAGTTGGTGATGGGCATGATGCCGGGGACGATGGGGACGTTGATGCCCGCGCGCCGCGCTCGCTCCACGAAGTCGAAGTAGAACGCGTTGTCGAAGAAGAGCTGCGTCACCACGAAGTCCAGGCCCGCGTCCACCTTCGCCTTGAGATGACGCAGGTCGTCGTCACGAGAGGGCGTCTCCACGTGGCCCTCCGGATAGCATGCTCCCCCGAGGCAGAAGTTGAAATCCTCTTCTCGGATGAATCGCACCATCTCCGACGCGTAGCGGAAGCCGCCGGCATGGGGCTCGAAGCGCGCCTGGCCCTTGGGCGGGTCTCCGCGCAGCACCAGGACGTTGTCGACCTTCGCGGCCTGGAGCTTCTCCAGCACGCCGCGCAGGTCATCCGGGCCGTGTCCCCCGCACGTCAGGTGGGCCATGGCCTCGATGCCCGTCTCCTGCTTGATGCGCAGCACCAGCTCCACCGTCTTGCCGCGCGTGCTGCCACCCGCGCCCTCGGTCACCGACACGAACCCGGGCTGCAGGGTGGCCAGATCCTCCAGGGCCTTGAGCAGGTTGGTCTCGCCTTCCTCCGTCCGGGGCGGAAAGAACTCGAAGGAGAAGCACGGGTCCGAAGGATTCAACCGATTACGAATCTTCATGTCTGCCCCAGTGTAGACGCTCCGAGTCATCCTTGATCAGGCAAGTCTGGGGGCTATAGTCCGCGCCGTTTTCCACACCCCCTCCAGGAGAAGAAGATGGCCCGGCAAACGCCCCTCAACGAGGCTCACCGCAAGCTGGGGGCCAGGATGGTCGACTTCGCTGGGTGGGACATGCCCGTCCAGTACACCTCCATCATCGGCGAGCATGAGGCCGTGCGCACGGGCGTGGGGCTGTTCGACGTCTCGCACATGGGCGAGGTGGAGTTCGCCGGCCCTGGCGCCCTGGAGACGGTCAACGCGCTCATCTCCAACGACCTCACCCGCGCCGCGGACGGGCAAGCCATCTACGCGGGCCTGCTCGACGAGCGGGGCACCTTCGTGGACGACGTGGTCGCCTACCGCTTCAGCCCCGAGCGAATCCTCCTGTGCGTCAACTCCAGCAACCGCGAGAAGGACCTCGCCTGGATGAAGACGCACGCCCGGGGCGTGACGCCCGTGGACCGCAGCGACGAGTACGCGCAGATCGCCGTGCAGGGCCCCAAGGCCGCCGGCCTGATTCAGCGCCTGACGAAGGTGGACCTCTCGAAGATTGGCACCTACCGCTTCGTGGAGGGCGAGGTCGCGGGCATCGCCAACATCATCTCCCGCACCGGCTACACGGGCGAGGACGGCTTCGAGCTGTACTGTGCCTCGTCGGACGCGGTGGCGCTGTGGAACGCGCTGCTCACCGAGGGCGAGCAGGACGGCGTGAAGCCGTGTGGCCTGGGCGCACGCGACAGCCTGCGCACGGAGATGAAGTACGCGCTGTACGGCAATGACATCGACGACCAGCACACCGCGCTCGAAGCCGGCCTGGGGTGGATCGTCAAGCTCGACAAGGCCGCCTTCATTGGCAAGGAAGCGCTGGCGGCCCAGAAGGCCGCGGGCGTGAAGCGCAAGCTGGTGGGCTTCGAGCTCACCGGCAGCGGCATCCCCCGCCACGGCTACGCCATCTTGAAGGACGGCGCCCGGGTGGGCGAGGTGACCAGCGGCACCATGGGCCCCTCGGTGAAGAAGGCCATCGGCATCGGCTACGTGCCCACCGAGCTGGCCGCGGAGGGCTCGACCTTCGACGTGGACATTCGCGGCCGCGCCGTGCCCGCCGTGGTGGTCAAGACGCCGTTCTACAAGAAGTCCTGAAGCATTCCCGTTCCAGACAGGAGCACCGACATGGCCGACAACATTCCTGGCGACTTGAAGTACACCCGTGAGCACGAGTGGGCCCGCGCCCAGGGCAACGCGGTGGTGGTGGGCGTCACCGACCATGCCCAGACGTCCCTGGGAGACGTGGTGTACGTGGAGCTGCCCAAGGTGGGCGCCAAGGTGACCGCCGGCGCCTCGGTGGGCACCATCGAGTCCACCAAGGCGGTGTCCGAGCTGTTCTCGCCCCTGTCGGGCACCGTGGTGAAGGTGAACGACGCGCTGACGGACAACCCCTCCCTGGTGAACGAGGCCCCCTACGGGGACGGCTGGCTCATGGAGATCGAGCCCACGGACCCCAAGCAGGTGGACGGTCTCCTGGACGCCGCCGCCTACGCCGAGCTGCTCAAGAACGCCTGAGAGTGAAGCGGCGGGGGCCGGCTGTTAGGGACGGTCCTCGACTTCTCGACGCACGACTCGCCCGCGAGCCACAAAGCCATGTCCTTGAACTGGAAGTACCAGGAGCCGTTTGCCGGCCGCCACATCGGTCCGGATGACACCGAGCTGAAGCAGCTGCTGTCCGCGCTGGGCGCGGACTCGCTCGATGCCTTCATCGGCCAGGCCGTCCCGCCCGCCATCCGCGCCAGGGAGCCGCTGCGGCTCGGCCCGGCGCGCGGCGAGCACGAACTGCTGGCGTATCTGGAGTCCATCGCCGCGAAGAACCAGGTGTTCCGGTCCTTCATCGGCATGGGCTACCACGACACGCACACGCCGAACGTCATCCTCCGCAACATCTTCCAGAACCCGGGCTGGTACACCCAGTACACGCCCTATCAGGCGGAGATTTCACAGGGGCGGCTGGAGGCGCTGCTCAACTTCCAGACGATGGTCATGGACCTGACGGGCCTGGAGGTGACCAACGCCTCGCTGCTCGACGAGGGCACCGCTGCCGCCGAGGCCATGGCCATGGCCCTCCACGTGAAGGGGGACGGCGCCGCCGGCGCCGCCTTCTTCGTGTCCGAGGGCTGCCACCCGCAGACAGTGGACGTGGTGCGCACCCGCGCCCAGCCGCTGGGCGTGGAGGTGGTGGTGGGCGACCACCGCACGGTGGACCTGGGCTCGAAGAAGTTCGTGGGCGCGCTGGTGCAGTACCCGGCCACCGACGGCGCGGTGTTCGACTACCGCGCCTTCGCGGAGCAGGTGCACGCGGCCGGCGGCCTGCTCGTGGTGGCCGCCGACCTGCTGAGCCTCACGCTGCTGACGCCTCCGGGCGAGTTCGGCGCGGACGTGGCGGTGGGCACCGCCCAGCGCTTCGGCGTGCCCATGGGCTATGGCGGTCCGCACGCCGGCTACTTCGCGACGAAGAGCGCCTACACGCGCGTCATGCCCGGCCGCATCATCGGCGTGTCCGAGGACGCGCAGGGCCGCCGCGCGCTGCGCATGGCGCTCCAGACGCGCGAGCAGCACATCCGCCGCGAGAAGGCGACGAGCAACATCTGCACCGCGCAGGTGCTGCTGGCCATCATCGCCAGCATGTACGCCGTCTATCACGGCCCCAAGGGGCTGAAGGCCATCGCCGAGCGCGTGCACGGCCTCACGGTGCTGCTGGCGCGGGGCCTGACGAAGCTGGGCCTCAAGGTGAAGCACGACCAGTACTTCGACACGCTGCGCGTGGAGCTGCCGGCGCCGCAGGTGCGCGGCGTGCTGGCCGCCGCCGAGGCGGCGCGGATGAACTTCCGCCGCATCGACGAGAAGACGCTGGGCGTGTCCCTGGACGAGACGACCCGGCCTTCCGACGTGGAGGACATCCTGGGGGCCTTCATCCTCGGCGCCGGCAAGTCCTGCGCGCCGCCGGCGCTGGCGGACCTGGCCGGGGAGGGCGTGGAGTGCGCCGTGGCGCCGGACCTGCGCCGCTCCAGCGCGTACCTGACGCACCCCGTCTTCAACAGCTACCACTCCGAGACGGAGATGCTGCGCTACATCCGGCGGCTCGAGTCGAAGGACCTGTCCCTCACGCACTCGATGATTCCGCTGGGCAGCTGCACCATGAAGCTCAACGCCACCGCGGAGATGATTCCGGTGACGTGGCCGCAGTTCGGCAGGCTGCACCCGTTCGCGCCCACCTCACAGGCGGCTGGCTACAAGGTCATCTTCGAGCAACTGGAGCAGATGCTGACGCAGGTGACGGGCTTCGCCGGGTGCTCGCTCCAGCCCAACGCGGGCAGCCAGGGCGAGTACGCGGGCCTGCTCGTCATCCGCGCGTACCACCAGAGCCGCGGACAGGGGCACCGGGACGTGTGCCTGATTCCGTCCTCCGCGCACGGCACCAACCCGGCCTCGGCGGTGATGGCGGGCTACAAGGTCGTCGTCACGAAGTGCGACGAGAACGGCAACATCGACCTGGACGACCTGCGCGCCAGGGCGGAGGAGCACAAGGACTCGCTCGCCGCGCTGATGGTGACGTACCCGTCCACGCACGGCGTGTTCGAGGAGGAGATTCGGGAGATCTGCGCCATCGTCCACGAGCGCGGCGGCCAGGTGTACATGGACGGCGCCAACCTCAACGCGCAGGTGGGCCTCACGGCGCCGGGCCTGATTGGCGCGGACGTGTGCCACATCAACCTGCACAAGACGTTCTGCATCCCGCACGGCGGCGGCGGCCCGGGCATGGGGCCCATCTGCGTGGCCAGCCACCTGGTGAAGTTCCTGCCGGGGCACCCCGTCATCCAGACGGGTGGCACGGAGGCCATTGGCGCCATCTCCGCGGCGCCGTGGGGCAGCGCGAGCATCCTGCTCATCTCCTGGATGTACATCGCGATGATGGGCGCCGAGGGGCTCACCCAGGCCACCAAGCTGGCCATCCTCAACGCCAACTACATCGCCGAGCGGCTGAACCCGCACTACCCGGTGCTGTACCGGGGCAAGCGCGGCAAGGTCGCGCACGAGTGCATCGTCGACCTGCGTCCGCTGAAGAAGACGGCGGGCATCGAGGTGGAGGATGTGGCCAAGCGCCTCATGGACTACGGCTTCCACGCGCCCACCGTGTCCTTCCCGGTGGCGGGCACGCTGATGATCGAGCCCACGGAGAGCGAGTCCAAGGTGGAGCTGGACCGCTTCTGCGACGCGATGATCGCCATCCGCCAGGAGATTCGCGACATCGAGGAGGGACGCATGCCCAGGGACAACAACGTCCTCAAGCACGCGCCGCACACCTCGCGCGTCGTCACCGCGCCGGAGTGGAACCGGCCCTACTCGCGTGAGCAGGCCGTCTTCCCCACGGCGTGGGTGCGCGAGAACAAGTTCTGGCCCTCGGTGGGGCGCCTCAACAGCGTGCTGGGTGACCGCAAGCTCATCTGCGCGTGTCCGCCCATCGAGGACTACATGACGCCGGAGCCGAAGGCCGCCACGGCCTGACGCCTGCTCGCGGCCCCTGAGGTCGGCAAGAGGCCGTCTCCCAAGGTGGGAGGCGGCCTTTCGTCTTTACGTAGACAGGGCCATGTCGCGGTCGGGCTCGACGTGGACCACCACGTCGACCACCTGGGGGTAGGCGGACTGCAACGTCCGCTCCACCCGGTCCGCCAGCTCGTGGGCCTGCGCGGTGGTGAGCTGCGGGTCGACCTCGATCTTGAGGTCCACGTAGACGCTCTCCTCCATGCCGCGGCTGCGCACGTCACGACAGGAACGCACGCCGGGGACGGCCAGGGTGTGCCGCTTCACCTCGTCCGGGTCCAGCCGCGCGGTGTCGGAGAGGATGCCCACCGCCTGACGGACGATGCCGTACGCCACCCAGGCCACGAACACCATGACGGCCAGGGCAATCAAGCCATCCGCGCGGGGGTAGCCCAGCCACACCAGCCCCAGGGAGCCCAGCACCGCCAGGGTGACGTAGACGTCGGACATCGTGTGGCTCGCGTCCGCCAGCAGCAGCGTGCTCTTGTACTTGCGGCCGTAGTAGCGCTCCACCCGCGTCACCGCCACGTTCACCACCAGGGTGGCGGCCATGACGGCCGCCATGGTGCCCGTCACCTGCGGGTGCCTGTCGTTGAGCACCGAGTCGAGCGCCATGCGCCCCAGCTCCAGCATGCCCACGCCAATCATCGCGCCGATGCCCAGCGACGCGAGCGCCTCGAATTTGCCGTGCCCGTAGGGGTGGTCCGCGTCCGCCGGGCGGGACGCCACGCCCATGGCCACCAGCCCCAGCACGTTGGAGCCGCCGTCGATGAAGGAGTGCAGCCCGTCCGCCGTCACCGCCGCGGACTCGCTGAGCATGCCGAAGGCCAGCTTGGCGGCGGCGACCGCCCAGTTGGCGGCGAGGATGCCCAGCAGCACGTTGCGGACCTTCCGGTTCCGCTCCTGCTGCGCGAGGTTTCGGTCGGTGAGCGTCGCGTCCACGGCGTGCCACCGTACCTCAGCGCGCGCTCAGTTGGGCTGGCGGAACAGCCGCATCCGGGGGCCGCCCCCCATCTCCATGAAGAAGCCGAACTGGAACTTCACCTGGGA
This sequence comes from Pseudomonadota bacterium, assembly GCA_023426545.1. Taxonomy (GTDB): domain Bacteria; phylum Myxococcota; class Myxococcia; order Myxococcales; family Myxococcaceae; genus Myxococcus. The sequence goes on from JAFAAN010000115.1 coordinate 14,896, forward strand.
GTCCTCCGACAGCAGCCCCGGCGGCGGGTTGGGGAAGGGCTGCGCGCGCTTGAAGGAGGACACCGCCTCGAGGTCGAGGAAGTCCAACCCGCTGCTCTTCTCCACCTGGATGTCCGTCACCTGGCCGCGCGCATCCAGCGTGATTTGCAGCAGCGTGTACCGGTCCCTGCCCGAGTAGATGCCCCCGGTGGGGTCCCTGCGCCGAAGCTGCTCGTTGGGGTTCCAGTGCATGCCCACGCTCTGCTTCACGCGGTTGAAGAAGCTGGCGTACTTCCACTCCCGCGTGTTGAGGAGGGTGGCGTCTCCCTCGTCGGCGTCCTGCAGGTGGTCATTGGGGGCGGCGCCGAGGATTTTGTCCATGACGGCGCGCGACGGCGCCAGCGACGCCAGCCCGGGAGCGCCCGCGCGGCCGACGGAGCCCGCTTCGTCGCCGCCCGTCCCTGGCTGGATGTTGAGGCGCTTGGCGTTGCCGACCACCTCGTCGCTCTCGTTCTGGTTGTTCACTTCCACGCCCGGCCCTGGCGCCTTCGGGTCCGTCTTCACGGCCACCTCGCTCTTGCGGCGGGCGTCGGGAATCTCGAAGGCGGGCTTCTGGCCGCCCTGGGCCACGGGCCGGTCGTCGTTGCCCATGCCGTGGTTGCCGGCCATGCGCGGCGGTGCCTGGGCGTCCGTGTCCTGGCCCTCCTGGTTCTGCGGCGCCGTCCGCTGGGGCATGGCGTTGCGGTAGAAGGGCGTCTGCTCCCGGGCGCGAGTCTCCTTGTTCACCCGGTTGTTGCTCTCCGCGAGGTACTTCGCGTTCGGGTCCACCTCGTTGTTGCCGGGCGCGACGTCCACGACCTGGCCCTTGGGCGGCTCCTCGGGCTTCTTCTCCTCCGGCTTCTTCTCCTGGGCGCGGGGCCGCTCGGACGCCTGGGGTTTCGTCTGAGGGGCCGTGTTGCCGCGGTTCTTGGCCCACTGCTCGGCGGTGAGCGGGCGCACGGCCACGGACGTGGGCCGCGTCGCGGGCTTGCGCGCCACCGGCTCACCCTGGAGGGAGCCCGCCAGCAGCAGGGCGCCCACGTAGAGGCCGTGGACGAGCAGGGCGAGCGCCAGCGCCGCGGCGAGCCGCCCCGCGGAGGACTTCTGCCGCCTCCGGCGGCGCCAGCTGGATGGAGAACCCGGGCTCACGGCGGGATGATAAACCTCCGGACGGGCGGACTAGTCCCGTCGCGTTCGCGGCTGAACAGGTGAAGAGGGACGTCGATTCGCGAGCCGCGCACCGGTTTGCAGGATAACCCCTCCCGGCCATCAATAGATGGGGGCCACCTCGGCGCCGTTGAAGTAGTGACGGAGGATGTCCTGGTAGCGCTGCCCGGCCTCCGCCCGGCCGATGGCGCCCGTTTGACACATCCCTACGCCGTGCCCCCAGCCCCCGCCACGGAAAAGCCAGCCGGTGAGCCGGCCCTCGGCGTCCCGCTCGGGGAGCACCACCGCCATGCTGCTGTTGAGCATGCCGAACAGGCGGCGGATGTTGAGTTCGCCCCGGACCTGGGTGGCGCCCTGGTCCCCGGACACCGTCAGCACGCTCGCCCGGCCGGATACCCCCCGATCCGTCAGCGCGAGCGCCTGGACGCGCCCCACGCCCAGCCGCTTCAGCCGCGCATCCACCTGCTCGGCCGTGAAGCGTCGCTCCCAGCGGAACTTGCTGGGCTGCGCGAAGCTGGACAGGCGGCAGGCAGCAGGCAGGTTGCTGGCCGTCAGCCAGCGCTCCAGGCTGGCGGGCAGGGGATGGGCGCCGGGCGGTCCGATGACGTCCGGGCGGCCACGGAGGCTCGGGTCCGGAGGGCCGCCCCACACCACGTCATTGTCCTCGGTGTGACCGCCACAGACGGCGCTGTAGACGGAGTCCACCAGCCGGCCCTCGTCGTTGAAGAGCCCCTCGCCGCGGGTGGCCTCCACCGCGGCCGTGGTGCTGGCCGCCTCGCCGGTGCGGCCCCGGTACACGGCGCAGTGTTGCTCGGAGCAGAGGAGGTACGGGTCCGCCAGGTGCTTGATGCCCACCTTGGCCAGCACCTCGCCCCGCGCAGTCACGGCCTGGGCCTTGAGGGCCTCCGGGTGGGCGCGGGCGAAGATCTCCGCGGGCACGAGCCCCTTCAACAGGTCCTCCAGCGGCACCACGTTGACCACCGCCAGCAGGCCGGCCCGGTCCACGACGAGCTGGAGCGCGCCCCGGAAGGTGCGGTCCTCGAAGCCGTGGAAGTCATAGCCGACGCCGTACTCCACCTGCCGCACGTCGAAGCCCGCGCCGTCCGGCGTCTCCGCATCCAGCCGGTCCTGGGCCATGCCCACCACCGCGCCGGATTCGTCGCGGACCTCCAGGATGGCGCTGGCGGGGGTGCGGACCTCCTCGAAGAGCGTCGTCTGCGCGCCGTGGCTGCGCAGCAGCTCCGCCTGCCTCTGGCCTGCGGCCTCGGGCGTGAGGACCTCATCCACCAGCAGCAGGATGCGCCGGTTGTCGATGACCTTGCCGGCGATGCCGTAGACGGTGCCGAGCACCTGGGAGCGGACCGTCAGGCCCTTCTCCCGCCATGCCTCCAGCGCCGCTTGCATTCCCGCGCGGTCCGCCATGCGGAACTCGGCCAGCTGCACACGCGCGGACAGCACTGAGGGCGTGCCCTGCGTCACCCGCACCGTCCATCGCGTCCCCGCCGCCGCATCGAGCACCTTGTCGCCGGCTCCCCCGAAGCGCAGGCGCATCCGCCCCCGCGGGGAGAAGGTGACCTCGCGCCGGCCCTCCATCAGCCGGACGGGCACCCGTGGCTCGCCGCCGCGGAAGTCCAGGCGCTTGAGGTCCGCTGGCGTCGGGATTCCCTGCGAGAGCAGGTCCCCCAGGGAGGACGAGGCGCCCGTGGCTGGATCGCCGGGGACTCGCGCCGCTGCGTGCGCGGAGGGGGGATGATGGCCCGGCTCCGTGAGGGCCTCGCTCTCGGCCGTCACCGAGGACGCTGAAGCTCCGCCAGCGGGAGAAGGGGAGGGCGAGGCCGGGCCGCCACCAGCCGCCATGTCCGGCCCAGGGGCAGCGGACGCCGAAGGCGGCATCGGGGGCTGTCCGGCTCCAGGTGAGCGGGAGCTGTCCGTCGCGGGCTGCGGGGTCGCGCACGCGGTGAAGAGGACTGCGGCGATGAGGAGAGGGGCGGCGTGGCGCACGGCGGGCGCCACCGTACTGTCGCACCTCCCACCTGTCACGAGCCGTTCGCCTGGCGCCCGCCAGGCCGGCCGCCTGCCAGATGCCACGGCGCGGGGGGATGAATATCGGCCCCCGCCTCCGGCGTTGCCCCTGCTCATGAAAATCCGACATGGCAACTGCCTGAACCTGACGTTCCTGGCCGCGGGCCTGCTCTTGCTGAGCACGGCGGCCTGCTCTGGCTCTGACAGTGGCGGGACCTCCGTACCCCTGCCGGTCCAGTCCCCACCGCCCTCGGCGTCCGAGCCGACGCCCGACACGGCGGAGTCCCCCGCGCCCACCCCCGCGCGGACCTTCTCCGCGCGCCCTTCCATTGGCGTTCAACCGGTGGAGGGGACCCCCGTGGCCGTGCTGCCGAAGCATGATGACCACGTCGACATCGAGGACCCGTCACCGCAGCCGGGCGTCAGCGCCACGGAGATGACCATCCCCGAGCCGCCCGTCTACACACGCGAGTGGGTGGTGAGCACGTCCGGCGACGACGCGGGGGACGGCAGCGCCGCGCAGCCGCTGCGCACCATCAACAAGGCCGTCAGCCTGGCCGGCCCGGGAGAGCTCATCCGCGTGCTGTCCGGCACCTACGCGGAGCGCGTCATCATCGGGGACAACGCGAAGCCGGGCACGGCCGAAGCGAAGGTCACGCTCCAGGGCGAGGGCAGCCCGCGCATCGTCCTGGGCCCCGGGGCGAATGGTCTGGTGCAGGTGCGCCAGCCGCACTGGATCATCGACGGATTCGAAATCGACCTGCAGGGCCAGACGTCCTTCGCCGTCACCTTCGAGGGCGACGTGACGGGCTCGATGCTCGTCAACTCGGACCTGCACGGTGGGACGGGCGGCGGCGCGGTGACGACGTTCAACGACGCCACCGGCCCCGTCATCGAGAACAACATCATCCACGACTTCGTGAAGACCACCGGCAACGAGGACTCACATGGCGTCGTCGTGCAGCCCACGTCGCGGAATGTCACCGTGCGCAACAACGACATCCACGGCAACTCGGGCGACGCCGTGCAGTGCCTCGGCCCCGAGGGCTTCAGCGACCTGCCTCCCGCCGAGGACCTGCTGATCGAGAACAACCACTTCTACGCAGGGCGGGAGAACGCCGTGGACATCAAGACGTGTTACGGCGTGGTCCTCCGCAACAACCGGATGCACCACTTCCTGCCGAGCTCCACGGCCCGGGGCGACGTCGTCGTCATCCACTACTCCGCGAGCAACGTGCTGGTGGAGGACAACGAAATCTACGACGGCGCCAAGGGCATCTCCGTCGGGGGCAACCACGACGGGGCCATGCCCGACGGCATCGTCATCCGCCGCAACCGCGTGCACGACATCACCGGGGCCGGCGGCGGTGAGGGGACGGGCATCCGCCTGGAGAACTCAAAGGCCACCACCGTGGTCAACAACACGGTCTCCCGGGTGACCACCGGGCTCATCATCGGCCACGGCACCGGCGGGCCGACCCAGGACCCGGTGGTGCAGAACAACATCGTCGCGGACGCGCCCGTCGCGGTGAACATGGGGTCCATGGCCCCGGGGGCGAAGCTGGGCCACAACCTCTTCCCGGCCGGTGCCCAGTTCAAGAACGAGGGCACCGTCATGGACCTCACGGCCTACCAGGCCGCCACGGGTGACACCACGTCTCGCACTGGCTCCGCGGACCTGGGGGAGGCCTTCGCTCCGGGCCCCACGGCCCAGGACTCGGGCGCGGACATCGGGATTCCGTTCTGTGGCGCTGGGCCGGACATCGGCGCGGTGGAGCTGGGCTGCTGACCTGACGGCGGCCCCCGGAAAGCACAAGGCCCGATGCGGAGTTGCTTCCGCACCGGGCCTTGGCTCTTTGAGGCGCCACCCGGATTCGAACCGGGGTATGAAGGTTTTGCAGACCTTTGCCTTTCCACTTGGCTATGGCGCCGAGAGGACGGAGCCGGCTTTATACGCAGCCGGCCACCGCGTGGTCAAGGACGCAACAGCTGCCTGGGCTGCGAGCGTCCCGTTACCATGCCGACGCGAAAGCGTTCCATCGCGGGTGCGCGTCCCAGCCACCCCAACGGACGAGGTGCTCGCACGATGCTTCACGGCCACGGACTGTACCTGGAAGAGCATGACGCGTTTCGTCGCACGGTGCGTGCGGTCGTGGAGAAGGAGATCCGCCCCTTCGTCCGGGAATGGGAGGCCCGGGAGGCGTTTCCCCGGGAGCTGTTCACCCGCTTTGGCGAGCTGGGCTTCCTCGGCTTGAAGTACCCGGTGGAGTACGGGGGCTCGGCCGCGGGGGAGCTCTATGAGGCGGTGCTCCTGGAAGAGCTGGGGCGGTGTGGCTCTGGCGGCGTGTCCGCGGGGCTGGGGGCGCAGTTCACCATCTCCACCGGGCCCCTCCACCTGTTCGGCACGGACGCGCAGAAGCGCCGCTGGCTGGCCCCCGCCATCCGCGGCGAGAAGGTCGGCGCGCTGGGCATCACCGAGCCCGACGCCGGCTCCGACGTGGCCGGCCTGCGGACCACCGCGCGGCGCGAGGGCGACTGCTACGTGGTGAATGGCTCCAAGACGTACATCACCAACGGCGTGCGGGCGGACTTCGTGGTACTGGCGGTGAAGACGGACCCGGCCGCCGGTCACAAGGGCCTGTCCATGCTGGTGGTGGAGAAGGGCACGCCGGGCTTCACCGTGGGCCGCAAGCTGGACAAGCTGGGCTGGCGCGCGTCGGACACGGCGGAGCTGTTCTTCGAGGACTGCCGCGTGCCCGCGGAGAACCTGCTTGGCGTGGAGGGGCAGGGCTTCTCGCAGATCATGGGCAACTTCCAGTGGGAGCGCCTGTCGCTGGCGCTGGGCGCGGTGGGAGCCATGGAGGAGATGCTGGAGACGGTGCTGGAGCACGTGAAGTCGCGGCGTGCCTTCGGCCAGTCGCTCCATCAGTTCCAGGTGGTGCGCCACAAGCTGGCGGAGCTCTTCACCGCCCGCGAGTCGGCGCGGCAGCTCACCTACCACGCGCTGCGCCTGCACGTGGCCGGTGAGTGGGCCGTAGCCCAGACGTCCATGGCGAAGAAGGTGGCCACGGAGACGTGCTGCCGGGTGGCGGACGAGTGCCTCCAGCTCCATGGTGGCGCGGGGTACATGATGGAGTACGACATCCAGCGCCACTGGCGCGACGCGCGGCTGGGGCCCATCGGTGGGGGCACCAGCGAGGTGATGAACGAGATCATCGCCAAGCAGCTCGGCCTGTAGGGCGGGGGCATGGCGCGGCACGGCGCCCCGCTCCCCACGTGGAGGGCAGGCGGGGAGGCGGTGCGGGAACAGGGCGACGGCGCCTCGGGTTATCCGAGAAGACCCCGCGGAGGTCACCGTGGAGCCCACCATCGTCTGTGCCGAGCTGTACATGCGCCTGGGGGACGACGAAGTGCTCGTCCTCGACTGCCGGGACGCTGCCGATTGGGAGCGTTATGACATGCACATCCCGGGTGCGCTCCGGATGACGTCCGCGGAGATTGCCCGCGACCACCACATGCTGCCGGACGACGAGCTCATCGTCCTGTGCGGCTGCTCGCCGGACGGTAGGGACTCCCGCCGTGTCTGCCGCCTGCTGCGGATGAAGGGGCGCGAGGCCGTCTGCCTCGAAGGCGGACTGCTGGCGTGGGTGACGGGAGGCTTCCCCACCGAGCGCCACGCCCGGGCCCCGGTCGCCGTGATTCCCCACTGAGCACCGGGTGGATGCGGTGCGTCGGGAAAGGGTGTTATGGAGCGGGCGACTTCCTCCTCCATTGGAGACTGGAGAAACGCCCCCATGGCCAGGCTTCGCGCGGCACTCATCGGTGCCACTGGACTCGCAGGACAGCAATTCATCGCGGCCCTGAAGGACCATCCCTCCATCGAGCTGACGGGCCTGGCGGCCTCGCCCCGCTCGGCGGGCAAGACGTACGCGGAGGCCTTGAAAACGGCGAGTGGCATGACGGCGTGGTTCGTCCCGGAGCCGCTGCCCGCCGGGATTGCCGGCATGAAGGTGGTGGCCGGCGACGCGCTGGATGCCAGGGACTACGACATCGTCTTCTCCGCCGTGGAGGCGGACGTGGCGCGTGAGCTGGAGCCCCGGCTGGCGAAGGACATCCCCGTCTTCTCCGCCGCCAGCGCGTTCCGCTACGAGGACGACGTCCCCCTGCTGATTCCTCCCGTCAATGCCGCGCACGCGCCCCTCATCCGGGAGCAGCAGCGCCGGCGCGGCTGGAAGGGCTTCATCGTCCCCATCCCCAACTGCACCACCACTGGCCTCGCCGTGACGCTGGCCCCGCTGGTCGAGCGCTTCGGCGTCAAGGCGGTGTTGATGACCAGCCTGCAGGCCATGTCCGGCGCGGGGCGCTCGCCCGGCGTCATCGGGATGGACATCCTCGACAACGTCATCCCCTACATCCCCAAGGAGGAGCACAAGGTCGAGGTGGAGACGAAGAAGATCCTCGGCGCGCTCCGACCGGATGGGCAGGGCCTCACGCCGCACGACGTGCGCGTGTCCTGCACCTGCACCCGCGTGGCGGTGATGGAAGGCCACACCGAGTCCGTCTTCGTCTCGCTGGAGAAGAAGGCCACGGTGGCGGAGGTGACCCAGGCCCTTCGGGAGTGGCAGGGCGCCGAGCTGGCCCGGAAGCTGCCCTCCGCGGCCCCGCGCTGGATTGAGGTGCTGGACGATCCATTCCGACCCCAGCCCCGATTGGACCGGGAGACGCATGGCGGTATGGCCACCACGGTGGGCCGCATCCGCGAGGACGGCGTCCTGGAGAACGGCTTCAAGTACGTCCTGGTGTCCCACAACACCAAGATGGGGGCCGCGCGAGGCGCCATCCTCGTGGCCGAGCTACTGCAGGCCCAGGGCTTGTTGGGCTGACCCCATGCGCCGGCGACGGTCCGCCACAGATTCAGGGTGCCATCGCCAGCTCGAACCACTACTGTGCGCGCCCACGGACGCGCCTGGTTACTACCGAGAGGAGACTTTTCAATGGCCTACGTCGTCGCCGACCCTTGCATCAAGTGCAAGTACACCGACTGTGTCGAGGTGTGCCCGGTCAACTGCTTCTACGAAGGTGCCAACTTCCTGGTCATCCATCCGGATGAGTGCATCGACTGCGGTGCTTGCGAGCCTGTGTGCCCCACCAAGGCCATCTTCCCGGAGACGGAGCTGCCGGAGAAGTGGAAGGAGTACAAGGCCCTGAACGCTGACCTGTCGGCGAAGTGGCCCAATATCGCGGAGAAGAAGTCCGCGCTGCCCGAGGCCGAGGACTACAAGGAGAAGGAGGGCAAGCGCGACCTCCTGGATCCTTCGCCGGGCGCATAGGCCAACCCACAATCGCGTGTCCCCCGAAGGTCCTTTCGCCCCGGCGAGAGGGCCTTCGTCGTTGCGGGGGCTACGCCGTGTGCAGTGCGCGGAGCTTCAAGCCTCGCGCTTCCAGCGCGTCGCGCAGCCGGCTCAAGTCCTCGGCGGCCACCGGCCCCCGGTGGCCCTGGATGCGCAGGGAGATTTCGCGCGGGCCCGTCCGCTCGACCTCCACCGTGGCATCGAGGTGCCCGCGCAGGCTCATGCTGAGCGCGGGCCGCTGCGACTTCACGAAGACATCGATGCGCTCGATGAGCGCCATCGCCGCCTCGGCGCGCGTGCCGGCGTGGGGGGCATCATGCGGAGCGCTGCTTCCCGTCGCCGGGCCCACCGCGGGCTGGGGGCCTTCCCGGCTCGCGGGCTCCTGCGCGGGGCGTTGCTGCTCGGGGGACGCGGGGACGGCGCGAGGCTCCGGAGGCGCGGGCGCCATGGTGCGGGCATCCCTGGACAGCTCGCGGGCGATGAGGTCATGGAGGCGGTGCTCGGTGCGCTCCTGTCCCAACGTCTGGGCCTCGCTCCGGACGGCGCCCAGCCGCTGGACCTCCGCGTGCATCGCCAGCCGCTTGAGTCCCAGATTCTCCGGGCTGGAGACGGCCGCCCGCTGCGGCCCGGCCACCACCCCGGTGGCACGCGCCGCCAGGGTAGGCGCGGCGCGCGGACGCAGGGCGGCGGGCTGTCCCGCGGGCACGCGCCGCGGCCGCTGGGGCTCCCCGCGGGTATCCGCTTCCTCCATCGCCTTCTTGAACTTCTCCCCATCGGGCGATGGCTTCGTCTGTCCGGTCCGCGCCGCGGACTCCTGACTGTCGACCTTCATGGCATCCCTCGTGCGATTGGCGCGTGGGCCAAAGCAGGGGGCGTGCCAGGAGGGGGCGCGACGCTTCTGCTCCACCCGGGGAGAGGGGGACCGCCGGGGCGGTACCCATGGGTGGATGGGCATCCAGGCGCGGGATGGGGTCAGCGCTGCTTGCCGAACGCGCCGGGCTGGATGGGGGCAATACCCGTCAGGTCGTTGACGGCCAGGGGACACGCGGCGACCGCTGCGGGGTCCGCCAGGATGGGGGTCTTGGTCCAGTCCCGCTCGGGGAAGAGCAGCGCGTCCCGCAGCTCGATGGTCGCCAGGGCCTTCTTGTACTCCCAGAAGCGGCCACGAACGATGACGCGGGAGCCCTTCAGCAGCTTGTTGAGGTCCGTGTACTGCGTGTCCTGGAGCTTCGCGGTGATCTCCACGCGGGGGCGCTTGGCCGGCTTGCCGAAGCTGAACTCGTAGCGCTCCGTGGTCGGCGCCTCAGGCTCCACCCAGACGAGCTGGGCCAGCGTGTAGGGCTCCTCGGGCTCTTCGTCCTTCTTGAGGCGCTTCTTCTTCGGCTTCACGAGCTTCACGTCCACCAGCTCCAGCGCGCCGAAGGCGACCTCGTGGTCCAGGTAGTTCTCGCGGAACAGCGCCTCGGCGGTGGAGGCCCCCACGGAGGTGGCGCGCTTCACCTCCTGCTCATAGCGGTCACGCAGCGCGGGCAGGGTGAGCAGAAAGCTGTCCAGGGGCTTCACGCCGTCGGCGAGGAAGCGCAGCCGGCCGGTGTCGATGGCCGGGTAGTGCGGGGCCAGGGCCTGCGCCGTCACCAGCCACTCGGGCGGAAGCTTCCGGTCGATGAGCACGCGCCGGACCATGGCCACGAAGAAGGCGTTGCCGGGGAAGCGCTGGTTGACGAGCTGGGTGTTGAGCGCGTTCACCAGCACCGGGTCGAGCATGAAGTTCTCGTCACGTTTGTGAAGGAACACGCCCGTCTCGCCCATCAGGGTGAGCATGGCCCCGAGCAGCTGCGCGCAGCCGGCATCCCGGGTGCCCTGGCTCAAGCCCTGGTTCAGCTTCGACCGGGAGAAGCGCTTGTCGAGGTCCTCCTCGCGGAAGACGGGGGCCGGTCCGTTGCCGAAGAAGAGCTCTGGCTGGGCGGCAGCGGGCAGGGCCGCCAGGGCCAGGACGAGTGCGAGCAGTCGGTTGAAGCGCATGGCGGCTTGCAGCCTAGCATGGGGGGCGGGCACGCCGGGGGGCAGGCCGCCCTCTCGGGGACGGGGAGCATGGGGGCGGATTCCGGGGCCGGCACGCTGCTTTTTCCGCCTGTTGACCTCGCGGGCTTTTGTGTACCTTGCCCGCGACATGGCTTCTCCCACGGAAACCTCCGCGCCCGTTACCATCGCTCCGATCAAGAACGAGGCGGAGCTCATGCAGGCGCTCGCCATCCGCGAGGTGGTGTTCATCGAGGAACAGGCGGTTCCCGAGGGCATCGAGCGTGACGCCGAGGACGTGAACGCCTACCACGTCATCGCCAGCCAGGGCGGGCACGCCATCGGCACGGGCCGGCTGGTGATGCTGGCGCAGCCCCCGGCGAACCAGGAGGGCAAGTGGGGCCAGATTGGCCGCATGGCGGTCCTCCAGTCGCACCGCAAGGCGCGCGTGGGGTCCAAGCTCCTCACGTCGCTCGAGGAGGAGGCGCGCCGGCGGGGCGTCAGCGGCATCATGTTGCACGCGCAGCTCTACGCGCTCGAGTTCTACAAGAAGCACGGCTACCAGCCGGTCGGCGGCGTCTTCGAGGAAGCCGGCATGGAGCACCTGGAGATGCTCAAGCGCCTCTGACGAATCACCGCCGGGGTGGGCGGGGCGCGGGCGGCTGGGCATGCCGCGGATCCTCCGGCCACGAGTGGCGGGGGTACTTGCGGCACAGCTCCTTGCGGATGGCGGGGTAGTGCCGCTCCCAGAAACCCGCCAGGTCGGTCGTCACCTGGACGGCGCGCATGTTCGGCGCGAGCAGGTGCAGCACCAGCGGCACGCGGCCCGCGCACACGTTGGGCCCCTGCGCCATTCCGAAGAAGTCCTGCAGGCGTGACTCCACCCAGGGGGGCTTGCCCGGCTCGTAGTGGACCTTGACGCCGCGCCCACCGGGGAGCGTCACGCGCTCGGGGGCATGCGTGGCCAGCAGCCGCTGCTGCTCCGAGGTGAGCCTCGCATAGAGCGCGTCCAGGAGGGACACGCCCTCCAGGTCCTTGAAGCTGCGCGCGTCCGAGCACAGCGACGCCAGCGCATCCCGGAGGAACGCATCATCGACGAGGGGGAACTTCGCCTCTGGGAAGGCCCCTGTCAGCAGGGCCACGCGGGTACGCCACTGCTCCAGGGCTTCCGGATCCGCGAACTTGCCGGGGCCCGCGGCCAGCGCGGCCTCCACGAGCACGCGCGCCGTCGCCTCGGAGGCGGGAGCGGGGGTGCGCGTCTCCTCCAGGACCAAGTTGCCGTAGGACAGGCGGGTGAGCCGCTCCACGCGCCGGGCCTCGGCGTTCCACTGGAGGGTGTCCACCTCTTCGAGCGCCTCCGGGTACAGGTCCAGCAGCCACTCGGGCTCCACGGCGCTGGCGAGCCGCACCACGGCGCCCTTGCCAGGGCGCTCCTCGGCGTCCGCGGCGACCATGAGCTCGGCGTCCTGCACGACGCTGACCTCGGAGAGGGTGGCGGTGCCGCCGCCGAACATCAGCAGCTCGGGGGCGCGAGGACGGCGGCGGCGAGCGACGCGGTCGGGGTAGCCCGCGAGCACGCTCAACATCAGCGCCTGCTCCACGTCCTCCGCGCGCTGGGGGCGCTCGCCCTGGTTTCGCGCGGCGCGCCGCAGCTGCTTCTGGACCCGGTCCACGGACTGCACGGCGCCTGCTTCCAGGGAGAGCGCGTGCATGCGTCCAGGCGCGAACCCCGCGCGCTCTGCCTCGCGGAAGCGTTCGAGGAGCTCCAGCAGGTCGGACGGGCCGCTGACGATGGCCGCCGGGCGGCCTCCCTGGCCCAGGTTGGCGCGGGCCTCACGGCGGATGTCGCGCTCGCCCATGAGGGCGGCGAGGATGGCGGCCTCTGCGCCCACGCCCCGGCGCTCGCCCTCGACGATGATGCGGGCCTGACGGGGGTGGACGGGGAAGCGGAGGAGTCGCCCGCCGCCGTCCGTGACACGGCCCTGGGCGTCGACCGCGCCCAGGCGGCGCAGCAGGGCCTCCGCGGCGTCCAGGGACGCCG
>JAFAAN010000120.1 GCA_023426545.1 Pseudomonadota bacterium
ACAACAACCTGCCGCGCGACAAGTTCAAGCAGGTCAACATGTCGCTGGAGGAGGCGCTGAAGATTCCGGGCCTCGTCCTCACCTGGGAGAGCACCTCCACGCGCCTGGGCAGCATCTACGGCCACACCGCCGTCACCCTGGGTGATGGCCACTCGTCCGCCAGCGACTTCATCGAGCGCAACACGACCAACAGCGGGCGCACGGGCTTCAAGGTCTTCATGCCCATCATGTAGCGCCTGCCGCGCAGGTGGTACCCCTCGAAGCCCCTGGCCCAGTAACGGGTCGGGGGCTTCGTCGTTTTCAGTGTCCTTGCAGGAGATGAGGCGAGGCCCCTCTTCCCGTGCGCAGTGCGTCATCAGGAAAAGATAGACGCGGGAGTGGTGGAGGAGTTGTGCCGCATCGCGCGGCTAAGCTCCCGGTTCGGCTGCTTCGGGCGTGGGCGTTACTGCGACGCGAGGGGTTGAAACTGTGTCAACAGACTGCCCCGGAATGGCTCTCGACTTCGTAGAAACAAGCAACTCCTACGAGTGGCCTGGCGATAACTCCATGGAGTCTCCCATGCCCCAGATCAAATCTCCGACACGTTTTGTCGCATCCCTCAAGGCCACGCTGAAGGAAGCCACCACTGGTGGCAAGCAGGTGGGTGTGCCCACGCTTCAGAAGGCGCTCAAGGGAGCCGATGCCAGCAAGCTCACTCCCCACCAGCACGAGCAGCTTCGCGATGTATTCGAGAAGACGAAGCTGACGCCCAAGGCGCGCGAGCTCGCGGGCCGCTTCTTCGGCCCCAATCGCCCGCACGAGCAGGTACCGCCTGAGGCAATGACCCGCCCGGTGAAGGTGATGGCTGACCAGCCGTCCCTTCCTGACATTGGCGGTCCGCTCACGCCTCCCGGCAACGGCGGCCTCGTGAAGGTCATGGCCGACCAGCCGTCCCTTCCTGACATCGGTGGGCCGCTCACGCCTCCTGGTAACGGCGGCCTCGTGAAGGTCATGGCCGACCAGCCGTCCCTTCCCGACATTGGCGGTCCACTCACGCCTCCCGGCAACGGTGGCCTCGTGAAGGTCATGGCTGACCAGCCGTCCCTTCCCGACATTGGCGGTCCGCTCACGCCTCCCGGCAACGGCGGCCTCGTGAAGGTCATGGCCGACGACCCCTTCCGGGGCAGCGGCGGCTGACCTGAACCTCTCGGACGTACGTCGCCGCTCATGGCTTCTCGGAAGAAGGTCGTACTCATCGGCTCGCGCTCGGACGACGCCACACGGTATGTCGCAGAAGCCGTGGAGCGCCGCCGGGCGCGCGCCATCATCTTGGAGACGGAGCGGATCCCCGACGTCACCACCCTCGCCTGGGAGGATGGCGTCGTGCATTGGGAGGGCGAGTGCCTCAGCGACTTGCGCTCCTTCTACGTCAAGAACCTACGACTCTCGCTCCCCGTTCCGGAGCCCGAGGCCCTGTCCCAGCGCAACTTCACCCGCTGGCAGGAGCAATACCTCGCCGAGCGGGAGCGCCAGTCCTTCCTCCATTCGGTGGTACGAGCCCTCCACCGACGAGGGTGCTCCTTCGTCAACCCGATGGAGGCCGTGGAGTTGCACTACCTCAAGCTCCACCAGCTCTCGCTCCTCGCGCGCCACAAGGTCCCCGTCCCCGCGAGCCTGGGCACCAGCTCGCCTGAGGCTGTGCGCGCGTTCTTTGCGCGGCACCCGCACGTCATCTACAAGCCACTTGGCGGCGGCGCCCTGGTGCGCAAGCTGGGCGAGGCCGACCTCACCGATGAGCGCCTCGCCCTGCTCGGGAACTGTCCTGTCCTCTTCCAGGAGCAGATTCTCGGCGATGAGTTCCGCGCCTACGTCCTCGCGGGCGAGCCCGTTGCCGCGTTCCAGATTCCCACGGAGGGCGTGGTCGATGTGAGGCAGAACCTGGATGGAGTCAGGCCCGCCCGGCTGCCCCGAGCCGCCTGGGAGCTGTGCGTCCGTGGTGCCAAGGCGTTGGGAATGGTCTTCACCGCCGTGGACCTGCGCCGCACCCGTGAAGGCGCCTTCGTGGCCCTTGAGTTCAACCCCACTCCCGCCATCTCCTTCTTCGATGACCCGCGCGAAGGCAAAGTCATCACCCGACTCGCCAGCTACCTCGTCGCCCAGGCCTGAGCGCCCCAGCGGCTTCTTCATCCCGGACTTCGCCGAGGGCATCTTCGGAACCGTCCGCGCGGTGCCGCCCCACCTCGCCGCCGCGACGCCGTGGACGCGGCTCGCCGTCGCGTCCGAGAACCTGCGCACCACCATCCGCCGCGAGTTCGCGAAGGGCGGCCGCGTGCTCCACGTCTGTCTCCAGGACGCGCTCCTGCCCGAGCGGGCCGAAGCCCTTCATGCCGCCCTTCGCCAGGTCTCCTTCCGGCGGCACCACCACGCCCCCTATCCCCTGCATGTCGCTCCGCTGGACCAGCAGCCCCCCTCCGCGCTGATCGACTTCTGCGCCTGGCTGCGCAGCGGCGAGGGCGCCGCCTTCTTCGCCGACCTCGTAGGCTGGCCTCGCCCGCTCCGGACCTGCCAGGTCCAGGTAGCTCGCATGGGGGTGGGCGAGTCCTTCCCCCTCCATTACGACACGGACGAAGAGGGGCTCGCGGTCGTCTTCAACTTCACGCGCCCCTGGGACGAGCGCTTCGGCGGCGTCCTCGCCTTCCCACATCCCGACGGCACGCACGACAGCATGCGTGTGCCGCCCCTCTTCAACTCGGTCTTCATCTTCCGCGCCGTAGGCGCGCTCCACCGGGTGACCGAGTGGTTACCCGCCGCGCAGGGCCACCAGCGCTACTCCGTCACCGCGTTCATGCTCGAGCGGCCTTGAGCCAGGGGTACCGGCCGCGCCACCCTCGCTCTGGCGCGGCGCCCGGAATCCCTCCCCGCCTCCACCTCAAGTCGATTGAACCTGGCCATGCCCAGAGCAGGTTCACCGAGCCAAGGCGCTGTGCAGGCGGCTGGAGGCCAGCGGTATTCGAACCGCCTACATCGAGCCGGGCAGATCCCGGCAGCATGGCACCCACTCGCGCTTCAATGGCTGCTTCCACCGTGGTGCCTGTCGGGGGAGTGGTTTGCCCACGGAGGGAGGCCGTCTCGGTGCACATCATTCCGTGGTCAAGAGTACAGTGCCGCGCTTTCGGGAACGGGAGGCAAGCGTATGGGCTGCTACGTGTTGGATTTCCGGGAGATCGACCATACGCAGGTCCCAATCGTAGGCGGCAAGGGCGCGCATCTGGGGGAGCTTTCGCGAATCGAAGGCATCCGCGTTCCGGCGGGCTTCTGCGTGACAACAGACGCCTTCTTACGGCTCCTGGCGGAGGCACCGTCGATCGACGAGCAGCTCCTTCGGCTGTCACGCCTGAGGCCGGACGACCGTGAGCAACTCCGCGCGCTCAGCGCTGAGGTCCGCCGAACCATCGAGGGGACCGCCATCCCTGACGACCTCGCGGAGGCGATCACCCGCCCGCTTGTCCATCTTGGCGAGCACGCGGCCTACGCCGTCCGCTCGAGCGCGACGGCCGAGGACCTGCCGACTGTCTCCTTCGCGGGCCAGCAGGACACGTACCTGAACGTCATGGGGCCGGCGGCGATCCTCCAGCACGTCAGCCGGTGCTGGGCCTCGCTCTTCACCGAGCGGGCCGTGACCTACCGCATCCGGAACGGCTTCGACCACCGGAAGGTCCACATGGCAGTGGTCGTGCAGCAGATGGTCTTCCCGCAGGCCGCCGGTATCCTGTTCACGGCCGACCCCGTCACCTCCAACCGGAAGGTCGCCTCCATAGAGGCCAGCTTCGGCCTCGGCGAGGCACTGGTCTCCGGCCTCGTGAACGCGGACGTCTACAAGGTGCGGGACGGCGAGGTCATCGCCAAGGTGGTCGCCACCAAGCAGCTTGCCATCCACGCCGCGCCAGCAGGCGGCACGCAGGAACAGGCAATCGAGCCGGAGCTGCAGCAGCAGCCAGCGCTGACGGATGCCCAGGCCGTGCGGCTCGCGCAACTGGGCCGGCAGATCGAAGCACACTTCGGCCGCCCCCAGGACATCGAATGGTGCCTGGTCGACGATGGCTTCCAGATCGTCCAGAGCCGGCCGATTACCACGCTGTTCCCCATCCCGGAGGCCGGCGACCGCGAGAACCACGTGTACGTCTCCGTCGGTCATCAACAGATGATGACCGACGCCATGAAGCCCCTCGGCCTGTCCCTGTTCCAGCTGACGGCCTTGCGGCCGATGGCCGAGGCCGGCGGGAGGCTGTTCATCGATGTCACCCAGGCCCTGGCGTCGCCAGCGAGTCGTACAGGCATCCTGGATGTCCTGGGGAAATCCGATCCGCTGATCAGGGACGCGCTACAGACCATCCTCGGACGTGGCGACTTCATCCGGCCGCGTCCGGGAGAGGGGCACGGCGGGGCGCTGCCTGGCAACGCGTCAGCACCTATCGAGACCAACCCTGTCATCGTCGACGAGCTGATCGGCCACAGCCAGGCCTCCCTCGCCACCTTGAAGCGCGACATCCAGACGAAATCCGGCTCGGCGCTGCTCGACTTCATCCTCGCGGACCTCCAGGAGCTGAAGCGGCTCTTGTTCGAGCCGCGGAGCTTTCAGGTGATCATGGCGGCGGTGGAGGCCACCTGGTGGCTCAACGAACAGCTACAGGCATGGCTGGGCGAGAAGAACGCGGCTGACACGCTCACGCAGTCCGTCCCCCACAATGTCACGTCGGAGATGGGGCTGGCGCTCCTGGATGTCGCGGATGTGATCCGCCCGTATCCGAACGTGGTGGACTTTCTACAGCACGTCGAGGGCGAGGACTTCCTGGACGAGCTGGCCGAGCTCACGGGCGGGCGGGAAGCGCGAGACGCCATCCGGGCCTACCTCGACAAGTACGGCATGCGTTGCACCGGAGAGATCGACATCACGAGGCCGCGTTGGAGCGAACGCCCCACCACCCTCGTGCCCATCCTCCTCAGCAACATCAAGAACTTCGAGCCGGGCGCCGGCAAGCGGCGCTTCGAGCAAGGGCTGCAGGAGGCCCGGGACAAGGAACAGGAACTGCTGGAGCGATTGCGGGCCCTACCCGACGGCGAGCAGAAGGCCGAAGAGGTCAAGCGGATGATCGACCGGGTCCGGACCTACATCGGGTACCGGGAGTATCCCAAGTACGGCATCGTCAACCGCTACTTCGTCTACAAGCAGGCCCTGTTGGAAGAAGCCGAGCGCCTCGTGCAGGCCCACGTGCTGCATGAGAAGGAAGACATCTTCTATCTCACACTCCAGGAGCTCCACGACGTCGTGCGCACGAACCAGGTGGATGACCAGCTCATCCGCCGGCGCAAGGACACGTTCAGGTCGTATCAAGCGCTCACGCCCCCCCGGGTGCTCACGTCGGATGGCGAGGTCGTCGCCGGAGCGTATCGACGCAACGATTTTCCGGCCGGCGCGCTGGTCGGATTGCCGGTTTCCGCCGGGACCATCGAGGGGCGGGCCCGCGTCATCCTGGACATGGCTGAGGCCGAGCTCGAAGCGGGCGACATCCTGGTCACCGCCTACACAGACCCCAGCTGGACACCCCTGTTCGTCACCATCAAGGGTCTGGTGACGGAGGTCGGGGGCCTGATGACCCATGGTGCGGTCATCGCACGGGAGTACGGCTTGCCGGCCGTCGTCGGGGTGGAGCATGCCACCCGGCTGATTCGGGATGGGCAGCGGATCCGCGTGCATGGAACGGACGGATACGTCAAGCTCCTGTCCTGACCGGGCAAGCCCGATAGGTAGCCGGGCGGCATGTTGCTGGTCAGCCCGGCGCCGTTGCATGGCGCCGCACGGCCACCCCGACCCCACCGACCAGCAGCAACGCAGCCACGAGCTCCAGCATGTGAGGCCATCGCCCCTCGTATGCAAACCCATAAACCAGTGCGAACACCGTTTCGAAGACAATCATCTGTCCCGACAACGTCAATGGAAGCTTGCGGCTGGCTGTATTCCACAAGCTGTTCCCGAGCACCGAGGCCCCCAGCGCGACACCGGCACTGACCGCCCAGAAGGTCCACCAGGCAGCAGGCGCTTGCGGCGACTTCGTCGCCATCCCGGGGAGCAGGAACGCCGGCAACGCCAGCACCAGCGCCACCCCGCCCGTCATAACGCCGGTCAACAATGACCACTCGTGGCTGGTAAAATGTGAGTGCTTTCGCAGATAGCGCGCATTGCATACTGCGTAGACCGTCCAGGAGGCCAGCGCGCCCGCTCCCATCAAGAGTCCGACCACGTACGATGCGCCATCAGCGCTGGCGTGTGACGATGGTGCATCGGCATAGACGCACACCACCCCGGCCGCCGCCATCAGCAGCGGCAACGCAAGCCGGCGCATGGGCAGGCTCCCATGCTCGACCACGCCCACCAGTGTGACCGTCACCGGCAGGAGTCCAACAATCAACGACACCGGCGCCACTCCCGCCCGCTGCACACCGCCGGCCACGCACAGGTAATAGAGAATGTTGCCCGGCAGCGTCAGCCCCAAGAGGACCCACCAGTCGCGCCGCGTGGTCTTGCGCCACAGCGTGCGCCCAATCGGCAGGGCCAGCGCGAGCGACAGGATGCCGTACAACAGGTACCGCGCCGCCGACAGCGCCAGCGGCGAGAACGCGGGGAGCATCCTCGGTGCAACGAAGATGCTCCCCCATAGCGCCCCAGCAGCAACACCGCAGGTGGCGCCTATCAGGTGGTCACGCCGGGTGACACGAGCGTCCGCTCGCTGCGCAGGTGCAATGGAATCGCCAACAGCCATGGAGGTACCGGTTCAGGGAGTCGAGCCGCTACTCTGCACAGGCGTGCGCCGACAGTATTGGTGAAAGCGGACGCGTGTTGGCGAAATCGGAAATGCGGCCGCAAGGCGCTCAGCCGCGCCTCACGGCGGCGGGCGTGGTGCCGAGTGCGGACCTCAGGTGGCGGTTGAGCGCACTCTGGTCGTAGTAGCCGGTGCGCGCAGCAATCTCGGCGAACGGCAGGGTCGTGGTTTCCAGCAACGCCAGCGCACGCTGCAAGCGGACCTCCGCCAGCCGCGCGTGCGGCGTTGTCCCATATGCGGCGCGGAAGAGCGTGGCGAGGCGCCGAGCACTCAGGCCCACCTCGGCGGCAAGCTCGCTGACAGTGAGTGGCTCGGCATGGCGCTGGTCGATGAGATGCCATGCGCGTTCGGCGCGCGGATCATGGCGGGCACGGAGCTGCGTCGACCGGTTGACCGGATGCGCGGCCAGCGTCGCCAGGGCGAGCGAGGACCACGCGTTGGCCAAGGCATCATCGATGACATGCTCGGCACGCGGCGCGCACGCGCCACGCAGCCAGGCCGTCAACGCTCGCAAGCCGGGCGTGAGCGGAAAGAACACCCGGTCCGCCAGCCCCCTCAAATCGGGCATGTCGGCTCTCTGCGCCGCCACGTCCAGCACGATGAAGTGGTTGGCACCGGCAGCCTCGAAGGAATGCGCGGCGCCAGCTGGAATCAGCGCTGCATGATGCGCGTCGACGCAGCCGGCATGACCGTCGACCTCCATCTCAAGTATCCCACGTGAGGGCAGCACGACCTGCATGAAGTCGTGGGCATGTGGCGGGGCGGTGAGGCCATAGGTGCGGTAGCCGAGCACCTCTCCCAGATACCGCAGCCCGGCGCCCCTGGCTCGAACATCCATCGCTCGAGCCCTCACCGAGCAATCGGGCCAGCCAGGCCCAGGTCATCGATGGAGCGAGGCCCGACTGTGTTCGCACGCTGGTTCACGCAAGGCCGTGTTCCGGAGCCACACCACGGAAGGGCTCGCTGGCCGAGCACGGCGAGCCGAGGCATGCGACCGCGGGATGCGAGCATCCACGCCTCACGACTCCGCCTGACTTCAAATCCAAGCGGGGCTGCATTAGAAGATGCTCCACGGCACACCGCCCTTCGCTCCGCATGGGCATGAGCGTGGGCCGGCCTACATCCAGGAGGCTCCGAGCGTGTCGTCTACTGCCCCTCGAAGTGAACGCAAGCCGCCGGAGCCGCCCCGTTCCCGGTGGCAACAATTCCTGGACTTCATGGAGCTGTCCGGCCCCGAGGGCTCGTGGAGCATCGGACTCGTGGTCGGCCTGCTCGTCATCGGCTTCTGGCCGCTGTTGCTGCTCGCGGTCCTCGACGTGAGCGGGACACCTCGAAAGCTGCTGGTCGCCGCAGGGCCCATGTCCATCTGCATGGGGCTCGCCGTCCTCATCCTGGTGTGTGGCTACCGGTACGGCGAGTCGCTCAACTGGTCGCGCCGACAGACGTGGGCGCTTGCCGCCTTGTTCCTGGGCCTGGGCCTGCTGGGAGGGCTGGGCCTGTGGCTGAGCGAGGGCTGACGCCGAAAGGGACGCCCCCGCTCCATGCGCCTCAGCCTTGCTCCGCTCCCTCGAAGGTGACCTTTGCCTTGTTCATGACGTGCTCCACGGCGAGCAGGTACCAGCCCAGCTCGGTCAGACGCTGGGTCGTCTCCGGGGTCTCACGCAGGGCGGCGTGAACGTCGTCCGCGGTGAGCCCGAAAGGCTCCGAGTGGTCTCGGATCAGCTCTTCGAGCTTCTCCGGGGTGAGCTGTAGCTTCTCGGCCTCGGTGATGGCCTTCAGGACCACGCCGATGTGCAGCCGCCGCTCGGCGTCTTCGCGCGTGGCGGGGTCCGTCAGCCAGCCTTGGAGCGCGTCTCGCTGCTCGTCGACGTCGAACTCGTACTTGACCATGGCCTGGCCCTCGGCCTGGACCCAGCGGCGGCGGAGCTCCTCGTCCACCAGCGGTCGTGGCAGCTCCACCGGCGCGCGACGGGCCACCTCGTCCAGCACCATGTCCCGGGCCTGCACCCAGAGCAGCCCCGCGAGCTCGTCCTCCAACTCCTCGCGGATGGTGTCCATGACTTCATCCAGGGTGCTGCCCAGTCCGAGCCGCGCCAGGAACTCGGGAGTGTTGTCGGGAGGCAGCGTCACCTCATGGGCAGACACGATGTCCACGAGGAACCGCGCGGGCTTTCCCTGGAGGGACTCGACCGGGTAGGTGTCCGGCAGCTCCAGGGCAATCTGCATGGAGGTGCCCACCTTGCCGCCCTCCGCGATGGTCTCGAAGAACCCGGGAAGGGCCTCGCTGGGCGCCAGCTCCGTCGTCATTCCGAAGCGCGAGGAGAACGGGATGAGCTTTCCATCGCAGTAGCCCACGATGTTGAGCTGGACGTCGTCGCCCATCGCCAGTGTCTCGCCATGCTGGCGCTCACGCGTCGTGGCAAGGGCCCTGCGCTTTTCGTGGAAGCGCCGCAGCAGGTCGTCCCCGGTCAGGTCATCCGGGGTGGGAACGCGCACCGACAGCCCCTCCAGGGAGGGGGCCGTCACGGAGGGGAGCTTGAGTGCCTCGGCGGAGGCGGTGCTCACCACGGGGCTGATCTTGAGGAGGCGCTCGACGCCCCGCCCTGGTCCTTGAGTCCCTTGCTTGTTACTCACGAATGCTCCCGGGAGATAGGCATGCCCGCGCCCACGCCAGTGGGGGAAAAAGCGACGGCTCGGCATGGACCAAGGCTTAGTCCAGCCGAGCCGCTCTGACAAAGGCAGAAAAGGTCGCCTACTTGAAGAAGGATCCCACGATGCTGGAGACCGTGGAGACCGCGGCGCCCACCTGACTGACCACCGGGATGTTGGTGGCCGCGGCGATGGAGCCCACCGCGGTGATGACCGACGTCACCTTCTTGCCGACCCCCGCGTTCTTGTCCATCAGGGTCGCGCCCGCGTTGGCCACGTCCATGGCAGCGATGGCCACGTTGACGCCCGGAGCGAACCGGCCCAGCGCCTTCGCGGCGGTGCCCGCAGCCGCCTTCGCGCCCTGCTTGACGGCGGCCTCTCCCGCCGCCTTGCCCACGGTGGAGAGCGCGGCCTTGGCGGCGGAGCGCGTCCCGCTGCCCAGCACGCCCTTCGCCAGGGTGCCGGTGGCCTTCGCGGCCTCCCCGGCGGCGGAGCTGACGGCCTTGCCAACGGCCTTCGCCGTGCCACCCTCGAACACACCCTTGGTGGCCGCGTTCTTGACGGCCTTGAGCACGTCGTCGCTCGCGTTGGGCAGCGCCTGCTTGAAGGCATCGACCGCCTTCTTACCGGCGGCCAGCTTGTCCTTCATGATGGTGCCGCCGAGCACACCACCCATGACCTTGCCGCCGACGATGCCTCCCGTCGCGGCGTTGACGCCGGCCTTGGCCGCGTCCAGGGAGGAGCGCGTGGCCGCGATGATGTCGTCCTTGCTCCCCGACTTGACGGCCTGACGGATGTCCTTGATGGCCGTGGCGCCAGCGGCGACCGCGCCCGGGATGCCCGCGAAGCGGGCCGCGGCCTTCAGGTTCGCGCCCAGGCTGGTGAGGCCCTTGAACGAGCCCTTCGCGAAGGTGGGGTTGCGGACGAAGTCCAGGTTCGTCTTGCCGAGCAGACCCTCCGCGCCCTTCTTGACGTTCTTGAGCTGCTGGAAGGCATCCTTGCCATAGCCGATGGCCTTCGCGGTCTGGGTGGCAACCGCAGTCCCACCCTTGATGAGTTCCTTGTTCTGCTCGAACGTCTTCTGGACGTTGGTGCGAACGGTATTGAAGGTCTTCTTGAGGTTGATGCCGGGGAAACCCATGTGGGGCCTCGCAAATATGAATGGGACCTGCCTGATTATCGCTACCCAAATGCCCGAGTTGCGAAAGACAAGGCACCTTTGTCAGGAGTTTCCGGCAGGTCCCAGCTGATGCGCTAAGTTGCTGGAACTATTGGGGTGGAGAGCCGCGAACAGGTAGGGCACCATCGGCCGATGTAGGCAAAGACCGGAAAACAAGGCCAGAGCCTGTCGCGATCAGCAGCGCCCACCATCGGACCTGGACACACATCGACGAGGGCTTCAGTCGCAACGCGGTAACGCTTCAGGCGGCGGGCAGGAGCGGCTCCCCTTTGAGGAAGACCTCGATGCGTTCCTTCCCTTTGCCAATGTTCTTTCGCTTGAGCTCTATCTCCCCGACCTCACCCGTCCGCTTCAGATGGGTTCCGCCACAGGGAACGCGCGCGAAGCCTTCCACTTCCCAATAGCGGAGTCCCGCCGCCTCGTCGGAGAAGGCGCTGACGATAGGCTGATTCGACGTCACGACGCGGAGCGCCTGAGCGGATATGTCTGGCAAGAGGCTGGCGATGCTCCCCGGATAGAGAAAGTCGATGCGCGCCTTATCCTGGGCGATGTGGGCGCCAATCTTGGGAATGCCTTCCACCCGGCGGGAAACCAGCTCCAGAACCAGCTCCGCTGCGAAGTGCAACCGCATGAGCCGGTATCTTCGCTCCCATTCGATTCGGACCGTCACCGCCGTGCCTGGTGTCAGGCCATGTCCTTCGTCGAGCGCGTAGTAGATGCCGGCCCCCTCCTTGCGAGCCTCGCGCACCCGATGCCCACCAATGGTCCCCTCATCACTCTCCTGCCCGCCGGAGAAGGCATAGAAAATCGTGTCCTCCAACGTGACGATGGGGCCCCTCACGTCATGGACATGGGTTTCCAGTTCCGTCCGGTAGGGCTCTTGCCAGAACACCTTTCGCGTCATGCGGCGACTCCTTGCCCCTCTCTCCGCTCGAAGTGCTCGCCTCTCAAGCTTACCTCGCACACCTGAGCGGCCGGGGCCTTCCGGAGGTCACCATTGTCCCATACTTCGCGAGCGGAATCTCGCTCCTCAGAGCTTGTCCCAAAACCTTCAACATGTGGGAGTGCTCGCCACTGACAACCTGTGCGAAGGACATCGAGCACTGCGTTGAACAGTTCACGCAGCGCCCATCGCCGAGGGCGTCCTCCTCGACTCCCTGTGTTCCTCACAGTGACTGGACGCAACGAACGATGGGATGCCTCGAGCGCTGCCGCACCTGTGGATGTATGGGTAATCCATCTCTACCTCCGGTGAACGCCAGGCACCTTCCGAGTCCAGCACGCGCCAGCCCCGACGAGAGGCCCACGCCCGCGGAAAACCCCAGACCCGTGAGGCGGCCTCCACGAAGGCCGAGGCGCACGACGAACGCCCCCGGGATGCCCGGCGCAGGCAGGGAGCGCCCAGGCCCCGCACGTCCTCCTCGCGCCGCAGGTCCTCCTCCGGCTCCGTCAAGTCATCGTGCGCCGCATGAGCGCTCGCGCCCCCCGGCTCAGCTCAGGGGTGCGCGCCAACGGTGAGGTCGATGCCCCTGGCAGCCCCGGCGCGCAGCACCTTGGCGTGTACGGTCTGGCCCACACGTTCCGGAGACAGCTGCGCGACCAGGTCATCCACCTCTCGCAATGGCTGCCCGTCGAGCGTGAGCAGCGTGTCACCCGGATGCAGCCCCGCCTCCTTGGCCGGGCCATCCGGCTCCACGCTCGCGACCTTGAGGCCGCTTTGGGTGCCATGGGCCTTCGCAAGCCTCTCCGGCAACCGGACGGGGAAGGCCCCCATACCGAGGTAGCCGCTCGGCGCTTGTGCGGGCGCCTTCGTGGACGTGGCCTTGGTGCTGGGCGGCGACTTCTTCCCCCCTGGCTTCGCGGCCCCTCGAGCGACCTCGCGCGTTGTGTCCTGGGCGCCCTCGGCGGCGTCTCGCGCCACTTCCTTCGCCCTCACCGTGGGCTCTCTCGGCTCTCTCTCCTTCTTCACGTCGCGCTTGCGTGGCGCCCCCTGCTTCGGCCCTCCAGACTTCTGCAGGCGCAGGCGCGCCGCGGCCGGGGGCCGCCCCACTCCACCACCTTGGGTCGCCATGGACATGCCTTCGCGCAATCGCTCCTTGAAGCCCTCGGCCACTCCTCCCTGCGCCGGCGCTCCACCCGATCCACCCCTCAGCAGCCGCTGACGCGCGGCGGCTGGGGGCCGCCCCACTCCACCGTGGGTCGCCAGGAACATGCTCTCACGCAATCGTTCTCGGAAGGCCTCGGCCCCTCCCTTCTTGCCCCCCTTCTCTGCCATCTTACGGAGCAGCCGCCCGGCGAGCAGTCCAATGCCCAGCAGCCCGAGGATGGAGCTCCCCGGCCTCTCCTTCAGCATTTTTTGCGCGCCGCGGAGCCACTCCTCCATCGACCCTTCCTGGAGATAGAGGGTGGTGTCCTGGAGAACGCGGCTTCCCCCCTCGAGCACGGGCAGCGTCAGCACGGTCGGCAACCGCCTGGCCACGACCGTGAGGAGCCTCGCTCCGGACTGCGCAAAGTTGGCGATGAGCGCCTCGCGCTGCGCGTGGAGCCGCTCCATTTCCTGCGCCTGTACATCCTGGGGGAGCGTCTCTTGCTGGACGCGCTTGCGCGTGTTCCCCCTGTTCGCAATTCCTTTGACCGAGGCCATGGGTGCTCACACCGCTGACGCACACGCGTGCCAGACGCGCATGCGTTGTCCGTGGAGAACGTAGACACGACAGGCGGCGAAGTTCAGGGAGGTGAGGCGGCCCCGCCCCTCCCGCCCCTGCCAGGTCGACCTGACACCTCCCGGGTGATGTGCAGGGGGGTGCCATGCCTGCCGAGCCTCCGCAGGCGATGCGCCCATACCCCGCCGACCAGGCATCACCATCCGGCCCCTATCCGTGCCGCTGCTCGCTGGGCATGGGGCGGGCGGAATCCCCACGACGCGTCTTGCCGCTGGGCACGGAGGGGGGGATGCCCCAGCTTTGAGTCACGACAGGTGGAGCATGGCAGAGAAGACCGGCATCAGCGGTGGAGGGTTCCTCGAAGGAATCACCACCCTCGTCACGAAACTGGCGGAGCTCGCGGAGAAGGGCGAACAGCTCCAACGCTCCGGAGAGTTCGGAGCCTCCGACAAGGGGCTCAGGGGCGTCTATGGCTTCAACGTGCGGCTCGGAGGAGGCGCACCCGGTCAACCAAGCGGCACTCCACGCGTGGAGCCCTTCGGGAACATCCGCCAGGATCGCCAGACCGGCAAGGCGGTCGTCCACCCCATCCGCGAGCCCCTGGTCGATGTCTTCGATGAGGGGCCGGACGTGCTGGTGGTGGCCGAGCTGCCAGGTGTCGACCGCAAGGACATCACGCTGGAGCTCCGCGAAGACATCCTGACCCTGCATGCCGAGCACGGGGCGCTCAAGTACCACAAGGAGGTCCTGCTCCCCAGGCGCTTCACCCGCCGGCAGATGCACACCAGCTGCCGCAACGGCGTCCTCGAGATCCGCCTCACCGCCCAGGAGGAGAGCCGCTCGTGACTGTCGCGACACGGGAACGTCCGCAGACGCTGCGTGCCGCCGAGTCCCTCGGCAAGGATCTGGGCCGTGGCCTCGCCCGCATGGACCCCGCCGACATGAAGCGGCTGGGGGCGCAGATCGGCGACATCGTCACGCTGTCCGGCAAGCGCCGCAGCGCGGCCAGGGTGATGCCCTCCTACCCGGACGCCCGGGGGCGCGGAATCCTCCAGATTGACGGCGTGACCCGGGCCAACACCGGGGTGCAGTTGGACGAGCCGGTGAAGCTGACCCTGGCCCCCGCCCGACACGCCGAGAAGGTCGTGCTGGCGCCCCTGGAGTTCACCCCCGCGCAGCGTGACCTGGCCTACATCGGCACGCTGCTGGACGGACTGCCGGTGGTGAAGGGAGACCGGGTCCGGGCGCTGCTGTTCGGCAGCCGCACGGCCGACTTCCGCGTCGTCGAGACCACTCCTGTTGGGGCAGTGGTGATTCACCCCAACACCATGCTGGAGGTCGCCAAGGCTCCGGAGAAGGAGAAGGTGACGCACGAGCGGGCGCGCGCCGTCAGCTACGAGGACGTGGGTGGGCTGAAGCGGGAGCTGGGCCGCATCCGCGAGATCGTGGAGCTGCCGCTGCGGTATCCGGAGGTGTTCGAGCGGCTCGGGATCGACGCCCCCAAGGGGGTGCTGCTGTATGGCCCGCCGGGCTGCGGCAAGACGCTGATCGCCCGGGCGGTGGCCAACGAGACGGCGGCGGCGTTCTTCACCATCACCGGCCCGGAGATCATGCACAAGTTCTACGGGGAGAGTGAGGCCCACCTCCGGCAGATCTTCGACGAGGCTCAGCGCAGGGCCCCGGCCATCATCTTCGTGGACGAGATAGATGCCATCGCTCCCCGCCGCGAGAACGTGCAGGGCGAGGTGGAGAAGCGCGTGGTGGCGCAATTGCTGTCGCTGATGGACGGCCTGGCCCAACGCCGGCACGTCATCGTGCTGGCTGCCACCAACATCCCCAACGTGCTGGACCCGGCGCTGCGCCGCCCGGGGCGGTTCGACCGCGAGATCGCCATCTCCATCCCCGACCGCACGTCGCGCAAGGAGATCCTCGCCATCCACAGCCGGGGCATGCCGCTGGCAGAGGACGTGGACCTCGACCATCTGGCGGCCGTGACGCATGGCTTCGTCGGCGCGGACCTCCAGGCCCTGTGCCGCGAGGCGGCGATGATCTGCCTGCGCCGGCTGATTCCCCACATCGACTTCGCCTCGGCCGAGATTCCCTACGACGAGCTGATGCAGGTCCAGGTGACGATGGCCGACTTCCAGGTGGCGCTGCACGAGGTGGGGCCATCGGCGATCCGCGAGGTGTTCGTGGAGACCCCGGACGTGGGCTGGAAGGATGTGGGCGGACTGGGGCAGCTCAAGCAGCGGCTCATCGAGGCGGTGGAGTGGCCGCTCAGGTACACCGAGGAGTTCGCGCGGGCCAAGGTCCGCCCCCCCAAGGGCGTGCTGCTGAGCGGCCCTCCCGGCTGCGGCAAGACGCTGATGGCCAAGGCCGCCGCCCACGAGAGCCAGGTCAACTTCATCTCGGTCAAGGGCCCGGCGCTGCTCAGCAAGTTCGTGGGGGAGTCCGAGAGGGGGGTGCGCGAGACCTTCCAGAAGGCCCGTCAGGCGGCCCCCTGCATCATCTTCTTCGATGAGATCGACTCGCTCGTGCCGACGCGCTCCGCCGGGGGGATGGACGAGCGCGTCACAGAGAGGGTCGTCAGCCAGTTCCTGTCCGAGATGGATGGCATCGAGGAGCTGACCGGCGTGCTGGTGCTCGCGGCCACCAACCGCGCGGACCTGCTCGACCCTGCGCTGCTGCGCCCGGGACGCTTCGACCTGCTCGTCGACGTGCCTCTTCCGGACCGCGAGGCGCGACGCGAAATCTTCCACGTCCACCTGCGCGACAAGCCGGTGGAGAAGAACCTCGACCTGAACGTGCTCGCTGCACGCAGCGAATCCTTCTCCGGCGCCGACATCCAGGCCGTGTGCAACCAGGCCGCCTGGGATGCCGTGCGTCACGTCATCAGCGGCAAGGGAAAGCGCCTCGTCATCACATCCGAGAGCCTGCTCAAGGCGATCCATGGGAACAAGGAGGCACGCCGGCCATGAGAGCCCACAGCAATCCCGATTTGCAGGGGCGCCGCAAGGGCCAGCAGGCCCTGTACGTCTATGGCTTCACGCGGGCAGGGGCGGTGGAACGCTTCTCCGTTCCCGGTGTCAGCGGCGCCGACGACGTGCGGACGCTGAAGCTGGGGAACCTTGCCGCCATCTACAGTCCTCTCTCGATGGAGGAGTTCCTGGGGCCGGAGGGTGCGGACCACACCCAGGACCTGGAGTGGGTGGCCCCCCGGGCGGTCAGGCACGAGCGCGTGCTTGAGGAAGTAATGCAGTCCTCGCCGGTGCTTCCGGTGAGCTTCGGGGCGATCTTCTCCTCACCGCGAGCGCTGTCCAAGGCGGTTGACGCCCACCGGCAGGAGATCTCCCGGTTCCTCGACGACATCGCTGACAAGGAGGAATGGGCAGTCAAGGTCTACGCCAACGCCCAGCGCCTGCGCGCGCATCTGGAGCGAGCGCCCGAGTTCCGCCAGCGCCTCCAGCACCTCCCCGAGACTCCCGGCGCACGCTACTTCCACGAGAAGAAGCTGCAGCGCGAGCTCGACGAGCGCAGCCGCAACGAGGGACGGAGCCTGGCTGCCCACATCCGCGAGGAGCTCGCCCCGGGGGCGATCTCGGTGAAACCCCTGCGCCTGGCAGATCGCGGGCTCTCGGGCCGGCAGGACGACATGGTGCTGAACTCCGCGTTCCTGGTGCACTCCGGGCAGGTGCAGCGGTTCAGCCAGCGCGTGCAGCAGCTCGCGGCCCGGTACCAGCCGCAGGGGTTGACGGTGGAGGCGGCCGGCCCCTGGCCTCCCTACAGCTTCTGCCCCAGCCTGGAGGAGCGGCCGTGAAGTCAATCGTGTACGGCATCCTGGACGCACGGCAGGCAGCGAAGGAGGCGCTGCCGCCCGGGCTGAACCAGGCGCCGCTGATAGCGGTGAAGCACGGCAACCTGGCTGCGGCCATCTCGCCGGTGGCCGAGGAGCTGGCCTCCTCGGCCGGCATCGAGCAGGCGCTGGAGTACGCCCGGGTGGTCGAGCAGCTGCACCGACAACTGGCGGTGTTGCCCATGCGCTACGGCTGCTTCGTCCATCACCCCGAGCAGGTGGTGGAGTTCCTGCACCGCTATGAGCGGCAGTTCTCGGACGCGCTGGCCCAGGTGGAGGGCTGTGACGAGATGGGTCTGCGCATCCTCTTCCAGGAGTCGGACGTGGCCGAGCCCCCGGAGCAGACAGGGGCGCCCACCGAGGCGGACGCCCAGACCCGCGGACGGGCCTACCTGGACAACCGGCGTCGCTTCTACGCGCAGCAGACACGTGTGGACCGCGCTGCCCGGCGCATGGCGGAGCGGGCGCAGGCGACCTTCTCCGGGCTGTTCGTCCGCTGCACCTGGGACCATGCCGCTCGCCCAGACGGGCAGCTGCTCTCCATGGCCTTCCTGGTGGAGCGCCCCAAGCTCGCCGAGTTCCGGCGGGCCTTCCTTCGCTTCCAGAAAGACTGCCCCGGCAATGTGATGTGCAGCGGCCCGTGGCCCCCCTACGGCTTCGTGGCAGACCTGGCAAAGCCAGCCATCGCAGCCCTCGCCGAGCTGGAGCACCTCCAAGAGAAAGGATGAATAAGTCATGGCAAACGTCTCAACTTCTACCGGGACGTCCTCGACGGCCGACGTCATCGACCGGATCCTGGACAAGGGAATCGTGGTCGATGCCTGGGTGAAGGTCTCGCTGGTCGGCATCGAGGTGCTCTCCATCGAGGCACGCGTCGTGATCGCTTCAATCGAGACCTACCTCAAGTACGCCGACGCCATCGGCCTCACCGCCGCTGCGGCTGCGCCTGTCGCGGTCTGAATCTCCACCTGAACAGGACAGGACAACGACATGCCACGCGCCAAGACTCGACACGAGAAGTCCACCCCGGAGGGACGCTACCTGTACGCGGTGGTTCCGATAGAGGCGGTCGACTCGCTGAACCTCGACACTCCCGGCATCCAGGGGGCAGACGTGCACCCGGTGACGTCCGGAAAGCTGGCGGCCATCGTCAGCAATATCGAGCAGCAGACGCTTCGACCGGAGCGCAAACTCCTCAGCGCCCACAGCGCAGTGCTGAGCCAGGTGATGGACCAGGCGCCGATGCTGCCGGTCGCGTTCGGCATCATTGCCGACAACGAGCGGGAGGTCCGGAATCTGCTGGCCGATCACGCGAACGACTTCCTCACACAGCTCCGTGCGGTGAGAGGGAATGTGGAGCTGGGCCTTCGGATCCGGCTGAGCGACCCCAATGCGTTCGAGTACTACGTCAACGCCTTCCCCGAGCTCAAGGCGATGCGGGACGACCTCTACCGCGAGGGGGAACCGTCGCGCGAAGAGAAGATCGAGTTGGGGAAGTACTTCGTCGACCTGCTCAACGGCTTCCGTGAGGCGACCGCCGACAAGGTGCTCGATGGAATCAAGTCCGTGGCCAGACAGACCGTGGTCAACGAGCCGCGCAAGGAGTCGGAGGTGGTGAATCTGGCCGCGCTGGTGCCGCAAAAGAAGGTCGACGCCTTCAACGCGACCGTGGAGAAGCTGGGCGCGACGCTGCCCGAGAACTTCCAGGTGAACGTGACCGGCCCCTGGCCGCCGTACAACTTCACCCATCTGCGAATCCACTTCGAGCAGGTGGAGGAGGCAGCGCAGGGGGCGCCTTGATCATCCTGGACGACATCCTGATGGCCCCTGTCCGGAGCATCGCGTGGATCTTCCGCTCGGTGCACAAGGCCGTGCAGGACGAACAGGCCAACGAGCAGACCGAGCTCCGCACCCGCCTGAGCGACCTGTACCGGGAACTCGAGCGCGGCGAGATCACGGAGGAGCAGTTCGACGAGCAGGAGTCTCAGCTGCTCGACCGCCTGGACGCGTTGAAGGGAGCGCAGAAGGAGGCAGGGCCTGCGACTCCTGAAACAGGCCCTGGAGATGAGACCAGATGAACGGGCAGGCGACGACACCCGAGGCACAGCAGGAGCGCGCCTCGGTGTTAGAGCTGCTGGACCGGGTGCTCAACAAGGGCGTGGTCATCAGCGGTGACCTGGTGATTTCGGTGGCCGACGTGGACCTCATCTACCTGGGCCTGCGGCTGCTGTTGACCTCGGTGGAGACGGCGCTGGAGGTGGGCAACCTTCCCGAACATCCGCAACGCTTGCAGTGAGGCGGGAGGAGGACCCGCCCATGCGCGGGATGGGAGACGAGGTGAACCATGGCAGTCGAGGGCGCACCACAGGCGGTGGAGGAGCTCGCCCGAGCGTTGGAGCCGACGAAGCCGCCCAAGCTGGAACTGGACGAGGAGAACGTCCAGGCAGGGCTGGTGCAGCTGGTGCTCGCCGTCATCGAGCTCATCCGCCAACTGCTGGAGAGGCAGGCGCTGCGCCGGATCGACGCCGGCTCACTGAGCGAGGAGCAGATTGAAAGGCTGGGCGTCACCTTCCTGCGCCTGCAGGAGCAGATGGATGACTTGAAGAAGCAATTCCACCTGACGGACGAGGACCTGAATCTGGACCTCGGGCCGCTGGGCACGACGCTGTGAGGCTGGCCAAGCAGCGGACAGAGAGCGAGGAGCCATGGCCCAAATCGACGATCGCGTGACGACGCCCCCTCCGCGACACTACCCGCCCACCTCGACCCGCAGCAGCTCCGTCGCCGACATCCTCGAGCGGGTGCTCGACAAGGGCATCGTCATCACCGGGGACATCAAGATCAATCTGACGAACGTCGAGCTGCTGACCATCCAGATTCGACTGATCATCTGCTCGGTGGAGCGGGCGCAGGAGATGGGCCTGGACTGGTGGACGACCAACCCCAATTTCAGCTCCCGTGCGCGACAGCAGCTCTCGGCGGCTCCGGCGCCCGCGGCGGCTCCGGCTCGAGGTGCCTCGGCCGAACCGGCGGCTCCGGCCCCACGTGCGGCTCGCAAGCCCAGGCGCCCGCCCAAGGCCAAGAAGGTGTAGGGAGGGGCCGCACGCGCCAGTCTTGCGCGGCCCCCTCCCCCATCATGAGCGCCCAGTCCGCCCGCCCCCTCAGCGCCCTCGCGCCTCCGTCCGAGGGCGGGTTCGAGGTGAACGCCCCCAAGCCCCCATCCCCTCTTCAGCGCCGACGTCGCCGCTGCCTGCCCCTCTTGGAGGAGCGCCTTGCCACCACGGCGCGGAGCGTCGAAGCCGATGTAGACAGAATCCACGCCCCAGGGATGAACACGGATGCCGGGCGCGATGACCACCTCACAGCCGCAGCGCCCCTACCAACATCCCATCGCCTCCTCGCCAGCGAACGCGAAAGGGCGAAGAGACCGCCAGCCACCGCGAGATAGAGCTGCGCCGTCCCCGCGCCATCAGCGACCCGGCAACCACCACCTCCGCTCGCACCTCCCGCCTGCCCGCCACCGAGGACCTCCTCGGGAGGCTGCTCCGCAGGTGGCGGCTCCCCGGTGCCCGGCTGCGAGTCCACAGCCAGGATGTGAAAGGGCGCGTCGCTCACGTCCGCCACCGCCCCATCCTCGGTGCTGGAGATGCGCAGCAGCGCCTCCCGGCTCGGCACGTCGGGCACATGCCAGTTGAAACGCCCCGTGTTCTCCACCGATGTGGCGACTGGCACCCAGCTGGCGCCCCCATCCGTGGAGTACGCCATGTCCACCGCACGCACCTCTCCAAACGTGGACCACCGCACCTCCACCTCCTGCCCCACGACGAAGTCCTCTCCGCCAACCGGTGACTCCAACACCAGGCCCGCGGTGGGCGCCGTCTCCTCCGCCAGCTCGAAGTCGTCCACCAGCGCCCATCCCACCCCGTCCAGGGCGACGCCCACGCTCAGTGCGTGAGCGTCGGCCGGCAGCGCGAGGGGCACTTCCCACGATGCCTCCGTCCAGACCTCCGCGGCAGGCAGGCTTGGACCGCGGTCCCACTCCCTCCATGTCTCATCCGCCCCCCTCACGGCCGCCTCCAGGTGCAGCGGCGTGCTGGAGCGATACCAGAAGCTCACCTGCGCTCCGCGCCCCGGCGTGACGGCCGGTGCACAGGTGCCGTCGTCGCGCAGCACCTGGAGCGACGCGGCGCCCCCGGATGCCTCCACACGTTCGAGCCGGTAGGCCCACGCGCCGCTGTGCGCCTCGGCCGAGCGCTCGGCGCGCACGGCCCCCCCATGGACGGGGCCCAACTGCCAGCAGTCGGGCACGCCATCGCCGTTTTCCTCATCCTCGAGCGAGGGATTCTTCAGCGCGGCCGTAGGCGCCTTGGGCGAAGGATGCACTGCGGGCCGCACGGCACCGCCCATGACTTCCTGCATCGTGCGCACCTCGGTCCCCAGCGGGGCACGCTGCGAGAGCCAGCCCATGAAGTTCCGGAGGACGTCCGGCTGCACACAATAGGTGCGCTTCGTGCAGTCCGGATCCACGAAGTGGAAGACGATGACCACCCAGCCGCCGCCCGCAGCCTCCGCCGTGGTGACCCACGCCTGCAGTTGCGCCAGTCCGTCATCGCGCGTCACCGTTGCGGGCGTGCGAATCTCGTAGGGATCGAACGGAGGAATACTCTCCGCTACAGGACAGGAACCGCAGGTGTCCGCCAATCCCCGCACGTCGCGCGCCGCGTTATAGCCGCACGCCGCTGCCGTCTGGTTCACCACCGCATCGTTCGCACCGAAGGGGAATGCGAGGGAGGTGGGCGAGAAGCCCCAGCTGAGCAATCGCAAGCGGTCCTCGCAAATCTCCTGCCGCTGAAGCCCGGGCCCCAGCGGCGCCAGCTCCGCGTGATTCAGGGTGTGCCCCCCGATGTCGTGTCCGGCCGCAGCCAGGTGGCGCAGATCCTCGAGCCCCATGTAGCCCGACTTGCCTACCCGTCCACTGATGATGAAGAAGGTCGCCTTCAGCCCCGAGGCCGAGAGCATGTCCAGCACCTGTCGCTGCGTCTCGAGTCCGTCATCAAAGGCCAGCGTGACGACCGTCCGCCCCCCCGGCGCCTCGGCCCACGCTCCGCCTCCCCACACCCCGAGCATCATTGCGAGGAGGCAAGTACCCGCCCGCACGTTGAGCCTTGCTCGCATGTCCCCTCCCCATCTCCCAGGCCACGACATTCCCTCTGCGCGATAGGCCCTCCTCCGCCCCCCCTTAACTCTTGCGTCCGGGCGGGCTCCGGCGCAACAGGCGTGCGCCCTCGCGGGCGAGGGTGCGCGCGGCGGCTGGGCTACCCACGTCCCCGCCCGCCGCAGCGGGATGCAGGGCGAGTATGGGGGAGGCGAGCAGGTGAACGCGCCCTGCTCCGGCCGGCAGGTCCATAAGGCGAGCTGCCGTGCACTCGCCCATTCGCTCGCACTCCACAGAACAGGCCCAGCGCTACTTCTCCCTCTTGCGTCGTGTCAGGGTGAAGCCGAACCAGAGGCCAAAGCAGCACACGAGACAGGCTCCCGCTGACGCCAGCGCCACCCGCACGGAGTCGAGCACCTTGCGAACGACGACATAGAGTTCACCGGACAGGGCCAGAGCAAGGGGGACGACAGCGGTCAGCAAGATATGCGTTGCAAAGCGATGAAACCGCTCCGTCTCCTCTCCCTCCTCAACGATGCGATGGTACGCAGCGGGCGTCAGAAGGAGGATGACGCAGAGGGACACGGGCGCGAGGCACACCAGATGGACCCACTTCGATGAGGTCGGCAGCGCATCGAAGCCACTCGTCAGCATGGTGGCGAACTGGAACCCCAGGAGGGCTTGCGCTCCTGGAAGTGAGCGCGGCGAGCAGGAGCAACACCGGCAGCAGGAGCCGCATCACCACTCGATGAACGCCCGGCGTGTCCTCTCCCCGGGTCACGATGCGATGGTAGATGCTCGGCGTGACGAGCAATGCGAAGGCCAGCAGCAGCAACATCAATTCCAACAGTGAAAGATGTTGCGACGCGACCGGCAGCTTCGTGAAGTTTTCTTCGAAGGCGGCTCGGTAGGAGAAGCCGATGAGAACCTGGGTGCCGAGGACAAGAATGCGCCCCTCTTCGAGTGCGCTTTGAACCTTGTCCTTCAGCTCGGCCATTCTGACTCCAGTCCAATGGAGGATGGGAGCGCATAGAACAGTCCACAAGCCATCCCTCGTGGCGAAGCGCCATGAGGTCCCCTACCCGCTCATGCGAGTGCTCGTCGTCGAAGACAACCGCGACCTCCAGGCCAACATTGCGAGGTTCCTGGGGACGGACTTCCAGCTCGACTTCGCCGCCACCGGGCCCCAGGGACTCACGCTCGCGCTGAGCCATGAGTACGACGTCCTCGTGCTGGACCTGACGCTGCCAGGCATGATCGGCATCGAGCTGTGTCAACGCTACCGGCAGCTCGCACCCCGGCTGGTCCCCATCCTCATGCTGACCGCTCGGGATACGCTCGAAGACAAGGAAGAAGGCTTCCGCGCGGGCGCGGATGACTACCTCGTCAAGCCGTTCTCCTTGAGGGAGCTTCGGCTGCGCCTCGAAGCCCTGGCGCGGCGCCCTGTTCCTCCGAGCGGACGACGCCTGACGGTCGGCCCGCTCACCCTGGAGCCCGACACGGGCCGGGCGCAGCGAGGCGAGCGCACCGTCCGCCTCAACAGAACCGAGGCGCTCCTCCTGCGGCTCCTGATGGAGGCAGCGCCCGAGCCTGTGTCGACGGCCACGCGGGCCCACCACCTCTGGGGAGACGATGCCCCGGAATCCAGCGCCTTGCGCACCCACGTCTATTCCCTGCGCGGAGCACTCGCCGAACTGGGGATGAATGCCTGCATCACCACCCGTCGTAACAAAGGCTACAGCCTGGATGCGCGCGAGGACTAGGTCGGTTCGAGGCCTCCTCCTGGGCGCCATGGCGTTGTCCGCGACGCTCGCACTCGTCCTGATGGGGGCGTTCTTCACGCTCTTCAGCTACGACCTCGAAGACGCCATCTTCGCTCAGCTCGTGGCCACCGCGGCAGATGGGCACGTCGATGACGCGGACATGGGGCGTCAAGCCGCCGCGCTCGAGATGAAGACCTACGTCGGCCACGCGAGCCTTCCGCCCTGGCTCAGGGACGTGCTGCCCGAGGATGCACCTCGGGGCGAACATGAGCTCTTCACGCTGAACCATGGCCATTTCCATGTCGCGGTGCGGCCAGACTCGTCAGCGGGCCTCACGCGCTACGTGGTCTTCGACACGACGGAGCTGACCCGCACCACCCGCCATCTGCGTCGGACGTCCGGGCTGCTGCTGGCCAGTGCCTTGCTGACCCTGCTGGGCGCCGCGGGCCTCTCCCATGTCCTCGCCCGGAGGCTCAGCCTTCCCCTGGAACAGCTCGTGGCACGAGTACGGTCGAACGCTCCGCAACAAACAGAGGGAGTCGTCGTCACCGAGGTGCGCGCCCTGGCCGAAGCCCTGAGTGTCCGAGAGGCCCGCATCCAGGAGTTGCTGGAGCGGGAGCTAGCGTTCAACCGGGACGCCAGCCATGAGCTCCGCACGCCCCTCGCCGTGGCGCAGGGCGCGGTGGAGATACTGGAGCTGGACCCTCCCGCGGACGCGGAGACCTTCGGCCGTCTGCGGCAGGCCGTGCACCACATGGGCCTGCTGACAGAGGGCATCCTCTGGCTGGCCCGAACAGGCCGCTCAGACGAATCGTGCGAACTGGTGGGCATCTCCCGCGAGATGGTCGCGCTGTACGGCGCCCACCTTGCCCACGGCGACGTGGAGCTCGTCATCGATGCGAAAGAGGAGGTCCGCGTGCCACTTCCAGGGTCCGTGGCGCGCGTGATGCTGGGCAACCTCATCAAGAACGCGCTCGCCTATACGAGCCAGGGACGCATCGTCATCCACGTCGTGCCCGAGGCCTGGAGCATCTCCGACACAGGCGTGGGCTTCGGCCGGAGCCAGCCCGAGCACACGGGCTTCGGCATCGGGCTGTCGCTCGTGGAGCGACTGGCCCATCGGTTCAACTGGACCATGAGCATCAGCTCCCTCGCCCCATACGGGACAAAGGTGCGGCTCGAATGGCCTCCCTGATACGGATGAGCATGAAAGGCCCCACTGAGTCCTCAACCTCATGTGTGTCGAGGAGGGGTGGACTCAGCGGGGCTTGAATTTCGACTCAGCCTATTCGCTACTTGACTTCACGAGCGAGACGAGAGTCCCACGGGCACCAGTGACCGCCAGGGAGAAACGCACCGCCGGCCTCGTCCAGATGGTCTTCGACGTACGTCATGTTCGCATCGCAGACTTCAATGGCCATCTCGAAGAACCGGATGGTTGCCGGGTCGAGGTGGAACGAGAACCTGGGATTGTACTCCTTCGTCTGCTTGATGATTCTCCCGTGGACGTGGACTTCCCTCTTCTCATCGCCGGAGAGAATCCGGCGCGCGTGAGCGATCGTATTCTCATCGGTCAGCTCAATGATGAACTCAACCCCTGGAGAGCTGGGTTGAGTGAATGCAAAGCGAGCTGTGGCGGCCATTCGTAGGGCTCCTTGGTAGTGGAGGCCCCTATCTAGCTGGTTGGGCCCCATCCACAACTGCATTTGCGGCTACCCCATGTGTATAGAATTACACAACTACTCACATATCAAACCAGGCCCCCGGGGCGGAGTTGGCACTACGACATGACGCGTGGCGACCGGAGTCCTGGAATCCGGTCGCCAGCCATGCGGCGTCGGTACGCTTTCAAGGCCGCGTGCTCGAAGTGTTGCCTTCAGCGCGTGCGCCGGGCCCCGTCATGGGAGCACGCCACCGCCTCACCCCATCCGGCAGTCGAGCATCGCCGCGTGGGGCTTGCGCAGATACGCGCGCAGCTCCGGGGGCGCATCCTCGGGAACGGCCACTCCCGGTGGCCTCGGGTCATGCCACTGAATGGAGGTGAACCCCGCTGCCCTCATGGCATCCTCGAGCGAGGAGGCGGACCAGTACCAGGCCGTGACATTGGCCTCGTACTGTCCTCTACGCAGCTCGAGGCGCAACGAACAGCCGTCCGCGTGCGGGGTATCCGAGATGAGCCGGAACCCGTATGGCCTGTAATAGTCCGGGTCCCCTACGTAAGCTGGATGGATGGGCAGCGTCAGCAGACGCCCGCCAGGACGTAGCCCCCGAGCCATGTCCGCGCACATCTCCCGAAGGGCCTCGCGGGTGGTCGCGTAAGGCAGCACATATACTCCCAGCACCACGTCGAACTGGTGGTTGAACGCGTCCGATAGCTCCGACGTGAACTCAAGCCCCAGCCGCTCCTTCTCCTCTCTGCGGCGCGCATACCCCAGCATGCCCTCCGCCTCATCGAAGCCCACCACCCGGCGGGCCCCCAGCGACTTGAGCATCCGAGAATACAGGCCCGAGCCACAACCAAAGTCGAGCACGTCGCGCTGCGTGAGGTCTCCCAGGCGGTGCAGTATGCTCGGAATTTCAATCTCCTTGCGGAATGGCCACTCGGCCATGTCCTCGTAGAGATCGGCCAACCCATCGAACTGGCTTTCAGCGCTGGATACAGTCATGGATGTGCCCCCGTGTTCGGGGGGCGATTCAAGCATAGATTCGTCCCATGAGAAGCCATTGTGCTTGTCGTTGAATGAATGGACCGCGCTCCGTCATCCTCCGCGCGCCCCCCTCAACTGTAGCGAGCATCCGGGTCGACACCATCCCGACGCAGCTCGTC
The DNA here is from genome assembly GCA_023426545.1 of Pseudomonadota bacterium. GTDB lineage: Bacteria > Myxococcota > Myxococcia > Myxococcales > Myxococcaceae > Myxococcus. Next base: position 26,948 of record JAFAAN010000120.1, read on the forward strand.
AGCGCTCGCCGCCACGGCCTGGGTTCCAGGCGGATTTTCATACCAACCCGGGTCCGCGTAGCCGTCCAGACGTTCGCGGACCTTCAGCACGGTGAACATGCCTCCCGCCGTCATGTAGCCGTGCTTGCCCCGAGCGCCCAACATGGGAATGGAGTTGGGTGGGACAGGCATCCCCATCTCGGCCATCTCCGCCATGCCTGTCTGTCCCATCGTCATGTAGCCCGGCAGCAGCGTTCGTACCTTGGCGTCCAGGTCACCCGGCTTCACGCCTATCATGTTGGGGAACTCATGCCCCATCTGGTTCATCATGTGATGGGTCATATGACAGTGCAGGGCCCAGTCACCGGGCGCGTCCGCCACGAACTCGATGACGCGCGTGCTGCCCACGGGGACGAGCACTGTCCCTTCCGGTTGCTGCGCGGACTCGGGGATGTGTCCGGCATCCGTTTCGGTGACGCGAAAGTGGAAGCCGTGCAGATGGATGGGGTGGTGATTCTGCGGGCTCAGGTTGCCCAGCCGGATGCGCACCCGCTCGCCCTGACGCACCACCAGCGGCTCCGTGCCTGGGAATGCCTTCGCGTTCATGGTGAGCACGTTGAAGTCCGTCATCTCGTTCGGATTGGGCCTCCTCGTGCCGACATCGATGCGCCATTCGTGCAGCAAGATGACGAAGTCCCGGTCGACGCGAGGCCCCACGGGCCGACGCGGGTGGATGACGAACATGCCCGTCATACCGAGACCTATCTGCGTCATCTCGTCATGGTGCGAGTGGTACATGTTCGTGCTCGCCTGGCGCAGGGTGAACTCGTACCGGAACGTCTCACCCGGGGCGATGGCCTGGTGGCTGAGGCCGCCGACGCCATCCATGCCGCTGGGCAGCAGGATGCCGTGCCAGTGGACCGTGGTGGCCGCGGGCAACCGATTGGTGACGTAGATGCGCACCCGGTCTCCCTCCACCGCCTCGATGGCAGGCCCATGGACCCGGCCGTTGTAGCCCCAGCAGAAGGCCTTCAGACCGGGCGCGAACTCATGCTCCACCTCCTCGGCGACCAGGTGGAAGACCTTCACGCCGTCCACCACCTTCCATGGCAGCTTCGAGCCATTGGGCACCACGACGGGCCGGTAATCCCGGTGCGGCATTCCGGGCGGAAGCCAGTCCCGTCGCGGAGGCCGCTGGGCCACCGAGCTGGAGGCGCCCACGCGAGAACCGCGGGCCGTGGCGGTGTCCGACTGGGCGCGGGCCGCCGGGCCGCTCAGCAGCAGCGCGCCCCCCGTGAGCGTGGCGCCCGCGGTCGCCAGCATGTTCCTCCGGGTCAGGGTTCCCGCGACGGTTGCCTCGGAAGGCCCTCCAGGAGCGTCCCTGCGCTCCGAAGTCCCGTGGGCGTCCTCCTGCTCGCGGCCCAAGGCGTACTCGGTCTCAGTCGTGCGGATGCTCATGGCGGCTCTCCGTGCCGTTGGAGGTGTCTTGTCCATGCCCGGCCTGCACGGCGGGTGGGCTGGGTGCGCTGACCTCCCGAAGCCGGCCGCCCACGAGCCGCTCGAGCTCGGCCCGCGCCATCCAGTAGTCGCGGACGGCCACGATGTAGCCCCGGTACGCCTCCACCTGCTCGCGCCGGGCGGTGAGCAATGGGAAGAGCCCCAGTTGCATGGCGTTGTACTGGAGCTGCGACTGCTCGACGACCTTCTCACGAAGAGGCAGCACCACGCGGCGGTAGCGGTCAATCATCAGGCGGAGCGAGAGCAGCCTCGCGCGTGCGACGCGGACCTCCGAGCGGGTGTTGACGGACAGCTCCATGAGCCGCCGCTGCCCCTGACGGTGCTGGGCCTCCAGGCGAGCGATGAGCGCCTGGCGCTGGTCGAAGAGGGGCAGCTCCAGGGACAAGGTGGGGCCGATGAGCCTGGGGCCGTCCGCGTCACGGTGCTCGTGGAGCCCCACCTCCACCCGGCCGAAGTAGCGCGTACTCCGAGCCAGCTCCAGCGCATTCCAGAGCAGCGCGACCCGCTTCCGGGCCGCGTCGATGTCCAGCCGCTGGCGGATGGCGAGCGACTCCAGGTGTTCCAGCGAGGCTTCCTGGTTGGGCAGCGGAGGGAGCTTCTCCGAAATCGCCCACTGCGTGCGCGGCCCCCACAACCCCAGGAGGCGGTTGAGGTGCTCCCGAGCATCCACCAGGGCAAGCTCGTCCCCCGCCATGTCGAGCCGGGCTCCCTCGGCGGAAGCCTGCTCACTCGCCAGGTCCAGCTCCGCCATGTTGCCCGCGGCGCGCAGCCGCGCGGAGAGGTCCGCCGCTGCCTCCGCGGCCTGGAGGGCCATGCGGCGAAGCTCCACGAGCTGCTGGAGGGCCTGCACCTCGGTGTAGGCCTTCCGCACTTCGGCCGCTGTGGCCAGCGCCTCGTGCGCCACGCGCAGTGTGTCGGCCATGAACTGCTCCCTGGCGACACGCTTGCGCAGCGGCAGCGTGAAGAGATTGACGAAGTCCTGAACCAGCGAGACCTCATGCTCGTAGACGCCGCCCCCACGAATCGGAAAGCCGATGCTCCCGTCGAGCGTGGGATTGGAGAGAAGCCCAGCCTGCACCATGTCGGCCTGCGAGACGCCCAGGTCCTCGTAGGTGGCCTGGAGCCCCGGGTTGTTGAGCAAGGCCACCTCCACCGCGCGGTCCGAGGTGACGTCGGCCTTCAAGAGCATGTCGAGATGGCGCTCGACCTCGACATCCTCGGGCGTGCCCTGGTTCCAGCGCGTCTTGCGCCCCAGTCGCTCCTCGACGAGCGCCGCGACCTCGGCGTGGCCACGCTCTCTCTGGATGGACGCGCAGCCGCCCGCCACCAGCGCCGCGCACACCACCACGGCCAGCCTCACGGATGTTCTCCGTGCCCAGGGGCATGCCCCGAAGGCGCGCTGCCGGACCGCCCCGCGTCCGCGGGCTCGGGCCCCATGCCACACTTCGGACAGGTGCCTGAGTGGTGGGACCGCACCTCCGGGTGCATCGGACACGTGTAGAGGGTTACGCCCGCATCCGAAGCGGCGGCTGCCGGCGCATTGGCGGGCGCTGGACGTTCCGGGGTGGAGGCCGCGAACGCGGTGGGCAGCGCAGCGGCTGGCGCTTCAGGGGCATCCGGATTCGATGGGTCCATCGCGGCGGGTAGCCTCTTCGGCTCGGAGATACAGGCCGCGAAGGAAAGGATGCTCGTCAGCGCGACGAGGGTCCGACGCAGGAGGGGCCTCTGGGACATGCCGTGATGGCAGCCAGGACGAGGCCCCTTGTCGATGCCCAGCGGTCCAGGAGGTTCACAACCTCACGGGCCCTTTGCGATAGGTCCACCGGACTGTCGCCTCGCCGCGAGCAGCCCCTGACACCTACTTCGTGGTGTATCCACCGTTGACGAGAATCGTCTGGCCCGTCATCCACCATCCCTCCGTGACGAGGAAGCGGATGAACGGGACGATATCCTGGATGTCCGTGAGGCCCGTCTTGGAGAACTTCGAGAGCGCCGCCGCTGTCTTGTGGAAGGTCACCGCGTCCTCGCCCTCTGCCGGGTAGAAGAAGGGCGTGTCCATCGGGCCTGGGCCAATCGCCGTCACGGAGATGCCGCGCTCGCCAAACTCCTTGGAAGCCGCCCGGGTGAAGTGCTCGACGGGCGCCTTCATCCCCGCATAGGCCGCGTAGAAGGGGGTGAAAGCGCCGAGCAGCGAGGTGACCAGCGTGCAGATTCTTCCGTTGTCATTGAGGTGCTTCCCGGCCTCCTTGAGAAAGAAGAAGGCCGCCTTGGCGTTCACCGCGCTCATCTCGTCGAACTCCGCTTCGCGGGTCTCGACAATCGGCTTCTTCAGCACCTTCCCGACGGTGTTGATGGCGATATCTGGCTTTCCCACCGACGCCACCACCTCGGCGAAGAGCTTCTCCATCCCCCCTGCGCTCGTCAGGTCGCCCTGAAGCGCCACGCCCTTGGCACCCGCCGCCTTGATCGCCCCCAGGGTTTCTTCAGCGGCATTCCTGGCACTCGAGCCATGGTAATGAATCGCCACGGCACGTGCTCCATGCCGGGCGAGATCGCGAGCCACCAGTCCGCCCAGATTCTTCGCACCGCCAGCAATGACGACGGTCTTGCCTTCGAGACTGTGGGCACTCATGGATTGGCCTTTCTCAGAGACGAAACTGCTCTCCAGGGGGTCATTGGCTGAAGGGGAGCCCCCAATCGCCGTCACGAAACTCCGCTCCCTGCCCTCTTGTTTCAATGCGATTGGCGAGCGAGAGGGACGTCCGTCAGCTGACTCCTGGGTGAAACTTCCGCCGCGCGGACCGCGCGCTCCTCACAGGGAGCGCGACTCGAACCTGGAGCAGAATCTGAGAATCCGAAAAAGCCTCCGCCTCGTGCGACCATGCGCTCTTCGGCCCGGGTTCGTAAACACTCTCTCGGCTCGAGACGGCTCGTTGGCGCCAGCCCGCCTTGAATCACTTCCCCCCGCATTCTCCCGTCCTGAAATTCATCTATAGCACCACCCAAGAATTCCCAATCCCACTCAAACGAGGTTGCCTGTTTCGCGGCAGGATGTCCGATGCCATATCTGACAGCTACGGGGCATTACGGATACACGGCCGGGACTCACGGATGCAGTCTCGCGCTCCGGCTCCCGGCCCGTCACACAGGTCTCCCAGACGCCATTCCGGCGCCAGGAACGACGGACCTGTGTCTCAGAGGTGAACGTGCTTCGATTATTCAGCCGCCCTTGGTCCCTCCCCCTCCTCGCCGCTGCCTCACTCATCGCATGTAGCGCTCCGCCGCCTCCGCAGGAAATACCTCCCGACTCCACCTCCGAGCAGTCCCTCGGCGCCACGAAGACCTCCCGCAACTTCGTCCCCGGAGAGGTCATCGTGAAGTTCCGCGCGGGCTCCGACGCGCAGCAGCGAACAGCGACGCTCCAGCTCGGCACCTTCACGGCCCGGCACCTGCGCGCTCTCGCCGGAGACGCGGAGCTTTGGTCTCTCGAGTCGCTCGGCCTGTCGAGCACCAGCAGCATCGCCGACGAGGAAGCCCAGACACTGGCCGCCATCGCCGAGCTGCGCCAGCGCCCCGACGTCGAGTACGCCCATGAGAACCTCTACATGGAGTACTTCGCCACGCCCAACGACCCCCTCTACCCCCAGCAGTGGCACTACTCGACCATCGGCATGCCACAGGCCTGGGATTCGACCACCGGCAACGTCACCGTCGCCATCCTCGACACCGGCCGAATCGACCACCCTGACTTCGCCGGCCGTTGGGTCCAGGGCTACGACTTCGGCGCTGGCGACCCCAACCCCACTGACGATGGCGTCTGGCACCACGGTCTGCACGTCGCCGGAATCATCGGAGCCAACTCCAACAACGGCCTCGGCGCTTCTGGCATCTGCTGGAACTGCCCGCTCATGCCCATCAAGGTCTCGCGCGAGGACACCCTCGTCATGGCCAACGTCGGTCAGGCCATCCACTGGGCCGTCGACCACGGCGCCCGCGTCATCAACATGAGCTTCGGCACCAACAACTACGCGTCCCCCTGCTCGCTGTATCCCTACATGCAGGAGGCCGTGACGTACGCCGTCACGCCCACCGCCACCCGCCCTGGCACCGTCGTCGTCGCCGCCGCCGGTAACCTGTCCTCCGAGACCGCCAACGTGACGCCCGCCTCCTGCAACGGCGTCATCTCCGTCGCCGCCAGCACCCGCGCCAATCTCCTCGCCAGCTACAGCAACCACGGCGCCGTCACGCTGACCGCTCCCGCCGGCGGCCCCGGCCTCTACGGTGTCGGCATCGGCTGTCCCGCGGACGGCACCACCTACTACGGCACCGACGGCTCCGTCTCCGCCTGGGCCATCGCCAAGCCTGAATACATGCTGCTCCCCGGCGACTACTGCTACCGCTATCTCGCCGGCACCTCCATGGCCGCCCCCCACGTCGCTGGCGTTGCGGCCCTCATTGCCTCGCGGTGGCCCACCCTCACGCCTGCCCAGATCAAGGACCGCCTCGTCCAGACCGCTACCTCCATGGCCCCCTGCGTCCTGTGCGGCGCGGGCCTCCTCAACGCCGCGGGGGCCGTGGGCGCCCCCCTCGCAATCACCCAGCTCTCCTGCTCCTCGACCAACGCCGCCTTCTCCTGCACCGCCGCCACCTCCGGCGGAATGGGCGGCAACACCTATGCGTGGAGCGTGATTGCCAACGGCCTTTTGACGAGCCAGAACGGCACCACCGCGTCCGGCGCCTGCCCCCCTACCGCCAACACCACCCTTCGCTTCACCGTGACGGACGGCGGTGGCGCCTCGGTGAGCCAGGACACCACCTTTGCCTGCGCGCGCCGCAACCTCGACGCCCGATTCGTCCAGCAGGTGGTCCCCACCCGGGTGATTTCCGGTAAGCCCTTCACCGCCTCGGTCACGATGCAGAACACCGGGGTCACCCCGTGGACGGCCGCCACTGCCTTCCGTCTGGGCTCCCAGGCGCCCCAGGACAACACCCTCTGGACGGGGAGCAACCGCATCGTGCTCGCCCCGACCGACACCATTGCCACCGGTCAGCAGAAGACCTTCAGCATCTCCGGCACCGCCCCCACCGTCCTCGGCTCCCACGCCTTTCAGTGGCGCATGGTCCAGGACGGCGTCTCCTGGTTTGGCGAGCCCTCAATCCTGCTGAACATCCAGGTCATCTCCGACCCGTGTCCTCCCTGTCCTCCGGGAGAGTTGTGCCCCGACGTCCTCTGTCCTGTCACAGAGACTGAGTGACGCAATCCCTCACGGCGCCAAGGTGCAGGACCTGGCGCCGTGGGACTCCATTTCCAGGCGTGCCCCAGGGTTCGCGGCATGCGGTTATCGTTGAGCGGATATCAGGAGCATCATCGGGCGCTCCAACTCTTCCTCGAGACCTGGGTTCGCGGCGATCTGCGCTGCCGTTGGCGCGAACTCTTCGACATGGCGGACCGCGAACCCCGCGGCAATCAGCGCATTCAACGTGGTTCCGAGCTTCCGATGGTATTTGAGGACGCCCTTCGCGAACCAATCCGTCCTGCGAGCCCCTTCAACCGCATAGCCGTTCACCGGCCATGTCTTGCGCCCATCCTCGTCAGTACACCAGTGCGGATGTGCCGCGGCCATGTAGATGGGATGCTCAATCGTGAAGACAAGATTCGAGCCCGGCGTCAGGGACCGGTGCACCCTGCGCACCAGCCTGGAGAAGTCCTCGATGTAGTGGAAGGTCAAGGCGCTATAGGCGAAGTCGAACGCAGCCGGAGGCAGGTCATGCGTCTCCAGATCCGCGAGCAGATACACGATTGAAGAGTCAGAGGTTTCCGCCTTCGCTCTCGCAATCATCTTTTCGGAGACGTCCACCCCCAGCACCGAAGCAGCGCCATGCTGTCGTGCCCAACGAGCGAACCAGCCGAATCCGCACCCCAGGTCCACGATTCGCTTGTTCGTCAAATCGGGGAGCATCGCGCGAATGGCAGGCCATTCTGGAGCACCCGCGAGTCCATGCACCTGGCGGGGCAACTGGCTGTAACCAGCGAAGAACTCGGGGTTGTCGTAGATGTTCTGTGCCACGTCTCTCTCCATGTCAGGGGCGGGAGCTTCATGAGGTGGTAGCGCCGGGCGTGGTGCTCAGCACCGCGGACCGTCAACTTCGAGGACCTGCGAGGGACGACGCGCGTGCATTGGCACATGCGGTTCGAGAACGAGAAGTTCCTCGCCAGCAACCAGGCCCTCGTCTTGTCAGGCAACCGCGACAACCTCGAGAGGCGCGCGGCGCTCCTGAAAGCGCCGCGAGGTCCCCTGCAAGGCGGGAGGTCTCCTCCGCTCAGGGCTTCTGCTGGCTGGCGGCCTTCATTTTCTCGAAGCCCTCGATGTACTCCTCCAGCGTCCCGAGCCCCACGGCCGCTCGCCGCGCGTTCACCTGCTCCGGGTCCTCCAGCGCCTTGGGCACCATCCTCCCATTCACCTCCTCCAGCTGGGTGGCGTAGCGCTGCGGCTTGCCGGTGTTCACCAGCACGCGGTCCGTGAGGTACGCGAGGTCCTTCGCCGAGCCCTCGCCTCGCGCCACAGCCGCCTCCAACATCGGGAGGACCTCGCTCTGGAAGGCCACATCCTGGTCCGCGTGCTGCACCAGCAGCCACGCGGCGAAGGAAGCGCGGGTGCCCACCAGCTTGCTCCCCGGCCAGCCCTGCTTCGCGATGACTCCCTTGAGCCAGGTGGTGTTGCTTGCATCGACTTCCTTCAGCCTCGCCTTGGCGGCCTCATCCTTGAAGTTCGAAGAGAAGAGGAGGTTGCGCACCTGCTGGTCCTCTTCCATTCGCTTGAGCAGCTCGTCGCGCAGCGCCGGGTCCTCGGCCGCGTACACCTTTGCCTCGGCGGCGATGACTCGCTGTTCAAGCGCTGCGTAGCCGGGCAGGTTCCGGATGTTCTCCAGGTCGGGGTCCTGCTGGAGGTGCTTCGCGTCATCGAAGCCTTCTTCCACGGCGCGCTCCAGCCAGACCAACGCCTCCTCACGCTCGGTCAGCAAGGACGCCGCGCAGGCCGCGTTGTAGGCCATGTACCTGCTCCGCGCCCCGCCTGCCCAGGCGCTCCGGTACAGGGGAAGGGCGCCCGCGTAGTCCCCCGTCGTGGCCAGCCCGTCCGCCTCGGTGGCAGCCTTCTTCGCCTCGGGCGTGGCGACGGGCTTCCGCTCCACGGGCTTCGCGCTCGTGGCCGTCTCCGATGCGGTGGGCTCCGAGGCGCCACTCCCGTGGGCACAGGCGACCAGGTTCAGCGCGGCGAGCAGGACGATGATTCGACGCATGGCACTCCAGGGGTATGGGGATGGACGCAGGCTCTCCAAGCGTGTCCTCGGAGATACCAGGGGAAGCAGTGTAGGCCGTTTCTTCAAGTCCGGAGAGCCTCCGCCGCAGGACGAGGCGTCAGTCCCAGCTCGATTGGCAACAGGGGTGACTTCACTCGCGCGAAAGTTTCACTCACGAGGCAAACGAGGGAGGCTCCGCGCTGGCATTCCCACCTTGCGCGGTCGTTGCTAGGTTGCCTCGGTGCCCTCCGCCCCTCGTACGCTCCTGGCCGTGGCCCTCGGCATCGCGCTCGGGGTCGCCGTGGGCATCGGCAGCTTCACCTTCGTCTACGCGAAGGGCGCGTCCTACCTGCAAGACGACCCGGCCGCCTGCGCCAACTGCCACATCATGACCGAGCAGTACGAGGGATGGCGCAAGGGCAGCCATCACGCGGTGGCCACCTGCAATGACTGCCACACGCCCGCAGGCTTCCTTCCCAAGTACTACACGAAGGCAAGCAACGGCTTCTGGCACTCCTACTACTTCACCGCCGGCACGTTCCCGGACCCCATCCGCCTGCGCCCCGGCAACCGCGTGGTGACGGAGGGCGCCTGCCGCAAGTGCCACGCCTCCATCGTAGAGGCCATCGAGACGCCCCCCGCGGGCCACGAGCAGGTAGCCCCCGAAGAGCAACTGCAGTGCCTCACCTGCCACAACTCCGTGGGCCATCCCGAAGGTTCGGGCAACCCCGAACTCATTCGTCAGGAGATTCAACGATGACCGAGCCCCAGAAAAACCCGGGGGAGCGACGCCGGCCCAGCGGAACCAGGCTGGTGCTGACGGTCGCGGTGGCAGCAGCGTTGGCCTCCGCGGGCATCACCGCGCTCCTGGTCAACATCATGGAGCGCAAGCAGGAGGCGAGGAATCCCTTCTACCGGGTGGTGGAGCTCGACGACACCATCACCGACCCCGCCGTGTGGGGGAAGAACTTCCCGCTCCAGTACGACGGCTACATGCGCACGGTGGACCAGCAGCGCACCCGCTACGGCGGCAGCGAGGCGGTGGCGCGCACACCCACCCAGGCGGATCCCCGCTCGGTGGTGGCGCAGAGCCGGCTGGAGGAGGACCCGCGCCTCATCACCATGTGGAGCGGCTACGCCTTCGCCACCGACTTCCGGGAGGAGCGTGGCCACGCGCACATGCTCGAAGACCAGGTCTTCACCGAGCGCCAGCGCGCGACGCAGCAGCCGGGCACCTGCATCCACTGCCACGGCAGCGTGTACGTCCCCTATAAAACGCTGGGGGACGGGGACCTCATCAAGGGCTTTGAGAAGATGAACCAGATGCCCTTCGCCGAGGCGCGCAAGCACGTGCAGCACCCGGTGGCCTGCATCGACTGCCACGACCCGAGCACCCTGCAACTGCGGGTGACGCGCCCCGGCTTCATCGAAGGCATCGCCGCGCTCAAGGCCAGCCAGGGCGTGCCTGACTTCCGCGTGAACGAGCACGCCACCCGCCAGGAGATGCGCACGTACGTGTGCGGCCAGTGCCACGTCGAGTACTACTTCAAGGGAAAGGAGAAGCGCCTCACGTACCCCTGGGCCAAGGGCATCACCATCGAGCAGATCATGGCCTACTACGACGAGGACGGTCACACCGACTGGACGCACGAGCTCACGGGCGCGAAGGTCCTGAAGGCGCAGCACCCCGAGTTCGAGATGTACAACCAGGGCATCCACGCGAAGAGCGGCGTGTCCTGCGCGGACTGTCACATGCCCTACCAGCGTGAGGGGGCGATGAAGATCAGCGACCACCACGTGCGCAGCCCGCTGCTCAACATCAACCGCGCCTGCCAGACGTGCCACAAGTGGAGCGAGGCGGAGCTGCTCAGCCGCGCGGAGACCATCCAGACGCGGACGTTCCAGACGCGAAACATCGCCATGGACGCGCTGGTGGACCTCATCCACGACATCCAGCGCGCCCAGAAGGAAGGATTGCCCGAGGACGCGCTGGCCAAGGCGCGCGACCTGCAGAAGCGCGCCCAGTTCTACCTGGACTTCGTGGAGGCGGAGAACTCCATGGGCTTCCACGCCGACCAGGAGGCCGTGCGTATCCTGAGCAACTCCATCAACTTCTCGCGCCTGGGCCAGAACGCGCTGCGGCCCGGCGGCGCGTCCTCCACCGCGCCGGACCCGCGGCCCGAGGGAGCCCCCGTGCCAGCGCGAAACGCGCAGCCTCTCCTGGAGTGAATGCAATGGCCGTCAAGACGCCCAAGAAGGCCACCGCCAAGACCTCCGCCCGTCAGTCCACGAAGGCCGCGGCGACGCGAAAGCCGGCGCGCAAGGCGACCGCCGCCAAGAGCAAGGGCTCCACATCGGCCAAGGCGCCGCGCCTCCTCTCTGGCGGGAATCCCCAGATTGCGAAAGGTGACGGCGACGCCCCCGTGCAGGCCTACATCGAGGCCATGCCGGGCTGGAAACGCGACATCGGGCGCCGCCTCGACGCGCTCATCGTCCGCGCCGTCCCTGGCGTACACAAGGCGGTCAAGTGGAACTCGCCGCTGTACGGAATCGAGGGCCAGGGCTGGTTCCTCGGCATCCATTGCTTCACGAAGTACATCAAGGTGGCCTTCTTCCGCGGCACCTCGCTGCGCCCCATCCCCCCCGGTGAGTCCAAGAGTCAGGACACGCGCTACCTCGACATCCGCGAGGACGAACCCCTCGATGAAGCCCGGTTCTCCGCCTGGGTGAAGCAAGCCAGCAAACTGCCCGGCGAACGCATGTGAGCGGCGCCTACGTCGCGTCAGTCCGCTTGCTACGCGCTCGCGGGGGCTTCGGCTTGCTCTTGCCCTCGAGGTTGAGCGCCACGGCAGCGCGGATGAGGGCCTTCAAGGCCGCCTCATCAATCTTGTCGCCTTCATGGATGTCGATGGCGCGCCTGACGTTCCCGTCGAGACTGGAGTTGAATAGACCTGAAGGGTCCTTCAGCGCGGCCCCCTTGGCAAAGGTCATCTTGACGGCCTTCTTGTACGTCTCCCCCGTGCAGATGATGCCGCCGTGGGACCAGACGGGCGTCCCCATCCACTTCCACTCCTCGACGACCTCCGGGTCTGCCGCGTGGATGATTGCTCGGACTTTCGCGAGCATCTCCCCACGCCAGTCCCCAAGTCCCTTGATCTTCTCATCGATCAATGCGGACGCAGACTCCACCGGACTCGACTTCTTCATCTCCAGCTCCAACTCTCGCATCTGAGTCAACTGCGTTCGGTTCAAGGCTCTATCGCAGGCGGCGCCAGAAGAAGTACGAGAGCCCCCAGAGCACGCCGGTGGCTACCGCCCAGCCCCACGCCTCAGGACCATCCCCCACCGCCAGGTGGGCGATGAGTGCTGAAACAAGGCTGATGGCGAACCCGGCGTAGGCCCACTCCTTCAGCCGCGCTGGCACCGGCGCAAGTATCAGCACCACGCCGAGGAGCTTGGCCCATGAGAGCTCCACCCGGAAGTAGTCGGGGAAGCCAAGGTGGGTGAACGCTTCCGCCACCTGCGGCAGGCTCAGCTGCGCATAGGCCGTGAAGCCCATCTGCAAGCAGAAGAGCGCGGTGACACTCCAATAAAGGATGGCCATCGCCTTGGAGGGGGAATTGGCGGCGGCAAGGACCGGCTTTTGTAGGGTCGATTCCATGAGGCTGTTCCTTCCATGCTTCAATTCTTCGGAGCGTTTCCGAACTGCTTTGCGTACTCGGCGGTCAATCGCTGCCAGCCGCCGAGCTTCATCGCTTCGCCACCGGCGATGCGTCCCATCGGCTCGCCCGCGAGGAGCATCGCGAGGACGTCGAAGCAGATGTGCCAGCCCGCCGCGCCCCACGAGATGAAACCGCGATCGATGTTGTGCCAGAGCGTGAGTCGCGTGCCGCTCCCGAGCACCTCGAGCTCCCACCGGAGATCGTTGCCGCCCCAGGTGTACTCGAGCAGCCGCGGCGCCTCGGCCCGCTTCACGGAGGACTCGGAGACCTGCGGCGTCGGCGTCCCGACCGTCGCGAGCTTCACCGGTCCCACGGCCGCCAGGCTCCGGTTGGCGTCGAACGGCGCCCATTCGGCCAGGTGCGCTGGCTCGGTCAGCGCCTGCCACACCCGCTCCGGGGGATGGCGGAGGTCCCGAACGAGGACGAGCGTCCACGCCTCCCCCTCCTTCTGAACCTCGGCTCCGGCCGCGGGACCGGGCACATACTCCTCACGCCTGCTCATCATTCCTTCCCTTCCCCTGCGGCCTGTTCCATGCGTTCGAGATGACGTTCGAGTGCATCAACATGGGCCGACCAGAAACGCCGGAAAGGGGCGAGCCAGGCGTCGACCTCCATGAGCGGCTCGGGCCGAATCCGGTAGACGCGCCGCTGGGCGTCGACGCGAGACTCCACGAAGCCCGCCTCGCGCAGCACGCGGAGGTGCTTGGACACCGAAGTCTGAGGCATCCGCAGCCGATGCTCGATCTCTCCGACGGAGCGCTCCGACGACGCCAGCAGGCCGAGGATGGCCCGGCGGTTCGGCTCCGCGATGATCGCGAACGCTGATTCCATGCGCCATATATGCCTCTTCGCTCATATGCCCGTCAAGTCATATACGAACCGCACGACAAACAGTGCTCGACCTGCCCGCGGAGGACACGGCCGCCTTCCTCGGCGCGTACGCGGGTCGCGCACGCAACCCTGACGCGCATGATTGATTCGTGCCGAAGCGCGCGCCACATCCGACAGAGGCTGAGCGCGGGTGCGACGAGCCGTGAACGACGGCAACGCCGCTGCGCGTGCGCGCGTGAACAGCCGCTCGTGGGATGCCCGATGCTGCTAGACTGCCGGGCGTCATGAATTGCCCTGTTTGCTCGATGGAAGACCTGCTGCCTCACGCAGACCACTGGGAGTGCGCGACGTGCGGAAATGAGTGGCCCCGTGAGAAGGAAGCGCCTGCTCCCCGCGTGGTGATGGACGCCCACGGCACCGCGCTCCGTGACGGTGACACGGTCACCCTGATCAAGGACCTGAAGCTCCGCGGCTCATCGCAGGTGCTCAAGCAGGGCACGCGCGTCAAGAACATCCGCCTCGTTGATGGCGACCATGAGATCGACTGCCGCATCGACGGCAGCTCCATGGGCCTCAAGGCCGAGTTCGTGAAGAAGGTGAGCGAGTAGCCGGTCGCTCCCTCCGAGTCGGTCGCCTGCGGCGTCTTCGCTGACCGCCTCAGGACAATGAACATCAAGAACCGGACGTCATGGCACACCCGGGTGCGATGGGGGCACAGAAGGCACCTCTCTATGCTCGCACGGTCGTGAACAAAGCCCGCCCGGGAGCTCGTGATGACGAGGCGCCGAACTGCCATCTGGATGTCCGGGGCGAGTGCCTGCCTCGTGTTCACCGCCTGCGGGCCCTCGGAGGAAGCGCTCGAAGCCGAGACGCCCGCGGCCCCCCTGCTGAGCCAGGAGGAGTCCCAGCATGCCTCCTCCAGCGCATCCTGCACCGACCCCGTGCTGGTCGCGGACCTCTCTCCGTCTCCCAACGTCACGAGCGTCGTGGAGCATGCCGAGGTCGACGGGGCCCTGTTCACGAGCATCTTCGTCGGATTCCAGAGCACCTACTCCCTGTGGCGGCTCGAGGACGTGTCGCGAAGCAGAGCGCCGCAGTGGGAGTCCGTCCTGCTCCTCGAGAACCTCGCGGAGCTCCCCTCGCCGCTGATTGGCGTTGGCAGGCGGCTCCTCTTCACCCACGACGACGGTATCCATGGCCGGGAGCTGTGGACGAGCGACGGAACGCCCGAAGGAACCCGGCTGCTCATGGACATCCACGAGGGCAGCGCCTCCGCGTTCCCAAACTTCCCACGTGACTTCCTGAAGGTCGGCGGGATTGTCTATTTCAGCGCGGACGACGGTATCCATGGCCGCGAGTTGTGGAGGACGGACGGTACCCCCTGGGGCACCCGGATGGTGGCGGACATCGCCCCAGGGCTCGCCAGTTCCTCGCCGGGCCCATTCGTGGCGGATGGCGGTCGGATTCTCTTCGCTGCCGACGACGGCATGCATGGCCGCGAGCTGTGGAAGAGCGACGGCACTCGTGCCGGAACCCGGATGGTGGAAGACATCGCCGAGGGGAGCGCCAGCTCCTCTCCCGAGCGTCTGATTCGGGCGAACGACAACCAGACCTTCTTCACCGCCGATGATGGCATCCACGGCCGTGAGCTGTGGAAGACCGATGGCACCCGCTCTGGCACGCGCCTCGTGGAGGACATCCGCCAGGGGAGCCAGGGCTCGGACATCCAGTCCCTCGTCGTGGCGGGCTCGCGGCTCTACTTCACCGCCGACGATGGGCTTCACGGAATGGAGCCCTGGGTCACCCAGGGCAGCGCGAAGAACACGCGGATGGTGGACGACATCCGCCCGGGAGCCGAGGGGTCGGCGCCGCGCGAGCTCACCGCGCTGGGCAAGAACCTCATCTTCACGGCCGACGACGGCACGCACGGCCGCGAACCCTGGAGGAGCGATGGCACCCGGGGCGGCACGAGGCTGCTGAAGGACACCAGCCCGGGGGCCACGCCCGGCTATGCGCCTCCCTCGATGCTCACCGCAGCGGGCGGCCGGGTCTTCTTCTATGCCGATGACATCGTCCACGGACTCGAGCCCTGGGTGACGGATGGAACGCCCTCGGGCACGCACCTGGTGAAGGACATCAATCCGGGACCGGGCCGCTCCATTTCGGGAGACCCCGACCCGATCTACCCCGTGCGCGGCAGGTTCGTGGCCTTCCGCGCCTTCGTCCCTTCACTGGGGTTCGAGCTGGCGTGGAGCGACGGCACCCCGTCGGGAACCCAGCTCACCGACATCGCGCCCGGAGCGCTCTCATCCTCTCCAGGCGAGGTCTTCGTCCTGGGCCGCTGGGCGTACTTCACCGCGGACGACTTTGGCCCGGTGCGAAACGAGCTGCGGGCATTCCCGCTGACGTGCTTCTAGATGTTGATGCGGGAGCTGAGGGTGCGGACGTCCAGGCCCAGCGCGGAGAACTCGGCGGCGTGGGCGCGCAGGAGCTCCACGAAACGTGGGTGCACGTCCGCCTCCTCGTTCGCCAGCAGGAAGCCGTAGCTCGTCTTCGACAGCATCCACGAAATCCACAGCATCTCCGTGGCGTCCTCCGGAGGCGGCGCGACGTCAAGGTCCGCCTCCGTCGACAGCGCGCCCCCCTTGCCCCAGCGCAGGCCCAGGCATGCGTAGAGCACCTCGCCGGCATCATCCCACTGGAGGTTGTTGGCCCAGGCGTGGCGGAAGGTCGCGAAGTAGATGACGTACCGGCACAGTTGCTTGAGCGCCTCCATCTCTCCGGGCTGGGGCACGTCCGTCCGCGTCACCGCGCTGACGGCCTTGGCGTTGGGCTCGGCGACCTTCGCGTCCAGGTCCATGCGCTCGGAGCGCACGAACCACGGCGCCGCCTTTCCCGGCACCGTCGCGCGCAGGTAGCGGCACACGAAGGCGGGCGCCGCGTGCGCCACCAGGTCGTCCGAGAAGCGGCGCACCTCGCCCCACTGCGCCTCCAACGCCGCGCCGTGCTCCCCGAAGAAGGCGTCCACATGCTCCCCCACCAACCGCCAGAACAGGCCCGCCGCGCGTGCGTAGCGGTGCGACTCGCAGATGGGCGGCGCGGGCGCGAAGCCCTTCCAGTCGTAGCTGCCCATCAGGTGCAGGAGCCGCGTCTCCACGCTGCGCTCGGTGAGCGCGCTGGCGCGGGTGATGTAGCCGGTGGGCCCCACGAGGAAGCCGTTGGCGGAGTGGTTGATGAGGACCACCTCCCGCAGGTGCGGCATGAGCAGCAAGCGCAGCGGACTGCGGCGCAGGTTGCGGTGC
This sequence comes from Pseudomonadota bacterium, assembly GCA_023426545.1. GTDB lineage: Bacteria > Myxococcota > Myxococcia > Myxococcales > Myxococcaceae > Myxococcus. Next base: position 43,599 of record JAFAAN010000120.1, read on the forward strand.
GCGGCGATGGCGTACTGCTCCACGTTGAAGTGGCACTGGCCCAGGTGGTTGCCCAGCTCGGTCTCCAGCGTCGCGCTCACCCGCGCCATCCGCTTGGCGGCCTCCCAGCCCTCGCCGTCCGCGGGCGTGTAGCTCCGCCGCGTCACGGGAGAGCCCGCCGCCGTCGCGCCCGGCTCGCGCATGCCCAGGATGATACGCACCGGCAGCAGTCGGCCCTCCACCAGCCGCAGCCGCACGTCCACCTCCGGCAGGCAGTGGACGCCGTCCTGCTCGTACGCGTTCCACGGGAAGTAGAGCCGGAACGCCTCCCGGTCGCCGGGGGCCTCCGGGTCTCCATCCAGGATGGAGGAGAACATGCCGTTGAGCAGCCGCTCTCCGAAGAAGGCGTCGGTGCGCGTGGAGCCCGGCGACTCGCGCTCCATCCGCACCGTCATCGCCTCCGGATAGTCCGCCTGGATCCGCTCCAGGCTCGGCGCCTGTCCCAGCCGCCCCTGGAGCAGGTGACGGCGCTTGACGAGCTCGATGGGCGCCACCGCCTTCAACATCGCGAGCGCGCGCCCCGGCGCGTAGGCCGTGGGGGGAGTCCCCTCCTCCGTGACGAGCAACCGGGCCAGCGGGGTCGTGGGGTCATACTCCCAATACGGCAGCCGCAGCGTGCCGAAGTCGTAGTAGAGCCCACCGTGGTCGTCCGGCCCCTTCTCCGAGCCGATGCGCCGCCACGTCTCGACCACCCGTCCATCCGGGTGGAAGCTGTGCTGGGGCTCGAAGAAGCGCACCTCCAGGTCGGGCAGGTCCCCCACGCCCGCGTCGGCCGGGTCATAGCGAATCGAGAAGCGCCCATCCGCGTCCGTGAACCCTTCCCCCAGGAAGTCATCCGGGGTGCCGAAGTCACGGTCCCACAGCTCCACCTTGATGTGGTGCAGCGGAATGGGGCCCTGGGGCCCGTCCTGCTCGAAGGCCAGCCGCCCCTCCGCGACGGCTGGCAGCGTGGCGGGGTCCCTCGCGGGACGGGATGCCCGGATGCGCGGAGCGAGCTCGCGGCTGATGGCTAGGCGCTCCTCCAGCGCGAGCCCCGAGTACCAGCGGGACAGCTCCTTCGCGTCGAGCACCTCGTTGTTCCCACTCTCGCGCCGCTTGAACCCGAGAGCGCCCATCCATCGACGCAGTACCTCGAACATCAGCCCCACCTCTCCGGCGACACTCGCGCTCCCATCGGACGCGTGTGCATTGCGTTCGTGAACTGAGCGACGCCGGCTTCAGTCCCGAGGGAGGCTACCATGGCTTGAGGTCCTCCTTTCCTCGTTCTACGGTCTGTCCCCGCTATACAGAGGGGCAAATGACTGTCGAGTACAAACTCAAGATTCGGACGGGCACGAAGCTCGGCGCGGGGACGGATGCGGACATCTTCGTCGTCCTCGTGGGCACGCGAGGGGAGAGCGGCCCTCACACGCTGGACAAGGCCTTTCACAACGACTTCGAGGCGGGCGCGGAGGACGTGTACGCCGTCTCCTCGGAGGACCTGGGCGAGCTGGTGCTGTTGCGCTTCCGCAACGCGGGTGGCGTGGCGGCGGACTGGCTGCTCGACTGGGTGCGCGTCACGGCCGGAGAGAAGGAGTGGCACTTCCCCTACTTCCGGTGGGTGCTGGGCGGCGCCACGGTGGACGTGCTCGAGGGGACCGCGAAGCTCGCGCAGCAGGCGGGCAGCGAGCGCGAGACCGCCGCGCGGCGCGAGCTGCTCGAGACCCGCCAGCGGATGTACCCGTGGCGCGCGCCCGAGGCGACCGAGGGCCTACCCGGCGCGCTCGACATCAGCGAGGCGCGGCCCCTGCCAAAGGACGAGCTCTACCGCGGCCTGACGCAGGGGAGCTACGAGGTGGTCATCGCCAAGACGCTGGCGGCCATCAAGCTGAACCTGCCCATGCTGGCCCGCGCCTGGAACGGGCTGGTGGACATCTTCGACTTCTTCAAGCACCTGGAGGTGCCCCAGCTCGCCCAGCGCTGGAAGGACGACCTCGAGTTCGCGCGGCAGGCCATCCAGGGCATCAACCCGCTCCACATCACCCTCATCCCCAGCCTGCCGCAGGGCATGCCGCTCACCGACGACGAGGTCCGGGGGCTCCTGTCGCCCGGCACCACGCTGGCCGGGGCGCTCGACGCGAAGCGCATCTTCCTGCTCGACTTCGAAATCCTCGACGACATCCAGATGTACCGGAAGGTCAACGAGAACGGCGTCGAGGAGCGCCGCTGGGCTCCCGCGGCGCGCTGCCTGCTGTACCTGGATGACCAGCGTCAGCTTCGGCCTTTGGCCATCCAGCTCGGACGGGACGCCCAGAAGGACCCGGTCTTCACGCCGAACGACGACGAGTACGACTGGCTCGCCGCGAAAATCTACCTCCGATGCAGCGAGGGCAACGCGCACCAGATGGTGGCGCACGCGCTGCGCACGCACTTCGTGGCGGAGCCGTTCGTCATGGCGACGATGCGCAACCTTCCGGACCCGCACCCCGTCTACAAGCTGCTGCGCCGGCACTTCCGCTACACGCTCGCCATCAACGAGGGCGCGCGAAAGGGCCTGCTCGCCGCGGGCGGGGTGTTCGACGACTTCATCGCGACGGGCGGCCCCGACAAGGGCCACCTCCAGTTGGGCAAGAAGGGCTTCCAGCGCTGGACGCTGGCGGACAACAAACCCCGGCCAGACCTGGAGCGGCGGGGCGTGCTGGACCCTGCCGTGCTCCCCAACTACCCCTACCGCGACGACGCCCTGCCCTTGTGGGACGCGTTCGAGGAGTACGTCGGCGGCGTCCTCAGGCACTTCTACCGGACCGATGCCGACCTCGAGGGCGACACCGAGATGCAGCAGTGGTGGAAGGACCTCACCGGGCACGGGCTGCCCGTGGAGAAGCTGCCCTGCCGGGAGCTGCGCCGGGTCGACGACCTGGTCGACATCCTCACCACCGTCCTCTTCACGGTCAGCGTGCAGCACGCGGCGGTGAACTACCTGCAATACGAGCACTACGCCTTCGTACCGAATGCACCCCTGAGCATGCGGCGGGAGCCCCCCCGGCAGAAGGGGACGCTGCGTGCCGAGGACATCCCCGAGATGATTCCCACCAAGTCCCAGATGCTCTGGCAGGTCGCCATCGGCCGGGCGCTCTCCAGCTTCGGAGACGACGAGGAGTACCTGCTGCACGAGGGCGGCTGGCGCGAGGAGTACTTCCACGAGCCGGAGCTGGTGGCCCTCCGCCAGCGGTTCCAGGAGCGCCTGCGCGCCCAGCGTGAGGCGGTGGAGGCGCGCAACGCGGGCGCCGAGGTGCCCTACACCGTCCTGCGTCCCGACCGGATTCCCTGCGGCATCACCGTCTGAGCCCCTGGAGACACGCTCATGCCCAACCTGCTCTCTCGAGGTCTCTTCAACCTGTTCTTCGGTGGCCGGCGCAAGCCCCTGGCCAGCCTGCCGGGCCCCCCGCCGGGGATTCTGGGCAACATCGGCGATTTCCTCGGCGCCCAGCCGTGGGACGTCTGCGCCCGCTACGCGCGCACCTACGGCCCCGTCGCCGTCGCCTGGCTGGGGCCCAGCCCGGCGCTGGTGCTCAATGACCCCACCCTCATCCACGAGGTGCTGGAGACGCGCCGGCTGGAGTTCGAGAAGGGCAACATCGGCGACCAGATTCGCCACTCCGTCACGGACGACACGCCCTTCATCGCCCAGCAGGGCGAGGACTGGGCCCGCAAGCACGCCGCGGATCCGCTCGCCCAGCCGTGGACTCCCGCCTGGCAGGCGGCCCAGGTGGAGCCCCTGCGCGCGCCCATCCTCGAGTCGGTGGAGGCGCTGCTCCAGCAGCCCTCCATCGACCTGACGCCCACGCTGCGCAAGCTGACGTTCGACGCGTTCTGCGTGGCCACGGTGGGCGAGAAGCTGCCCACGTCCGTGTACGACGACTTCATGCTCCTGGCGGCGGCGGCCGACGCGCGCATCCAGGCCAAGCTGCCGTTGAAGTTCGTCTCACCGCCCAAGGGCTTCGCGGACGCGAAGGAGCGCTTCTACGGCCTGTTCCTGGACAAGGTCCGCGCGGCGCGGAAGGACCCGGCGCCGCACCGCGTGGACCTGATGTCGTGGACGCTGCGCGAGATGCCCCAGCTCGATGACGTGGTGCACGCGCACCTGCTCGGCGGGTTCTTCTTCGGCGGCGTGTTCTCCTCGAGCACCACCCTGGTGGGCGCCTTCCACCAGCTGAACAAGTACCCCGCTACCGAGGAGCGGCTGGCGCGGGAGTCCGCAGCGCTGGGGCAGGGGCCGCTCACCCTGGAGCGCCTGAAGGACGCGCCCTGGGGCGAGGCCGTGGCCTACGAGGCCCTGAGAATCCTGCCCGCGGTGCGCATCTTCCTGCGCCGCACGCCGCCCACGCCGACGCGGCTGGCGGAAGTCACGCTGCCGCCGGGCACGACGCTCATGATTTCCAACCAGCACCTGCACCGGGACCCCAGCCACTGGACGGACCCGGAGACGTTCGCCCCGGAGCGCTGGCTCGACGGGGGCGCGGCCCGGAATCCGCACGGCAGCGGCCACTTCTTCCCCTTCGGCCGGGGTCCTCGCGCCTGCGTGGCCGGGGACTTCGCCATGGTGTACCTGCGCACGGCCCTGGCCACCATCTCCGCCCGCGCGCGCATCCACGTCGACTCGACGGAGCCCTTCGAGGAGGGCTTCTTCTTCGGCGTGGTGCGGCCCCAGGGTGTCACGGGCAAGCTCGTCCCGCGCCAGGGGCAGACCCTTCACCCTCCCACCGGAGCCCCTCCTCCCCCCGCAGTGGAATCCGCATGACCTTGTTCCGACATCCCCGAGACCGCATCCCCGTCCTGCTGTTCACCCTGGTGTTCGCCCTGGACCTGACGGTCTTCTTCACGGCGCGAAGCTGGTGGTTCCCCATCCTGTGGCTCGCCCTGGGGGTGATTCCCAAGGGGTGGATCAGCGCGTGGAACCACCACCACCAGCACGTGCCCATGTTCCGTCATGCGCTGCCCAACCGGCTCCTGGAGGTCATCTTCGGCTTCCAGACGGGCGTGACGTCCCATGCGTGGTTCCTGCACCACGTCGTGGGCCACCACCGCAACTACCTGGACCAGACCAAGGACGAGTCAGCGTGGAAGCGCCGCGACGGGTCCACCATGGGCGAGTTGGAGTACTCCCTCTTCAACATGCTCGTCGCCTATCCCCGCGCCTTCCGCGTGGGCCGCTCACACCCCAAGGCGATGCGCGCCTTCCTGGCCATGGGCGCGCTCCAGGTGGCGCTGCTCGGCGTGCTGTTCTGGTACGACTGGTACAACGCCCTCTGGGTGTTCCTGCTGCCCATGGTGGCGTCGCTCTACGTCACCGTCTGGGCCACCTACTTCCACCACGTGGGGCTGGAAACGACGGAGCACACCCACGCCTCGTACAACATCCTGCACAAGGGCTACAACTTGATGACAGGCAACCTGGGCTACCACACCGCGCACCACTCGAAGCACGGACTGCACTGGTCCCAACTGCCCGAGCTTCACGCGCAGCTCGCCCAGGACATCCCGGCCACGCACTACCGTCAGCCGGGCATCCCCTTCGTGTGGAGCAACCCGGAGGCGAAGATTGAACCGGGCGAGACGGAGCTCAGCGCCATCGCCCGGTGACAGGGTGGGTCTCGCCTCGCGCACCCGTGGGGCGGGCCCCGATGCCTTCCGGGAGCCCATGACGTGAAGCGCCGGAGACCCAGGTGACTGTGCCATCCCTCGACGAGATTGCCCGTGACCTGGTGGCCCGGCGCGCGACGCTGGGAGAGACCATCCCAACCCTCTCCCGCGCCGAGCTCCTCGCGGCCAGCGATGCCGCCCTGCTCTCGGTGCCAGGGTTCCGGCAGCTCTACGCCGAGCGGTGGGACCCGCCCCTCCCAGAGCCGGACGACCTCACCGCGCTGCCCGACGACTCTCTGGGGAGCTGCTACGCGCGCTACATGGCGCACTACCGGCTCTCCCCTGACTTCTTCCCCATTCCGTCCCAGCTCGGCCCGGACGCGACGCCCACCCGATACGCCGTCCACCGGCTCAACAAGTGCCACGACTTCTTCCACGTGCTCGGCGCCTATGAGACGTCGGACCAGGACGAGGTCGCGGTCCAGTCGTTCGTGTTCGGATTGGCGCCCGCCGCGCTCGCCCTCTTCCTGGCGGAGGCCGCCACGCACCCGGACATCCTCCGGGAGCGGTACAAGCACCTGCGCGACATCTACTCGGGACACATCCAGGCACCGGACTTTGAGCGAGGTGCCGCCGCCGTGCCGCTCCTGGGCGTGCGCTTCGAGTCCCTGATGGGCGAGCCCCTGCACGCGCTGCGGCAGCGGCTCGGCCTCTCCGAGCGGCCAGCCTCCCTCCTGGGGCACCGGGGCGAGAACTCCTGCGGCGGCTTCACCGCCCTCCCCTTCTTCATGCCCGCAAGGGCGGCGTGAGCGCGACAGCGAATGCCCCCTGGTGTCGGCGGTGAACGGCTTGTATCTCTCCCGACATGAGCGCTCGGAATGCAGTGGTCATCGGTGGGACGGGCAACATCGGCAGGGCCGTCACGAGCAGATTGCGGGCGGAGGGCCTGCACGTCGTCTGTGCCTCGGATGACGTGACGCAGGAGTCGTCCGAGGCCATGCGGGTGGACGTCACGGACGAGTCCTCCGTGAAGTCGCTGTTCGACCGGGCGGATGCGTCTGGCCCCCTCTCGCTCCTGGTCAACTGCTCGGGCTTCGGGAGCTTCACCCCCATCGAGGAGACCTCGCTCCAGGACTGGCGCAAGACCCTCGACGTGAACCTGACCGGGACCTTCCTGTGCGCCCGCGAGGCGTTCAAGCGGATGAAGGCGCACGGTGGCGGGAGAATCATCCACATCGGCTCCGTGAGCGACCACCTCACCCTGCCCATGAATGGCTCCTATGCGGCCTCCAAGCATGGCGTCCGAGGTCTCACGGGCGTCCTGAATGAGGAGGGGAAGGCCCACGCCATTCGCGCCACGCTCCTCTCGCTGGGGGCCGTGTACACGGCCTTCTGGGAGTTGCGCCCGGAGTTCAGCCCCGCCGACATGCTGTCCGTGGAGGATGTGGCCGAGTCCATCTGGGAGATTGCCCGCAAGCCGTTGCACATCCGCGTCGACGAGCTTCGCCTCGTTCCCCCCAAGGGGGTCCTCTGATGGAGCGGCCAGCGAACGCGGACCTGGCGCTCGTCACTGGCGCCAGCCGGGGGATTGGGGCGGCCATCGCGGACGTCCTCGCGGAGAGCGGGTTCCGGGTCGTCCTCCTCGCGCGTGACGTGGAGACCCTCTCCCGTCAGGAGCAGAAGCTGCGCGCCTCTGGTGCGCAGGCCTGGTCGTTCGCGTGCGACCTCTCGAACGAGGCCGCGGTGAACGCGACGCTCGCCCGGCTGGAGGCCACCGTGGGTGTCCCTGGCGTCGTCGTGAACAACGCCGGCTTCGGTGGCCCCTACCATCGCGTCGACGAGGTCTCCAAGGCCGAGTGGGATGCCTTGTTCGGCGTGAACGTGGACGCCGTCTACCACCTCTGCCGGTGGGCACTCCCCCGCATGAAGACGGCCGGGTTCGGGAGGGTCGTCAACATCTCCTCCGTGCTCGGGTTGTTCGGCGGAGCGCTCTCGTCCACCTACGCGGCCACCAAGCACGCCCTGGTCGGCTATTCCAAGTCCATCGCCGCCGAGTGGGGCGCCCATGGCATCACCTGCAACGCCATCTGTCCCGGCTATATCGACACGGAGATGCTGGCGAAGGCGGACCCCGCGTTTCGCAAGGAGCTGTTGCGCAGGATTCCCGCCGGTAGGTTCGCCACCCCCGATGAGGTGGCCCGCATGGTGGCGTTCGTCGCGGGACCTTACGGTGGCTACATCAACGGCGCGACGCTGGTGATCGATGGGGGATTGTCCTCCCACCTCGCCAACGACCTGCCTTCGTTCTGACACCGACCGGGCATCCAGCGCCTCGGTCTCGCGCCCCTTCTTGTCCCGGTCTCCGATACCCCCATCTTATGGGTGTGGCCCAGACAGCTGAGACCGTTCCAACCGAGCGCCGAGGTGATTCGCGAGGCGGAGCGGGACGAGCCGTCCTACGACCTGAGGACCACCATCCCGACACACTGAAGGGAGGAGGCGTCATGCCCGAGAAGACGACGGTGGACAGAGCAAAGCGAGACCTTCGCGAGGGGAAGCGGCCGACGACGGCGGCCGGCGAATTCGTCCGAGAAGAGGTGGAGCACACCCGTCGCAGGAAGCACGGGGCACGCTCGCCCCAGCAGGCCATCGCCATTGGCCTCTCCAAGGCACGCCGCGCGGGCGTTCCGCTCCCTCCTCCGAAGGAGGGAGAAGCCAAGGAAAAAACCCGGCGCTCGGCAGAGCGCGCATACGAGGTCGGCCAGAGGAAGCGGAAGCCGCGGGCTCCCTCCCGGAAACGAAGCAAGGCCACCTCCGGGGCGCTCAAGCGTGAGCGCAGCGGGGCTGCCTCCAAGCGGGCGCTCTCGGCGCAGACCAGACGTGCAACCGCGCGGCGCAAGCACCCGAGTAAGACGGCGAAGTCGGGCTGACAGCTCGGGCGAGGCGTCAAGACCCCGTGAGGCAGTGCATCGAGCCCCCCATGGGAGACTGACGAACGCTGTTTTCGTACGCCGCTGAATACATGCGACAGTACGGATTGGGTTCACCCGCAGCATGTGCGACGCTTCGTCCATGGCGGACACGCTCGATTCGGAGGCAGAAGCGCCCGCGGGGATGGACCGGCGCCGCTTCCTCACGTGGGTAGTGGCTGCGCCCACCCTGGTGGTCGCAGCGCGGCTGGGGTTCGACGCACCAGACGCCGAGGCGGCGCAGGCGCCCGTGCAGGAGTCCTCGACACCGCTGAGCATCTACATCGCCATCCAGGCCGATGGGCGCGTCGTCGCCACCCTTCCCCGCACCGAGATGGGCCAGGGCATCACCACGGCGGTGGCCATGCTCGTCGCCGAGGAGCTGGACCTGCCGCTCGACGCCGTCGACGTGCGCAGCGCCAGCGCGGACGCACGCTGGCTCATCCAGCTCACCGGCCTGTCATCGACGATGCGCCTGCTCGCGGGCCCGCTGCGGGCGGCCGCCGCTGACGCCAGGGCGCGGCTCGTCACCGCCGCCGCGCAGCGATGGCGGGTGCTGGCGCTCTCCCTCACCACCGCGCAGGGCGAGGTGCGCGCGCCAGATGGCCGCCGGGTTGGCTACGGCGAGCTGGCGGAAGCCGCCGCCCGCGTGCTGCTGCCAGCCGTCTCCCCGCTGCCCAAGTCCGTGGAGGAGTACACCCTCGTCGGCCAGCCCACCGGGCGCATCGACGCGCGGGACATCGTCACCGGCGCGGCCCGCTACGCCATGGACCTCGACATCCCCGACGCGCTCCCCGCGGTGGTGGCACGGCCGCCCACGCTGCGAGGCCGCGTCCAGTCCTTCGACGCTGCCACCGCGCGGACCCTGCCCGGCGTGGTGGGCGTGGTGCCGCTGGGCTCGGGCGTGGCGGTCGTGGCCCAGACCTTCGCGCATGCCTTCGCGGCGCGCGACGCCCTGCGCATCGACTGGGCGCCGGGCCCTGCCAGCGCGTTGTCCGACGTGGACATCCGGGCCCGGCTGCGGGAGGCCATCGGTCCCCGCCCCCTCCCGCCACTGCTGACGACCCGGACGCTCGAAGGCCGCTTCGATTTCCCCTACCTCGCGCACGCGCCCATGGAGACACAAGACTGCGTGGCGCATGTGCGGGACAACCAGGCGGAGGTCTGGCTCGGCGCGCAGGACGCGAAGTACGCGCAGCGCGAGGTCGCCCGGGCGCTCGGCTGGGAGCTGGCGCCCCACCGGGTCCGCGTGAACGTGGTCCGTGCCGGAGGTGGCTTCGGCCGCAGGTTCTTCGTCGAAGCCGCGGTGGAGGCCGCGCTCGTGTCCCGCGCCATCGGGCGGCCAGTGAAGCTGATGTGGACGCGCAACGACGACATGCGCCACGGGCACTTCCGGCCCGCCAGCCACCACCGCATCCTCGCCTACCTGGGCCTGGGCGGGACGATTCTGGGCTGGAACCACCGGGCCGCCGTCCCCACCGTCGAGTTTCCCCATGGCTTCGGAGACGCCATCACCGCCCTGGCCGGGGAGCTGCTGCCCGAGGTGACCAGCACCGTGTTCTTCGCGCTCACCCAGCGCAGCCCGTACCGGTTCGGGCTGGTGAGCCATGAGTTGCGCGAAGCCGCGATTCCCATTCCCACCGGCTCGTTCCGCTCGGTGTTCACCAGCCAGGTCGGCGTGGCCAACGAGGTCTTCGTCGACCAGCTCGCGCGCGAGCTCCAGCGAGACCCGGTCGAGCTGAGGCGCTCCCGCCTCGCCTCCAACCGGCTCAAGGCAGTCCTGGACAAGGTCGTCACCGTGGGCCAGTGGGGCCGAGCGCTGCCCGCGGGCGTCGCCCAGGGGGTCGCCATCCTCGAGGAGTGGAACAGCGCCATCGCGCACCTCGTCGAGGTGGACGTCACCGGGGAGGTGCCCCGCGTGCTGCGCGTCATCATCGCGGCGGACGTGGGCCTCCCCATCAATCCGAAGGGCATCGAGGCGCAATTGCAAGGCGCCGCCGTGGATGCCATGTCCACCACCTTGACCGCGGGCATCCACATCGACGCGGGAGCGGTGCGCGAGGGCAGCTTCGCGGACTACCGATGGCTGCGGATGAAGCACGTCCCTTCCGACATCCAGGTGCACCTGGTCCGGTCAGATGACCGCATGGGCGGCGTGGGCGAGCTCGGCTACCCCAGCGCCGCGGCGGCCCTGACCAACGCCATCGCCCGGGCCCGGGGCACGATGCCCACCCGTTTCCCCATCCTCGACGAGGGAGCCTGACCATGCCGGCCCATCAGTTCACCCTCAATGGCCAGACGGTGTCGGTGGAGTCGCCCGAGGACCTGCCCCTGTTGTGGGTGCTGCGCGACGTCCTCGGCGTGACGGGCCCCAAGTACGGCTGCGGCGTGGGCGTGTGCGGCGCCTGCACGAGCCACCTGGATGGTGAAGCGTTCCGCCCCTGCATCCATCCGGTTGGCGGCGTGGCGGGCCGCGAGGTGACCACCATCGAGGGCCTGGGCGCGCGAGGCTTGCACCCGGTGCAACAGGCCTGGCTCACGGAGGACGTGGCCCAGTGCGGCTTCTGCCAACCGGGTCAAATCATGGCCGCGGTCGCGCTCCTGAAGCGAAACAGCCACCCCTCCGATGCGGACATCGACGCCGCGATGAGCGACAACGTCTGCCGCTGCGGGACCTACGTCCGCATCCGAGCCGCCATCAAGCGCGCCGCCCTGCTCCTGCGAGGCGCGGCGACCGCTGGCGGCGAGTAGCCCAATGACATGCGTGTCAGGGGGCGGGTGCTGGAGCCGGATGCCGCCGTCGCGGGCCCGGCCCCCTCCTGGGCGTGTCGCTACTCGAAGAGGGAGAGCTGTCCCAGCGAGCGCAGGTGTCCCGCCGAATCCCTGGGGGTGGCCCTCACGCGGACCTGCGACACCGGTGTCGTCCCCGTCAAGTCCAGCTCCATGAAGGACTGCACGCCGTCGTTGCCGAGCAGGTTGGCCAGGGGCATCCACTGGGTCCCATCTGCGCTCCCCTCCAGCACCAGCTCGTCCATGGTACCCGCCACCCCGAAGTTGCGCAGCACGGCCTTGCGGAGCACCGCGGGCCGCGAGAGCTGAACGGCGACCTCCTGGACATCCGTACCGAAGAGCACGCTCCCGCCGAGGTCGCCGTTGGTGATGCGACAGGGCGGCTCGGCGTTCACGTAGGTGCACGCCGCGCCGCGGCTCGCCGGGACGAGGCCGCGGCGAGGCAGGGCAACCTCATCGCTGGTGTAGGAGAAGTCGACCGACACGTCCCCCGGCCGCGCCTCGCGCAGCACGTGGATGGAGGCCTTGAGGTCCGTGGCGTCCTCGACGACGTAGTCGCTCAGGCGGACCGGCGAAGAGGCCCGGAGCACCTGCCAGGCCTCCTTGGCGCGGGAGGGGCCGATGGACAGCATGTGCGCATCGTTCCCGGCGCCATGGGTGGAGGACAGGGGCCGGAAGCCCACGCTCACGCCCTGCGCCTCCTCGGTGGCCGTCAGCCCGCCGGTCCACTCCTGGAGGGCCGGCAGCGTTATCTCCGACTGCTGGATGAGGAAGTAGGCCGAGACGCTCCCTCCCTGGGCGCGCGACGGCGAGCGGACGATGAAGCAGCGCGCGAGGCTCCCGCTGCGGGTGTCCGCCCCCAGCAGGTCGAGCTCGAAGGTGCCGTCGGCTCGAGTCTTCACCGACCGCCAGCTCGACGAGAAGGCCGCGAACGCGCACGCGGAGTTCTCGCTGCGGTAGAGCTTCAAGAGCGCATCCGGGAGCGGCGCGCCGGCCTCGTCAACGAGCCGCCCGCTCAGGACGATGTCCTGGTCGTTCTCCACCTTGCTCTCGGTACAGCCCCCCAGCGTCGCCAATACACCCATGGTCAACGTGCGCGTCCATCTCATGGAAACTCCTCCTTCAATAGTGAGGCGCGCTGCCAGTGCAAAAATCGGTGCAGCCCTCCGTTCCCTCTGGGGCGAGTTCGCGGGCGCGGCCAGACCTGACAAGGCCGTCATGGCGCGTCCCCTACGCAGGTGCCACTCCCTCTTCGCGGCGCTCCAGGCGGTGAAACATCTCGATGTATTCAGACGTAGCCATGGCCACCTCCCGCGCCGACTCGCAGCCACGCCGCGCTTGACCGTTATTACCAACCAGTAATAACACCGCTCCATGAACGCGGATGACGTACTCGTGGCCCTCGGGTTCACCGAGGTCGAAGCGCGGGTGTACTGCGAGCTCCTCAAGGGAGCGCCCGCCACTGGATACCGGCTCGCGCAGACGCTGGGGAAGGCGCCTCCGAGCATCTACCAGGCGCTCGCCTCGCTCGAACACAAGGGGGCGGTGCTCGTCGAGGAAGGCGAGCCCCGCGCATTCCGGCCCGTGCCTCCGGACGAAGTGCTCGGCGCGCTCCAGCGCCGCTTCGAGGCGCGCAGGCGCGAGGCCTCGGACGCGCTGCGCAAGCTCCACACCCCGGTGCAGGACGACCGCATCTACCACCTCAAGAGCACGGCCCAGCTGATGGAGCGCGCCAGGGCGATGATTGCTGGCGCCACCGAACGGCTACTCTTCGACCTCTTCCCGCCCCCCTTCGCGGCCCTCGCTCCGGCGCTCACCGAAGCGAGCGCCCGGCGCGTGTCCATCGCGGGGCTCGTCTATGGCGAGACACCCAAGCTGCCCTTCGATTGCGTGCGCTCATCCGACGCGGACTTCGTGCGGGAGCGCTGGCCGGGCGCGCAGCTCACGCTCGTGGCGGATGCCCGTGAGTTCCTGGTGGCGCTGCTCACCCCGGATGGCACCGGCGTCAAGCAGGCCATCTGGAGCGACAGCGTCTATCTCTCCTGCCTGCAACACAGCGGACTGTCCGCGGAGGTCCAGCTGAGCGCACCACCCTCCGCGCGCGCACGGCTGTCGCGGTCCTTCTCCCTCATCGGCTCGAGCCCTCCCGGCCTGCGCCACCTCGTGGGGCAGCCCACTTCATCCCCTCACCGCGGAGACACCCCATGAGACTCCTCTTTCCGCTCCTGATGGCGCTGGCCCTCGTGCTCGTCCCCACCGGGTCCAGGGCGGATGCACTTCAGCCCCTCCTCGCGCGGCACCTCGCGTGGCGTGGAGGGGACGCCTTCACACGCCTGGAGAGTGTCCATGCCAGGGGAAAGACCGAGATGAGCGGGCTCCAGGGCCCGATGGAGTCCTGGCTCCACCGGGACGGACGGGGCCGCTGGGATGCGGACTACGGGGTGTTGCGGGAGTCGATTGCCATCACCTCCGAGGGCGGCTGGAAGCTGAACGCCAGCGGTCAGGTCGAGGACGCCTCGCCCACCGACGCACGTGATGCGCGGCACCGGGTGGCGCTCGAGCTCGGGACGGCGCTGCAAGGGGCTTCCGGCGCGAAGCGCGTCCTGCTCCCTGACGAGCCGCGCGACGGCCGCACCTGGAAGGTGGTGCGCGTCACCTTCGGCGACGAGGACCTCTATGACCTGTTCCTCGATGGCGCCAATGGGGCGCTCCACGGCGTGCGCATCCGCGAAGACAACGTCACCCGCTTCGTGCGGCTGGGGGACTGGCGGCAGGTCGACGGCGTGCGCATGCCGTTCCTGGAGGAGGTGCTCACCGACAGCCCGGATTCCAACTCGCGGACGGTGGTGGAGACGCTGGAGCTGAATGCGCCCATTCCGCCCGCGGTCTTCGAGCGGCCCCAGGACCTCCGCAAGGTGAGCTTCGCGAACGGCCGCCACAGCACCGGCTTCATCCCCTTCGAGTTCTTCAACGAGAACCGCGTCTACATTCCGGCCCAGGTGAATGGCCACGCGACGCAGGTGCTGCTGGACAGCGGCGCCGAGATGACGGTGGTCGACACGGCCTACGCACGCGAGCTGGGGCTGAAGACGCAGGGGCAGCTCACGGCGGTCGGCAGCGGCGGACACGCGCAGGCCCAGCTCGCCAGCGGCGTGGACATCACCGTGGGCGACCTGCGGCTGACGGGGCTGACGGTCGCCGTCATCGACCTGGCCGAAGTCGCGCGGCAGATTGGGCATCCCCTCCCCGTCATCCTGGGCAAGGAGTCCTTCAACCAGCTCGTCGTGGACGTGGACTTCCCCAACCGGCGCGTCGCCTTCCACGAAGCCGCGAGCTTCAAGCCACCGCAGCGAGCCGTGCGCCTCCCCCTGGTCGAGTCCGCGGGCGGACAGCGCGCGGTCCACATCTCCATCGAGGGCCGGCCCGCCATTCCAGTGCTGTTCGACGTGGGCAATGGCGGAGCGCTCTCACTCTTCCCCGCGTACTGGCAGCAGGCAGGGCTGCTCACGGGCCGGCGCAGCTCCAAGACGCTGTCCGGGGCCGTGGGGGGGCTACGGGAGCGCGACGTGGCGACGCTGAAGCGCATCGAGCTCGCGGGCATCACGCTGAAGGACGTCCCCACGGTGTTCGACGACGCGGGCAACAGCATCTCCACCTCGAACCGGCTCCAGGGCAATCTGGGGCTCGCCGTCCTCGCGCGCTTCCGGATGATAACGGACTATGCCAACGACACCCTGATGCTGGTCCCCGATGCCCGCGCGCTGCGGCAGCCGTTCCGCAAGGACCGGTCCGGCCTGATTGCCCTCCCGTCGGAGGGGCGGCTCGTGGTGACGCTGGTGGCCCCTGGGAGCCCCGCCGCCGCCGCGGGCTGGAAGGTGGGCGACGAAGTCGTCGCCATCGATGGCCAGGCCATCGGGCCCGACTTCACGGGCTGGCGGTATCGCCCCGCCGGCCAGACGGTGGTGCTCACCTTGAAGGACGGCCGCAAGCGCTCGCTCACGCTGAAGGACTATTACTGAATCACCGTTCGAGGGCACCGGCCGGAGCGGAGCGGGGCTGGCCGCCCCCGCCCCGCCCGCCCCGCCGATTCACTCCTTGTGGGGCAGGAGCTTGTCCACCATGCCCTTGAAAGACTGCTTCACCACCCCGCCGAGGTCCTCGTCCCCACCCGCCAGGGACTCGAGGAAGTGCTTCGCCTGTTCGAAGGTGATGTGCGGCGGCAGGGGCGGCACGTCCGGGTCCACGTAGGCCTCCAGGACCACCGGCCGGTTCGCGGCGAACGCTTCATCCCACGCCCGCGCAATCTGCTCCGGCCGGTCCACGCGGATGCCCCGGAGGCCCAGGGACTCGGCGTACCTCGCGTACGGGAAGTCGGGCAGCGTCTGCGTGGCCGGATTCTTCGGGTCCCCCGCCATCACCCGCTGCTCCCACGTGACCTGGTTCAGGTCCCGGTTGTTGAGGACGAGGACGACGAAGCGCGGGTCCTTCCACTCCGTCCAGTACTTCGCCACGGTGATGAGCTCCGCGTTGCCGTTCATCTGCATGGCGCCATCACCCACCATGGCCAGCACGGGCCGATGCGGGAACGCGAACTTGGCGCCAATGGCATACGGCATCCCGCAGCCCATGGTGGCGAGGTTGCCGGACAGCGACGCCATCATCCCCTTGCGCACCTTCACATCCCGCGCGTACCAGTTCGTCCCCGAGCCCGAGTCGGCCGTGAGGATGACGCCATCCGGCAGCTTCGGCGACAGCTCCCAGAAGATGCGCTGCGGGTTGATGGGGTTGGCCCCGTTCATCGCCTGGGCCTCGGACGTCTTCCACCACTGGCGGATGCCCCTCTCCAACTGCTCGCGCCACCGCCGGTCCGCCTTGCGCTGGAGCAACGGTATCAGCGCGCGCAGCGTCTCCTTCGAGTCGCCAATCAACCCCACCTCCATCGGATAGCGGATGGAGACCATGCGCCCGTCGAGGTCCACCTGGACGCCGCGCGCCTGCCCTTCCGGGGGAAGGAACTCCGCGTAGGGGAAGCTCGTGCCCACCATCAGCAGCGTGTCGCAGTTCATCATCATGTCCCACGAGGGCCTGGTGCCCAGCAGGCCGATGGAGCCCGTGACGAAGGGGAGGTCATCCGGCAGCGCGGCCTTGCCCAGCAGCGCCTTGGCCACGCCCGCGCCCAGCAGGTCCGCCACCTCCACCACCTCGTCCGCGGCCCCAAAGGCGCCCGCGCCGATGAGGATGGACACCCGCTTCCCCTCGTTGAGCACGTCCGCGGCGCGGCGCAAGTCCTTCTCCTGGGGGATGACGCGAGGCGCGCTGTATCCCACGCTGGAGTGGACGGTGCCGTGCTTCCGCGCTGGCGGCTGGTACTCCAGCTCCTGCACGTCGTTGGGGATGATGACGCACGTCACCGAGCGCTCGGACTGCGCGATGCGCACCGCCCGGTCGATGGCGTGCCGCACGGCCGAGGCCTGCGTCACCATGGTGACGTACTCGCTGGCCACGTCCTTGAAGAGGACGGGCAGATCCACCTCCTGCTGGTAGTGGCCGCCCAGCGCCGCGCGGGCCTGCTGGCCGATGATGGCCACCACCGGCTGGTGGTCGAGCTTCGCGTCGTAGAGGCCGTTGAGCAGGTGGATGGCGCCCGGACCGGACGTGGCGAGGCACACCCCGACCTCGCCGGTGAACTTCGCGTGGGCGCACGCGGAGAAGGCGGCCATCTCCTCGTGGCGGACCTGGACGAACTGGAACTCGGAGGTGCGGCCCAGCGCACCAATGATGCCGTTGATGCCGTCACCCGGATAGCCATAGATGCGGCGAATGCCCCACTGGGAGAGGCGATACAGCAGGTAGTCAGCAACGGTCGCGCTCATCGAAGTTCCCCGTGTCGGTGCGAAAGTTCGCCCCACAAGCTGGGCACGCACGATGGGCACGAGGAACCCGCGCGGTACGCCCCCCAGAAGGGCCGCTCGCCCCATGCGCCCGGCAGTGGGCGGGCGGACTCGCGCTCCGGCCCCACTCCGCATGTCCTCCGCGGCGCCAGGGTGCGTAGGTTCACCGCGAGCCCCACTCCGGGGCTGCGATGAGCCAGAAGGGAGCCTGACATGCGGCCCGCGGAATCCCTCCAGCGCACCTGGTCGAGGCTTGCGCGCAGACGGCCCGGCCCCCACCCGCTGCCTGGCAGCCAGGGTGGAGACGTGACGGTGGACCTCAAGGGGCTGGAGGAGGACCTGCGGCGAGCCGTGCATGGAGAGGTCCGCTTCGATGACGGCAGCCGAGCGCTCTACGCCACGGACGCCTCCAACTACCGGCAGGTGCCCATCGGCGTCGTCATCCCCCGGAGCCTGGACGACGTCATCCAGACGGTGCGCGTCTGCCGGGAGTACGGCGCGCCGCTGCTGTCACGCGGCGGAGGCACCAGCCTGGCGGGCCAGTGCTGCAACGTCGCCGTGGTCATCGATTGGATGAAGTACCTGGGCGGAGTGCTGGAGCTGGACCCGGGGACGAGGTCCGCCCGCGTGCTGCCTGGCACCGTGCTGGACGACTTGAGGGACCGCGCCGAGCAGTTCCACCTCACGTTCGGCCCAGACCCCTCCACACACAATCACTGCACGCTGGGGGGCATGCTGGGAAACAACGCGTGCGGCTCGCACGCGCAGATGGCCGGGCCCGTCTCCCACAACGTCCAGGAGCTGGACGTGCTCACCTACGACGGCCTGCGTCTGAAGGTGGGCCCTACCTCCGACGAAGAGCTCCGGGCCATCATTCGCGCGGGCGGCCGGCGCGGCGACATCTACCGGGGGCTCCGGGACCTGAGCGACCGCTACGCGGACGAAATCCGCCGCCGCTATCCCCACATCCCCCGGCGCATCTCCGGCTACAACCTCGACGCCCTGCTGCCCGAGCAGGGGTTCGACGTGGCGCGCGCCCTGGTGGGCACCGAGGGGACGTGCGTCACCCTCCTCACCGCGAAGCTGAGGCTCGTCGACAGCCCGCCGCACCGGGTGGTGGTGCTGCTCGGCTACCCGGACATCTACACCGCGGGAGACCACGCCCAGGAGCTGGCCGCGCGCTTCCAGCCGCTCGCCCTGGAGGGCCTGGATGACGAGCTCATCCGAAACGTCGTCGTGAAGGGCCGCGCGAACGAGCAGGAGTCCCTCCAGCCCAAGAGCTCGCACATGGAGTTCCTCCCGCTCCTGCCAGGAGGGTCGGCCTACCTCATGCTGGAGCTTGGCGGGGACACCCATGAGGAAGCCATCGCGCGGGCGCACGAGCTGATGGCCCAGGTCCGCGGGGGCCCCGGGGCGCCGGTGGACCAGCGGCTGTACAGCGAGCCGGAGCACGTCGAACACGTGTGGAAGATTCGCGAGTCGGGCCTGGGCGCGACGGCGCGCGTGCCCGGCCGGCCGGATACATGGCCTGGCTGGGAGGACTCGGCGGTGCCCCCGGAGAAGCTGGGAGGATACCTGCGCGCGCTGCGCAAGCTGTACGACAAGTACGGCTATGACGCCTCGCTCTACGGTCACTTCGGGCAGGGGTGCGTGCACACGCGCATCGACTTCGACCTCGTCTCCACCCAGGGCATCCGGAACTACCGCGCCTTCATCGGCGAGGCGGTGGACCTGTGCCTCTCCTACGGCGGCTCCATGTCGGGCGAGCATGGCGACGGCCAGTCGCGCGCCGAGTTCCTGCCCCGGATGTTCGGCCCGGAGCTGACGCACGCCTTCCGCGAGTTCAAGCGCATCTGGGACCCGCGGGGGAAGATGAACCCGGGCAAGGTGGTGGACCCGAACCCTCTCGACCAGGAGCTGCGCCTGGGGCGGGACTACCGCCAGCGGACCTGGAAGCCGAAGACGCACTTCCAGTACCCGGATGATGACGGCCTGCTCCACCGTGCCGCCGAGCGCTGCGTGGGCGTGGGCAAGTGCCGGCGCGAGAGCGGTGGCACCATGTGCCCCAGCTACATGGTGACGAAGGAGGAGCGGCACACCACTCGCGGCCGGGCGCACCTGCTCTTCGAGATGCTTCAGGGGCAGGTCATCCGAAAAGGCTGGCGCGATGCGAACGTGAAGGAGTCGCTGGACCTGTGCCTGGCGTGTAAAGGCTGCAAAGGCGACTGC
Source organism: Pseudomonadota bacterium (assembly GCA_023426545.1). Classification (GTDB taxonomy): domain Bacteria; phylum Myxococcota; class Myxococcia; order Myxococcales; family Myxococcaceae; genus Myxococcus. Next base: position 63,139 of record JAFAAN010000120.1, read on the forward strand.
CCGGTGAACGTGGACCTGGCGACGTACAAGGCGGAGTTCCTGTCGCACTACCACCGGGGCCGCCTGCGCCCGAGGCCCGCCTACGCCATGGGCCTCATCATGCTCTGGGCCCGCGCGGCCATGCTGGCGCCAGCGCTGGTGAACCTCCTCACCCAGCGCGCGTCGAGCCGGAAGCTGCTGCAGACCCTGGGCGGCATGTCCACGCGGCGGAAGATGCCTCGCTTCGCGCCGGAGTCCTTCCAGCGCTGGGTACAACGGACGCGGCCGTCGCCGCGCAACACGGGCCAGCAGCGGGTGCTGCTGTGGCCGGACACCTTCAACAACCACTTCTTCCCCGAGACGGCCGCCGCGGCGCTGGAGGTGCTGGAGGACGCGGGCTTCGAGGTGGCGGTCCCCCAGGGCGCGGTGTGCTGCGGCCGGCCGCTCTATGACTTCGGGATGTTGCCCACGGCGAAGTGGATGCTTCGGCGCATGGTGGAGCGCCTGCGGCCGGAGATTGAAGCCGGGGTGCCGCTGGTGGGGCTGGAGCCCAGCTGCGTATCGGTGTTCCGAGACGAGCTGCGCAACCTCTTTCCGGACTGGAGCCTGGCGCGGCAGCTGCGCCGCCAGACGTTCCTCTTCAGCGAGTTCCTCGGGCGGTATGCGAAGGACTGGCAGCCGCCGCGCCTGGAGAAGAAGGCGGTGGTACACGGGCATTGCCACCATCAATCGCTCTTCAAGATGCGCGATGAGGAGAAGCTGCTCGACAAGGTGGGCCTGGACTACGCGGTGCCGGAGACGGGCTGCTGCGGCATGGCGGGCTCGTTCGGCTTCGAGGCGGGAGCGAAGTACGAGGTCTCCCAGAAGGTGGGCGAGCGTGCGCTGCTGCCGAAGGTGCGCCAGACGCCCCGGGACGCGCTCGTCATCGCCGACGGATTCAGCTGCAGGGAGATGATTGCCCAGAACACGGACCGGCGCGCGCTGCACGTAGCGCAGGTGCTGCGCCTCGCAAAGGCCTATGGCGCGGCGGGGCCCGCTGGCGAGTATCCGGAGCGAGGCTGGGTGACGAGCGGCCTGGGTCGGCCTCCCACCCGCTGGCGGCTGCGCACGGCGGTGGCGGGCGTGGGGTTGCTGGCTGGAGCCCTGTGGCTGCACGGACGCCGTCCCACCTGACGCGGGGGGCGCGCCACGCTCTGGCCGCCGGCGTCCCGCCTCACAGCTGATAGAGGGCCCCGAGCAGAACGCCGAAGACGACGTGCGCGATCAGCGTGACCACGGGCGTGCGCGCGCCGTAGTTCAGGCCCAGCAAGCCTGGCGGCTCCAGCTGACGCACGTCCGTGGGCCCCTGCGACTCGCTCGCCATCCTCGGATGCAGGGCCGGCAGCACGGGCAGCACCACCAACAGCACGAAGCCCGCGTGCAGCACGCCCACCAGTCCGCCCAGCCACCATGAGGCCTGTCCCCACGCGGCGAAGGCCGCCACGTACAGCCCTGAGAAGAGCATGCCGCTCAGCAGGTGCAGACCGAGCCCGTACAGCTTTGCCCGGTCCCGGTCCGCCGTCACCAGCGCGCCCAGGAGGAAGGGCAGGTTGAGCCGCGTCAGCCGCAGTTGTTGGCTCCCCGCCAGCATCCCCGTCAGCACCAACGTGCTGGCGAAGCCCCACACGGCCCAGCGCAACAGCCCAATCACCTCCAGACCTCCACTCCAGGTGCCTCGCGCCGGGCCCGCGCCGCCTCCAGCTCCAAGGCCGAGGAGATGAGGCCCACGTGCGTGAGGGCCTGCGGAAAGTTGCCCAGCCCCTCTCCCGTCTTGGGAGAGATTTCCTCCGCGTAGAGGCCCACGTCATTCGCATAGGCGAGCTGCTGCATGAAGGCAGCCTCCGCTTCCTCGAGGCCGCCCGCGCCCCGCGCCAGCACACCCACACGCCAGAAGCCGCAGATGCCGAAGGCGCCCTCCCCTTCGAGGACGTCGGCCTCATTCCGGTACAGCAGGCCGTCCCGCGCCTCCAGCCGCTCCAGGATGCGCCGGTGGGTGCTGAGCATCCGCTCCGAGCTCGCGTCCTCGAAGTCGTACCACGCCATGAGCAACAGGTCCGCGTCCACCTCGTCCCCGCCCAGGGTGCTCACGTAGCTGCGGAGCTGCTCGTTCCACGCACGCTGATGGAGCGTCTCCCACATCCGCGCTCGAACCGCGCGGAAGCGCTCCACGGGCACCGTCACACCGCGGAACACCCCGAGCTCTTGCAGCCTCAGCAGCCGGTCCAACGCCATCCAGCATGACAGCTGAGAGAAGGTGTGTGCCCTGCGCCCCGAGCGCGGCTCCCAGATGCCCTCATCCGGTGCCTCCCACATGCTCGCGACGTACCCACCCAGGCGCACCATCATCCTCAGCTCATCCCGGTCCAGGCGCCTGCTGCGCCGGGCGAGCTGCGCCATCGCATCGATGGCCTCCCCATAGGAGTCCAGTTGCAGCTGCGTGGCCGCCGCGTTGCCCACCCGTACCGGCCGAGAGCCCGCGTAGCCGCCGAGGTGGGGCAGCACCTCCTCGCCCGTGCGGAATCGTCCGTAGACGTCGTAGAAGACCCCCAAGCGCGGCTGCGTCAGCCAGCTGGCCCGCAGAAGCCAGGAGACGAACGCCTCGGCCTCGGCCTCGTATCCCAACCCGTAGAAGGCCCGCGCGGTGAAGGCGGCATCGCGCACCCAGCAGAAACGGTAGTCCCAGTTGTCCTGGCCTCCGAGCACCTCCGGGAGCGATGTGGTGGCCGCGGCCACCACCGCCCCCGAGGGCGCGAAGGTGAGCAGCTTCAGCGCCAGCGCGCTGCGCACCACCGCGGCGCGATGGGGCCCCGCGTAGCGGCACTTCGCCGCCCAGCTCCGCCAGGCCTCCACCGTGTGCTCCACCCGCGCCCACGAGAAGCGCCCCAGGGGAGGAAGCACCGCCGGCCCATCGTCCGTCGCCGTGAGGGAAAAACAAACGCACTGCCCCGCCCGCAGCGTCACCTGCCCCTGGAGCCCACCGCCGGGAGCCGGCCGCAGCGGGACCTCCGCGCGCAGCGCGTAGAGCCACCCCGCGTGCTCCAACCTCCAGCCCAGCGTCCCACCGTCCTTCACGAGGGTCCGCGCGCGGCCGTAGTCGGGCCGAGGCTCGTAGCGCACCTCCAGCCTCACCTCGCCACGCTCACAGACCACACAGCGCAAGAGCTCGCGCTCGGGCATGAGCCACGGCGTACGCCCCTCGTGGATGGGCATCAGGTCCGTCACCACCAGCACGCCTTCGTCCGCCTCGAAGCGCGTCTGAAGCACGTTGGTGTCCGGTAGATAGCCCCGCGTCACCCGCGCGGGCCCTACCGGCCCCAGGCGGAAGGCGCCACCGGCCTCCGCGTCCAGCAGGGCCGCGAAGAGCGAGGGACCGTCGAAGCGCGGCCAGCACAGCCAGTTCACGGCCCCCGCGCGCGAGATGAGCGCAGCGCTGTGTCCGTCCCCGATGATGGCGTGGTCGTGGATTCGCGCTGGATACACGTGGCCCCCAGCTCGAAAAGCTGCGCATCCGCGCCGCCAGTCCAGTGGCGGCGGGAGCCAGGGCCCCTGCCTGCACGCCGGGCCAGAGCCTAGCCGGCCAAGCCCACAGCGTAGCGCTCGGCGTCCACGCGCTTCAGCGCCAGCCCCAGGCCCGGCCGCGACAGGTCCGGCACCAGCGCTCCCTCCTCCACCCCGGGGCCCCCGTCGAAGAGCATCCGCTCCAGCCGCACATGGTCATGGAAGTACTCCAGGTGCACCAGCCGGTGCGCCGCGCATGCCACGTGCGCGTGGAGCGCGGGCGCGCAGTGGCCGGAGAGGGGCACGCCATACGCATCACAGAGTGCGTCCGCCTGGAGGAAGCCGCTGACGCCCAGGCAGCGCGTGACGTCCGCTTGCAGCACGTCCACCGCGCCGGCCTCCAGCATGTGGCGGAAGTAGAGCCCGCCGTCACCATACTCCCCCGCGGCCACCGCCATGCCCGGAGGCACCCGGCCCCGGAGCAGGCGCAAGCCCCCGAGGTCATCGCTGGAGACGGGCTCCTCGAACCACGAGACGCGCTGCTCCGCGAAGGACTCGGCCAGCGCCAGGGCTTGCGCCGCCGTGTAGGCGCCGTTGCCGTCCACGAAGAGCTCGGCATCCGGGCCGATGGCCCGCCGCGCCGCCCGCACGCGCGCGGGGTCGTCCTCCGGGTGGCTACCCACCTTCATCTTCACACGAGTGAAACCCTGCTCCACCCAACCGGAGAGCTGCGCCTGGAGCCGCTCGATGGAGTAGGAGGTGAAGCCTCCGCTGCCATAGGCGGGCACACGCTCGCGCCGCGCGCCCAGCAGCTTCGCCAGGGGCAGCTTCAGCAGGCGTGCCTTCACATCCCAGAGCGCCGCGTCCACCGCCGACACCGCCATGGCCACCAACCCCGAGCGGCCGAGGTTGCGCACCCGGCGCAGGAGCGCAGCCATGCGCGCCGGGATGTCCATCGCGTCCTCACCGCGCAGCGCCTCCGCGAGGGCGCGCTGGATGAGAGCCGCCGCACATGCATCCGTGTACGTGTACCCCAGCCCCCGCTCGCCTCCGGCCGTGAGCTCCACCACCACGAGCGTCGTGGACTCCCACGCGAAGGTGCCGTCGGCCTCCGGAGCGTCCGTGGGAACCACATAGGCGGACGCCCGAACATCCGAGATGGGCACGGCATCGCCGCCGCGGCATGTCTTTCCCTGCATCAGCCCTCCCCTGGGTCCCGGACGCCCTCGCCGGCCCCGCCCCGCACAGACTGGGCACCCGCTGACGGCGGGGCCAGCCACAGCGGCGCGTGGACCGCGAGCGCACGAGGGGGCGCTCCGCCTTCGCCCCGCCCCTCTCGTGCCCACGCCAGGAAGGAGGAGCGGCTACCGCGGCTCACCGCTTCCGCAGAGCGCATGCAACCCCAGCTTCGTGATGAGGTAGGGGCCCCCATTCACCGAGGAGATGAGCTTGCGCCTTCGCAGCTGATGGAAGAGCTCCAGCGTACAGAGCGAGAGCTGCCAACCCTCTGGCGTGATGCACGCCACATGGCTCAGACGCCCGTTCTCATCCTTGTGCTTCAGAATACGACCACCCTGCGCCAGCACGTTCAGCACGCGCAGTTCCTTGCGCGAAACGTTCACGGAGAAATCCTGGAGGTTTTCGATGCGAGAAAGGGACGCAAGACGTCCCTACGGCTGTCAGGACAGCCGGTTTCCGCCTGGTGGGCGGGGCCTCATGAAGAGCTGGGGCCTCTGCGCATCGACCTCGTTAGCAAACGTTTCGCTTCACCCTTTTTCGTAATGAGGCGGCATCCTCGTGTCAAGCGGCCAGCGATGCCGCGCCTCATCCCAGAGCTAACGCGGCAGCCGAATGGTGAAGGCCGCGCCGCCCTCCGGCAGGTTGCGGACGCTGAGCCTTCCCCCGTGAGCCTCCACGAGCTCGCGCGTGACGAAGAGCCCCATCCCGAGACCTCCGACATGGTCGCTGGGATTGGCACGCTCGAACCGCTCGAAGATGCGCGAAAGCGACTCCGGCGGAATCCCAGGTCCCCCGTCCGTGACTTCGAGCACCGCGTCTGCCCCCTCCGTCGACAGGACGACCCCCACGGGTGTGCCGGCCGCATACTTGAAGGCATTGGACAGCAGATTCGTGATGCTCTGCTCCACCCGCAGCGGATCCCAGGTCCCCGTCACGCCCGGCTCGATGCGCGCGGACACCGCGCAGCCCGCGTTCGCGGCGGCGGCCTGATGCCGCTCCAGGAGCTCGCTCAGCGTCTGGGTCAGGTCCAGGGGCTCGCGCTTCAGCTCCAGCCGTCCCGTGGAGAGGCGCGCCACGTCCATCAGGGTCTCCACCAGGGTGATGAGCCGGGCGGTGCTTCGGGTCGCCCGTTCGAGGCTGGAAGCCAGCTTCGGGTCCTGCGCCCTGCCGCGCATGCTCTGCAAATGCAGATGCAGGGCGGTGATGGGAGTCTTCAGCTCATGTGAGGCAATAGAGAGGAACTCGTCGCGCAGCCGGATCGCCTCCTGGGCCTGCGCCAGCCGCAGCCGCTCTTCTTCAGCGAGCTTGCGCTCGGTGAGGTCGCGCGTCACCTTGGAGAAACCTCGCAGGACACCATCGGCGTCGCGCACCGCCGAGATGACCACGTCCGCCCAGAAACGCGTGCCATCCTTGCGCACGCGCCAGTTCTCCTCCTCGACGCGGCCCAGCCGCTCGGCCTCGGCCAGCAGGCACGCCGGCCTGCCGCTGGCACGGTCCTCCGGCAGGTAGAATTGAGCGACGTGGTGACCGATGATCTCCTCGGCGCGGTAGCCCTTGATTCGCTCGGCGCCGGTATTCCACGTCTGCACGCGCCCCTGGGGGTCGAGCATGAAGATGGCGTAATCCCTCACGCTGTCGACGAGCAACTTCATCTGCTCTTCTGCCACGGCAGCGCGCACGTCGGCATGGCCCGGAGAAGTCGGAGACAGCCGTCCCGGCTCCGCCTCATGCGCCGTCGTCGCACGGGTCGTTGGGGCCCCAGCCTGCGCAGTTGTCTTGGCCAAGCGGGAGTTCTTGTAGGGGGGCATATTCATGGGGTTCAGCAACCTGTCGCGATGCCAGGAAAAGCTCCGGAGCTTAATGATGGCGAGGAGTTCAGCCATAGGCTGCTGTAGTCATGGGCTCGTTCCCGTTCGATAAGTGCAGGGAAGTGCACGCTTGGTAGTGTGCGGCCCTCGCGGCGGCCACGATGACCCACCCGAAAAACGGGTGTTTCACGCCTGCTCTCCTGGCAGGCGATGAGATGTCGCGGGGTCTCTCTACGACTCCTGAGGGAAAGCCGGCATTCCTGCTGGCGAGGTGGAAGACGCCCAGCCGGCAGGCAGCCCCCCAGGCATCGCAGATACGGGCCCGGCAGTCTCCCGGCGAGGGAGCGCCGATGCCCGCCCCGGCTCGCCAGCAGGGCATCGCAAGCCTCGAAGAGGGCCGGGATGGCCGCCGTCCCGGGCCATGCCATCATGGCCCGGCACCAGCCTGTGGTGTCGAAGAGCTCCCGCTCCGAACGCTGCGCAACCTCCCGGAGCGTGAGACACGCGCCGTCCGGGCTCCGCTCACTTCAGCGGAGGGCGCCCCGCGAGATTTCTTGGCTCAGTCGTCCATGCACCGTCTGGCAATGTCCGTGCTACGGCCGCGCCGAAGGTGCCCCGGTGTCCTTGCGTGTCTTCCCTGCACACCGCATCAACACGTACGCACCGCGAAGGCTCGGTGTCACCCTCGGAGTGGTGGGAGGATGGCGACACCTTTCGATAACCCCTGGAGAGGACACGCCGCCTCGGCCGTGGCGCCTCGTGGCACACCGGCTGCTTCACGAGCGAGAGCACCAACGCCCGTCTCGTCCGCCCCAAAACCACCACTGTCCCGGAGCCAACACATGCGTCGACTGCCTTCGCTTATCGTGCTGTTCCTCATTGCCTGCGGTGACAAACCCGGCACGCCGCCACCTGATGGGCACGGCATCCGGGGCTCGCTGACGGTCCACTCACGAATCTGGGAGTCCATCGGCGATCCGAGCCAGGTCGTCGGCATCCACGTCTTGCTGGGGGATGGGAGCCGGTTCCGGCAGCCGCTCGGCCGGGACGGTATCGCGCGCTTCGTGGACCCCGCCATCCAGGGCCCACAGGATGTCACCGTACTGGCCGTTGGTGAGGAGAATGTTCTCGCCGACACCTACCTCGCCCTGGAGCAGCCAGAGGTCTGGCTCCAGCCATCCCCACAGCAGGACACCGAATACGGAAAGCAGGCCACCCTGAAGGGACGCGTCACCGGGAGGACCAACGGCTCCCTGAGCGTCTTCGTCGCGAGCGCCGACAAGCGGGTCAGAGGCAACGCTGTGCGTGCAGCGGCGGATGGCACGTTCGAGATTGACGTTACTGGCAGCGTCGCCGCGCCTGTGCATCTCCTTGCCATGGAGCACGCCTATCCGACACGTCGCTTCGGAATCACGAAGGACATCACCTTCACATCCGGGCAGACGCTCGACGGCGTGGAGATCGTCTTGGAGCACGCGGAGGTCCAGCAGCAGCCCGTCAACGTGAACAACTTCGAGGCCTACAGCACGGAGTCCTACGTCACGATGGATTTCTACTTCGGCTCCGGGTTTCTCTTCAGGAGCGAGGCGACCGGCACTCCGCCGCTCCAGCTTCCCGCGATGCTGCTCACCCCGCCCTTCGACCTCATCGAGCTCCACACGATGGTGCTCGTGGGCTCAGAGGGAGAGTCCGGGCTCACCTCCGCAAGCGCAACGCTCCACACGGAGGGTGGCTCGACTCCCGAGGTGACGATGCCGCGTCCCCTTCAACTCACCTCGGTTCCACTCGGCACGATGGAGGCCCCGGCCCTCGCTCCGCTCGAGGGCTTTTCCTTGTCGTGGAACGTGGATCCCGCCGCGCAGGTCGTGCGTGCGTATCTGCGCCATAAAGGAAGAGATCCCAGCCTCAGCTGGTTCGTGACGGCCCCAAGCTCCATCACATCGTTCACGCCGTTCGAGCTGCCCGCGGAGCTGACTCCCGTGACCCGATTCCCGCCGGGACTGCTCTGGCTCGTCATGTCGGCCAACAACGGTGGCGCCGGCCGTACCTACGCGGATCTCTTCGAGCAGTACGAAGCTCCCGGTCCCGAGGGGACGACGTGGAATCTGCGTCGGGAAGGCTATGTGAAGCTCGTCGAGTAGCTGACTGAAGGGAATGGCTGCGCCGCCCCAAGCCTCGGTCCCCACGTCATGAGGGTCTCAAGGCGCACGGCTCGCGTAGCGCCCGTGCGGCCGTGCGGGCTGCCCGGAGATTTTTGGGACACAGGTTCGCCCATTCCCTCTTACGAATCGATGGCCCGAACAGCCCAACCCAGGCTTGCCCGTGGAGCGGACGAAGTCCCTTGTCGAACGGCTGGAGCCGGCACGCAGCCGTGTGTCCTCGCGGAAGAATTCCGACCGGGTCAAGCGCCGCGGAGTCCCGTTGGGCAACGGGCCGCGCCCATGGATGTCTTCACCCAGAAGCTCGACCTGTCGCGGAGCGCCGCCGACAAGGGCGCGTAGCCCGGCACCGCGTCCTTCGGATGCCCTCTTCGTCCGTTTCGAAGCAACCCAATCACAAGCGTCCCCCTGGAGTTCGACATGCCTCCTCCGAAGGTCGATACGCAGAAGCCACGCATCCCGCCCACTCCGGTTGCGCCGCCCGCCCCTCCCCCCGCCGCTCTGGAGCAGAAGAAGCGCGCGGCGGACGCCAAGAAGACCGCCGATACGGCGCGCAGGGAAGCAGCCAAGGCCCAGACACAGGCCCAGCGGGACGCCAAGAAGGCGCGGGACGCCGAGCAGGTGAACAAGGAGGCCCAGAAGGAGAAGGCTGAAGCGGAGAAGGCGCTCGAGAAGGTGCGCAAGTCTCACGAATCGGTCTCCCCCCGTAAGGGTGAGCAGCCCCAGCGGCCCGCGGACAGCGCGCGGCAACCGCCATCTGAGGAGCGCGTGAGGGACGCGGAGGACAGGGTCTCCCGGGCCACGGCCCGGGCCGCGGAGACCTCCCAGGATGCGCGGGCCGCGCTCGAGCGGGCGGAGACCTCCCGGCGCGTGGCCCTTGAGAAAGCGGACACCGCGCTGAGCGCGCAGAAGATGGCCAATGTCAGCGCGAAGCAAGCGGGCCAGCCCGAGCCCTTCCCCAAGGCCAACGAGGTCCGCGACGTCTATGACGCGGGCAGCCTGAGCAAGAAGGACCAGCAGAAGCTGCTCGGCACGTCCGTTCCGGTGACTCCGGAGGAGGCGGCGCGCGCGGACGTGCGCCACATTGACGACGCGGTGAAGAACGCGAAGCACCCGAACGAGGGCCCTGTTGCTGGCGCCGAGGAGCTGCGCAAGCAACTCGCGCTCAATCCGGACCCGGCCTACCGGGCCGCCCTCTGGAAGGAGACGAAGCCCCAGCGCGATGCCTTCGTCAATGCCCAGGTGAATGACAGCTCGCTGCACCACTCGAAGAAGCCGGAGCTCCTGAAGTCGCTGGCCCAGGGCGCGGACATGGCGGGGCCAGAGGCACGCAAGGAGTTGGCGGCACAGCTGTTGTCGGCCTCGAAATCGAAGTCCCTGGATGGCGTGGGCGAGCCGGGCCGCTCCCTGAAGGAGAACGCGAAGGACCCGGCGGTAGCGAAGCTGGGTGGAGAAATGGTCCAGCAGCTGCGCGCGGCGAAGCGCTATCAGGCCGCGGACTCGCTCTCCAACCTCGACCCGGCCATCAAGACCCAGTCCACGCCGAGCAAGCTGGACCAGGAGCTCCAGTCAGAGGTGGCCCTGAGCTCCGTCTCCGCCGAGCGCGACGGGCTCAACACGCGTCAGAAGTTGCTGGACGAGGAAACGCGGGCCACCGCCCGCCAGACGCTGGACGACATCGCGAAGAACCCCAAGTCGAAGGCGCCCTTCACCGTCGAGCCCGGCGCGACGAAGGACCATGCGGTCCTCGTGCGCAAGGACAAGGATGGCAAGGTGGCCGAGCGGCTCGAGCTGTCGTTCCAGGGCGACAAGGTCAAGGTAGACTCGACGAAGGTGGACACGTCCGGCGAGGCGCGCCGCTCCATCTTCGAGAGCGAGGAGCCGGGGGGGCCGAGCACCACCATCGACGCGCGTTGGAAGCAGGATGCCGCCACAGCGCCGCCGTCGCTCGAAGCGCTCGCGGAGGGGAAGGTCAAGGGCGCCTCGTACGCCGAGACGAAGCTCCAGGGGGGCCCCTCCGCCAGTCTGACCACCACCCAACGCGCGCCGGATGGGTCGCTGACGGAGACGAAGAAGACCTTCTCCCAAATCAACAAGGGAGACCACGTCACCGGCAGGTTTGACGAGTTCATGGAGACCGTGCCCTCCGACAAGATGGACGTCACCACCACCGTCATTCCACCCCCTGGTGCGAAGGACGAGAAGGGTGAGCCCGCGAAGGCGATGGTGACCGAATCGTCGTCATACTCGCAGGGGGACCGGCTGCGGCTGACGCGCACGTCGACCAAGGCCGTGGACTCTCCGGCCAAAGCCGACCGTCCCGCTGGCGCGAAGGAGTTGGAGAAGGTTCGGAGAGAATCCGTTCAGGCTGACGACGCCGTGCCTCGCAGTTACGTGCTCGAGAAGGCCGGCGAGGGAGAGCTGAACACCCAGACCTTCTTCGAGGGACAGCCCAATGTCACGCTCGTGACGCGCAAGAAGGTGGAGGGCAACACTGTCACGGAGACGACCGAGGGACGGCTCCCCAAGCCTGCCAAGAAGGGCGAAGACGTGGAGCTGGTGGACGTCAAGGGCACCACCACCCGGACGTACAACGACCAGGGCCTCATCACCGCCAGCCACTCGGACCAGACAGACGTCACGGGCATTCGCCGGGTGAAGGACTTCCAGCGCACCGAAACGCGCAATGCCAAGGGCGAGGTGGAGGTCACCGAGCGCACCGCCGGCACGGAAGAAGGAGGCGGCAAGCCCAAGCGCACCTACGAGCAGTCGCTGACGACGGCGCAGACACCCAAGGGGCCGCAGGTCGTCCACGCTCAGTCGAAGCTCACGGGGCCCGAGGGAACCGCCGAGGCGTCCATCCCTCCTGAGCGCGTGACGGTGAACGGCAAGTCCTTCGATGACCCCAACCAGCTCAAGCAGGACTTGCCACCCGCGCAGGCGGCCCTGGGGGCCTACGCGGTCAACGGGTTGCAGAGCGAGCTCAATCACTTCACCCAACTGGCGGCGCTGCACGCCCAGGCCCTGAAGGACACGCCGGAGGCACCGGAGAGCGAGGGCATGGGCGTCGCGGGCGATGCGTCGGACTATGCGCTGGATCGGCTGGCGAAGGAGGCCAACACGCGGGCGGCGAATGCGCAGGGCAAGCCGGACCCGGCGGACAATCCGAAGCTCTTCAGCTTGAAACCCGAGGACGCGTTCAAGCAGGAGCTTTCGCTGAACCTGAACCGAAACGAGCGCCTCTCGGTGGGAATGGTGGGTGGCTTCCAGGTGGTCTCCGGCGTCAATGACATCGTGAACGGCGTGGGGGACTTCAAGAAGGCGCTCGACGAGCAGAACCTGCTCAGCTTCAAGGGAGCGCAGGAGTTCGTGACAGCCGGCTGGGACGTCCTGGGAGGGGCAACGGGCGTGCTCGATGGCGCCAAGCACATCCGCTTCGCTGCCAAGGGGTCGGGCACCACCATCTCCCCATCGGGCCTGCCAGGCCCGTTGAATGGCCGTGTCAATCCCATCAAGTTCGCGGAGTGGTCGGGCCGCTTCGCCGCGGCCGTGGGAGTCATCAGCGGCGGCATCTCCGTGGCGGAGGGCATCTCCAAGGACGACACGTACCAGGTCGCCCTCGGCGCGGTGCAAGCAGGTGGCGCCCTGGCTGGCTACTTCGGGACGGCCGCCGCCGCGGGCGCCCTGGGCGGCCCCGCGGGCGTCGCCGTCGCCCTGTCCGTGGGGATGGTGACCATCGGTGTCGGCAGTGTGATTGAGCGCGAGCGTGCACACGCGCTCGCCGACCAGCGCATCTGACGTCCGACGCGCGGTGGTGGAGGCCAAGCGCCCAGGGCCGCCTGGGCGCATGCCCATGGCGCGCCGCCCCCTGTCGTTCTCGTCACCTCCGCTCGGAGCTAGAAGGCGGACGCGCCCGCGGTGGCGACCGCATGGTCCTGGTCGCCAGAGCCTCCGCTGACGCCGACAGCCCCCACGACCTTGCCATTCCTCTTCAGCGGGATGCCGCCCGCGAAGACCATCACCCTTCCGCCGTTGGACGCGTGGATGCCGTAGAACTGCCCACCGGGCTGGGCGTTCTTCGCCAGTTCCTGCGTGGTGATATCGAAGGCGCGCGAAGTGAAAGCCTTCTTGATGGAGATGTCGATGCTGCCCAGCCACGCCCCATCCATTCGCACGTGCGCGACAAGATTGCCGCCTTCGTCCGCGACAGCGATGTTCATGGGCTGCCCCAGCTCCTGGGCCTTCTTCTCGGCTGCGGCGATGATGCGACGCGCGTCTTCCAGACGGACCATGGAACACTCCTGAGTGAGGTTGGCGGCGCGCAGGACGCCTCCCCCGCCCCAGGAAGGCAAGGCGGGGAACGCTCGAGCGCGTGCGAGTGTTCTGGACGCGAAGGGGACGGAAGGACCTTGTTCCTGAAGGAAACGGTTCTCGCGCGCCGCGGAGCCGCATGAACCCGCGAGCGTCAGGGGAGACAGGTCGCCGTCAGCAGCGTGAGGGAGTCGCGGCCTTCCTGACTCACCATCAGCGAGACCTTGTCGCCGGTGCTGAACTTCCCGGCCACGAGCCCGCGCGGCATTGCGTCCAGGACGACGTCATTCCTCTCCGAGAGCGAGCCGTCTCCCAGGCCCGGAAACAGACTGACGGTGTTCGCCGCCGTCATCGTCGCGGCGACATCCAGCCGCCCGTCCGCGTTGAAGTCGGCCACGACCAGCGCGTCCACCTCCCCCACGACTTCGTGGCGCTTCGCGGGCTCGAACGTGCCGTCGCCCTTCCCCAGATACACGCTCACCGCGGGCGGGTTGAACGTATCTCTCTTGGTGGTCACCAGCAGGTCCGGCTTGCCGTCGTTGTTGAGGTCCGCCGCGACCACCTGTCTGGGAGAGTTCAGGGCTGAATACCTGTAGCCCGAACGGAACGAGCCATCACCGGCGCCCAGATAGACATAGAAGTCATAGCCAAGCGAGGCGGGGAGCGCCACGTCCAGATGGCCGTCCCCGTCGAAGTCCGCCGTGGTGACCGAGAGCGCGGCGAACGGAAGCGAGAAGTCGCTCCTGGTGAAGAAGCCCCTGCCGTTCCCTTTCAGCCAGTTCAGCGTCGATGCCCCGGTCGAGAGGCTCGTGTTGACGGTGAAGAGGTCCTGGTTCCCATCCCCATCGAAGTCCGCCGCCGTCATCGCCCAGGGGCCCGCCCCGGTGAGGGTGGAGCTTGTGGCCTCGAAGGTGCCGTCTCCGAGCCCGAGCAGCACGCTCACCGTCTGACTCCGGGTGTTGAGCACCGCCAGGTCCAGCGTCCCATCGCCATTGAAGTCCTCGGTGATGACCGTCTCCGGGTCAGCCCCTACCTGGAAGTCCCCCGTCTGCACGAAGGTCGCATCCCCTCTTCCAAGGAAGCTGGCGACAGTCCTCTCCGCCATGCGCGTTCCCGCGATGTCCACCTTCCCATCCGCGTCGAAGTCCCCCACCGCCAGCCCCCTGAGCGCGGCGCCCATGGGGACCTGGATGGGCCTTGCCAGACCAATGCGGTCGCAGCGCGTTCGCGCCGCGTACGCCGGCGAGGGCGGCCCCATTCCCACGCCATTCATGGCTCGCACAACGACCTCGTACTCCGTATTCGGAGACAGTCCCCTGAGGACCACGCTCGAGGAGCTGGCCAGAACGGAGCGCTGGGAGGAGCCCGAGCGCACCTCGACGGAATAGGAATGAACCCGGTAGTCTTCTTCGGACGCCGGTGGCTCCCAGAACACGTCCATCTCCGAGTTGCGAGGGACGACCTCGATGATTCGAGGGGCACCCGGTACGTCCGGCGTCGTCACGGGCAATGAGGCTTCGGACTCCGGCCCGTCACCGGCCACATTCGTGGCGCGCACGGTGAACGTGTAGCTCGTGCCGTTGGCGAGCCCCGGCACCTCCACCTCGGTGGTGAACTGCGCCACGGCGGTGATGTCCCCCGGGCTCGCCGTCACCGTGTACCTCATGACGGCAGCGCCTCCATTCGACGCCGGTGCGCGCCACCTGACCCTCGCGGAACGCACCTGCGGCGACGCCTCGACATGCGTGGGGGGGCCCGGAACCACGACATCCGGTTCATCGATTGGAGGGGGCCCGTAGCCCCCTCCATCGGAGGGCCGGGGGTTCGAGCACGCCACGGAGAGACCCAACAGCAGCGCGAGCATGAGGCCGCGGTAGAACACCTGAGGCACAGTTGACTCCCTTGGGTGAGGTTCCTCGAACGGGCACGAATCGACTGCCGAGCCCGTCACGTTGAGCGCACGGGCGTTGCAGTGGATGTGCCAGAGGCGGCCACAGCCATGCCCGCCTCAGACGCAGCCCTGGGTTCCTCACAGGTCGTGACAGCAGCGCCATGCACAGTGTGCAGAGCGCTGCGCAGCGCCAGCGCACAAGGCCGCGCCGTCCGAGGCGACGCACGGACGCGTCACGGACGGGCCCATCGCCACCTCACGGATGCCCGGACCAAGCGAGCGCGCTCGGCTTTACCTCGCGGCCGAGTGGAGCACGACGGGAGGCAACCCCTGCGTGCGACCGGCGATGCGGCCCCACGACAGCCCGGATGAAACGAGCTGGGCCCCCTCCTCCGTCCTCGAGTCGTAGCTCGAAGACCGGAGGAGAGGGCCCAGAGGTGTCACTGGATGCAGTTGCCCGGAGCGCGAACAAGTCGCCCGGCTTCGGAGCCGCTCAAGGCCCCCACACCAGCCCACTCGGAGTGACGGTCATCGGCTGAACGTCAGCGCGCAGCGGCGCCAGGGTCACCGGAAGCCCGGAGGTCTCCCCCGCGGCCAGGCTGGTGATGACCTGCTCCGCCTGGAACTGGAACATCGTGAAGTTCCAGACGATGAGGGTGACATTTCCTGGAGCGACTGCCCGGAAGTAGAAGCGGCTCGCGGCTTGCGGGTTCGACAGGTCGAGCGTCGTCACGGCAGGACCGGCGCAGCTCGCGTCGGTGAAGAATTGGATGCCTGGCGCGGCATCCCCCACCGGAGTGATGTTGAAGCTCGTCAGGAGAGGAATGGACAGGTTGCCATTCACATCCTGGCTCTGGACGACGACAGGGCCGGAGCAGGCCCCCACTGACACCTGTTGAGGTGGCGTGAGAAAGGCCAGACTCACCGCGGGGCCCGCGACCACGTCCACGGCGAACGTGGACCCGGGCAACGTCGCTGGGTCGTAGCCCAGGCCAGTAATCTCATTGGAGTGAATGACGTTCCCCGTGCCCAGGTCCGAGATGCCAGCCTGGTAGACGTATCCGTTCGTGACGGCCCCATTCTCGATGATGTTCTCGATGACCTCGATATTCGTCCGGACGCCGGGAGGGCTCCCATCCGCATTTCCCTGGGACAAGTAGACGCCGATGTCGTTGTTGATGAGGTAGTTGTCGCGGATGGAGACGTTCATGGAGAGCGGGCCGCCATACAACGCCCCCCCATAGACCAGAATGCCGTTGGCAACACCAGCGCCCGTGTACGAATGCCCCGAGATGTCATTCGCCACGACGCTACCGGTCGCGCCGAGCCCCAGCTGGATGCCTATCTGCGCGATATTCCCAACGGGGCCCGCGCCCATCACCCGGTTGCCAGTGATACTCACAGCAACGTTGCCAACCGTCATGATTCCGGCCTTCTGATATCCCAACAGAACGTTGTTCTCGATGGCGACAATTCGCGTCGGACTCAGCGGCACCTGATTTCGAACGACAATGCCAACACCTTCCTGGCACCCGCTGGTGCCATCGCCCTGTCGGATATTGAAGATCTGCGTATTGAGAACGGAACCCGAGGCATCGTCGAACCGGATGCCGGCGAGCGCGTCATCCCCTGCGTCACAGGTATTCGACAGGCCCACCGTCATGATTCGCAGGTTCCTGTAGAAGGCGCTGGCGCCACAGTTGCGCACGACAGGACCGACAAAATGCCCTCCCGGGGCATCAATCGCGATGATGGCATGACCGGCACCATCCAGGGTGTAGCCATCAGGAATGAGCAGCGAAGAATAGGTGCCGCAACTGGCCGTCAGCGTCAGGACATTGCCAGAAACACTCACGGGGCATGGGATGAAACCACATGACGGAGACTGGAAGCCTTCGTGATTGATGACCATCTCGCGCGCGTCCAGTTGAGCGCGCATCTCGAACTCGTCGCGGTCGAAGCCCCACGACTCCTGGAGTTCTTCGCCTGAGCAAGCCAG
Source organism: Pseudomonadota bacterium (assembly GCA_023426545.1). Classification (GTDB taxonomy): domain Bacteria; phylum Myxococcota; class Myxococcia; order Myxococcales; family Myxococcaceae; genus Myxococcus. The sequence continues at coordinate 80,062 of JAFAAN010000120.1, forward strand.
CAGCGAAAGCGAGAACACTCCAGCCAGAATGGCTCTGAAAAACCTTGGTCGATTCTCATTCATGAGATGCTCCTCTCACAGAGCGGCGGCCTGCGTCGGGCATCTCAAATAGAATGAAACCATGCAGCGCTGAATGGACTCCACGGGCGGCTCCATCACCCAATACGGACAGTCGCTCACGCCCAGGGCCGTGTGGGGTGCCCAGGGGGCGGCCCAGGTGACTCCGCGAAGACGGAGCTCATCCCGGGAGAACGAGGAGAAGCACCGTGTCTCCCCTCGGCGCGCTGGGACATCCAGCGGCAATCGTTCCCGCCCCCCCATTGATGCACGGAGCCCGGTGCCCGTGGACGGCGGCCGATTCGCTGGGCTCACCTGACAGGATTGCCCGCTTGGAACCGAGGCAATGGCCGCACCCTCCAGGCGGCTACGCCGCCGCCGACTCGAATCACATGCGGGCCAGCGTTTTTCGGAATGGCACGCCTTGAACGAGCCCTCCAGCCGCTCTCAGCCACGCGCTTCGGGTGGTGCTCACGCGTCGAAGTCGATGAAGCCGGGGTTGAGGATTCCCTTCGGGTCGAAGCGGCGCTTCACCTGGTTGATGCGGGGCCAGTCCTCACCGAACTGCAGCCGCCACCGGGGCTGATCGAAGTGGACCCAGGTTCCCAGGTGGCGCCGTCCGCCGACTTCCAGGGAGGCATCACTCAGCTTGCTCATCAGGGCCATCACCACGGGGAGCGCCGGCTCCCGCGCGGTGGGGCAGATGCTGAGGAGCGCCATCATCGGCTCATCGGGCACCTGGAGCATCGGCATCTGCGTGACGCTCCGGCGCGCGGGATAGACGTGGATGAGCCCCTGTGTCCCGCCCAGGGCCGCGGGGGGCACCCGGCTGAAACACATCTCCAGGAAGGGCTGGAGGCGGGACCAGGGCAGGAACGTCACCATCCACGGGAAGAACTCCCCCGGCAACGGGGACTTCTCCGGGATGTGCGCCTGCGCCAGGAAGCGCGACGTCGGCTCGTCCACCGTCTCGCGCAGCCGGTCGAAGTGCAAGCCGGACAGCCACCTCGCCGCGTCCAGCGCCCCTGGGTCATCCGTCTCCACACAGACCTGAATGGTGCCTCCCCATCGGACCGCCGCGCCGTCGGGCTTCTGCTGGAGCGTGCTGTCGATGGCGTCGGCGTGGTGGTGCTCCGCGAGGCTCCGGTTGTCCGCCACGAAGGCACCGAGGTCCTCGTATTCGAGGACGTAGCGCCGCACCTGGGGAAGGTACCGGCGCAGCTTGTGGCGGATTCGCGTCATGATGCCGAACTGGCCCATGCCGCCCAGCACGTGGAGGAAGAGGTCTGGAGACCGCTCCCGGTCACACTGCACGAGGTCTCCCGTGCCCGTGACCACCTCCAAGGCGTCGCAGTTGTCAATCTGCGCGCCGTAGCGCCCGGACGCGGTCCCCCAGCCGCAGGCCGCGTGCGTGCCTCCCACGGAGGCATAGGGGTAGCCCGTCAGCACGGGGGGAGCGAGCCCCTGCGCCGTCGAGGCCGCCACAACCTCGCTCCAGAGCGCGCCGGGCTGGCAGACGAACGCCTCCGCCTCCGGTGCGATGGCATCGATTCCTCCCAGGACCCGCAGGTCCAGAACGATGCCCTGGTCCGTGAGCGATTGGCCCCGCTGGGAGTGCCCCATGCCACGCGAGGACACGGGCACCTCGCGCGAGTGGGCGTAGCGGACGACGCGCACGACGTCGCTCGCGTCTCGTGGTCGGACCACGACAGCGGGAGACTTCCGGATGATGCGGCCAAAGTCCTGCGCATAGCGCTCCAGCACCTCCGGCGCCGCCGTCACCTCCCCTTCGACGAGATGACGGAGGTCCGTCAGCAAGCCACTGGTCGCCATCCCCGTCATCCCCTCATCCCTGGAGCGCGGGTTCTCGTGGCACGAGGGCCCGCCGTTCGCCCAGCGCTTCCAGCAAGTCCGCGGCCCGCGCATGCCCCCCCGCCCGCTGGAACAAGCCCTGGAGCCTCGCCGCGGCCGCGCGGTACGCCTCATCCTCCAGCAGCAGCTTCACACGCGACCGGATGACGTCCGGCGCCGCCTCGCTGGAACGCAGCTCCACTCCCGCGCCAGCCCGTACGCAGCGACGCGTCAGGTCCGACTGCTCCGCGCCGCCACCACCGGGAATCATCAGCAAGGGAAGGCCATGGGTCAGCGCGCCCAGGATGGAGGTCGTCGTCGAGCTGGAGATGACCGCGTGCGCCCAGGGCAGGATGGTGGACTGGGGCACGTGGTTCCGCACGAAGAAGTTGGGGGGCACCTGCCCCACCTTGACCTCCATGCGCCCGACCGCCGCCACGACCCGGAAGGGCTGCCCTCCGAGCCCCTGGACCAGGGCCTCCCAGAAGGGGCCCTGCTCGAAGGCGCGCCCGGGCTGCACGTACAGCAGCGGCTCCCCCGAGCCCCGCGCCGCCTTCAGCCAGTCCTCCAGCTCCGCGTCGGGCGCACCCGGCGGCTCCCAGAGACAGTCTCCGACGAAGTGCACCTGGGCGGGCAGGTCAGCTGCGTCTCCCTCCAGCTCGGGCACGCTCCGCAGCAGGAACAGGTCGCCGATGAGGGGGCTCTCATCAAAGCCGTGCACGTGACGGGACATGCCCAGCATCTCCCGGACCAGGTCATACGCCAGGTAGAATCCCCGGTAGCGCTGGACCAGCCAGTCACGCATCCACGGCTCGCCCGGGGGCATCTTCCGGGGCCACAGGTAGGACGCCATGCCCACGGTGGCCACGGGCAGCCCGTGCCGCTCAGCGGCGAGATAGGGCCCGAGCGCGAGCTGCTGGGTGACGACGACATCCGAGGGGAAGCGCTCCAGCGCCCGCTCGACGTGGCGGACCTGCCGCATCGTATCCAGCGGGTGGCCCGAGTACTTCACGAGGAAGCTCTCGCCGTCCGGCTCGCCGCGGGGGTGCCGCTCGAAGCCCGCGCGCGCCAACACCGGGCTCAGCTTGAGGTCCGCGGCGAAGGAGACGTCGTGCCCCCGCCGCCGCAGCGCATCGGCGATGCCCATGGAGGCGAAGAGGAAGCCGTAGTTGTCGAGCGAACAGAAGAGAAACCGCATGGGCTCACCGCGCGCAGGCAGAAAGCGCCGCCCCGGCGGAAGGCTGGCGCGGCGGTTCGAAGGCAAACAGCGAGGGCACCCGTTCCGGCTCCGCCAGCCGGAGCAACGCATACCCGATGCCCGACAACCCTGACATGAGCCCCGGAGTCTCGACGCCCGTGGGAACGCCACACAGCAACCCCACCGTGTCGAGGCTGGCCACCACCGCGCGGGTGAGCGCATCGCGCCGCCGCATCAGCTCGGCGTCCGCGAGCGCTTCCGCCGCGAGTGTCAGCACCTCCAGGTTCCCGAGGTCGCCATGGCACAGCGAGTGGTTGCCACCGAACCCATGGGCCAGCGTCGTCTCCATCGCGATGCGAATCTCCTCGCGCAGTTCGGGCGTGTCCAGGTACGGGAGGCTGAGCACCCGCCCCAGGCCAATCCCCGGAGCGCCGTGGCACAGCGCGGTCATGAAGCCGCCTTCGGCGGACACGGCACGCAGGTCCTTCCAGTTGCGATGCTCCGGTGAGTATTCCGAGCGCTCGTAGGCCAGCGCCCGCAGCGCCGCATCCCGGAAGCGCCCGCTCCGCGCCCGGTCTCCGAGCGCCAGCAGGAACCAGGCGATGCCCGCCACGCCATGCGCGAAGCCCGTCAGCGGCCTTGGCCCCAGCGGCGTCACCCATCCCAGGCCCTGCTCCGTGCGCTGCGCGCCCTCCAGCAGCCGCTCGCCGCAGAGGAGCGCCACATCGAGGGCCCGGGACGAACCCCGGTAGGCGTGCAGCTCCAGCATGAGCGTACCGAGTCCCGCGACCCCCGAGAGCACGTCGAAGCGCGTGTCCTGGGCGATGCGCGCCTCCACCGGAGCCAGCAGCGACTCCGCAGTGTCCCACAGGGCAGGCTCGTCCCAGAGGGCGCCCAGGTGCAACAAGGCGTGGACGGTGCCCAGGTCGCCCGTGGCCCCGAGCTGGCGGGGTGAGAAGGTGCCGCCGCGCGTCCGCTGAAGGACCGTCGCCAGTGCCTGCCGCGCGAGCGCGGTGTGCCGCGCCTCGCCGGTGACATGCCCCAGGTAGGCGAGGAAGAGCATGATGCCGGACAGGCCGCTGTACAGGTCCACGTCCAGCGGAGACAGCGTCCAGTACCGCTCCCCCACCGGCGTGAGCCCCAGCCACGCCGCATCATCCGCCGAGCCGCGGAAGGCCGTCGCCGCCAGCCGGTCCCCCAGCGCCGACGCCCGCTCCAGCAGCCGCTCGCGCTGGAGCGGCCCAGACTCGGGAGGCAGGCGGTAGGTCGGCATCCGTCCGCCCCCCGCGCTCACCGACAACGAGGTGAACGAGGCGCGGATGAACCAGAGCTGCTCGGTGAGGCCCTTCTCGCTCAGTTGCTGGAGGCGCTCGCTCGCCAGCTCCAACCCGGAGCGCGGGAAGTATGACTCCAGCCGCTGCCCGGTGCTGGTCCACACGTCACGCGAGCCAGGACGGCAGGAGAAGAAGGGGATGTCGGAGCGCCAGAGGTCCTCCCGCTCGAACGGGATGAGGGCCTCGGTGTACGGCACCTGGTCCACCGTTCCCCAAAGCCGGTCGAAGAAGCGGTCCAGGTCCAGGCCATCCCGCAAGTGGTCCGGGTGGCAGCCCTCCCGGTCCAGCACGTGGTAGAGGTAGGTGGGCCGGAGGATGACGCGCGTCGTGTCGCTGGAGAACCGCTCGACGGGGCCTCCGGGGGCGAGCAGCGCTTCCCGGTGCAGCATCAACAGCCGGTACATCCGCGCGAAGCCGTCCTGGAACTCACCGCTGAAGGCCAGGACGCCGACCTCCTCGCCGTTCAGCGTGGGACGGTTCGCGCTCGCGGCCACCTCCACCCGCTGACGCGTCAGCCGCATCTCATCCGTCCCCGTCTGCACCCAGAGCTGCGCCGCTTTCGGCGTCATCTGCCCCGAGGTGGAGCCCAGCGCGCTGAAGTCGATTCCGTCCGAGTCCTCGTCCGCCCAGCCGCGCCGGGGCAACAGCCCCATTCGCATCACCGAGCCATCCTTGGCGCGCGCCGCCGCATCCATGGCGCCCCGGTTCCCCTCGCCTAGGAAGCGCGGATGAAAGAGCGACTCCAGGTCCACCAGACAGGGGTGTTCCCCCACCGCGATGATGTTCTCGAAGTGGATGTCCGTGGCCTCGAGCGTGTACATCAGGGCCAGCCAGCCCCCCAGCCGCGAATAGAAGCGGGACAGCTCCTCGCGCGTTTCGCAGGGGCGCGCTTCCACGAACTCCATCCACCCGTATGTGCCACGGTCCAACGCCTTCAACGCGCGGAAGGCGGGCGTCGCGCCGTGGGCGTTGAGCCAGTCGATGAGCTCATGGAAATGAACGTCCACGGCCAGCGAGCGCGGCTTGTAGACGACGGTCGCTCCCGACACGAATCGGAGCATGGCCACGGAGCGTCCGCCTCGGTGCGAATCGCCCACCCCGAGCTTGCAGGCCCGCAGCAGATCCAACCCTCCCGGCGGGGCCAGCCGCGCCTCGATGTCCCGGTGGTCGTGGGCCAACCGCTCCAGCATCTCGTGGGATGCCTCCCACCACATGTCCGCGCTGTGCAGCAGCCGCCGCGCCAGGACGGGGTACTCCGCGAACAGCGCGAGCGCCACCTCTGGCCGAAGCAGTTGCGCGCCGAAGTCTTGATAGCGCGCCTCCGCGCTCTCTCCCTGGAGCCGCCCTTCCTCGCGCGCGACGTTCAGCTCGAGCACCAGCGTGCGGGACAGCAGGACCAGCAGCTGCCGTTCGAGCTGCGGCAGGAACAGGTCCACGGCGCTCTCGGGAGCGAAGGGCGCCTCCGGGTACTCGCGCGTGAGCTGGGTCAACGACGCGACCAGACGGGCCCTCGACTCCGCGATGAGCGGCCGCACCAGGTTGAGGAAGGGGGAAGCCTGTCCCGAGTCCGGAGTCGATGCCGCTTCCGCCGGACGGGCGAGCAGACGCATCCACCGCGTCTGCCACTCCGGGGCGGCGCCGTGACGCGCCGCGAGCGCCTCCGGAGGCTCCGCCAGCAGCCGCAGGAGCTGTGCCTCGTTCGCGCCGTCCAGCGCGAGCCGGCGGGCGAAGACCTCATCACGGCTCAGCGGAGCCCGGGCACGCCACCGCGCGAGCCGGCGCGCCGCGCGGGCGCTGTCCGCCTCGCTCACGGGGACGGCCTCCACGGAGGACGCGTCCCACCGCGCGATGCGCTCCGCCAGCGTCGTCCCCCGGTGCCAGTGAACGCCTTCCGATGCGTCCAGGTTCGGGGTGTCAGGCTCCGCAGGGCGCGTTGTCATCGAGCACATAGCCTTGTCGTGGGCCGTCGCCGTGGCGCAGCCAGCGGTGGATGGTTTCAAGGTAGAGCTTGGCCTCCAAGGGCTGCCCTGGTTGATGGACGAGCTTGAGGTGGCTCAGACGGCGGAGAAAGAGACTGAGGCCCCGCCCATTCAACGCCTGGGCGGCATCGCGGAGCCCCTGGGGCCATGCCTCACGCGGATGCTGCCGCTGCGCCATGTAGCCCACCCAGGATTGCGCCGCTTCGACCTTGCCCGGCAAGGCGAAGCCGCCTTCCACCAGGCGCTCCAGCAGCAGGGCCCAGCGGGCCTGGCTCGGTCCCATTGGGCTGTCGAGGCCCAGCTCGAAGCCGACCTTGGGCCCCACCGTCGAGCCCACATCGATGTCCAGCGAGATGCGGTCCGCCAGCGGCAGCAACGTTTCGAGCGCCGCGGGTATCTCCGAGAGGGGAGCGGGATAACCGATGCGCTCCAGATAGGACAGCCACTGAGGGAGGCTCGCGCCCGACAGGCACAGCCGGATGTTGGAGCTGTCGCGGGGAAACATGACGCCCACCGAGTACACGCCGGCCCCCTCGGGCACGGCCTCGTAGCAGGCTTCGAGCCGCCGCCGGACGCCAGCGTCCATGCGCTGGCCCAGCAGCAAGTCCAGGCCCCGCAGCGCCAGGGCCCTGGAGTCGCGCACCTCTCGATGGAAGTCCACGAAGACGCAGGGGTCTGGAACCTGGGGCGCCGCCTCATCCAGGTCGTACTCCAGGAAGACGTCCATGACGCCCGCGTGGAGCGCGCCTCCGGGCTGCCGCCATTCCCGGCAGAGCTCGACGAGCGCCCTCCAGGCGGGGCGCTGCAAGACGTCGGGCGGCAGCGTGGGCGCAGCACCTCCCAGGCCCAGCAGGGCGTCGCAGCTTCCATCCGACAAGAGGAGGCGCGGCAGCAGGTCCACCCGGGGCGACGCGGAACCCAAGCGGGATTCGAACTGGAAGCCCAGCACCGGCGGCAAGGTCCGCGCGATGCGCCGCATGTCTTCTCGCACCTCCGCCGAGGCGAGTCTGGCGTCCAGATGCGAGTCCACCAGGTTGAGGTTGACTTCCATTGATTCGCGCATGATGGAGCGGCCTCGGCGGCGTGCCTGGAAGGAGTGGCAGCGAACTGGACGGAAAGCCCAGTTCGCGTGCCGGGGACTACAGGGGTGCTCTCAACAACAGACTGCGACGATTAGAAGAACACCTCGCGGGTGGGCTCCTCCGGGCTGGCGGGCTTGCAGCTGTCCCAGCAGCACGAGTCGGCCTCGGCCGCGCCGCCGGAGATGAGGCTGTCCAGCGCCTCGTCGGTCAGCTCAACGATACCGGCCGGGTTCGCGGGAAGCTTGGCGCGCTCCTCGCTGGTGAGCGACATCCGGAAATCCTCATCCTTCCACGCCTGGGTCGTCTTCATCATGGTGAGTACTCCTCGGTTCTCCTTGCCTGGACCATCCAGGAAGGGAGCTTCACGACGCGGCCCCGCCGGCGATGCGCCGGGGCTCGTGCGTCACATCTGTTTCGCGCCGGACCTCGCCTGGGAGCGTGGAGGGGGCCTCCACCTCCTGCGAGCGGATCAGCGTCGCGTAGATTCCGTCGAGCTTCATCAGCGCGTCGTGCGTACCGCGCTCGGTGATTCGCCCCCCATCCAGCACCAGGATGAGGTCCGCGCTGCGCACCGTGCTGAGCCGGTGCGCGATGACGATGCGCGTGCACGACATCGCGCTCAGGTTCGCGTCCACCTGGGCCTCCGTGGCGGCGTCCAGGTGGCTCGTGGCCTCATCGAGCAGGAGCAACGCCGGGCGCGTGGACAGGGCCCGGGCCAATGCCAGCCGCTGCCGCTGCCCACCGGAGAGCCCCGCGCCCCCCTCCCCCACCCAGGTCTCGCTGCGCATGGGCATGCGCTGGACTTCATCGCCCAGCGCGGCCAGCCTCAGCGCCTGCTCCACGTCCTCCAACGTCATGCCCGGCGCGTTGAGCGCCACGTTCTCCCGGATGGAGCCGCTGAACAGCAGCGGGTCCTGCATCACCACGCCGAACTGGCCGCGCACCTGCCGCACGTCCCACTCCGCGAGCGGGCGGCCGTCGTAGAAGATGCGGCCGCCGGTGGGCTCGAGCAGCCCCAGCAAGAGGTTGCCCAGCGTGCTCTTCCCGCAGCCGCTGCGGCCCACCACCGCCACCTTCTGCCCGGGCTCGATGCTGACGCAGAGGTCCGAGAGCACCGGCGCGCCGCCCTTGCTGTAGGAGAAGCTCACGTTCTCCAGCCGGATGTGGCCCGTCAGACGCTCGACGGGGAGGCCCGCCGCGGGCGAGCGCTCCGGCTCCGCCTCCAGCACGTCCAACAGGCGCGACAGGTGGGCGCCCGCCATCTGCAGCTGCTGGCCGGTGGTGACCAGCTGGGCCAAGGGCATGAGGACCGCGGTGGCGATGGCGTTGAGCGCGAGCATCGTGCCCAGCGCCATCTGCCCGTCGAGCACCTGGCGCGCCCCCACCCACAACAGCAGCAGCGGCGCGAAGGCGCGCAGCCCGCTCAGGCTCGCGCTGATGAAGGCGGACAGGTAGCCCCGGGACAGCGACGCATCGAGCTGACGATGGAACAGCGCCGACCAGTAGCGCAGCGTCTGCTCCTCCGCCGCGGAGGCCTTCACCATGGCAATGCCCTTGAAGGCTTGAATGGTGAAGCTCTGGAACTCGGCCTCGGTGGAGATGCCCCGCTGCAAGGCCGCACGCATGCGCCCCGCCGTCGCGAGCACCACCACCATCTGGAGCAGCCCCAGGCCCAGCGTCAGCCCTCCGAAGAGCGGCGCCTTGACGAAGAGGATGGCCAGATAGGAGACCATCAGCGCCCCATCCAGCACGGTCGTCAGCGTCTGGTTCGCCAGCACCTCGCGGACCATCCCCGCGCTGCCCATGCGCGCGAGCAGGTCTCCACTGGTGCGCTGCATGAAGAAGCGGAAGGGCAGGCGCAGGAGGTGTCCCAGCATCCCGAGCAGGAGCTGCTCGTCGAAGCGCCCCTTGAGGGACACCAGCAGCAGGCTGCGCAGGTATCCCGTCACCGTCTGTGAGCAGGTGACAGCGATCATGCCCAGGCCGAGCAGGCCCAGCAGGCTGACTCCGTTCAGGGGCAGGACGTCATCGACCAGCACCCGGATCATCAGCGGGACAGCCAGCCCGAGGACCTGGAGAATCAACGACGCGGCGAGGATCTGGAGCGCCAACCCCTTCACGGCGGGGTTGCTCAACAAGGGGCGGAGGAACGTCCCCCACGCGGAAGGCAGCCGCCCCCCCTGCACGAAGTCCGGCCCTGGCTCGAAGGTCAGGACCACCCCCGTGAAGGACTCGCTGAACTCCCGCGACGAGACGCGCCGGCGGCCAATGACGGGGTCGAAGATGTCGACGCCCTTGCGCGTCGAGCGCAGGACGACGACGAAGTGGTTGAAGCGCCAGTGCGCGATGGCAGGCAGCCGCACCTGCCCCAGGTGCTGGAGGTCGGTGGAGAAGACCTTGACCTGGAGCCCCAGCTCCCGTCCCGCGTCCACGAACATCCGCGGCCGGACGCCATCCCGGCTCACCCCCAGCCGTTCCCGGCACTCCCCCACCGAGACGAACCGGCCGAAGTGGGCCAGGATGCTCGCCAGACACGCCGCGCCACAGTCGGTGGCCGTGGCCTGGACCACCAACGGCACCCGCTGCGGAAAGAGCTTCCGCCAGAAGCGCCTTGTATCGGAGTGAAGGATGGGTCCATCTCCCGCCACGGCCTACCCCTTCGAAGATGGCTCGGCTGGAGAGAACGACTCGAAGAGGCGCTGCTGGCCCACTTCGACCTCGACACGAAACGTGGCCCCCACTCCGCCTGCGGCAAGCGCCTGCGGCTCGGGGAGCGCGAATACGGCGACGGCATACACCGCGGCTCCCCGCGCCCCCTCCTTCCATCCGAATCGAGCCGCAGCCGCCTCGGGCTCCAGCAATTGGGGTTCGATGCGTGTAAGCCGCGCTTCCACGGGAGCGCCGTGCGCTCCCATATCGATCCGGAGCCGTTGACCTGCCGCCAGCCGCTCACGCGCCTCGGGCGGGAAGGAGGCCACCAGCCCCAGTCCGCTGCCCTCGATGCCAGGAAGCTGCTCGGCCAGTACCACCACCCCGCGACCCGAGACATAGGCGGGCACGGGCGTCCGCGCGACCCACACCACGAGGGCCAGGCTCGCCAGGGAAGCGGCCCACAGCTTCGCTCCCGTGCTGGCCGAAATGAACCGGGATTCCGTCGAGAACTGTCGGCTCCGCCGGTGCGCCTCAAGAGCCTCGGAACGGTAGACAAGGGGGATACCTCCCGATGTTCCGTTTTCGCGAGCCTCCTTGAGCATGCCCGATGCGAGCCTTTCGTGCGCGTTTGTCTATGGAACGAGACGCCGTCTCTGCCTGTAGAAGATAGACGCAAACAGGCGATCTTTGCAAACCCACCCTCCGTAGATTTCCGAGTTAAAATCACCAAGCAAGCTCAAGTGGGGTTCAGATCAACCCGGCCGTAACCAGATTGGTTACAAATATCAGGCCGGTCTGACACTTCCGCGCACAATGCAAACCTTGGGTGCTGCTGCGACTCGAGTTTTCTCACGTGGAATCACTTAGCGAACCATGAAGTCATGGTCCGGGGCGCGCCCGGAAGGCGCTCGACCGCTTCGCGCGGGGTGCCTCGCCGATTTCCCGGCGGAAGACCCGGCGGAACGCCGCTGCGTCGGCGTAGCCCACCCGGGCGGCGATGCGCTCGACGGAGTCATCCGTCGTCTCGAGCAGGTGCACCGCCCGTGACATCCGGATGCGCTGGGCAAAGCGGTGGGGCGTCGTGCCGAGCGCATCCTCGACCCGCCTCGCGAGGGTCCGCGGAGACGTCGCCGCAGCGCGTGCCATCTCGCGAGTCGACACTTGCCGTTCGAGGTTCGCCATCACGAAAGCCTCGAGCTGCCGAACCATCGGGTCCGAGCTGCGCAGGTGCTCCGTCACCATGTAGCGCGCCTGCGATGTCCGTTCATCGAGCACGAGATACTTCGCCACCAGGTGCGCCAGTGACGGGCTCGCCGTCCGCGCCACGATGGCGAGCATCAGGTCCGCATGGGCCAGCGCCGAACCCGCGGTAATCACCTCCCCGGCGTCGACGACCATCTTGTCCGCGCGCAGCGACACCCCCGCGAAGCGGCGCCCGAATGCCGCGCTGAGCCACCAGGTGGTCGTCGCCTCCCGGCCTTCGAGCACCCCGGACGCCGCCAGCAGGAACGTCGCGGAGCATGACGCCGCCAGGACGACGCGCTTCCGGGCGAGGCGTCCAAGGAGCTCGAGGCCGCGCGCGATGTCGGCCCGCGCGAGGAGCGCGGCGACCTGGGACTCCGTCGCCGCGCCGAGCCCCGGTAGCACCAACACATCACCCTGCCGAAGCCCACGGGCCGTCAAGGCCCCATCAACGGACAGCGTGCGTCCGGCACCTGTGCGAACGGGCCTGCCGTCCACCGACACCACGCACTGGCGCAAGCCCCGCTCGGTCGCTGGCGCGGCGGCACGTCCCGCGCGAACGAGTCGTGCGGCGGTGCTCACCACCTCCAACGCCACGCCCAGCGGGCCGTCGGCGACGCCATCGAACACCAGGTGCGCGATCATCTGGCAAGAATAGACCGGATGTTGTCGTTTCTGCCACTTGGCCCCGGCAGCCAGCTCGGCCATCGTCGGCTCATGCGAAGCGCCGGGACGCTCCGGTGTTGCGCATCAACAACCTCGCGACCCATTCGCAGAGGGGAGAGCATGACCACGACGAGTGCCCCCGAGGCCGATGACGCGCTCGATGATTTCCAGCGCCGCCACATCACCCTGCTCGAACAGCAGAAGACCGTCTATGTCGCAGGCCACGGGCCCGCGGTCATCGTCCTGGCGGAGATGCCCGGCATCAGCCCCCACGTCGCTCGCTTCGCGCGCTGGGTGCGCGACGCGGGTTTCACCGTCTACATGCCTTCTCTCTTCGGCCGGGATGGGGCCTATCCCCGCGCGGCCGAGGGACGCGAAGTCATGCAACGCGCCTGCGTGAGCGCCGAGTTCCGGGCGTTTGCCGCCAACGCCTCGAGCCCCGTGACACAGTGGCTGCGCGCCCTGGCGCGTCTCGCGCATGAGGAGTGTGGGGGGCCGGGAGTCGGCGCGATTGGCATGTGCTTCACGGGAAACTTCGCGCTCAGCATGATGCTCGAACACGCGATGCTGGCGCCCGTCCTGTGCCAGCCATCGCTCCCCCTGAATGCGCCTGAAGCGATACAGATTTCGGATGACGAAGCCGCGGCGGTGCGGGAACGCCTCGAACGCGAGAACCTGAAGGTTCTCGCCTACCGGTTCGAGGGGGACCGCTTCTGCACGGCCCAGCGGTTCCAGGCCTACGCGGCGGCACTCGGCGATCGCTTCATTCCAAGAGTGCTGCCCGCCTCCGCCGCGAACCCGACGCCTCCCCCCTTCTTCGCGGATGTTGTCGGGTGCCCTCACAGCGTCGTGACAGCCCATCTCATTGACGCCGCAGGGGAGCCCACCGTGGCGGCACGGGACGAAATCCTGGCGTTTTTTGCGCAAGCGCTGCGGTCTGAAGGAGCGAGCGCTCGGCCCTGACGCGCAGCCTCGCCGAGTGAGGCGGAGTCGCTCGGCTCGGGCACTGCGCGGCGCTGCAACCGGGTGGAGCCGTTCGCGCAGAGCCAGAGATGCTTGGGGACGCGGTCGCCCTCGAAGGCCCTTCCTCCACCCGGGTTGCGGCCTTCAACCCAGGAGGGTGCGCAGGTTCATTGGCCCGGCGGGGACACCCACGTCGCGCCCAGCGGGGTCATCGGAGGGCGTCTGCCAGGCGTTGGCCTGCGTCACCGTCACGCCCGTGGCCTCGTTGGTGATGGACATGCTGCCGTTGTGTCCGGCCGGGCTGATCTGACTGGTGTTGTAGCCACTCCAGCCCGTAGCGGCGTTTCCGAACGTGGCTTCGCCCCAGGTCTGCCCGGAGTTCGCGCCCGGCTTCGCAGAGCCGTCCTTTGACGCGCACCACGCCACGCTGCTGTTGCTGTCGAACGCCACCATCTGCGACTGGCCTGGCTGCAAGGTAAAGGTCTTGGGCGTGCTCTTGTCGAAGTTCTGCCCGTCGTTCGGGCCGCCCTTCTCGCCCACCTTGTTCCAGAGCGTGATGGTCTGCGGCTGGTTCGTGCTGTTGGTGAACGTGTTCGTGTACTTGTATTGACTCTTCTGTTCCGGCTCGATGAGCAACATGTTGCTGTTGTAGGGAGAGCCCACGTTGTTGACGCTCAGCCACGGCTCACTGACGTTGTAGTGGGCCCCCGCGGATGGCGCGCCAAAGCCGGGGCCCGCTTCGCTGACCCGGCCGCTCGCCGCGCTGACCGATGCGACACCAGACTGGCGCGGGGCCTGCTCGAAAGTGTCGGCCATGAGCTTCCGCCCCACGTCGCTCCGAGGCTGCGGCGCCGCCTCCTTCACGCTCGGGGCTGGCGAGGACACCGCGTTGATGGGCGAAGTGCCCAGCGGGGACATGGGGAAGCACGAGCGATGGAGGAGCGAGATGGTCATTGAGGACTCCCGAGTGGAGGGCACGCCTTGGAGGGGCGTCAGGGGTGCCGTTGCACGACTTCCCCAACTCCAGAGCAGGACACATGCCACCACATGCGGCCGCCGCTCGACGGCGACCGGGAGCCTCCGCACCAAGAAAATCCGCCACTTGGCCCCAGAGCGTCGGTCCATCAGCGGTGCCCCGCTTTACGCCCCGCGATGACCTCAGCCACCAGCTGGTGTCGGGAGTCACCAGCCCCGAACCCTCTGCCCGCGCCTGTGTCCCCCAGCCGCCACACAAGCAGGGGGAATGAACATCGCTGGGATGGGGACACTGGGGCCGGAGCCGGTCACGCCCGAAAGCCCCCCAGAGTTGCCCCTCCGGAGGCGGGCCCAGGGCGCCGGACCCTCGATTCGCCACGGACGGCGTGGAACCGGGCTACTCCGACCAGCCCGGTCCCACCGACATCTCGTAATCGCGCCTCACCACTTCCTGCGAGGCCACGGAGAAGTCCGTGCATCGACCGAACGTCGTGCAGATTCGATACTGCCCAGGCTCCAATGAGAGCTGATAGAAGCCGTCGCGATTCGACTGCACGGAAGCGACTTCGGTCTCCCCGGGGAGGGCCTGAACGAGCAAGGTCATCGATATCGGCTCGACCTCACATTCCCCCCGACAGACGTCATCGACATAGGTCGTCATGCCGTAGATGCCCTGGGATATCGACAGGGCATCCTCCGGGTCGAACTCACTACACCCCGTGCCCCCCAGGACCGCCACTGCAAGGGCGACCAGCCGCATTGATAGACGATAGGCCATGACATCAGCATATGCCGGAGTCATCCGGCAGTCCAACCACAAACACTAGCGTCCCCTGAGGAAGATTGCCTTTGCCCGATGCCCCCTGGCCGAGGGCTACCGTGCCTCCAGTACACGGAGCCCGGTGCCTCGCTTTCGTCTGCGAAGCATCATGAACGCGCTTCCCGCGAGCACGGCCACGAGCACGAGGTCACGCACCGGGTCGGGTCGAACGTCGACGAAGAGACTCACGGGTTGGAACGTCGTCGTCTTCGCACCGGCGACGAGGAAGGCACACAGGTTCACCCCGGCGTGGACGCCGATGGCCACCTCGAGCCTTCCCGTACGGAGGGTCAGCCACGCCAACAAGCATCCCAGCGCGAGGTAGTAGACAGCCGCTCCCGAAGGCGCTCCCGCCGGGTCGGGATTCGATAGATGCGCCCCCCAGAACAGCAAGCTGCTCCCTGCGACGGCAACCCAGGGACGGGGAATGAGCCGGTAGAGGCCCTGCATCAGCCAGCCACGAAAGAGCAACTCCTCTGCGGCGGCCTGGATGGGAACGAGGACCAACACGAGCAGCACGGCGGGCACGAAGCGCACGGCGTCGAAGTTCATGAGGAAGGCCCCCCGGTCGATGAGCACGTTCACACCCGTCGCCACAGTGAGAACGGCGAACGCGCCGGCAGTCGCCTTCACGGCGGTGCCAAGGCGAAAGCCGCCATCCTGGCCCAGGAGGCTCGAGAACGGCCGGCCGTGCAAGTACCGGACACAGAACGCCAGCGTGGCGATCAACACCGCGAACAACAGCATCCCTGCCGCGAACAGCGGGAATGGCATGGACTCGACCACGCCGGTTGCCGGCTCGAAACGGAACTCCGTCCCCTCCGCGTGCCGCGCCGCCAGGAACACGAGCACGGAGTACGGAATGTTGAATAGCAGGACGGCGAGTCCCAGCAGCACCACCGTCAACCCATATCGCCACGGCTGATTCAGCCCTCGCGATGCCTGCTCCAGATAGACATTGGACATGACCGTCTCCTTTCCGCGGCCACCGGGCCGCGGCGTGAAACCACAGGGGATGAGAGAGGCCGCGCGCTACGGCGCGGTCGCGTCGAGTGCCGCCGCCAGCCGCTTGCGCGCCAGATGCAAACGGGACCAGACGGTGCCCTCGGGAATCCCGAGCACGTTGGCGATCTGACCGTGCGTCAGCCCTTCCACCGCGAACAACGACAGGACCGTGCGGTGCTCCAGCGACAGCGCGCCCATCGCGGCGTCGAGCCTGCGCTTCCGCTCCCGGCTCTCCACCGTCGCCTCGACACTCGCCCGGGGGTCGGCCACCTCGACATCGACCGCGTCGCCGCTGTGTCGGATGCGACGCGTCCTCGCGGCAACGGCCGCGCGCACCGCGATTCGATAGGCCCAGGTCGACAACTGCGCATCCCCTCGAAACTGAGGCAGGGCACGTTGAATCGAGAGGAACGTCTCCTGAACCGCGTCCTGGGCATCACTGGCGTCCCGGGTGATGCCAAAGCACAGCACGTACAGCTTCTCACTGAGTGCCTCGTACAGCCGGCGGATGACCTCCTCCCGCGCGGCGTCGTCTCCAGACATGGCGGCGGCGCGCAGAGCGCCCTCGTCGAATGGCATGCGCGGCGTCACGGCGACACCTCGAGTTCCGCGCGCTCGCGGAGCAGCTGCGGCCTACGCTTCCGCGCGAGGTAGAGCGTCAGCGCGATGTTCACCGTGGCGGCGAAGAGGAGGGTGACGAATCCCGCGGTGCCTTTGTGGCGCGCGAGGAACGCGGTGCCCACCATTCCCACCGACATCGCTGGGAAGAGCCACATGAGGGTGCCCAGGTCCTTGAGCTCCGTGGCGATGCGTGCCCGCCGATGCCCGATCCAGGCCTCGATGCCCACGCTGGCCGCGTCCACGGCCTGGCGCCGGAGGTGGCGCAGCGTCAGGGCGAGCCCCACCGCGAAGAGCACGCCCACCGCCGAGACGATGGCCCACAGCCGCAGCGGCGCTTCGGGCGCGAAGAGCCGCCCCAGGAAGGCCCCCTGGCCCACGAAGGATGCGAGCGCGACCCAGTGCCCATACGTCAACCAGAATCGGTCCTTCGCCAGCGCCTTCGAGACCTCGGCGTACCGGGGCGTCTGGACGGGAACATCACCCAGCGCACGGTCCAGCTCCGCCGCGAGCGCCTGGGCGCGTTGACACTCCGGACACGCTTCCACGTGCCGCGCCGCCTCTTCCGCCTCCCGAGCTTCGAGCGCTCCGTGACGGCTCATCTCCAGCGCGAGCTGATACTCGTCGCACCCCTTCGCGGTCATGTCTCCTCCTTTTGCCCACTGAGAGGCGCGAGGAGGAAATCCCTTCACTCCGGAGGTCGATTTTTTCGAGCGATCTCCAAGCCCCTGAAACCACTACGGACACCTGGCGCCCCGACGTGCCTATCGCCGGAAGAACGACACCTGCTGGAAGCGCAGCCCCGCCAGGATCTGCTCCACCCTCGCGTCGGACAGCGTCCCGATGCGCGGCCCCAGGCGTGTCTTCTCCACGGATGAGACCTGCGACACGACGACGACGCTCTGCCTGGGCAGGTTCCCCTCCCCCCCTTCGAGCAGGACATTTCCCGGCTCGCTCGCCCGGTGCAGGTTCGACGTCAGGGCACACACCACCACGGTGGTGATTCGCGAGTGATTGAAGACGTCGTCCTGGACCACCACATGGGGATGGGAATAGCTCGGGACCGGCCCTCTGGAGTCGTCCGGGCCAATCCAGAACACGTCCCCCCGGTTGATCTGCACGGGGGCTGCCCCAGAGGGCGCTCCTGCGTCCGTCGTCATGTTGCGCTCGCGGGTTGAGCCCGAAGGTGCGGCGCGCCACACTGCCACGCCCCCGGACAGGAGTCACCTGCCGCGCCATCCACCCGAACCACCGGCCCCCTCGCGCATGCCTCCCCCCTGGTTGGATTCGCATCCCAAGGCTCACTTCCCTCCGGGGGACTGGAAGCATGGCCGCATGGCGTTGCCCCATCTCCGGCCGCCGCTCGTCGCCGCTGTCCAATCCGCGGGCCGCTCCATCGCCTCGGAGTAGAACGACGTCCCAGACCCCTGCCTGCCACCGACGCTCAGCCAATGACCCAAGACTCCCTGACCCTCGCCTCCCTCGCTGACTTCCCCACGCTCGAGCGCATTCTGAAGGACCAGGGCTTGGACGCACTCATGGGCGCCCTGGAGCGGTTGAATTCGCGGACGCCCGACAGCGAGAAGGCGCCGCGAGTCCTCGTCCGTGCCCTCGCGCTCGACGTGGCGTTCCTGCGAGCACATCCCGAGGCACTCTTCCAATGCCTCTACAATCGGCTGCGCTGGTTCGACGCGCCCGATGCCGCGGAGCACTTCGTCCCTGAAAGCAAGGGCCCCTGGAGCGACCCGACGTCCCAGGTGTGGCGGCTCGCGGAGCGCTGGCGCCAGCAATGGGAGGCCCGAGGCGGCGCGCCATGGGTCGAGTCCCTGCGTCCACTCCCAGGCGCCCTGGAGGGCAGCGACCGGTTCTTCGCGCACGGCGCCCACGTGCTGAGCACGGCCTACTGTCCCTCTGGCGCGCGGCTGGCCACGGGGACGAAGGAAGACTCGCGTAACGTCCACGTCTGGGACGTGGCCACCGGTGCGCGCATCCGAACGATGGACGGGCACCCGACCGAGGTCCGCAGCGTCGCATGGAGCCCGGACGGGAAGATGCTGGCGTCTGGCTCGCGCAACCACGATGCGTGCATCTGGGATGTCGAAACGGGAGCCCTCGTACACGCGATGACCGGGCAGGAGGGGCAGGTGACGTCGGTGGCCTTCAGTCCGGATGGGCAGTGGCTCGCCGTGGCGAACCTGGGCTGGCTCGTCCGGCTGTTCGACGTGGCCACCGGCGAGGTGGTGCGCGTGCTCAAGGGCCACAAGCAGTCGGTGCTGAGCGTCGCCTTCCATCCGTCGGGGCGCTGGCTGGCCACGGGCGCCTCCGACAGCACGGCCCGCGTCTGGGACCTGGAGACAGGCGCACAGGTGGCCCGCATCCCCACCATCTCCAGCATCGGGTCCGTGGCCTTCAGTCCGGATGGCGGCAGGCTCGCGCTGGCGGACATGGACGGCGTCGTGCGAGTGGAGACCCAAGGCTGGATCCGGGTGCCTGGCGTGTGCGGACAGGGTGCCTTCTCGTCCGTCGCCTGGCTCGACGGCTCACGCCTGGGCGCACTCTCCTTCAACCGCGTGGAGGTGCTGGATGCCACGAGCGGCGACGTGCTGCGGACGCGCCCGTATCTGAGCGACGGGCACGGGCGCAGCGTGGCGTTCCACCCCGGTGGCGAGCGCTTTGCCATGACGGCCGCCGATGGACGGCTGCTCGTCGGAGACCTGGACGCCGAGCCCTCCCAGACGCTGCTGTCCGAGCAGGACCGCACGAAGCACCTGTGGGGACAAGCCGAGGGCATACGAGGCATCGCCCGGCGGAAGCAGGCGGCGCTGAACGTCGACACGGCCGGGCGCGCGAACAACGTCCCACATGACTACCGCGAAGTCCCCCTGGCGCCCTGGACGGTCAGCCCCGACGGCGCGCTGCTGGCGTGCCCCCTCATGAACCTCGGTGAGCGCCCCTACCGGCCGGGCGTCCAGCTCCTCGATGCGAGGACCCTCGAGCCCGTACACACCCTGACGGCCCCGCTCAAGGGCGCAGCGGCGGCCCAGAGCATCTTCACGAGCGCACTGCCGATGGCGTTCTCCCCCGATGGACAGCTCCTGGCGGCCTCCCTCCAGGAAGGCCTGGTGCACGTGTGGCGCATCTCGGATGCCACGCTGCTCCATGCACTCCGCGGCGCACGAAGCCCCGTGGCCATGGTGGATTTCACGCCCGATGGCGCCTTCGTGGTGTCCAGCTACGAGCACGACTCCCGCTTGTTGCTGCATGACGTGCGCAGCGGAACGACCACCGTCGATACGCAGGTGACCGTTCACCCCGCCCTCGCGTATGCGGCCGCGTCCCAGGCCCCCTGCATCGCCGTAGGCCGGCACTCGGGAGAGGTCGTGCTCTTCGACCTCTCCACCGGCACCCAACGCGTGCTCCATCTGGCGCAGGCCCCCATCATCGCCGTGGGACTCTCCGCGAACGGCGCATTCGTCGCGGCCAGCTCCCAGGACCTGCGGGTGCGCGTGGTCGACACGCGAAAAAGCGCGCTCGTGCACGACTTCCGGCACCCTGCCCCCGCCTTCCCGGTGGCGCTGAACGACGAGGTGCTCGTCACGCAAGCCAACGACCTGCGCACGCGCATCTTCGACCTTGCCACGGGTGCGCCCCGCGCGGTGCTGGAGGGCTGCGCGGTCCCCGAGGACGTGGTGCGCCGGCACTACTGGGAGACGCTGGGAGAAGACCCCATCGCGTTCCATCGGCGCCTGGAGCCCACCCCCTTCGTCCACTTCCACGACGCGATGGAGGAGACGCTCATCCTACGGGATGGGCTCGTCCTCGCGCGTGGGCGCGCTGAACAGGACTTCTTGTATGTGCTCAAGCTCCACGACCCGGCTGCTCCAGCCTCGTAAGCCCGTCCGGCGGTCGCGCCCTGCCCGAGCGGAAGCCCCTGAGGCTCCGCCGGGCATCCCCACGACACCTCGGAAGGACCGGTGCGCCGCGCCTACGCTTCCGGCGCGGTCGCCTCCATCCACTGCACGACGGCCTTGCTCAGCGCCGACCGCTTCGCCTTCACGTCCTCCTGGTCGAGCAGCGTGACGACAGCGCGGTCATCGGCCACCCATTCCAGCAGACCACTGCGGTCCTCGAAGGAGAAGCCACGCGTGCTCTTCGCCTTCGCCCCCCGGTGGAAGATGAGCTGAACGCAGTCCTTGGGCTTCAGCTTGAATGTCACCCGGTCATCCCCCTTGAAGCAGAAGCTCGGCGCGTTCCACTTGATGCGCTCGGTGATGCCCGGGTGCGCCTCCAGGATGGCCGCTCGGAGGCTCTCGACCTCGTCCTTCCGGGAGTGCTCGAGCTCCCGCATGAATCGTTCAACGTCTTCTGACCTGTTCGACATATGCGCCTCCCGCGAGGCTGCGCTTCTAGCACTCCCCCCGTTGCGTTGCGTCGCCTCCGCCTCCGCGATGATACGTGGGGCCCTGAGACGACCGTCCCGCGGGAGTCAAGCCCTTTGACGGTGCGTAACGCGCCACAACAAGCGCAGGCGGGAATGCCTCGGCGATTTCCGGCGTGGCTCCGCTCGAAAATGACCTTCCCGTAAACACCTCCTACTACCGATTCCAAGGATGAACCGCGAGCCGCGCGAGTGGTGTATGGAGGCGCGTCCCTCGCAGTCCCCACAGAGGAGTCCTCGATGCGTCATCTCGTTCCCGCCCTTCTCTCCGCGAGCCTGCTGGTCGGCTGTGGACCCGCCGAATCCGAACCGGCCCTCCAGCCCCTGGAGCGGCAGGATGCGCCGCTCACCACCACGGACGTGGACGTGGCCCCCGAGTGCCAGGGCATCCTCACCTTCGTGAACACGGAGTCCTTCGCGACGCTGGACGCGTACCTACCCAGCGACGTCGCCAACAACCTCGTGGGCCACCGCGCGACGGCGCCCTTCACGACGTTGGCGGAGGTCGCCTCGGTCCGTGGCGTCGGTCCGGTGCGCCTGACGCAAATCGAAGGAGGCGCCCGCGCCCTGGGCTACATCACCAGCACCTGCGTGGGCATCCTGGACCAGCTCGCGCTCTCCACCGATGACGCCGCGGCGGTGGTCTCCCTGGTGAACACCGTGGGCGCGAGCACCCTGTATGCCATCCTGCCCAATGCGTGGACGGGCGCGACGAACCTGCTCAACCTCCGTCCCTTCACGTCGGTCCAGGCCATCTCCGAGACGTCCGGCATCGGCACGGCGAGCCTGCGGAGCCTCCGCAACGCCGCCACCCAGGGTTACGCCCTGGCGGAGCTCGTCGCCGCCATCAACGCGCAGCCCCCGTCCCTGTGGACGACGCGGCTGAGCCAGAACTTCACCGTGGAGGCGGTCCTGGCGGGCTCCCACGGCGGCGACCAGCTCGATAACGGGACGTGCTTCGGCATCGACCCCGGCCTCTACCCGCCCGGGGACTGGCAGACCCGCGCGAACCTGGCCACGGGCACCGAGGTCCTCGAGCAGGTCCGAAGCTCGGTCGGCTACGCGGAGCGCAATGGCCCGCTCTCGGCGCAGCTCATCACCGATGGCCTGGCCGAGCTCGAGGCGCGCACGGCGGGCGGCACTTTCAAGGGCTGCTCCATCCGCTACAGCAAGGGCCCCTGGGCCGGCGTCGTCGTCACCTTCTTCATCGACACGGTGACGGGCTCCCGCATGCTCACGGAGCAGCACTGGGTGGAGTGAAGCCCCCGTCTGGGATGCTCGCCGCTGCGCGAGCATCCCAGACGTCGCGAGGACTACGGCACCGTGGCCTTCACGGACACGCCCGAGTAGGACGCGTAGCCTCGCACGGAGACGTACCAGGTCCCGGCGCCGGGATTCGAGATGATGCAGGTCTCGTTGTTGCCGCTCAGGTAGGGGCGGCAGTTGTACGAGGACGTGGTGGGCTGCGAGCCCTGCCGCACGTAGAGGTCGGCGTCACCCGAGCCGCCCGACTGCGTCACGGTGAGCGACGCGGCGCCGCTCGGCACGGTGATGGCGTAGTGCTTCCACGAGCTGCTGGTGCCAGACAGGCTCGTCTGCTCCAGCAGGACGGTGGCGGGCGGAGGCGGCGCGCCGTTGATGTAGGAGTTGATCCAGCTCTCGAACGGCGACACGCGCGCATACATGCCCGGATAGCGAGCGTCGGCGCAGCCGTAGCCCCAGCTCACGACGCCCGCGAGCTTGCGGGTGCCGTTGTGGACGACGGAGAGCGGCCCCCCACTGTCACCCTGGCAGGCGTCCTTGCCCGGGGCAGCGGCGGCGAGCTGGTCCGGGGTGATGGTCTCGTTGGGGTAGCTGCTCTGCGCCTGCGCGTTCGTAATCAGGTTGACGTCCACCGTCTGCAACGTGACG
The DNA here is from genome assembly GCA_023426545.1 of Pseudomonadota bacterium. Taxonomy (GTDB): domain Bacteria; phylum Myxococcota; class Myxococcia; order Myxococcales; family Myxococcaceae; genus Myxococcus. Next base: position 102,853 of record JAFAAN010000120.1, read on the forward strand.
GGCGACGACGTGGTGGAGGTGGTCCCCCAACCGGTGACACGAGCGACCACGCCCGCGTTGGTCGCGCCAGCCGCGGCGTCCGCCACCGTGACGATGGGGATGGACTGGACCGTCGACCCATCCAGGTTCAGCGGCGAGGACAGGCGCATCAGGGCCACGTCCTTGCCCAGGGTCGGGTCGACATAGCCCGGATAGATGACCACCTGCGCGACGGTGCGCGTCTGGCCCGTACCGTTGCGCGCGGTGCTTCCTGCCAGGATGCGGCTCGGCGGCCCATCCTCCACGCAGTGTGCCGCGGTGAGAATCCAGTTCGCGTTGAGGATGGAGCCACCGCAGAAGTGGAAGGTGCCACTCTGCAGTGACACCTGCCACGGGTTCTCATTGATGGTCGTGTTGGTGCCACCGATGATGTCCTGCTCGATGGTGGCCGGATTCACCGCCTCGGCCTGCTGCTCCTGCAGTTCCGAACCGCAACCGACCAGCAACGACATCGCGCCCACAGTCGACCAACGACGCATGAACTGCAGTGAAAGCATGGGAGACCTCGGTCAAGGGAAAGGCGTGAAGCGGCCATCCAGACAAACGCCGATTCACAGAAAAACCGTAACACGCGCTTAATCCCCTCACCGGCGCTCCAATGACTAACGGCCGGGTCTGATAAGTACTGGCCACACCCCGTGCGACCAGCCTGTTTCATTACATTCGCGTCGCACTGCGGGGCCGTCCACGGCGCCCATGGGTTGACCTGGACCCGCCGCGACGGTCGTCCCTCACTTCGCCCTGGCCAGGGGCTCCGCTTCAGACTCGCGCACGCGCAGGAGACGGTGGCGCAGCTCCATGCATCATGTGACGGTGCCGCCTGTGGACGTTACGGCCAGGACGAAGCGCGCGTAGCCGATTTCCGCCGCGTTCTTCATCAGCTCGAGGTTGACCCAGGCCACGATGTCGCCAAACGGCTTGCCTTGCAGTGGCCAGCGGGTTCGGTCCGTCGAACGCAGGTCCTCGTCGCTGAGCCGCTCGACCGCCGCGCGCCACTCGGCGTGGAGACGCGAAATCCAGGCCCGCGCCTCATCGGCGGTGCCCGGCCAGTCCACATGCTCGCGCGCCAGGGTCGCGTCCCCGAAAGAATGGTTCTGAACCATGGACCACCAGAAGCCCAGGTGCCACGTCAGCCACGCGATGCTCGCCGGGCCCAGGTCGTATCCCTCGTGCTCGGGCCACTCCGCGCGCCAGCGCCCATCCTCGCCGCGGTGCACGTGTAAGCCTGCACGCCCCGGGCGCCGCAGGCACTCCTCCGTGGTCAATCCATCCAAGTGGTAGCACGTGAGCGCCCACGCCGTGTCGAGCTGCCCCAACAATGTGTCCCTGAGGAGATTCGCCATGGGCGCCAGAATAGACCGGCTCTCGCCCGGCAGCCGCTCGCTGCGCCGGGCGATGGGGGGATTCTCCCACGCGTCGGGCGCGCGCCGGGGCTATACCAGCGCATCGCATCCGAGCGTGCCTGGATGACGGAGGGGACCATGAGCGATGAGCGGCTGGAGCTGATGCAAGGGGACATCACGCGCATCCAGGCAGATGCGATTGTGAACGCAGCCAACGCCTCGTTGAGCGGAGGCGGAGGCGTGGATGGGGCCATCCACCGCGCGGCGGGGCCCGGGCTCCTGGCCGAGTGCCGCACGCTGGGCCGCTGCCCCCCTGGGCAGGCGCGCATCACCGGCGGCCACAACCTGCCCGCGGCCCACGTCATCCACGCGGTGGGGCCCGTTTGGCAGGGCGGCGGGAGTGGCGAGGAGTCACTGCTCGCGGGCTGCTATCGGAGCGCCTTCGCCCTGATGGAGCAGCACGGGCTGCGCACCATTGCCTTCCCCTCCATCTCCACGGGGGCTTATGGCTATCCCATCGAGCGAGCCTCCCGGATTGCCTTGCGTGAGATTCTCGCCGCGCTTCGGCGGATGCCGTCACTCCAGCGCGTGACGGTCGTGCTCTTCAGCGACAAGGACCTGGAGGTGTATCAGCGCGCACGGGCGGAGCTGGAGAGCGCTGCGCCCTCCTGACACGCCCATCCAGGCATAGGGGCGGCCTCGTCCAGGGCTCACCTCACGAGGCCCGATGGCAGCCGCCCCATCGCCTCGAACGCCGCGACGCCCCCTGCCCTCCATTGACGGGAGGACAGGCAAGGCGACGGAGGACCCGCGGTCGCGTCTCATGCCACTTCATCCGTGGCATGAGACGCTGACAGTCAGACGGGCTTCGGCGGATGCGGCTTCGAGGAGGGAGACCGGGCTCAGTAGGCAACGGCACCATTGGGGAGCAGCAGGCGGTGGCTTCCCATGTCCACGAGGGAGCGAGCCACATCGAGCTGAACCACCGCACGGCCGCGCAACGCGAGTTCGTGCACGGGTGCCTCGAAGCTGACCGGAGCGACGGTGGCATCGATGAGGCCACTTCCCTCTGCCTGGTCGTATCCTCCGAGTCCTTCGAGCTGGAGCATCACCCGAACGCGCTCCGTCCCCTCCGGCACGTAGAAGTAGGCGACCAGGGGCGCGTGGTTGATGGCGGCCAGGTCCACCCGCTCATTCACCAGCTCCACCTTGAGCGGAGCCCCATTCGCGGTGACACGGACGGCGCCGATGGGGAGCTCCAGCTTGTCGAAGCCCTCCACCGCGGCGCCCCGGAGCCGCAGCTCGAACCGCTGTCCGTCAGCCGTCTCCACGGGCGGCGTGTTGTCATCCTGGATGGAGCTGAGGCGCGGGCTCTCCCCACCACAGGCGGCAAGGGCCAGGGCCGCGGAAACACATGTCGAGAGCATGATCTTCTTCATGGCGTTTCTTTCCTTGAATCTCGGGAAATGGGTTGGAGTTGCATGAGGGGCGGCTCAGGGCGAGCAGCTCTGGCCGGAGTTGGAGGTCGGGTCGACCGCGATCGCCTCGGCGGCCTGAGGCGTGGACGGACCAGGCACGAAGTTCGCGGGCAGCGGGAACGAGTCACAGCCGTTGTTGAAGGCATCCACGTCATTGATGAGCGGCGAGATGACGTCGCACTGCGTGGTATTCAGCGCGGCGACCGCGTCCGTGAGGAGCGACGCCGGGTCGGGCGTCGCGCCGAACAGGCGCTGGTTGCAGATGCCCACCAGCGTCTGGCGCGCGAGGAGGAAGCGGAGCCGGTCCAGCTGGCTGCGCGTGCCACCCTGCGGGTACTTGGCGGGGCTTCCCCAGAGGATGCCCTCGGCGGCGGGGAGCGTGGAGATGGTGCCGATGGCGCCCAGGTTGATGGGGCCCAGCGCCAGGCACTGCGTGACGGTGAGGATGCGGTTCTTGAAGAAGCCAAGCGTCCGGGTTGCATTGGTGCACTCCACCGGAGGTGGCTGCTCCCGCTCGCAGGTCAGGCTCGCCCCACACATGTAGGCGCCCAGGTCGAACGTCACGGTGAATACGTTGTCGATGCGCGAGTCCGCCACGCCATCCATTTCGGCGATGGTCAGGCATTCGTCGTAGCTGCCAATCTGGAGCGCGAAGTTCGACGTCAGCGAGCCGTTGACCGGGATGCTGACCGGCGGAGGCGGCGTGAACGTGAACCCCTCGCTGGACAGCACGTCATCCGTCGCCGTCAGCAAGATGGACGGCAGCGTCGGGTGCACGTTCGTGACCTTGAAGCTGTAGTTCGCCGTGAATGGATAGGAGTCCGCGACGGCCATCGTCTCCCCATTCACCCGCTTCTCGCAAACCAGGTCATGGGCGCTCGCGACACCGCTTCCCCCCATCACCACTGCACAAACAGCGGCGACCCACTCGCGCTTCTTCTGCATCCGCATTGTGTCTACCTCGTTCAGGAGCCACCAAGGCTCGGTCGCGGCGTTTTCACTGTTTGTGCCATCTGTGGGCACAAGCGAGGCGACAAGCCCCCGACACAAGGATTCCCCAATGGAGGTAGGTGTTACGCCCTTCTGCGCGTCATGGGGAAAATCTCACCCCTTCGTGGAGACCTGTCCGGCGCGGGGGAAGCAATCCTGGCGGAACGCGGGGTGGGTAAAAGGCAGCCCCACGACCGCCGCTCACCCAGGTGACCAGGACAAACGCTTCCACTGGCCTTTCAGATGCCCGCCGGGTGAAGTCCCTTTCACCCGACACGCGGTGGCCCTGCCGGGTGATGTGATGCCCTCACCGCCTCGCACGAGCCATGAGGGCGGCTGACGGCCCTGAGACCTCGGCGGAGACAATCAGCGCAGGGGCGAAGCGTTGAAGCGCCGCGTCCCGCGACGCGGCGTCAAGCACCCGGGAGGGAAAGCGCGACACGCTGACGGCTGGCGCCCAGCTCCAGGTGCGTCACGCCGGAAGCCGGTGGCCCCAACATGGGCACGATGAACCAGCTCGCGCGCAGCAACGCGTCATCCATTCGCCTCGCGGCACCGGGCACCAGCATGCGCTCGACGCTCCCAGCCGGTCCCTGGAAACGCACCCGCAAGGGGTGGAGCGCCCCATGCGCGCGAACGTAGAAGGCGTACTGGTCACGCCCACCGCCAGCATGGCCCGCCGCGACACCGAGCACCTCCATGTCCCCTTCCCGGAAGGAGAGCGGCGTGACGCCCTCCGGCAATGGGGTGGGCTCAGTACGGGGCGCATCCAGGTCATAGGCCCGTAGCGCTGCGGAGGGTGCCACCCCCGGGACGGCGGTGTAGCGCTCCGCGAGCGGCGAGACGAGATAGGGGTGGTAGCCGCGGCGGCGGGCCGTGGGCTCGTCCGGCGCCCGCCGATACGCCATGCGATTGCTCCAGAACATGAGGCTCAGGTACTCCATGGAGTGAGGCACGTCCGAGTCCTGAGCCAGGAAGAGCACGCTCCGCTCCGGGGTTGCCGTGGCAAGCGCCTGCCCCACCTCGCGGGAGTAGCTGAGGTACAGGTCTTCCATGTGGCTCGCCACGTACCGCGCGCGCGCCACGGGAAAGGTGACGGCCAGGTGCCAGGCCAACACGCCCGAGGCCAACGCCCCCAGAGCGATGACACCCCATGCGCGCAGCCGCGGCAGGCCCCGCCACAGCACCACCACCAGCGCTGACGCGACGGCGGCGAGGAGCACTCCCTCCGCGAGCCCCGGCATGGACCGCGTCTGAGCCAGGAAGGCCGGGAGCACGGTGCGCACGCGCCCCAGCCGCGGCAGGTGCTCGACGAACCAGGGGGTGGAGAAGCCCGCCACCAGGGCCGCCGCGAGCGCGGGATGACGTCTCACGTCCGAGCCCACGATGGCCAGCCCGGCCAGGACGGCAGGCACCGCGCCCCACGCGATGGCGGGCACCTTGACCACGCTCAGCGAGAGGATGAGCCATGTCGCGCCCACCCACAGCGCGAGCCCCACCACCTCCAGCTCCCGCTTCCGCACGGCGCGCGCCAGCAGCCACACGAAGGCGAGCAGCGGCACCACGGCCGGAAGCGGCGTGAAGCTCAGGGTGTTCATCTCGTTGAGCAGCGCGTCCACGGGCCGGTGCCATGGCCCCACGTCCACCGTCGGGTCCGCGAAGAGGTGCGCACGAGTGACGCGCGCCTCCAGGTCATGCAGCTCGGGCCAGCGCCACGCGGAGTAGAGGCTCCAGGGCGCCGCCACCACCGCGGCCGTCGCCCCCATGGCGGCCACCGTGCCGAAGCGGGGCCCCGGACAGAAGCGCAGCCGGCGCAGTCCCCACAGCGTCACCGCGATGCCCAGCGGCGTCAGCGCGAGCCCCGTCTTGCAGAGAAAGCCCAGGCCCACGGCGGCGCCCGCGGCGATGCCCCACCGCCAGGAGTCCTCCCGCGTGGCATGAAGCAGCAGGGCCACCGCGACGGAGACGCAGCCCGTCAATGTGCAGTCCGTCACATCCCCGAAGATGCGTCCCTGGACGAGCTGCCAGCCAAAGGGCATCGCGAGGAACCCCGCGGCTCCCAGCGAGGCCCAGACGCGGCCGGCGGGGCGCCTGGCGAGGAGGTAGAGGGACACCGCCGCGGCCAGGTGCCCCAGGAGCGAGGCGAGCCGCAACGCCAGCGGCGTGACGCCCACGACGTGCATCATCAGGGCCCCGAACCAGAAGGGCCCGGTGGGCTTGTGCAACCAGATGTGCGCGGCCCACCAGTGGCGCAGGTCGACCGGATAGAGCGGGTCCTTGTAGAGGTGCGGCGTGAAGAAGGTGTCATGCGTGCCGCGCGTGGCGGCCTGATGCATCGCCTCGTCCCAGATGAAGATGGCGGGGTGCGCCAGGTGCGGCGCGAGCTGCATGAGGCCCCAGACGAGGAGCAGCGCGATGAGCAGCCCATCGCGCCGCGTCCGGAAGACCTCTGGGGATACGGCGTTCGGGGCGTCGGTGTGCATCGCGGCCAGGGCGCCGGATACCACCATGAATGCCCTGGAGCCACCAGCCCAGGCCCCCGGTCCGGGAGCCTGCGCCCTCAATCACGCCCGATGCCGATGTACGTGAAGCCCTCGTCCCGCGCGAGCCGCGGGTCGAGCACGTTGCGGCCGTCGAAGATGATGGGACGGCGCATCAAGCTCCGGAGGCGCTTGAGGTCGGGGCGGCGGAACTCGTTCCACTCGGTGACCAGGAAGACGCCGTCCGCGCCCTCGGCGGCCTCGTAGCAGGTGGGCGCATACGCCACCCGCTCACCGAAGTAGTCGCGCGCCACGGCCCCGGCGACCGGGTCATGGCACTGCACCCGCGCGCCCTTTCCGAGCAGCCCTTCGATGAGCTCCACCGAGGGCGCCTCGCGCATGTCGTCCGTCTTCGGCTTGAAGGCCAGTCCCCACACCGCGAAGGTGTGATTGTCCAGCGAGCCGTAGAGCTTCAGCGCCTTGGTGAGCAGGCAGCGCTTCTGCCGGGAGTTGGTGTTCTCCACCGCCCGCAGCAGGTCCAGCTCCACGCCCACGTCGCGCGCGGTGGACATCAACGCCCGCACGTCCTTGGGGAAGCAGCTGCCGCCGTACCCGATGCCCGGGTAGAGAAAGGCATAGCCGATGCGGCGGTCCGCCCCCATTCCCTTGCGCACCATGTCCACGTTGGCGCCCACGCGCTCACACAGCAGCGCCATGTCGTTCATGAACGAGATGCGGGTGGCGAGCATCGCGTTGGCCGCGTACTTGGTGAGCTCCGCCGAGTGGGGGTCCATGAAGAGGATGGGGTTCTCCGTCCGCACGAAGGGGGCGTACAGGTCCGCCATCAGCTTTCGCGCCCGCTCTGACGACGTGCCGATGACGACCCGGTCCGGCTTGAGGAAGTCGTCGAGCGCGGCGCCTTCCTTGAGGAACTCGGGGTTGGACACGACGTCGAAGGCGACCTCGGTGCAGCGGGCCACCACGGCCCGGACCTGGTCCGACGTCCCGACGGGCACCGTGCTCTTGTTCACGATGACGGTGTAGCGCCGCAGTGACCGGCCAATCTGCTCGGCGGCCGACAGCACGTGTTGAAGGTCCGCCCCGCCCCGCTCCGACTGCGGCGTCCCCACCGCGATGAAGACGGCCTGCGAGGGTGACACCGCCTCGGGCAGGGCGTCCGTGAAGTGCAGCCGCCGCGCGGCCACGTTCCGCCGCACCAGCTCCTCCAGCCCGGGCTCGTACAGCGGAATCTCCCCGCGCTGAAGCGCCTGCACCTTGCGCGTGTCCATGTCCACGCAGGTGACGTCGTGGCCCGACTCCGCGAAGCAGGTCCCCGCGACGAGCCCGACATATCCGGTCCCGATGATGGCAATGCGCATGGTGATGTCCCTCCGTCCGCTAGGGTCCCCGCTCCGCGCTCAGGACGTAGTCCTCCAGGGTCCGCGCGCGATGCTCCGCCGTGTGCTCCGCCAGCACGCGCTGCCGCGCCCGCTGGCCCATGGCCCGGCGCTCCCGCTCCGGGACCTCCCGGAGGTAGCGCAGCGTCTCCTCTCCCGAGCGCGAGACGAACAGCTCCCGCCCTGGCTCGAAGAAGGTCTCCAGCCCCGCCCAGTCATCGCTGATGACGGGCACGCCACAGGCCGCGGCCTCGAACAGGCGCACGCTGGGCGAGTAGCCCGCCCGCACCATGTCCGCGCGGGTGATGTTCAGCGTGAAGCGCTGGGCGTTGTAGAAGGCCGGGTGCTCGGGGGGCGCCAGGTGCTCCACGCGGGTGACGTTGTCCGGCCAGCGGAGCTGCTCTGGGTACTGAGGCCCCGCGACGGCGAAGCGCCCCTCCGGCCAGGCCCGCGCGGCGTCCAGCATCAGCCGCTCCAGCACCGGCTGCCGGTCCTCGCTGTAGGTCCCCAGGTAGCCCAGCTCCCAGCGCGGCTCGCACTGAGCCGGGACATGCAGCTCCGGATCGCAGGCGCAGTAGAGCGGACGCGCGGCCGGCGAGCCGAGCTCCCGCTCGATGCGCTCCAGCGTGGGGCCCCCGGTGAAGGACAGGTAGAGCCGGTAGCCCGGCACCAGCTCCGGCCGCAGGTACTCGCAGTCGCCGCGAGCGAGCCGCGCCAGCGTCACCGGGGTGTCGATGTCATAGAAGGCGGTGATGCCACGCGCGGTCCGCTGCACCCACGCGCCCACCTCCACGCCCTGGGGCACGTACGAGCCCACCACCACCAGCTCCGCCCCGCGCACGTCCGCGGTGAAGCGCTCGGCCAGGTCGTCCAGGTGGGCGTACAGCTCGGTGCGTCCGTGCGGCGGGTGAGGTAGGTCCCGGTTGGCCGCGTACCAGGGCACGTCGCGCTCCAGGAACAGCACGTCATGCCCCCGCCGCGACAGCCCGCGCACCAGCCCCCGGTACGTGGTCGCGTGGCCGTTTCCCCAGCTCGAGGTGATGGACAGCCCGAGGATGACGACCTTCATGCGACACACTCCTGCGTCGGGGTAGAGGGTGCGGCGCGAAGGCCCAGCGCCGCCTCCACCTGGGAGACGCGGTGCCTGTAGGTGTGCTTGGCCAGCACGCGCCGGAGCGCGGCCTGTCCGATTCGCCGAGCCTCGGGCTCCGTCAACCGGCGCACGTGCTCGGCCACGTCCTCACCGGAGCGCGCGACGAGGACCTCCCGCCCGGGCTCCAGGAACAGCTCCACGCCCTCGAACGCGTCGGTGATGAGGCACGCGCCGGCGCCGGCCGCCTCGAAGACGCGCGTGGCGGGCGAGAAGCCCAGGCGGGCCATGCTGTCACGGTGGATGTTGAGCACCGCCCTGGCGGAGCAGTTCAGCGCGTTGTGCTCGTGCGTATAGACATGGCCCAGGTTCGTCACGTTGGGGGGCAAGGGCCGCGCGTCCCAGCCACTCCCTCCCAGCAGGAAGCGCGCACCGGGCAGCCGCTCCGCGGCCTGGAGGAAGAAGGACTCTACCCGGGCCTCCCGGTCCGGAAGCCGGTTGCCGAGGAAGGCCAGGTCCCCCGAGAAGCGGGCGTCCACCGGCGCGGGGTGGTGCGTGGCGGGGTCCAGCGCGTTGTAGATGGGGACGCACTGCCTGGCCCCCAGCGCCCGGTAGGCGGACACCACCGGCGCGCCGCCCCCGTAGGTGAAGACGTGGTCATACCGGGGGACGAGCGCCCGGAGCGGGTCGGCGGGGTCCTGCTCCAGCCGCTCCAACGTCGCGGGCGCGTCCACGTCCCAGAACACCACCTGGGCGCCCGGGCGCCGCAGGTCGAGCACTCGGGCCTCCAGCAGGGCATCGAACACGCCCACGCCGCTGGCCTTCACCACCACGTCGGCGCGACGTGCCTCCTCCAGACACCGCTCCACGCCTTCCGTGCCCTGCCCGGCGTAGACGACCACGCGCGCCCAGTCCGGGTCCTCCATGTCCCGGTGCTGCTGGCGCCCGAAGGCGTCCGGCTCGTAGAAGGTCACCTGGTGCCCCCGCGCGTGCAGCGCGCGGATGAGGCCCCGGTAGTAGGTCGCCGCGCCATTCCAGTAGGCGGAGACGAGGCTGGAGCCGAAGAAAGCGATGCGAAGTCCCCTGCTCATGCGGTGACCCTCCCCTGTGGCAAGGCCCCCTCCTCCGCGGCAAGGGGCCCCAGTGACGCGTGGATGCGCAGCAGCTCGTCCACGCGGTGTGCGCACGTATGGCGCGCGAGCACCGTCCGGCGTCCGTGCTCGGCGAGTTCGCGGCGTAAGTCCGCGTCCGCCAGCAACGCCCGCAGGTGGCCGCGCATCCGCGCGCCGCTGTCCGCGACCAGGTAGTCGCGCCCCGGCGTGAAGAGACCTTCCGCGTCCCGCCACGGCGCGCTCACCAGGGGAATGCCGCAGGCGAGCGCCTCGAAGGGGCGGATGGTGGGGATGCCGGGCAGCGACGTGGCGTAGGGCCGCCGGGGCACGTGGAGCGTCACCCGCGCCCGCGCGAACGCCTCCGGCACCCGGTGGTTGGGCAGCCATCCGGCATAGGTGAGCCCCGCTCGCGCCAGCGCCTCGCGCGCGGCGTCCGGATAGCGCACCCCGTGGACGCGCGCCCTCAAGCCCAGCGCGTGTGCCGGTTCGAGCAGGAACTCGTGCAGCTCCGCGGTGCGCTCGTCGTCGCCCCAGTTGCCAATCCAGACGACGTCATCCTCCGGAGCCGCCTCGGGCTTCGGGTGGAACACGCGCGTGTCCGCGGCCTCGTGCCAGGTCCACGCCCTCCGCGCCCAGCCCCGCTCCAGGTAGAGCCGCCGGAGGATGTCCCCGAAGGCCAGCACGCCGTCATAGTGGGTCAGCTCGTAGCGGCCCAGCTCCTCCGGGGCGCTCACCCCGCGGTGGTGCGTGTCGTGGAAGAGCAGCCGGAAGGAGCCGCCCACCTTGCGGCGCTCGCCCAGGCGGCGCACGAGCGCTGGCGGGCTCCACTCATGGACGATGACGAGCTGGGCGCCGTCCAGGGCCCGGTCCAGGTCCAGCGTCTCCAGCTCGTACCGCGCCGGGCGCACCCGGGGATAGATGCGACGAACCTCCTCCAACACCGCGGGGCCCTCCGGCTCCGCCAGGAGGTTGTGCAGGCTCCAGGCGTCCGCGGGCTCGAAGACGCGGACGTCATGGCCCCGCTCCACCAGCTCCGTCACCACGCCGCGCAGGAAGTGCGCGTTGCCGTGGTTCCAGTCCGACAGGAGCGAGTGACAGAAGAAGACGATGCGCATGCCCGCGAGCCCTCCCGTCGTCAAGGCACGCCGAGCGCGAGGCCGGCCTCGGGCAGCACCGGGCGCGCGAGGAGCGTGGTGTAGAGCCGCAGGTAGTCCTCCGCCATGCGGCGAGGGCTCAGGGCCAGCGCGCGGGCCCGGGCCTTCACGGCCATGCCTCTGCGGCGAGGCGCATCATCCAGGAGCGCGCTCAGCTCGCGGGCCAGCCCGTCCAGGTCGTCCGGGTGTACGAACACCGCGGCGTCCGCCCACACCTCGCGCAGGCTGGGGATGTCTCCCAGCACCAGGGCGCACCCCGACAGCGCGGCCTCCAGCGCCGACAGGCCGAAGGGCTCGTAGCGCACCGGCAGGGCATAGATGGCCGCGCGGCCCATCCACGCGGCGAGCGCCTCCGGCGAGAGCTGGCCCAGCGGCTCGGTGTTCCTCGCGCGGACGACCCTTCCGCCCCCGGGGTGCCGCGTCTCCCCCGCGACGCGCACGGGACAGGACAGCCGGGGGGCCACGGCCTCCAGCGCCGCCAGGTTCTTCGCCTCGTCCCAGAGCCGGCCCGCCGCGAGGACGAAGCGCTCCTTGGGGGCCGCGGTGAAGGCCTCCGGCCGGCGCGCGTTCGGAATCACGCAGGTGGGCGGAAGCGGCCCGTAATGCCGCTGGAGCGACGCGAGCATCGCCGCGCTGGGCGCCACCACCCGGTCCACCGCGCGCAGCCCGCGCCGCACCTCTCGCCGGTAGCGCGCGTAGCGCGCGGGCGCGGGCGCTCCCAGGACCGCCTCCCACCAGGACAGGACGCACGAGTGGGCCACCACGACGGACGGCGCCCGCCAGGGCAGCGCGCCATGGACATAGCCGTTGAGGTGGACGATGTCGGGCGCGAGCCGCGCCTCCAGTGACAGGAGCCATCGACCGGAGGCGCGAACGTCCTCCCAGGGCGCGTCCATCCACTCCAGCCGGTAGGTGCTCTCATGGAGGCGCAGCCCCGGGACGCTCCGCGCCGCCTCGGCCTGCATCGCGGTCACCGGCTCGCCCATCGTCGCCAGCTCCACCTGGACCTCCGCCTCGGCGAAGGCGCGGCAGAGCTCCAGCGCATAGGTCCACACGCCCCCGACGGTGTCGGTGGTCATCAGGACCCGGCGGATGAGCCGCCCCCTAGCCAGCGTGGGCTTCACGTGACGCCCCCAGCCCGGCCCCCGCCGGCTGCTCCCGCACCAGTGTCCTCAGCCAATCGTGGAGGCGGTCCACGCCCTCGCGGACGTCCACCTGGGGCGCCCACCCCGTGGCCGCCTGGAACTTCCGGGTGTCGGAGACGTAGTAGCGCTGGTCTCCGGTGCGCCAACCCTCGAACTCGACCGCGGGCCGCAGGCCGGTGCGCTGCGTGATGAGCCCCAGCAACTCCAGCAGGCTCACCGTCCGCCCGGGGCCACCGCCGATGTTGAAGGCCTGCCCCTTGAGCCGCCCGATGTGCTGCTGCGCCAGCACGAGCGCGCGCACCAGGTCCTTCACGTCGAGGATGTCGCGCACCTGCTTGCCATCCCCGTAGAGCGTGAGCGGCTGGCCTTCGAGCGCGCGCAGGAGGAAGTGCGCGACCCAGCCCTGGTCCTCGGTGCCGAACTGGCGGGGGCCGTAGATGCAGCTCATCCGGAACACCACCGTCCGGAGCCCGTACGCCCGCGCGTAGTCGAGCACGTACTGGTCCGCCGCCCCCTTGGAGCAGCCATAGGGGCTCTCGAAGTCCAGCGGACAGCCCTCACCCACGCCCTCGCTCCGAAGGCGCGCGTCGCGAGGCTCGTAGCGACTGGGCCCCTGGACCAGCTCCAGCCCGGACAGGTTGCCGTAGACCTTGTTGGTGGAGGTGAAGACGAGCGAGGCGGGATGCTCCATGGCCCGCAGCGCCTCCAGCACGTTCAAGGTGCCGCCCGCGTTGACCTCGAAGTCGGTGACGGGCGTCTCCAGGCTGGTCGTGACGGCCACCTGGGCCGCGAAGTGGAAGACCTGCGTGGCGCCGAGCACGGCCTGCTTCACCGCGTAGGCGTCGCGCACGTCCGCCATCATCACCTCCAGCCGGGAGCCATGACGCGCCTGGAGCCAGCGCAGGTTGTGCACCACGCCCGGCCGCGCCAGGTTGTCGACGACGCGCACGGACCGCCCCTCGGACAAGTAGTGGTCCGCCAGGTTGGAGCCGATGAAGCCGGCGCCCCCCAAGATGACCGTCCGCCCGCCCTCCTCCGTCCACCGTTCCGCCGCGCTCATACCGTCAGCCCCCGTGCTTCGAGCTCCGCGCGCGCCTCGGCCACGCGGTCCATCGCCACCTGGTCTTCGAGCCACGACGCCAGCTCCGCGAGCCCGTCATGGAAGGAGACCTGGGGTGCGTACCCCAGCACCTCGCGCGCCAGGGAGATGTCCGAGAAGCAGTGGCGGATGTCGCCCATGCGATAGCGACCCGTCACCGCGGGGCGGAGGTCGGGCCGCCCCATCACCTCGGCGAGCGCCAGCGCCACGTCCCGGACAGTGATGGACTGGCCGCTGCCCACGTTGATGACCCGATAGGCCGCGTCCTCCACCTCCAGCGCCAGCACACAGGCCCGCGCCACGTCACGCACGTTGACGAAGTCCCGCTGCTGCAATCCATCCTCGAAGACGGGCGGCGGGCTCCCGTTGAGGAGCCGTGCGCCGAAGATGGCGAGCACGCCGGTATAGGGATTGGAGAGCGCCTGCCGTGGGCCGTAGACGTTGAAGAAGCGCAGCGCCACGGTGGGGATTCCATACGCGCGGCCCAGGATGAGACACAGCCGCTCCTGGTCGAACTTGGACAACGCGTACACCGAGGAGAGGTCAGGCGGCTTGGACTCCGGCGTCGGCGCCGGCTCCAGCACCTCTCCCCGAGGCCCCTCCAGCTCCCACCTGCCCGCCGCGAGCTGCTCCAGCGGCCGGTGCCCACTGGCGATGGCGCGCCCATCGGGAGCACGCAAGAGGCCCTCGCCATAGACGCTCATGCTGGACGCCACCACCAGCCGCTCGACGGGGTGGTCGATGAGCGCCTCCAGCAATACGGAGGTGCCCAGGTTGTTCACCGAGGTGTAGTGGGCCACCTCGTACATGCTCTGGCCCACGCCCACCGCGGCAGCGAAGTGGTACACGGCGTCGACACCCTTGATGGCCCGGCGGACCGCGTCCCGGTCCCGGACGTCTCCCACCACGAGCTCGACCTGGGGCGCCAGGTACGCCGGGCGCTGCCGGGCGTCGCCGTGGACCTGGGGCACCAGCGAATCCAACGCCCTGACGCGATGTCCGCGCGCCAGCAGCGCATCCGCCAGATGCGAACCGATGAAGCCCGCGCCCCCCGTAATCAAAACCTGTCTCCGCTTCATGTGCCCCCCGGCCCACGCAGGCGTTGGATGCTCGTCACGGGGATGCGCTCGCCCCATCGGGAAGCGCCACCTCCATGCATGTTGAAGGTAGGCACCGCACCTGTTGGTGCTAGCCATCTGCTACCGACGTTCATCCCGGTCAGGCGCCCGCACGCCCCCCGGCATCATCAGGGCCGGCGCCCGGGGGAGCGCCCCTCCTACGGCCGCTCATGAGCCGCCAGGGTGGCGGGCCCTCACGCGGCCACGGGCGCCGACGAAGGCGGCACCGGCGATGCGGGCAACTCCGGGAGCAGCCCCCGCGTCTGCTTTCGCACGAGCGACGCGTAGTAGCCGTCCCGGCGCACGAGCTCCGTATGCGTGCCCTCTTCGATGATGCGGCCGTCCTTCAGTACCAGGATGCGGTCGGCGTTCACCACCGTGGAGAGCCGGTGCGCGATGGCAAAGGTGGTGCGGCCCTTCATCAGCTCGCCCAGCGCTTCCTGCACCAGCGCCTCGCTCTCCGCGTCGAGCGCACTGGTGGGCTCGTCCAGGATGAGGATGGGCGGGTCCTTCAGCAGCGAGCGGGCAATGGCGACGCGCTGCCGCTCTCCGGCGGACAACCGGCTGCCGCGCTCCCCCACCAGCGTGTCGTAGCCCTGAGGAAGGCTGCGGATGAAGTCGTGCGCGTGCGCCGCGCGGGCCGCGGCTTCGACCTCCGCGTCCGTGGCGTGGGGGCGTCCATAGGCGATGTTCGCGCGGACACTCTCGTTGAAGAGCAGCGCGTCCTGGAGCACCACGCCGATGTGGCGCCGCAGCGAGAGCTGCTTGAGCGTCCGGATGTCCTTCCCGTCGACGCGCACGACGCCCCGGTCGGGGTCGTAGAAGCGGCAGAGCAGGCTCATGAGCGTCGTCTTCCCCGCGCCGCTGGGCCCCACCAGCGCCACCGTCTCTCCCTGACGGACGTCCAGGGTGATGCCGTTGATGAGCGGCCGGTCGGGCCCCGAAGGGTAGGCGAAGTGGACGTCCTCGAACGTCACGTCGCCGCGCATGTCCGGCACCTCATGGGCATCCGGGGCATCCCCCAGCGAGTCCTGCGCATCGAGGATGGAGAACACCTGCCGGATGGCCACCGACGCCGTCTTCAGCGTCTTGTACACACCGCTGAGTCCCTGCACCGGACCGAAGAGGCCGCCGATATAGCCCAGGAAGGCCACCAGCGTGCCGACGGTGAGCTGGCCCTTCATCACCAGCAGCCCCCCCATGCAGATGGAGGCCACCCGCGCGACGAGCACGGTGGTGTTCTGGCCGGCCGTCACCGCCGAGTCGAAGGCCACGCCTCGCGTGACGATGGCGTTGGCGTCCTGCACCCCGTGCAGGAAGCGCTGCTTCTCCCGCTCCTCCATCGCGAAGCTCTTCACGGTGATGATGCCGGAGAGCACCTCGTTGAAGCGGGCGTAGATTTGCGTCCACCGCTCCATCAACGACTCCTCGCGCCGCGCCTGGAC